>JBFMAY010000044.1:0-33684 GCA_040755455.1 Thermodesulfobacteriota bacterium | reverse complement strand
CACATGAATAGCATTCCCAGCATGCATCAGGCTCCTGATTGTAGGCCCGCATTTCCTCTTTGTTGAGAACCATCAGGTCGTTGGGGCAGATGTACATACATGCTGTTTTGTCGCCACCCTTGCAACCATCACATTTGGAAGGATCTACATAGCTTGGCATTAAATTACCTCCTCAATTGGGTTGAATAGTTTGATTCCACAAAATGCGAAATCGTTTTTCCTTAGTTTATTTCCGCTTAATGTATCGTGCTTCTGACAAAAAATGAGGAATCACTCATTTTCTGACCATATGATCTATAAATTTTCATCATGTAAATGTCAAGAAAAAAAGTTTCCCGGAATAATCACTTTTTTTCATACTTTGCCCCTTTTTTTTTTTGGGTTTGACAAGCTTCCGTGTGATGATTAAGTTCTGCAACGCGACAGCGATCAACAACTGCGACCCGGCATATAAAAAATAATGAGGAAATCTGATGGCAGAGAAAGAAAAAGCCCTGTTCGGTTACGACAAAAATCCCAGTAACGTGCTTCCCCAAAAATACACTCTGGACAGCAAAATTAAATTCCGCTGCCATCCGGGTGTTGCCTGCTTCACCGCCTGCTGCGGCAACATCGACATCATTCTCACCCCCTTTGACATTTTGCGCCTGAGAAAATATCTCAACCTGCCGGCCTCTGAATTTCTGCTCAGATTTACAACCCCGATTTTCATCGAAAAAACCGATATGCCCGGCGTCAAAATCCACCTCGATGAAAACGGCCGCTGCCCCTTTGTCACCGAAGAAGGGTGCACCATTTATCCCGAACGCCCTTCCGCCTGCCGCTATTATCCCGTCGGCATGGCAAATTTCCATGAAGGAGGCCAGGAAGGGGTTGATTCGGAGCAATTCTTTTTTCTGGTCAAGGAACCGCACTGCAAGGGACACGAGGAGGACAAAACGTGGACGATCCGGGAATGGCGGGCCGATCAGGGGGTTGACCTGTGCGATGAGATGAACCGGGAATGGCTGGAACTGGTCATGCGCCGCAAGTCATTCGGCTTTCAGGCAACGCTCAGCGAGCAGGCAAAAAAAATATTCTTCATGGTCAGCACCGATCTGGATAAATTCAAGGAATTCATCTTCAACAGTTCCTTCCTCGACATTTACAACATTGACCAGGAGACCCTGGACAAAATCAAACAAGACGATATTGCCCTGCTGCGCTTCTCCTATAAATACCTGGCATCCTCGCTTTTCGGCACCCAGGACCTCAAGATCAAGGAAGAGAAGATCAAGGCCAAGGCCGCTGAAATAAAAAATAAACAGGGCAGTAAAGAGGAGGAGGCGATCAGAACCTATGAAGAGCTCAAGGCGGAGCGCGACCGCATGTTAGCGGAAAAGCAGGCGAAAAAGTAAATTCAGGGCGCCTTATAAAACCAGCAACCAAGGTCCGCGGAGTCAAACTCCGCGGACCTTTTCTTTTAGAGCTTGTTTGTCAATAAGCTGCTCCACCCTTATGGCTTGGGGGGCAGCGTCGCTGGCCAGGGCAACGCAAACCTCTGCACCAGCCTCGCCACGGCAGGAGGGACCAAATCCTCCCATGGCTCCCCATTCATCATCTTCTGCCTGATTTCCGTGGCCGAAAGACCTTTGTCGGCGCGGGGCCTTCGCCACAAGATCTCCGTGGCCAACCCCAGTTCCTTGAACAGCCGCAGCTTCTTTTCCCCCCACTCGTCGTAAATGGTCAGAAAGAAGGTGGCCTGCATAGGCAGGTAATAATGGTACAGCTCGGGGAAATTGATGGGAAAGGGCACAATGGAGATCTCGTCGCGCAGCCCCTCATCGGCCAGCGCGTCCCGCACCATGCAGTATCGTTCAAAATAGGTGAAGGGATTGGACTCCCTGCTGCTGCGCGCCGGATCAGCGGCATCCTCCTTGGTCAGGGTTGGGTCCGGATTGGTAATGCCGACCACCAGATGCTCGCAGCGTTCTTTGCCGGCCAGCAAATATTTCAGATGGTCATTATGCAGGAGCTGAAAGCGGCCATGAATCACACCGGTTTTATGCATCATGCACTCTCTGTTTTATGCGGATGTATGCGGTCCGATAATCGTTCAGAGGGCATAGCCTCTGAACCTGAACCTTGCCCTGAGGGCAAGGTTTTTAATCCCGAATAAAGTTTGCCCGTCATCATCAAATTGCCATGCCTTGCCTTGGCTAGTCGAGCAAGAAAGGTCTGCGGATGCCTGGCCAGAACGGCTGATTGCGGGGAGTATCCATCAACCCCTGCAGTTTTGCCCGGTCAAGCCAATTGAGCACAAGATACATCAGATCAGCCCCCTGCAGCATGCCCAGCGCCCCGCCGGCACAGCAGATCTCATCAAAGAGAAAGACATTATCCCGGCGGATACCCCGCCCCACCACCGTAAAAGGAACCGGCTCCCCGGAATGCACCAGCGGACCGGAGCTGGGGGTGGAGTGATCAGCGGTGACAACCAGAACGATATCGTCCGCCAGCAGTTCTTCAATCACCTTGCCCAGACCCCGGTCCAGTGATTCAATTGCCGCCACCTTATTAGAAGGATCCTTGCTGTGGCCGGCAACATCCGGGGCCTTGGAATGCACGTGGATGAATTCGTAATCCTCTGCCCTGCTTTTGGCCAACCGCAGCCGCTCGGCCAGATCATGGCCTGGATCCGGGCTGTCCGGCACCTTTTGCCAGTCCATGCCGACGAATGAGGCGAGTCCCCAGTACATGAGACCGGAGGAAATGGAAAGCCCCTGCATGCCCCAGCGCTCCCTAAATGAATCCACCTGGCGCCAGCGGCCCGCCCGCTGGGTAACGATGCCGTTGATCTCCGGCTTCCCTTGTTTTCTCCTCTGCGCATTAAGCGGATGGTCGGCGAGCCTGACATGGCACCAGAGCAGATAGGCTTTCAACGCTGCGGCCGTATCCAGGGCCTGCTGATCCCCGGCCGCCTCCTGCCAGGGCTCCACCTCCACCAGCGGGGTGTCCGTCTCCAGGGGATCGCTATCGGTGACGGCGGGCGAAACCGGCCCCTGCATGGTGACAATGCCGTCCAGGCCGTGGGTGCGATGATAGCCGATGCTGATTTCCCCTTGCAGGTATGAGGCGACCAGTGCGGCCAGCATCTTCTGCTCGTCGGCTGAGGCCTTGGGCCGGTGGCTGATGAGCCGCAGGGTGTTTCCCTGCCTGTTGAGACTGACAAAATGGGCAAGCAGGGCCACATCTTCCCGGTCCGGGGCAAGACCTGCTCCCGCTGCCTCAAGATAACCGCGGCCGGGAAACTCCGCCTGTTCATAGCCGAACATGGCAAAATGGGCATTTTCACTGGGCAGGGCAAGCCCGGTACGGATCGCCTGGAAGAGCCCGTTTGACCCCATGGAGGCAAGGCGATCCAGATGGGGGGTGGAGGCGGCCTGCAAGGGAGTTTTTCCCTGCAGGCTGGCATAGGCCCGGTCACCCAGGCCGTCAAGCAGAACCAGTATGCAGCAGCGTGCCATTGTTTTTCCCTGTCCTTAATCACTTGCAGGAGCAGTTCGCGAGCTTCCCCTGCAACACGCCCGGCCAGCAAGGTTGTTTCGGCCGGGCGCGGTTTGTTTGCCATTAATTATCAATATAGCAAATACCGATACCTACATAAAGAGTTATCAAAACAAACAATTGGACACCTGCTTTATTTCCCGGCATTAATGGAAGAATGAAATTTGATCTCCATGTACATACCAACATCTCTGCCTGCAGTCAATTGCCTTTAGAAGATATCATCGCCCAGGCAAAAGAGCGGGGCCTGGCCGGGGTCTGCATCACCGACCACGATACCATGGAGGCGCGTCATTTCCTGCAGGAAGGCCTGCAGCCTGATGGCCTCTGTGTCATTTTCGGCATGGAGTATGCGACCAGCGAGGGCGACTTTCTCCTCTTCGGCCCCTATGAACAGCTGCAGCCGGGCCTGGCCGCCCCCGAGCTGCTGCGCCATGTGGAAACGACCTGCGGTGTTGCGGTGGCAGCCCACCCTTTCCGCGTTAACCGCCCTACCCAGGAATACCTGATTGACCATGGTTTATGCTGCATTGTTGAGGGGATCAACGGCCGCAACCGTCAGCACGAAAACGACGGGGTCGGCTCCTGGCGGGACCGGTACGGGGTCAAGCAGGTCGGGGGCTCCGACGCCCACACCCTGGAGGAACTCGGGAGGGTGACCACCCGTTTTCACCAGCCGATCCGCAGCCGGGCCGAGCTGATCAATGCCCTGAAAAACAGCAGCTACACCCCGGAAAGAAACTGATTTCCCGCACCTCTCCCCGCTGCCCCTCCTTTGCCCGCTCCCCACGTTGACATAGTTATGCTACTGGTATATGGTATTTGCATCGCACTTGCCTATTCCCAGACGACAAAGCCCTTGAAAAAACCGAGTGTAGCGTTTCCAGCCTGTAAACGGCAGGAACAGCCGCAATCAAATGATTGGCGATGCTGGTTAAGGCGCAACGGCCTCAGGTTGCCCGTGAATTTTCTACGAAAACATGATTGTCTCCATTGGTGAAATAGTCTGGGATATTATAGCTGACAGAAAACTGCTGGGCGGCGCGCCGTTGAATGTCGCCTACCACCTCGCCTCGTTCGGCCTTGCAGTCCGCCTGATCGGCCGCATCGGCAACGATGAGCTGGCGGATCTTACCCTGCGGCGGATTGCCGGGCTGGGTCTGCCGCTTGCCGACATCCAGCGGGACAACAAACTGCCCACCGGCCGGGTGGTGGTCACCTTCGGCAAAAACAGCGAGCCGTCCTTTGATATTGTTGCGCCGGCGGCCTGGGACGCCATCGAGGCGGAGCCCTTTTTAAACGACTCTCCCCATCCCTTTCATCTGGTTTTCGGCACCCTGGCCCAGCGTTTCGCCCCGAGCCGCAAGGCCATCCGCTCCCTGTGGGACAAAGCCGAGCTGCTGTTTTACGATGTCAACCTGCGCCAGCCCTTTACCCCGGCCGAAATTGTGCTCGATTCCCTGGCCGCGGCGGACGTGGTCAAACTCAACAATGACGAACTGCAGCAGATTGCCGACTGGTCAGGCATTGCCGGCGGCCTTCTGGTGCAAAGGGCGGGCAGGCTCCGCAACCGCTGGCAGCTCCTCTGCCTTGCCGTAACCCGCGGCCCGGCCGGCGCCTTGCTGGTCACAAAAGACGGCGTATTCGAACATGGCGGCTTTCCGGTGCAGGTGGCTGACACCGTGGGTGCCGGCGACGCCTTTTTTGCCACCCTGATTGAAGGGATCATCCGGCAGCGGCCCTGGCAGGAATGTCTGGCCAGGGCCAACAAAAGAGGCTCCTATGTGGCGGGCCGAGCGGGGGCCACGCCGCCCGTGCGGGATTTCGTCTTTTAATAACAGACAGGGCAAGTCCAGGCAGAGGGGTGAGCAGGCCTCTTTCTCTCTCTTTCCCCGGCCATTTTCCAACTTCAACCTGCAGGATTTCATGACCAAACCAGGACTTTACCTCCAACTCTTCAGTATCCATGGTCTCATCCGGGGCGAATCGCCGGAACTCGGCTATGATGCCGACACCGGCGGCCAGGTGAAATATGTGCTGGAACTGACCCGGGCCCTGGCTGCCCATCCCGAGGTGGGCCAGGTTGATCTGGTGACCCGGCTGATCGAGGACCGGCAACTCTCCCCTGCCTATGCCAGGGTTGAAGAACAGATCAGCGACAAGGCCCGTATCATCCGCATCCAGTGCGGCGGCAAAAAGTATATCCGCAAGGAACTTCTCTGGCCTCATCTGGACGAATTCATTGACAGGACCTTGAAACTGATCAAGGCTCGGGGTCGTATTCCGGACATCTTCCACGGCCATTACGCGGACGCGGGCTATGTGGCCATGGAACTGGCCGCCACCTTTAACGCCCCTTTCGTCTTCACCGGCCACTCCCTGGGCCGCAACAAGAAGGCCAAACTGCTGGCCGGCGGCCAGTCCGTTGCGGAGATCAACAGACGGTACAGGATCGACCACCGCATCAGCGTAGAAGAGGACATCATCAAAAAGGCCAGCCTGATCATTACCAGCACCAGCCAGGAGATTGACAAACAGTACGGTCTCTATGACAATGCTGGCCGGCGGCCATACGCCGTCATTCCACCGGGTATCGACCTGGAAACCTTTTACCCATACTGCCACAGCAGCCTGGCCCCGCACGACAGCAACGAGACGGCCAAACAGACCAGACTGACCCTGCAGCGGGAACTGCAGCGCTTCTGGGCTAAGCCGGACAAACCCTTTATCCTGGCCCTCTGCCGGCCGGACCAGCGCAAAAACATCGTTGGCCTGATCGAGGCATACGGAACGGACAACGAGCTCCGCGCCATGGCCAACCTGGCTATTTTTGCCGGCATTCGCAAGAATATCAGGGAAATGGAAGACAACGAGCGCAATGTGCTCACCGATATGCTGTTGAAGATGGATTTTTACGACCTGTACGGCAAGCTGGCCATCCCGAAAAAACATGATTTCGCCAGCGAAGTACCAGAACTTTACCGGTTGTGTGCCGATAGCGGCGGGGTTTTTGTCAACGCGGCCCTGGTTGAACCTTTCGGCCTCACCATCATTGAGGCTTCCGCCTGCGGCCTGCCCATTATCGCCACCAATGACGGCGGGCCGGTTGACATCGTGGCCAAGTGCGCGAGCGGCATCCTGGTGGACGCGGCCAGTTCCCGGAATATCGGGGCAGCCATCAGGGAAATGCTGGTTGATCATGAAAAATGGCGGTCCTATTCCCGCAACGGCATCAAGGGGGTCCGCAGCCATTACTCCTGGGCATCCCACTGCCAGCGCACGGTGGACAGCATGAAAAGTCTGCTGCCCCGCAAATTTCCGCAGAAACCCGCACCGCCCGCTGCAGGGGCCTGCCGCCCTTCCTTCGGCGGCCGGCTGACCAGTTTGAAAAAAATGCTGATCACCGATATCGACAACACCCTGGTGGGCGACCGGAAACTGCTGGCCGAGCTGCTTGACCTGCTGCACGCCAACCGGGAGAGGATCGGCTGGGGGGTTGCCACCGGCCGCAGCCTGGAGATGACCCTGGACATCATGAGCGAACAGCAGGTCCCCATCCCCGATATCCTGATCTGTTCGGTGGGCACGGAAATCTATTACGGCCCGGACCTGCGTATGGACAAAGGCTGGCAGCAGCATCTCAACCACCGCTGGCGTCAAGGGGAGATCAACAGGGCGCTGGCCGGGCTTGACTTTCTCTCCCCCCAGGGCGCCGATGGCCAGCGTCCCTTCAAGATCAGCTACTTCATGCCGGATGACAAGGAGCTGCTGGACTGTGTGATCCGCACCCTGCGGGACGCCAGGCTGCGCTGCCGGATCATTTACTCCCACGGAAAATTTCTGGACATTCTTCCCGCACGGGCCGGCAAGGGCAAGGCCATCAGCTACCTCAAGAACAAATGGGGAATCGCCCCGGCAAATGTCATGGTGGCAGGCGACTCAGGCAATGACGAGGACATGCTGCTCAGCAGATGCAGCAGTCTGGTGGTGGGCAATCACAGCAGGGAACTCGATCACCTGCAGGGCAAACGGGGCATTTTTTTCAGCAGACACCAATACGCCGGCGGCATCATCGACGGCCTGAAGCACTATAAATTTCTCTGAGTTCTCTCCTCCGGCAAACAACTATTTACCGGCATAAAAAAAACTCGACAACAAGAGGCGCGGCAATGGATTTCTGCAACGGATGCCCGGCATACTGCTGTTACCAGACGGATGGCGCCGTCCTGCTGATCACGGCCGAGGATGTCAACCGGCTGGCCCGCTTCTTCGGCTTGCTTGATGGGGAGGTACGCCGGCAATACATGGCAAACCGTTATTCTCTGCTGGTGAAAGAGAACAGATCGTGTATCTTTTTTGTCCAGGCTGACACCATGGAGCGCTGCCTGGTCTACCCTGCCCGGCCCGATCAGTGCCGCAGCTTTCCCCATGGCTATCCTTGCCCGTATCAGGCAGCCAGAACCTGAGCCAGCCCCATTCTCCGCTCAAGGGCAGGCAGCGTTTCCCCTCTCGCCCGATTACAAGGGGAATTCCATGATGAATTCAGACCCTTCCCCAGCCTTGCTGGCCACGGAAATGACCCCGTGATGGCTGTCAATGACATTCTTGACAATGGCCAGCCCCAGTCCGGTTCCCCTGTTTTTGCTGGTGACAAAGGGTTGAAATATCTGGCCGACCATCTCCTCCGACATGCCGCTGCCCGTATCGGCAATGGACACGAATACCTTTTTCTGATCAATCGCCACCCCGCTGGTCACGAAAATGCTCCCGCCATTATCAATGGCCTGCATGGCATTGACCAGGATATTCATGCAGGCCTGGTAAAGCTGATCAAAATCCCCCTGAATCTTCGGCAGTGCCGGGTCAAGATTGCATTTCACCACGATCCGGCGCTTATCAAACTCCGGCCCCATGAAATCAATAACCTTGGTCAGCACATCATTCACCATGAGGGGCTGCAGCCTGGGCTGCTGGGGCCGGGCAAAGTCAAGAAATTCACGGACAATGCCGTCGAGCCGGGTTGTCTCCTCGACAATGATTTTTGCCAGGTGCATGTTTTCAGGGGCGATTTTGCCGAGCCGTTTGCCCAGGATCTCGGCGGTGCCCCTGATAATGCCCAGGGGATTCTTGATCTCGTGGGAGACCGACGCCACCATCTGGCCCAGCGAGGCCAGTCTTTCAGCCTGATTGAGCTTGAGCTCGAGCTTTCTTCTCTCCTCCGTCCTGGCCTCGATGATCCGGTCCGCCCTGGCGACAATGTAGCGCAGGGCCAGGAACAGGCCGCCCATGATGACCAGCGAGGTAAAAATGATCCATGCCTGCAGCCGGACCAGGGCATCCAGGTCCCCGGTCAGGTCCTGGACGATTTCAATAACCCCCATGACGTCCCGGGTCGGGCTGAATGGTTTTTCCTTGCGCAGCGGGATGAAGGTGCGCAGCTGGCAGGTAATCTTCTCCCGGCCGGGCAGCAGGTTCAGCAGCGTGCCGTTGATGCGCAGCACCGAAACGCTTTCCCCCAGCAGCGCCCGTTCATACTCCTCCTTGCCCAGATCTTTGGCCCCGACAATTTCACTGATGGTGCTGTACGACACCTGATTTTCCTTCTTGGAAAAGATGGTGACGGAATGCACGTTCATGCCGTGGGTGGCGGTGCGGACGACCTTATCAAGCTGCTTGAACTGCCGGGGATCCTCCACCGCTATCTGCTTGTTCTGCAAGGCAAGCGGCAGCACAAACTGCTGGAAGATCTGGTGGCTGACATTTTCCGCCAGCACCAGGTTATAGGCCTCGCTGCGCTCCAGCAGCACATTTTTCGTATAGTTGGAAATAACCAGCGACAGCACCAGCGAGGCGGCCAGGATGACGGCCAGGCTGGTGAAGGAAAAGAATTTGACCAGCCTGAATGGCTTGGTGCCGACCATGTCGGCGGCCGCATTACTTTCCATCGCACACCCCGCAGCGCCGGCAGCTTGCCGTATCGCAAACCGGTGTTCCCTTGCCGGCCAGGGCCCGCCGGTGTTCGGCCCACAGATAATCACGTCTGATGCCGTGATCGATCACCTCCCAGGGGAAAACCTCATGGCGGCCCCGCTCCCTGGTGTACTGCTCAGGCTCCATGCCATGCTGCCGGAAAAGCTGACGCCAGTTTCTGTTTGATGCCGCCATATGAAAAAGCATTTCTCCCACCTTTCTGTCTCCCCTGGCAAGCACCGCCTGTAACAAGGCATTATCCGGATTATCCACGTTCAGGCGGATATTGGCCTGGCCGGCAAACTGTTTGCGCAAAAATTTTATCTTGTCCTGCAGCTGCGGCACCCCGGCAAAGGCGCAGAACTGAAAGGGGGTCCAGGCCTTTGGCACAAAGGAGTTGAGACTGACGGTCAGCATGGGCAGTCTGCCCCGGGCCCGGCCCACCGCGCCGATCTGCTCCCTGATCCGGAAAGTCAGGGCAACAAGCTCCTGCAGGTCTTCATCCGTTTCCGTGGGCAGGCCAATCATAAAATAGAGCTTCAGATTTGTCACCCCCGCCTTGACCAGTTCCTGTGCCGCCCACAGCAGCTCCTCCTCGGTAATTCCCTTATTGATCACCCGCCGCAGCCTTTCCGAGCCACCGTCCGGGGCGATGGCCGCTGTTTTCAGTCCGCTGGCCCCTAAAAGTTTGAGCAGGGCGGGACTGATGGCATCGGCCCGCAGTGAGGAAAAGGACAGCTGACAGGATGACGCGGCCAGCACCTCGGCAATCCTGGCCAGATCATCAGCCCTGGCCATTTCCATGCCCAGCAGGCCCACCCGCTTTGTCTCCCCGGCCTTTTCCTCCAGTGCCCTGATAATCGCCGCAGCCGGCCAGAGGCGCGGCGGCCGGTAGACAAAACCGGCGGCGCAGAAGCGGCAGCCCCTGCTGCAGCCCCTGCCGAGTTCAGTGAGAAAGAGATCGCTAAATTCGGTTTCGGGGGTCAGCAGTAGCGAATGGCCGGCAACCGCGGGTTCGGTCAGGATCGTTTTTTTCACCGGACAGGGGACATTGCCGCGCCCATGGATGGCCGCAAGCCGGCTGCCCTGGTATTCCATCTCGTAAAAGCAGGGGACATAGCAGCCCGGCTGGTTCAAGGCCATGTCCAGCAGCAGCTCTTCCCGGAAAGGAAAACCCTTACCTGCATGCTGCAGCAGCCGGTTCAGGAAATCAGCCAGGCCAGGCTCGGCCTCGCCCAGCAGAAACAGGTCGAAATAGGGTGCCAGCGGTTCCGGATTGATGAACGTGGCCACCCCGCCGCCCACCACCAGCGGAGTGCCGGGGCCAATGAGGTCCCTGCTGCCGCGCTGGTCGGCAAAAGGTTCTATGCCCCCGCCAATAAGCAGGTTGAGCAGATTGATATAGTCCTGCTCAAAACTCACGGCGCAGAGCAGAATCGGAAAATCGGTCAGGGGACGGGAGGATTCCACGGAGCGGGGCGGGGCGGGGGGGTCTGGCAGAAAAACCCGTTCGCAGACAAAGTCAGGATGGGCATTGACCAGGCCATAGACCAGCTGCATGCCCAGATTTGACATGCCGATGCGGTAAACATTAGGAAAGAGCAGGGCAACAGGCAACTTGCCTGTCCACTTCTTCCTGATGGTTCCAGTTTCGTCCGGTCGTGCTGGTCGTATCCGTTTAATTGGTCTTATTGGTCCTTTGCTGAAAGCAGAAGTACAAAAACTCCGATACGGGCAACCGATCTGGCCAGTGCCCGGCCCGGCATAAAGTCGATGAAAGGGCGCAACTTATTCCCTCCCCGGTTTATCCGGTCCGCACCGGCGAGAAAACGCTTGTTATCCTTGCATCAATTCTCATTACGCCGGATAAAGGTCGGCTCATCCAACACATCCTCATCAAAAATATTGATGGTGGTATACTTACGCTTCGGCTCAGGACAGCTGCCGCCGTTTGCCACCTGGGGCAGTTTGCGTTCCGCGCTGAAGGGCAGGGTGGCATTGGCCGCTCTTGCCTCCGCCTTTTTCGGCAGGGCTGTCACCTTATCAGGCAGGGGCTCAAGCTCCTCCGCCACTCGGATACCCGTGGCCACCACTGTGACCCGCAGCTCCTCTCCCAGCGTATCATCAAAGATAACCCCCAGGATGATATTGGCCTCGTCGTGCACCTCTTCGTAAATCTTGCTGGTGGCCTCGGTCACCTCGGCCATGGTCAGGGTGTCCTCACGGGCTGAGATATTGACCAGCACGCCCTTGGCCCCATCAATACTGATATCCTGCAGCAACGGGCTGGCAATGGCCATATTGACCGCCTCGATGGCCCTGTTTTCGCCAATGCCTACTCCGGCGCCCATCAGCGCGGGCCCCATTTCATTCATCACCGTGCAGACATCGGCAAAGTCAGGATTGATATAGCCCGGCAGGTTGATCAGATCGGTTATGCCTTTCACCGCCTGCACCAGAACATTATCGGCCATCTTCATGCCGTCGAGAAAGCGGGTTTTTTTCTGGGTCAGGGAAAGAATACGGTCATTGGGAATGGTGATGATGGTGTCCACATGCTTCTTGAGCTGTTCCCAGCCGCTCTCGGCATTTTTCATGCGGGCCTTGCCCTCGAAGACAAAAGGCTTGGTCACCACCGCCACGGTGAGCGCGCCGAGCTCCTTGCTCACCTTGGCCACGATCGGTGCGGCGCCTGTGCCTGTGCCGCCGCCGAGGCCTGCGGTGATAAAGACCATGTCACTGCCCTTCAGGCATTTCCTGATCTCGTCAATACTTTCCTCAGCCGATTCACGGCCTTTTTCAGGATTGGCACCCGCGCCGAATCCCTTGCTGACCGTGGGGCCGAGCTGCAACCGGACGTCGGCCTTGGAATGTTCCAGCACCTGCAGATCAGTATTGGCAGCAATAAATTCGACTCCCTGAAGCCTGCTTTCCACCATGGTATTTACCGCGTTTCCACCGCCGCCGCCAATACCGAAGACCCTGATCTTTACCCTTGATGTGTCTTCCGCCATTTGAAACTCCATACTTCGCCCCCCCTGTCCTGATGAACCTCGCCGAACGTCGTCGCCCGTAGAAATCCTGCCTATAATTTACAACTAAACCCGCAATTACTCTACATTAACTTACCGAACAGCCCTTTAATTTTCTTGGCCAGGCCACCGATGCCCTTTGTTCCCCGCTCCCGGAAGCCTCTTTCCGACTCGCTTTTCATACCGTAAATAACCAGCCCCACCCCGGTGGCGCATTGCGGGGTATTGACAATATCCGTCACCCCGCCGATATTGCGCGGATAGCCGATACGCACCGGCAGATCAAAGATCTGCTCGGCCAGATCGAGAATATGCACCAGCATCGAGGTGCCGCCGGTCAGCACCACCCCTGCGTTGACCAGATTTTTCACCCCGGAATTCGCCAGCTCGTAATTGATCAGGGTCAACATCTCCTCCACCCGCGGTTCAAGGATTTCCCCCATGACCCGCTGGGAAAGCTTGCGGGATTTCCGCCCGCCGACGCTGGGAACCTCGATGGCCTGATCCTTATCAATCATGGAAGATATGGCGCAGCCGTATTTTTCCTTGAGCTGTTCCGCCGCCTTCAGCGGGGTGCGCAGGCCGATTGACAGATCATTGGTCAGATTGTTGCCGCCAATCCCCAGCACAAAGGTGCGCTGGATGCAATTTTCCGCGAATACCGCCAGATCGGAGGTGCCGCCGCCGATGTCAATCAGGGCCACGCCGAGTTCCCGCTCTTCCGGTGTGAGCACCGCCTCGGCCGAGGCGATGGGCTCAAGCACCACGTCATCCACCTCCAGCCCGGCCCGGTTGCAGCATTTAATGATGTTATGCACTGCGGTCACCGAGCCGGTGACGATGTGCACCTTGGCCTCGAGACGCACGCCAGTCATGCCCAAGGGATCCTGGATGCCGCCCTGGCCGTCAACCTTGAATTCCTGCGGCATGACATGGATCACCTCCTGGTCCTGCCCCAAAGGAATCGCCTTGGCATTCTCCACCACCCGGTCGATTTCCTCCTGACGGATCTCGCGGTTCTTGACGGCAATGACGCCGTCGCTGTTCTGGCCGGTGACATGGCTGCCGGCTATTCCCACATAAACAGAGGTGATATTGCAGCCCGCCATCATCTCCGCTTCGGCCACCGCCTTTTTAATGGAGTTGACCGTGCTTTCGATATTGACCACCACGCCTTTGCGCAGGCCGATAGAGGGATGGGTACCGACACCGATTATATCCACCCGGTTCTCGATCACCTCGCCCACTACGGCGCATATCTTTGTCGTGCCGATATCAAGGCCGACAACCAACTCCCCTCTTTCCACATTTGCCATAGGTTTCCTCAATGCACCGCCTTGTAATCACTCATACTAACCAGCACCCTGCCTCCGCGTCCCGCGTCCATTCCCGCCCCTGCCAGGTAATCCATATCAATGGAAGCGGCGAGATCATACTTCTGTTTGCGGTAAAGCCAGGAAAGCACCGTGCTTAACCGGTAATACTTGGTCTTCATGTCCCCGTTGCCGAGATGAACAGGAAAGGCATGGTCCGCCATGAAGAGCACCAGGCCACCCTGCGGAGCCAGATGAATTTCCGAAATATTCTGTTTCGGCAGGGCCACAGTCCCTTTTTCCGCATAGCCGATAAATTCAAGCGTCTCCTGTAACCGTTCCTCTTCCTTGCCCCCCGGAACATTGGCTATTTCCAGTCCTGTGATGACCGGAAAATCCCGGTCATCAACCGGCAGCACTTCCGCAAAAACCACGCCGCCCTTATCCACATAATAGAGGCCGGCTTTCATGCTCACCATGGCAACGGGCTTGCGCTCCCTGACGACAATGGCCAGCTTGTTCGGCCAGTTCCTTTTCACCTCTGCCGTGGCTATCCAGCTCTGGCTTTCCAGTTTCTTGCGGATCCGCCCTATGCGCACCGCCCACAGATTGGTTTTCACATCAAGCCCGGTCCAGGAAAGGATCTCATTGGGCGTGGTCCGGACGCAGCCCTTGACGTCAACCGCTTCAACCTGGAAAAAAACCGCCCGGCTCAGTCCCTGGTAAGCGATGATGCCGGCAATGCCGCCCGCGATAATGACCCCGAAGACGATGCTGATCACTTTCAGCAACTGGTCGCCGAACCAGCTGTGATTGCTGGCCCGGTAAACCTTTAATCCTTTCTTTTTCCTTTTCATGCCAGGCCCAGAATCTTGACTTCAGGCTCAAGGGCGATGCCGTATCTTTCGTAAACGGTTTTCTGCACAAGCCGCATCAGCTCAATGATGTCCCGGGCCGTGGCCCTGCCGGTATTGACGATGAAATTGGCATGCACCGTTGAAACCATGGCCCCGCCAACCGTGCAACCTTTGAGCCCGGCTTGATCAATCAACTGACCGGCAGTTCTGCCGCCCGGCGGATTCTTGAAAAAGGAACCACCGCTGGCCATATTCTGCGGCTGCAATATCCTCCGGCGTTCCTGATGCTCGCGGCAAATTTCCTTGAGCAGCGCAGGGTTGTCTTTGTTTAACCGAAAAAAACCCTCCAGGGCGATGCTGCCCTGCGTCTCCCCCCAGGTCCGGTAGGCGAACCGCATTGCCTCAACCGGCCTGGTGGAGATGCCGCCCCGGTCGTCCATAATGCTGACCCGGACCAGCACGTCTTTCATCTCCCGCTGCCAGGCCCCGGCATTCATGACAATCGCCCCGCCGACGCTGCCGGGAATGCCTGCCGCAAATTCCAGCCCGGCCATTCCCCGCTCCACCGCCCAACTGACCAGCCTGGCCAGACTGCAGCCGGCCTCGACCCGGAGCAACACGCTGTCTCCGGCATCCTCAATCAGCTCAATCGCTCCGAAATCACGGCCCAAAACAATGGCCACCCCTTTGAGACCTTCATCGGCAATCACCACGTTGCTGCCCCGGCCGAGAACGACCCACGCAACCCCCATGCTCTGCAGGCCCCTGATCAGCCGGGACAACTCATCGCGTCCCTTGGGAAAAACGATGGCCTCGGCCGGCCCCCCCACCTTGAAGGTGGTGTATTTGGCCATGGTGCCATGCCAGACAATCTCCCCCCGGTGATCAGCCAGCGCATGCTGCAATCCGGACGCCCATTCCGGCAGTTGCGCGACAGATCCACCAGGCTGCGACATTAGCCCTTCCCAACTTGCGGTATGCGTTGCCGCTCCATACATTCCCTCGCTCCCCATCTCTCAAGCCATGCCGTTGTAAAAACAACTGCAACATGCCAATACTATAACCGGCATAAAGGGCCGTAACGAAATGGCTAGAAATGTTATGGTCATCTCGTTACGCCCCCTAATGCGGATAAAAGCTGTTCGCCGGCCCGCAGAATATCGCCGGCTCCCAGGGTAAGCACAATGTCCCCATCCTCCAGCATGGGTTGCACCTGACCTGCCAGGTCATCAACGCCTGCTGCGAGATAGACCTGCCGCTGGCCATGCTCCTTGATGCCGATCATGAGATTTTCCGCCGTCACGCCCGCAATCGGACTTTCGCTGGCCGGATAGATCTCGGTCAAAATCAGGATGTCCGCATCGTGAAAGGCGGTGCAGAACTCCTTGAACAACCCCTGGGTGCGGGTGTAACGGTGCGGCTGGAACATGACCAGCAGGCGGCGGCTCGGCCAGGCGCTTCTGATGGCCGCAAGGGTTGCCTTGATTTCCGTGGGATGATGGCCATAGTCATCGATCACCGTTACCCCCCGCGCCTCGCCTTTGATCTGCAGACGCCGCTGCACGCCGGTAAAGGTCGCCAGGGCCGCGCTGATCCTGGCAAAAGGGATCTCCAGCTCCAGCCCAACGGCCACCGCCGCCAGACTGTTGAGCACGTTATGCCGGCCGGGGAAATTGATCATGATCTCGCCAAGCACCTCGCCCCCCCGGCATACCTCAAAACTGGTGGTCAGTCCTTCCGCCCGCAACTGCCGGCCGCTGATATCCGCCTGGGTAACCAGCCCATAGGTTATGACCCTTTTTTTAATCCGCGGCAGCAGGGAGGCGACATGGTCATCATCAAGACAGAGCACGGCAGCCCCATAAAATGGTATCTTGTTGATAAACTGCAGGAAAACCTCCTTGATCTCGTCAATGTCCCTATAGTAGTCAAGATGCTCGAGATCAATATTGGTCACCACCTCAATCACCGGTGACAGCTTAAGAAAGGAACCGTCGCTCTCATCCGCCTCCGCCACCAGAAACTCCCCTTCGCCCAGCTTGGCATTGGTGCCCAGACTGTTTACCTTGCCCCCGATCACCACGGTGGGATCGAGTCCGGCCTCGGCAAGCAGCCAGCCGACCAGCGAGGTGGTCGAGGTCTTGCCGTGGCTGCCGGCCACGGCGATGCCGTATTTCTTCAGGCGCATGAGCTCAGCCAGCATCTCCGCCCGGGGAATAACCGGGATAAAGGCCTCCCTGGCGGCCAGCACCTCCGGGTTATTGTCCTTGACCGCCGAGGAGATCACCACCACATCGGCATTGCCCACCCATGCCCCGTTATGGCCTTGATAAATCCGGCCGCCAAGGCTCTGCAACCGTCTGGTGATGTCGCTCTGCCTCAGATCAGAACCGCTGACACTATAGCCCAGGTTGAGCAGCAACTCGGCGATACCGCTCATGCCGATGCCGCCAATGCCGACAAAATGAATATGTTTGGTTTTATTATACAATGCTGTCTCTTTCTGTTTATTGCCGAATACCTTACCGGGTCAGCACCTGTTCATCAACGCCTTTCAGGCAAACATCAGCTGCTCGCACTGATCCACAATCGCCTCGGTGGCCTCGGGCCTGGCCAGCCGCCTTGCGGCCTGCCCCATCTGCGCGCGCCGCTGTTCATCCGCCAGCAGAGCGCTGATTTCCCCGGCAAGCTTTTGTTCCGTCAGCTCCTCCTGGGTGTACATCATCGCCGCCCCGCCGCGCACCAGATATTCCCCGTTTTTGCGCTGATGGTCATCGGCGGCAAAGGGATACGGGATCAAAATCATGGGCAGGCCAAAGGCCGTCGTCTCCGCCAGGGTGGTGGCGCCCGCCCTGGAAACCACCAGGTCGGCCCGGCTGTAGAGCTCTGCCATATTGGTAAAAAATGCCGCCACTTCGGCCTGTATGCCCAGCTCGTTATACCTGCCGGCCACCAGCTGTTCATCATCCCGGCCGGTCTGGTGGATGACCTGCAGCTGTTGTGACGAATTTTTAACTCTTGCCATGGCCCCGGCAACCAGGGTGTTCACCCGGTGCGCCCCTTGACTGCCGCCGAGCACGAGCAGGGTCAGGCCTTCCTTTCTTTCTCTTTTCTTTGCCGCCGCCGCCATCAGTTCCCGACGCAGGGGATTGCCGGTCAGCACCCATTTTCCCGGGGCAAAATAGCGCTCACTGCCAGGAATGGAGAGAAATATCCGGTCAACAAACTTGCCCAGTTTCCGGTTGGCCATGCCCGGCACTGAATTCTGCTCATGGATGCAGCTGGCGACACCCATCATTTTTGCCGCAACGAGCACCGGTCCGGTGACATAGCCGCCCACCCCGAGGACCAGCTGCGGCCTGAACCTTTTCATCAGCCTTATGGCGGCAAGGGTGGACAGGGGCAGCTGCAGCAGGGCAGCCAGGCGCTGCAGCACGCTTTTCCCCTTGAGCCCCTGGCAGCTGATGGTCGTGGTCTGGAATTTTCTGTTGGCCAGCACCCGTTCATCGGTCTGCCGCCCGGTGCCGACAAAAAGCACCTGACTGCCCGGGTAGCGGTCCAGGACCGCCTCGGCCACGGCAATGCCGGGAAAAAGATGCCCGCCCGTGCCGCCTCCGCTGACAATCATCCTGACTTCCTTGTTTCCCATAGATGCTGACGGATTATACCGCCATTTCAGATGCCTTCCGGCACCTGTACTTTGACGACGCCATTTTTATCTCAGCCAGGGTTTCCTGGTAGCAGTTCGGACAAAAGCCGTATGAAAAAGTACTTCCGTCCTCGTCCTTCAGGGGAACCCACCTTCCTGCCCGCTCGTTTCTCTTGCAGCGGCAACATACTTTTTCCATTTTCATTTTCTCTGTTAGTCATTTAACGTTTTCTGGTTCAGCTTTCAGTTCCGCATCCGCCGCGGATGGTTCAACGGCGTGCCTGTTTGCCCTTTGTCTTTATTTATTGGTCAGACTCCACACCGCCCTTTGAAACCTTTCCCCGCGGTCGGCATAGCTCTTAAACATATCAAAACTGGCGCAGGCTGGAGACAGAAGCACCGCATCACCCCGCTCCGCGCACCGGGCCGCCTTGAACACCGCCTCCTCCAGACTGTCCGCCATCTCGATGCTGGTTATTGACGCAAAGACCCTGGCCATTTTTTCCCTGGCCTCGCCGATGAGCACCATCTTCTTCACCCTGGCCCGCACGCTTTCCTCCATATAGAGGTAATCGCCGCCCTTGTCGCGGCCGCCGGCAATGAGAATCACCGGCTGGGTCATCCCTTCGAGGGCGGAACGCACCGCCCCGACGTTGGTGGCCTTGGAATCGTCAAAATAGCTCACCCCGTTGATTTCAGTCACCCGGAAAAGCCGGTGGGCAGGGCGATGAAACGCTGCCAGCCCCCTGTTGATCGCCTCGGCCGGACAGGCCATTACCCTGGCAGCCAGCACCGCGGCCATGGCATTTTCCCGGTTCGGAGACCTGCTCAGTTCTTCCGGCAGGCCATATTTTTCCTCGTGGGAAAACATCCCTTGCAGGACAATTCGCCCTTCCTCAGCCACCGCGCCTGGCCGGCCGGCAAGCGCCCGGCCGAACAACAGCGTTTTCGCCGTAAGCGGACTGGCCGCCAGCCGGCCCAGAATCTCCTCATCGTCGGCGTTGACGATGGCCAGGTCGTCAGGCTGCTGGCAGGCAAAAATTTTCATCTTGGCCCCCGCATAGTCATCGTATGATGCGTACCGGTCAAGATGGTCCGGACTGATGTTGAGCAGCACCGCCACGTCCGGCCGGAATTCTCCCGCCGTATCAAGCTGGTAGCTGCTTACCTCCAGAACCGCTATCTCCGCATCCTGCTCCCCCAGCAGATAGTCAATCAGCGGCGTACCAATGTTGCCTCCGACAAACACCTTTCTCCCAGCTTCTTGCAGCAATTCACCAATCAGTTTTGTCACCGTGGTTTTGCCGTTCGTACCGGTCACTGCAACAATTGGTATCTGAAGATAAGCAGCACCAAGCCCAAGCTCACCCACTATCTCGATACCCGCCTGCCGGGCCGCCGCCAGTTCCTCAATTTCCAGCGGCACACCCGGGCTGACTACAATGAGATCGGCATCGAGGAATGTTTCCCTACGATGTCCCCCCGTCTCAAAGTAGACCTCCCTTTCCTTAAGCCACTCCAGCAGCCTGCCGTCAAGCACCGACTCTTCCGCCTTTTCGCTGAGCGCCACCCGGCAGCCCAGCTGGTGCAGAAACTTCAGCGCGGCAAATCCCGATTTGCCGGACCCGACAACAAGGGTCTTGTAGGAACCTGGAGAGGCTATGAATGCCTTTAAGCCAGCCATGCCGTGCTCACCGCAGTTTCAAGGTGGCCAGCGCCATCAGGCCGAGGATGATTGACACGATCCAGAAGCGGACAACCACCTTCGGCTCCACCCAGCCTTTTTTTTCAAAATGATGATGAAAGGGGGCCATGAGGAAAATCCGCTTGCCCCCGGAAATCTTGAAATAACCAACCTGCAGAATCACGGAAATGGCCTCCATGACAAAAATTCCGCCGACCAACACCAGCAGAATCTCCTGCTTGATGATAACCGCCACCACCCCCAGGGCCCCGCCGATGGCCAGCGACCCCACATCTCCCATGAACACCTCGGCTGGGTAGGCGTTGAACCAGAGAAATCCCAGACTCGCCCCGGCCAGGGCCCCGCAGAACACCGTCACCTCGCCCGCGCCGGGGACAAAGGGGATCTGAAGATAGGCGGCAAGCCCGGCATGCCCTGCCAGATAGGAGAACAGCAGGTAAACGCCGCTGGTCACCACGGTGGGGCCGATGGCCAGCCCATCCAGCCCGTCCGTCAGGTTGACAGCATTGGAGGATCCGGCCACCACCAGCACCATGAAAACGATATAAAAAACTCCCAGGTCAGGTTTCACGTTCTTTAAAAACGGAAAACTCAGCGAGGTATCAAAACCCGGCTGATTCAGTAAAAAAGCGCCGACCGCAACCACGCCGGCAATCTGCAGCACCATTTTTGCCCTGGCGCTCAACCCCTTGGAATTTTTCTTCTTGATTTTGCGCCAGTCGTCAATACTGCCGATCGCCCCGTACCAGAGGGTGATGGCCAGGATCATCCAGACGAATTTGTTGGTCAGATCAACCCACAGCAGAGTGGAGATAGTCACCGCGGCTATGATCAGCACCCCCCCCATGGTCGGCACGCCCCTTTTACTGAAGTGGCTCTCCGGCCCATCGTCCCGCACCACCTGCCCAACCTGCATGCGCTGCACCAGCCTGATGAAATGGGGCCCTAACAGCAACGCGATCAGAAAACCGGTGACGATGGCCCCGATACATCTGAAGGTGATGTAGCGGAAGACATTGAACCCGCTGAACAGGTTATGCAGTGGATAGAGAAAATGATAAAGCATTGCCTACAGCCTGTTCTTGAACTGCTCGATAATTGTTTCCATGCGCATGCCGCGTGAACCCTTGACCAGCACCAGATCTCCACTTTGCAGCTCACCCATGGCGATCAGTTTGACAATGGCCTCGACGATATCATCCTTGGACTCCATCTGTTTTGCCTGTTTCATCGTCATGCGGGCATCGAGCGCCCCTTCCACGACCCTTCTGGCAAACTGGCCATGGGCAAAAAGATAGTCAAACCCCTTGCAGGCCGCTGTTTCACCCAGCCGGCGATGGGCCGCTTCGCTGGTCTCGCCCAGTTCGAGCATGTCGCCCAGTATGGCCACGCTCTTTTTATTTTTCTTCATGGCCCGCACCGTCTCAAGGGCCGCCAGCATGGATGCCGGGTTGGCGTTATAGCAGTCATTGATGATCTTCAGCCCGCCGATGGTTTCTACCTGCAGCCTTTTATCATACGGGGTAAAGTTCATCAGCCCGCTGGCGATCTGTTCCAGCTTGACGCCTGCCGCGTGCGCCATGGCGGCGGCGGCCAGGGAATTGCCGACGTTGTGCTCGCCGAGGCTGCGGATGCGCATGCGCACCTTGGCGCTGCCCACGTGCAG
Source organism: Thermodesulfobacteriota bacterium (assembly GCA_040755455.1). Lineage (GTDB taxonomy): Bacteria > Desulfobacterota > Desulfobulbia > Desulfobulbales > SURF-16 > SURF-16. The sequence continues at coordinate 11,946 of JBFMAY010000044.1, read as the reverse complement.
GGTGAAAAGCATCCCTTCCTCGCCCAGGTTGCGCACATGGGTTGCCCGCACGTAGGCCTGGCGGCCCCGGCCGAAAGTAATCTGTTCCTGGCCGCAGTTGCGGGCAAGGGCCCTCACCCGCGTGTCATCGATATTGACACAGAATTTGGCCCAGGACTTGCCGTCCCGGAACAGCTCGCCTTTGGCCCTGGCCACGCCCTCGATGGAATGAAGCCCGGCCAGATGGGCGCCCTGGATATTGACGATGCAGGCGATGTCGGGATCGGCGATCTCAGTCATCCGGGCGATTTCGCCGGGCCGGTTCATGCCCATTTCCAGCACCGCCACATCATGGCGGGCATCCACCCGCAGCAGGGTCAAGGGCAAACCAATCAGGTTATTGAGGTTGCCTTCCGTTTTCAGGACATTGTATTCCTCTTTCAGAATGGCGGCGCACATCTCCTTGACCGTTGTCTTGCCGGAGCTGCCGGTAATGGCGATAACCTGCAGGTTGGGCATGGAGGCCCGACGGTAGGCGGCAAGATCGCCAAGGGCCTCCAGCGGGTCGGCGACCAGAATAACCGGCACGGGCAGCTTTTCTTCCACCATGCTGGCGACGATGACGCCGGCAGCCCCCTTGCTGACCGCCTCCTTGACAAACTGCTGTCCGTCAAAATGCTCGCCGGACAGGGCGACAAAGAGATCCCCTGGCTGCAGGGTCCGCGTATCCGTTGAGATGGCGCGGAAATTGGCCTCCGGCGACCCGGCGACAAAACGCCCGCCTGTGGCCAGCAGCACCTGGCTCAAGGTCCAGACAGGATCCTGCACCGTATTGAAACCATAGCCGAAATCAGGCTTCGCCGGCCCGGCGGCAAGTCGGCAGAACTCTTTTTCCATGTTCCGTACCAGGTCCATACCTTTTCTCCTTTTCCCCTATGCTGCCTGTCTGGCAATGTTAAGCTGCTCTCGGGCCTGCTGGCGGTCGTCAAAAAACAGCTTCCGGCTGCCGATGATCTGATAGCACTCATGCCCCTTGCCGCTGATCAGCACCACATCCCCGGCCCCCGCGCCGCAGATGGCGATCCGGATTGCCTCAGCCCTTTCCTCGATAACGTCATAACCCTGCAGCTGCCGGGATTGCATGAGCTGCTCGCCCTTTACCTTGATCAATTTTTCTTCCCTGATGCCTGCCTCGATCTCTTCCATGATTTTCTGCGGCGGCTCGCTGCGGGGATTATCCGAGGTGACAAGCAGGACATCGGCAAGGCGCGCCGCGACTCCGCCCATCAGCGATCTCTTACCCCTGTCCCGGTCTCCCCCGCAGCCGAACACGACAATCAACCGCACCGGACTCAAGGCGCGCAAAGTCAGCAGCACATTTTCCAGGGCGTCCGGAGTATGGGCATAGTCGACAAACACCGTTGCCACCTCTCTGCCTTGCCTGGCCGGGTCACCATCGGGCAACACTCTCTCCAGCCGGCCCGGCACGCCTCGCACCCCGGCCACCCCTTGGCAGATGGCCGTCAGGTCATAGCCGAGGGCCATGCCGCAGCCGATAACCGCCAGCAGGTTGCGGAGATTGAATTCACCAACCAGCGGGCTCGCCAGGGCGCACCGCTCTGCCGGAGTGACGATATCCGCCCTGACCCCCTGCAGATCAAAGCTGAAATCCCTGGCCTGGATCAGCCCCCGGCCGATGCCGCAGGTCAAACAGCCATGATTTCCCCGGCGGAGAACATCAATCAGCCGGCCGCACCATGCCTCGCCCGGCTCTTCTTCGCCTTCCCCTTTGCCCAGCACGATGACCCCCTGGCCATCCTCTTTCAGGTACGAGGCAAAGAGTTTTTCCTTCTCGGCGAAGTAGCCTGCCATGCTGCCATGAAAATCCAGGTGATCCCGGCTGATATTGGTAAACAGCGCCACATCAAACCACACGCCGTTTACCCGATGCTGGGCCAGGGCGTGGGAGGAAACCTCCATGGCGACATGGGTGACCCCCGCCTCCACCATCTGACAGAGAATCTGCTGCAGTTCCACCGCCTGCGGCGTGGTCAGAGCGGCAGGTGTCTCACAGCCTTTATAGCGTACGCTGACCGTACCGATGACGCCGGGGGTGCCGCCTGCCTGGTTAATCAGCGCCTCCAGCAGATAGGTGCAGGTGGTCTTGCCGTTGGTGCCGGTGATGCCGATCATCTTCATGCTGCGGCAGGGAAAATCGTAAAAAGCCGCGGCAAGATACCCTAAAGCCTGAGTCGTATCATCAATTTTCAGCAGCGGCACCGGGCATGTACCGGCAAAGTCATGGCAGGCCAGCACCGCGGCGCAACCCCTGGCCACGGCGTCAGCGATAAAGCGGTGGCCGTCCACCCTGCTGCCCGCCACCGCCACAAACAGCATGCCGGCCGACACCTTGCGGGAATCATCCATCACCCCGCAGATCTCCACATCCTGCGCATCCCCGGGACAATGGATGGCAAGTTTTGCCGCGGCAAGCAGATCGCCCAGTCTTTTCTTTCGCGCCCGCACCATGAATTACCGTTTCACCTCAGCCTTCTTCACCTCAGCCTTCAAAATCACCAGGGTTCCCTCTTTCAACTTACTGCCAGCATCGGGGTGCTGCCTTCTAACAACGCCCGAACCCTCGATCACCACCTTGACATCATAGCGTTGCAGCTCCTGCAGGGCCTTGCGGATACTCATGCCCCGCACATCGATCATGGTGTCGGCATCATCTTTTCTTCCCCCCAGCACCTCAAAGCCCAGCTGTTTGTTCCGCAGCATCCAGCGCTGGAATATTTCCTCCCTGGATGCCGACTCAGCTGTGGCCCTGCCGGTCTCTTTCTTCTGATGCTGCCATTTGAGGGCCGCCTGCAGGAAAGCATCGGCATGCTGTTTGAGGGATGATGGCTGCATCAGATCGATTCTCGCGTCGTCAACCACGATCAGCATCACCAGTTCAGGTTTATCCGCCGGCACTGAGGCCAGGGCCAGTCCGTCGCAATGCCGGATGACCGTGATGGGCGGTTTCGCCTCCTGCTCCGGGGCCGCCGCGGCATCACCGGCCGGCACCGGCCCCTTGGCAGGCGGCGGCGCCACCTTGTCCTCCGGGACGGCGATATCCCGCCGGGGCCGCAAAATTTCGCCGACCAGCACCGAGGCGTCGGGGTGCGCCTTGCCACGTAAAAAAAGAACAAGGTCCCGGCTTGCATCTGGGCCGATGACCTTGTTCTCTTGCGGCGGCCATGGCCATTCCTCCTGCTTCCCTGTCTCGGCAAGAGTGGCCTGTAAAATATGCGGGGTGACCGCCTGGCCGCCGTTAATTAATGCTGCATAACCGCACAGCAGCCCTACCCCCGTTTCCTTGCCGCCGTTATCTCCCGGAAGGTCAATCCGGCACTGACCGGCTCTGTCCATGATTTTGCCAAAATCGGAAAAATCCACCTCGCCGTTTGCCGCCGCCGCTTGCTCATCCTCCAGCTCCGCGGCCAGCCAGTCGCAGGCGTATGACCCGTCCCGCAGCGCTACCCATGGCGATTTTGCCGGGCCTTCCCGTATTTTCTTCATCATCCGCGGGGTCAGGGATTTGACATTTGCAACCGGGGTCTGGCCTTCAGCGCTCTGCCCTTCAGCGGCAACCGGCTGGGCCTGGTCAAAATTTGCCGCCGCCTTGAAAATCAGGGACAGCGCCCCGGGCTCCACCTGGCCCGCCATCATCCGGTCTACCCCTTCAAAGCTGTTTGCCGTCCCCATTTTTGTCGCGGCAAAAAACGGCAGTTTGGCGTAGGCCAGCACCTCGCCCTGGTTCGCGTCCATCAGCATGGCGCTCACGGCTGTCATCTCCTCAGCTGCCGGCTCATCGAGCCGTATCTCATTCAGCATTGCCGTCATTTCCTGCTCCAGCAGCAATTGCATTTTGGCGTCCAGGGTGAGGACCAGGCTTTTCCCGCCGCCACCCGTTGTTACCGCATCCTCTTGTGACGAACTGCCGAGCAGCAGATTGTCATAAAAGAGTTCTACCCCTGACAACCCGTGCCCATCCTTCACCTCGCCGATGATTTGCCCCATGTTCGCCCGGCTGGGATTAAAACGCTGCTCCTGCTCGTAAAAATAAACTCCTGGAAGATTCAACGCCGCCACCGCGGCTGCCTTCTCAGGAGAAACATTTTTCACCACCCACTTGTAGCTCCTCTGGGTTTTCAGTTCATTCAGCACATCGTTTTCATCAAGACTCAGAGCATCGGCCAGTTGCGCCACCGTTTTTTCAATGTTATCAAACTCCAGGGGCTTGACATAGATCGAGTCAACCTTAAAACTGATGGCAAGTTCATTGAGGTACCGGTCATAAATATTTCTGCGCCTGACTTCCGCCTTTTTCTGCGGTTCGGCCAGGGGGGCATCCTCTTTTACCTCGACCGTCTCGTTTTTTGCTCCGTTACTTTCCCTGGGAGGACTCTGGCGGAAAAAAAGGAAATAGACTCCGGCCACGATGAGCATGACGGCAAGACCGGCAAGAAGCTGCAGTCTGACAATCCTTTTCTTATTCTCCTCATCCCGCCCGTATCCTCCTCCTTTGCCCCAGTTACTGTCAAACGGCTGGCGGCCTTTCATGGTTCGGGAATCCGGACAATTACCCCGCCGCCGGCGCTCTGTTCAACCGAGGGGTAGAGGGAAAGTTTCGCCGCGGCGACGGTTTCAAGACGTTTCCGGTCAAGCAGCTGGGCCTTCTGGCTCTGCAGCTTGCCGCTTACCTGCTGCAATGCATGCTTTTCCCCCTGCACTCTGGTCAAAGAGTCCAGCCCACGCCTGATGCTCCACGAAAACCAGAAACTGCCCGCCATGCCGACCAGGGTGGCCATGACCATAACCACGCCGGTCAACCTCCAGAACCAGCTGCCCAGGCTCAACTTCTGGCTGGAGCTCTTTTTGCCCAGTCTTCTTCCTGCGCCGGGCTTGTATTGCAAAGAAAAATGCGCAATCATTCCTGACCCCGCACGGCGGCAACGCGCAGCCTGGCGCTTCTTGACCGCGGATTCACCATGATCTCATGCTCAGCCGCGGTTACCGCTTTTGCCGTTAGCGGCACCAGGGCAGGATTATTTCTAAAAGCCCGCTTCACCAGACGATCCTCCAGGGAGTGAAAAGAAATTATACAGATACGCCCTCCTGGTTTAACAATATCCGTCACGCTGCCTAAAATTTTCTCAAGATTATCGAGTTCCCGGTTCACCGCAATGCGCAGCGCCTGGAAAACCTTGGTGGCAACATGGATTTTTTTCGGCCAGAATCTGCGCGGGACAGCGTTTTCGACAATCTTTACCAACTGATCAGTCGTCGCCAGTGGGATCTTCCTGCGGACGTCAACCACCCGTGAGGCAATCCGCCTGGCCTGACGTTCCTCTCCATACAAGTAGAAAATATCGGCCAGCTCCTGCTCGCTGGCGCGGTTCAACAAATCCGCCGCTGTCTCCGGTCTGCTGACATCCATGCGCATGTCAAGGGGCTCGGAACCCTGAAATGTAAAGCCGCGGCCGCTTCCGTCCAGCTGCAGGGACGACAACCCCAGATCCAGAAGCAGCCCGTCAACCTTATCCAACCCCATGCCAGGCAGGGTTTCCTTGATTTCGGCGAAATTGCGCCGTACGAACTCCACCCTGCCCGCAAATCTCTCCAGATTGACCCTGGCCTGGACCAGGGCGTCCTCATCCCAGTCAAATCCCACCACCCTGCCGCCGGGGCTGCTCGCCGCAAGAATCGCCCCGCTATGCCCGCCGAGCCCCAGGTTCCCATCCACATAGAGGCCGCCATCCCGCGGAGCCAGGTAATGAATAACCTCATCCAGCAGAACCGGCAGGTGTACCGGCTTTATCGACATGTCTTAAAAGAGGCCTAGCTCATGCAGGGTTGAATCAAATTCATGAAAATCCTGCGGGGTTATGCTGCTTTCCGCCTGCCAGGCATCCTTGTCCCATATCTCAAAAAACGGTCCCATGCCCATCATCACCACATCCTTCTTCAGATCAAGCTGATTACGCAGATGGGCGGGCAGGAGAATACGGCCGTTCCTGTCGATCTGGCACTCCTCGGACCCGCCGACCAGATAGCGGATCATCTTTTGAAACTGGGGGTCCTTTTTTTCCTTGCTCAACAGGGTGGCTTCCATCTTCTCCCACTCCTGCAGGGGATAGATGCGCAGACAGGTGCGCCATGGCGGGGTAATCAGCAGACGGTCATCATAATCGCGCATGAGCACATCCCGGAAGCGGGACGGCACATTCAACCTGCCTTTCCCGTCCAGCGTATGTTCAGACCTGCCCCTGAAACGGCCTGGCTGACTTGCGATGATCACTTCACCCATACTGTGCGCCCCCTCTGCACCCTATTGCCCCACTTTACACCATGGTATGATACTTATACGAGGCAATGAACAGTAGTGTCAAGAGGAAATATTGCCCTATTTCAGGACAATATTAGGAGCGTCAGGCATTTTTCACACCATATGGTGTACCACGTTCAGGACACAACAACATATAGAAATTACAGAGACAGGAGAAAAGAAAAACAACGCAAATTATTTTTGCGCAAAAGGTGGGTGTAATGTGGGGGGAAAAATCAAAAAACCTCAGACAATGACCGCGCGTCTGATATAGTGGACAATCTCGTCCGCCGTGTCCATGACCTGGAAAATCAGCAGATCATCCTCGTTGATATTGCCGCCGGCAAGCAAGGTGCTGCGGAGCCAGTCAACCAGACCGCCCCAGTAGTCACTGCCGACCAGCACAATGGGAAAAGGCTTGATGCGCCTGGTCTGAATCAGGGTAATGGCCTCAAACAACTCGTCCAGGGTGCCGAAGCCCCCCGGCATGGCGATAAAGGCCATGGCGTATTTGACCAGCATCACCTTGCGCACAAAGAAATACTTGAACCCCAGCGGCAGGTTGACGTACCTGTTGCCCGTCCTCTCCAAGGGCAGATTGATTTTCAGGCCGATGGAGGGGGCGCCCGCTTCCGCGGCGCCGCGATTGCCGGCCTCCATGATGCCGGGTCCACCGCCGGTCATGATGGCATAGCCGGACTGGGCCAGCCGGCGGCTGATCTCAACGGCGAGCTGATAATAGGGCTCATTCTCGCTGGTGCGGGCGGAACCGAAGATGGAAACAACCGGCCGATTGACCGAGGCCAGGGTATCAAAGCCATCGACAAACTCGCTCATGATGCGGAAAAGCCGCCAGGAGTCTCCCGCCTTGAAGTTGTCCAGCCAGTACTGCTGGCTTTCGCTGTTCGAACCGGAATGGATCATTGTTTTCCCCCGCTCCTTCGCATTATTTTTGACCGGGCAGCATGCCTTGGCTGGACATGCTCCGGCCCGCCAGCGGCGCGGCTACGCCTTCCGCAGCGCGGCAAGCCGATCCGCCGCCTCCCGGCACTGCGGCTCAAAACGCAGCACCTTGCTGTACATATTTCCCGCCAGAGCGACCTTGCCCCGCTGTTCATACAGGGCGCCGAACTGGACGAACAACCTGCTGTTTCTCGCGTCCAGGGTCAGGGCCTTGCGCAAGGCCCGCAGGGCCTCATCATATTCTCCCCGGCCGGCCAGCACCGTCGCCAGGCGGGACCAGTGCCGCCAGTCATCGTCGTCAAGCTCCACCGCCTGCCGGCACAGGGCAAGGGCAATCTCATCCCCCTGCCGCTCCTGAAAAAAGAGTTCGCCGAGCATGCTGAGCGCCGCAGCATCCCGGGGATTATGGCGGGCCGCCTTCTGCAGACAGGACATGGCCCTGCTGTTTTCGCCCAGCCCCTTATACGCCTCGCCCAGAAAGCGGTGCACCGCGCCATGGCTGATATCCCGCACCCCACCGGGCCCCACCTGCTCACCCCGGCGCAGCACGCCCACCGCATCGGCGAAGCGTCCCGCCTTGCAATAGAGCTTGCCAAGCTGCAGCAGCAGATCGAAATTATCATCCTGTTCAGCCAGGGCCTTCTCAAAATTCTCCATGGCCTTCCCCTCTTCGCCGGTGGCCAGATAGGCAAAGCCGAGATTATAGAGGGCCATGAAATTGCCGGGCTCCAGGGCCAGGGCATGCTGGAAAAGAGGAATGGCCTTGCGATACAGATTCATCTGGGCCAGGGTGACGGCCATGCTGTTCAACAGATTGATGTTGGCAGGATCAAGCTGCAGTCCCAGCCGGTACTCCTTGGCGGCCCGGGCCAGATCCCCCTCGTTGTAATAAATGTCCCCGCTGATGTTGAGACTGACCCCGTCAAAAACCGTCATGCTGCCCGGCCCGAAAAAGCCGGTATGCAGCAGGGCCTTGCGGCAATTGGCCGCCGTTTCCGCCTTCTTGAAGCCATGATCAGGGAAGAGCGCGATGCCCAGGGAGAAGCTGACCTTGACGGACGCGGCCCGGGCCTGAAAATCCCGGCCCCACGACTCGGCAGCCTGCCGGTCAGCCCCTTTCAGATAAACAAAGGCCTCATGCGCATTGATGGGGACCAGAGGCGCCGCCAGGGTGTCAGGCCAAACGATGGTATCGCCGCCGGCATGGTCCGCATGGAGAAGTAGCAGGGCGAACCGCTCGCTATCGTGCCACAACTTGTGCAGCTCGACGAAAACCTTGGCCGGCGGCGAACAGAGGGGATGGGCGTTGCGGCTGCTTACGGCCTGATAGGAACAGAGGGCAAAAGGCCCCCGCTTTCTGGCAATGCGCAGGGCGTCCCAGGCCTGCCCCAGAAACTCCTCGGCGGCTGCCGCCAGCTCCCCGGACAAACATGACCTGATGCCGATGCGGCTCTTGGCGAACCCCTCTCTTTTCAGCCAGCGCAGCAGCAGATCAGCCATCTTCATGGTCTGCGCCTCGCCGAGCCCCTCCCAGAGAAGACCGAAAATGCCGCTGCCCAGATGGCAGGGGGTAAAGAGATGGCCGATCAGTGAATCGAGAAAGGCGGCGCTCCCGGCGATTACCGCCAGGGCCTGCTCCCCATCCCGGGCCCGGGGATGAATCTCAAGCAGCAGCAGGGCAAAAGGCGCATTGCCGTTTTCCTGGGCGCGCTTCTTCCGCAGCAGGGCCTGCAACCGGCTATGCAGCATGCGGCCGCCGGGCAGGCCGGTGACGGGATCAAGGGCGAATTGTTTGACCCTGGCCATTTCCGCGGAAATCAACCGGCTTTTTTCCAGCAGCATGGATGAGGAGGAATCCTGATAGGTGCCCGGCGGATTGTCAAGGATGGCGACACAGAACAGAGCATCCCCGTCCCACAGGGGCAGATAGAGGTGCTCCACCTCGCCGCCGTCCACCACCGGTTTCTGGGCGTTGCGCACCATCTCAACCCCGGCCTTCCAGCCCGAATGAAGCTCGCCGCCCGGATGGGGCCCGGCGAAATGCACCTTGCGGCAGGGAAGAAAGAGACTGACGATCTCGGCGAATTCCAGGCCGAACAGATCAATATCCGCCTCTTCAAGCTTCTTGCTGCTCAAATCAAAAGGAAAACTCATTTCTCCTCCACCTCGAAAACCGCCAACAGCGCAGCGGCAAGCAGGGGTATTTCATCGTCCGCCACGGTGCGCATATCAAGCAGATAAGCCTCGTTTTCAATGCGGCCGATCACCGGCGGCGAACTTTCCCGCAGTTTCCTTTCCAGCTCCGAGACCTTCATCGCCACGGGCCGCAGGGCCACCGCCCTGCTGGGCAGGTCCTGCTCCGGCATGGCGCCGCCACCCACCCGGGAGGCGGCGGAGACCGTCGTCACCCCGCAGCAATCCGCCAGAGCCTTGCCGATCCGGCGGGTCAGCCTGGCCGCCCGGCGTTCGATCGCGGCCAGGGGCAAGCCCATCATGGCCAGGGTGGGGATGGCCGCCAGGGCCTTGTCCTCCTCGCAGTACAGCCGCAGAATGGCCTCCAGTCCCGCCAAGGTGAATTTATCGATACGCAGTGCCCGGTTGAGGGGGTTTTTCTTGATGCGGCCGATGATGTCGCGTTTGCCGAGGATAAGACCGGCCTGGGGGCCGCCCAGCAGCTTGTCGCCGCTGAAGGTCACCACATCAACCCCGGCCTTGACCACCTCGCCCACGGTCGGCTCCTTTTCCAGGCCGAAGCGCGAGAGGTCCACCAGGCTGCCGCTGCCCAGGTCCTCCATGACTGGCAGATTGTGCCTTCTGCCCAGCTCAACCATTTCCGGCAGACTCACCTCAGAGGTAAAACCGATGATGCGGTAGTTGCTCGTATGGACTTTGAGCAGCAGGCCGGTCTGTTCATTGATGGCATTTTCGTAATCCCGCAGATGGGTCCGGTTGGTGGCCCCCACCTCGCGCAGCAGGGCGCCGCTTTTTTCCATCACCTCGGGGATGCGGAAAGAGCCGCCGATCTCGACCAGCTGGCCGCGGGAGACAATCACCTCACGATTCTTGGCCAGGGTATCAAGCGCCAGCAGCACCGCGGCGGCATTATTGTTGACCACCAGCCCGGCTTCCGCCCCGGTCAGCTCGCAGAGCAGGTCCTCCACCAGAGAATAACGGCTGCCCCGTTTACCGGTGGTCAGGTCAAACTCCAGGTTCGAATAGCGGCTGCCCACCCTGACCAGGCTGTCCATGGCCACCCCTGGCAGCAGGGAGCGGCCCAGATTGGTGTGGATGATGACCCCGGTGGCGTTGATCACCGTCCGGAAATTGAGGGTCAGCTTGTCCTTGAGACGTTTATCAAATTTCGCCAGCAGCGCCTCGCGGTCAAGATCTTCCGCCTTGCGGGGCCGGCCGCCCAGGATAATCTCCCTCTCGGCGGCGAGCACTTCCCGGACCGCCGCCTTGACAAAGCGCACCGGCGCCTGAATGTGCTCCACCCAGCTCAAGAACTCATCGACCTTGGGAATTGCCCGCAAAAGCTCCTGCAGTGAAGCCGCATGCCCCTTTGTTTCATCCTGACCAGCCATACACCCTCCGCCCAATCAATGAAAAAACCGTTATTGCGTCACTATTTCTGGCAGCACCCCCCATTTTTACAGGAAAAAGATTACCGGCGCAAAATAATTCACGGATAATTGCCGGATTTCTCCTCTCCGGCGGGGAAAGCCTGGGGAAAAGACCGAAATGAATATAAACGATGGAAAGTCGAATCGATGGATTCCCGGAAACGCCGGGGAATGGCCTCAGGCCAGGATTCTTTTGACCTCGCCTTTCAATTTTTCCGCAGTGAAAGGCTTGATGATAAACTCCACTTTGCCATGCAAATCCTCATATCTTCCCGCGCCGGGCCGCAGATAAGCCGACATGAAGAGCACCTTCGTCGCCGGATAGGTCCGCTTGAAAATCAACGCCAGATCCTCGCCGCTCATATCAGGCATAACCACATCCGTCAGCAGCAGATCGACATCGCCATCAGCCAACTCAGCCAGCTCCAGGGCCTTCCGGCCGGTCAAGGCAGACTGCACATGGTGGCCGGTCGTGGTGAGCATCTGTTCGATGAGTTCCAGCACCATTGCATCATCATCAATCACCAATATCTTATGTTTTTTTTTCATTTTTCTTCGCGCCCCGCGGTCAATCCGCCTTTTCCCGTCAATTAAACCTCTACTACGAACGGGTCTGCATATCTCGTCCGATCTCAATTGCTCACCACTTTATCACAAGAGCCCTTGTCAAGGGAATAGCCAACAATAGCCAGCTGCAAATAAACATTCATTCCCGCGCCTGTCTGGCTTGGGCGGCGGCCCAAGAAACGTTCCAACGTTTAAACGGCACGGGGACAGATTGCAGATTTGTCCCCCACGGTCTGTTTCTTCCAGTCCCGCGCCGGGGGGGGGGGCGACTAATGTCACATTAACACCAACAGGTGGGTCATGGTTTCAATCCACGCCCCCCGCGCGGGGGGCGACTTTTTATAACCTGGACGGTGTGACCGCTTGGGGCAGTTTCAATCCACGCCCCCACGCGGGGGGCGACTAATTTTTTGACCCCCCTTTATTGCGGTATCTGCGTTT
>JBFMAY010000043.1:0-36816 GCA_040755455.1 Thermodesulfobacteriota bacterium | reverse complement strand
GATGACTTTCCTTACTGACCAGATACCGGCGTAAGCGGTAATAACGATCAGGCCCATGGCGAGAACGGTTGCGGTGTCAAGGGTAATGCCTGTCAGATCCATAATGATACCTCGTAGATAATGATTGTTAATATGGGGACTATCCCCGGTTTATAAATGTGTGGCCGCACATAAAAAGTTTGGTAAAAAAGCCTGCTGGCTGGAAAAAGTTTGCCGACGAGATCCAGCCAGCAGGCCCCCCTCCCCACGCAAGGAGGTAAAGTTAAAAGCTTGTCACAATTGCCCAGCCTAAGAGCCCGCCGGCGACAATACCGGCCAGGCTGAACATGGTTGCAGCCATTATTGCTGTTAAAGTTGCAGCGTCCATTGCAAATCCCTCGCAAATACAGACCTGAATGCCTCAAATTGCCCCCCGTTCATCCGTAAGGCCGCAAAATACCAGGATGGACGCGGCGAAGGCCGGGAGCCAAACCGCAAAAAGCGGCGGGAATAAAAAAAGGGCATTTCAAATCCTTTCAATGAGTTCCATTTCATTTATGACCTCATCACGCGACCGATCCAGCGGAAGAACAGGGCGATAAGGGCAACCAGCAATTCAAGGGTGACAAAGAAATTGAAATAGACTTCATAGCCGCCCTGGTTCTGCAAAAACTGAATAGTCGAAACATTTAGGTATCTGTCCTGGCCGATGATGTTTTCAGCAAAGGAAGAGGAGCTGCAGGTAAGGAATATGAGTAACGAAAAAAACAATATCCTTATGATCTTCCTCGGAGAAAATGAAAGGGTCATTGCCGGGCCTCAAAAATTCGTATGATTCCATGATTTTTTGCTCCTATTTGCTAACCGGAACCCCCTGATTAAACTGCAAAAAGGCGATTGTCGATTTTGACGACTGATTCGCCGTTCTTGGAGATAAAGGATTTGCGATAACCGGTTATGCGCGCGGTTATTGAAAGGATATCGGAAATTGCGCCGAGTTTGCGCCCGGCGACAACGGAAACCGTGTTAGGATAGCCGTATTCTTCGTCGGCTGGTGTGGTAATATGATGCTCAAAAAATTGCCCTTGCTTGGTCTTGAACGGTTTAATTGCGGTAAGTTTTCCTTCAATGCTACATTCAAGATTCGCCATGTCTGTGTCCTCGCTGTTGGATGATATTCAGGTTGATGCGGTTCATTGCATCACTCGCATAAATATTTGCTTAAATTTAAATGCACAATTTATTTTGAAATGATAATGTAATTTAAAATCAATAATATTTAATTATCAAAAACGAATTTTTAATGCAAGGAAAAAATTCATGATCGATAACTTTTTGACAATATGCGAAAGGATTAAAAAGGAATTGTCTATCAAAAAAGACAAGGATCTAATTGGAATTATTGGAACTTCACAGCCTACGTTTAGTAGGAGGAAAAAAGAAAATAAATTTGATTACGAATGGGCATTCATAATCAATAAAAAATATAATTTGCTGGCTGAATGGATTTTAACAGGTGAAGGGCCTAAAACGATCGAATCACTAAAAAACGTTGATCAAAGGGAAGACATACAAGATGATGGACATAGTATTAACAATGCATATGTGGAATGTTATTGGCAAAATAAATTTGTTCGTAAAGTTAGCTTAATACCGGGTAAAAAGTATATAATTGAACCATTAAACCCTAAAGCAAAAAAAAACAGGGGGTTGAATGTTGAATTGATTACATATAATTTTAAAGAAGGTGTTCAAGTATTAATTCTCAATAATGAGAATAATAAAACACGAAAATATCTTATTGTTGATCCTTGCGACCTTAAAGAAATATAAAAAGAAAAAAACGGGAACACGAATTTTCAAAAAAAAAATTCCAGCTGCTTTTTGTTGCCGATGATGTAAGGCGTTAATGTGCTGAATTATCGATGTTTTTTCTATTTTTTTTAAACAGGGTAAAATAGGGGTAGGTTACAGGAAAAACATAATTTGTTGTTTTTTCGTAATAAATTATATATTACGCTTTAAATTAAATGGAGGTGATGACCAGATTTTAAAGACAAAAACTGAGGTTACAGGAAATTGCTTTGTAATACGCTGGAAATGCTGCAAAAAAGAAGCATACCGTTTGAAACCTTGACCTGATTACGAAGGGATTGAGACTTGGCTCGTTTTTTCCTTTATTTTGAGCCTTTTTGTTTGAAACCTTGACCTGATTACGAAGGGATTGAGACCGCTTGTCGCTGCCTTGACATCGTTCTCAAGTTTTTTTGCTGTTTGAAACCTTGACCTGATTACGAAGGGATTGAGACACGGAGATGCTTGCGGTATCCAAGGCTTGCAACATCGTTTGAAACCTTGACCTGATTACGAAGGGATTGAGACATCTAAGTGCATCATGCCAAGGAGACCCGGTAAAGGGTTTGAAACCTTGACCTGATTACGAAGGGATTGAGACCAAACCATTCGTTCGTCCTGCCCCTTTTCTTACCCTTCACGTTTGAAACCTTGACCTGATTACGAAGGGATTGAGACCAGATTCTGGAAAGAAGCATGCCTCTTATTTCATCATCAGTTTGAAACCTTGACCTGATTACGAAGGGATTGAGACCTTTCTCGACAGTAGGGTCCAATTCACGTTTCACTAAGTTTGAAACCTTGACCTGATTACGAAGGGATTGAGACGTCCCACTGCTGTGCTATGGTGGTGAGCCAATCGGTAGGTTTGAAACCTTGACCTGATTACGAAGGGATTGAGACTTCGATTCTTTGCAAATGGACTCAAGAGCCATCTTGGCGTTTGAAACCTTGACCTGATTACGAAGGGATTGAGACACGTTGCCGGTCCAACCGAGGGTTGCGGGAATGATAAGGCGTTTGAAACCTTGACCTGATTACGAAGGGATTGAGACGCGTTATACCCGTCATAAAAATATTTCAGATCATTGTTTGAAACCTTGACCTGATTACGAAGGGATTGAGACAAACCGTTGCTCTTGCAGCTAGGCTTCAAACTGGAGATTATCGTTTGAAACCTTGACCTGATTACGAAGGGATTGAGACTTTTCCTTGAAATTTTCGCAACAGTTCATCGTGGTACTCGGTTTGAAACCTTGACCTGATTACGAAGGGATTGAGACAAAAGATTTTTTGGTTCAAGCAATGTCCAATTTATCATGACGTTTGAAACTTTGACCTGATTACGAAGGGATTCCAGGAAAGAAAAAAATGAGGGGGTAAGCTTGAATTACTCGATTTTGCGGATTAAAAAATTTATTTGCAACTGTTGCAACTTAGTTGCAAGCAACCATCAAGCCCTTTATTGACATGGTAGAACGAGGGTTCGACTCCCGCTTCCATTGACAATCAATGTTATGTGAATTACAATGTCATACAAAGATTATGGAGGTTTCCTATGTCTGCGAATGCATTGGTTCAAGCCCGCGTTGACGGGAAAATAAAAAAAGAAGCTGCAACCGTGCTTGCGTCGATGGGGTTGACTGTATCTGACGCGGTGCGGTTATTACTCACCAAGGTGGCCCGCGAACATACCTTGCCGTTTGATGTGAGAATCCCGAACGAAAAAACCAAAGAGGCGATGCAGGAACTTGAAGCAGGGAAGGGCGCAAGCTTCAAGAGCGTGGAAGATTTGATGGTTGACCTGAATGCGGACGATTGAGCGCTCTTCCGCATTCAAGCGGGATTACAAGCGCGAAATGAAAGGCCAGCACAGGAAAACGCTGGAAAAAGAACTCATCAAGGTTTTAACGGCGCTCGTACACGATCAGTCATTGGCTGAAAAATACCGAGATCATACGCTTTCCGGTGAGTGGATGGGATACCGGGAATGCCACGTTAAGCCTGACCTTCTATTGGTCTACAAAAAATCTGATGACGACATCTTGAAATTAGCGCGGCTTGGTTCGCATTCGGAGCTTGATCTATAAAGTAGTTGTACACCCCATGTTGTACAAAAGTTTATCAGCAAGCCGCAAACCCTTATGTAGCAAGAACATGTGCGAGTTCGATTCTCGCTCCGGGCACCAGCAAAAATCAAGGGGGTCGGCTTCTGTTTCAACAGAGAAGCTGGCCCCCTTTTTTTGTTGGAATGTTCCTTATTACCTTGGCGCCACCTACCCAAAAGAAAATGCGAAAAAATCTCGACACCAACTCCGCCCCATTCCCATTGGCGGCAATGGCCTTTACTGCAAAAGATTATGATCAGTCATGCCGGGAATGGGGCGGAGGTGGTTGAAGTCCTTTGCATAAGGTTTGTTTGATATTGATAAAATCGTTGATGTTGGCCAGAAAGATGTCCACCAGGGCAGGATCAAAATGCCGGCCCCTTTCCCTGGTGAAATAGGCAAGAATCTCATTCATGTCATAGGCCTTGCGATAGACCCGGTCGTTGCACAGGGCGTCAAAGACGTCGGCAATGGCGGTGATCCGGGCAAAGATATGGATAGCCTCGCCCCGCAGCCCGGCCGGATAGCCGCTGCCGTCATATTTCTCATGGTGCTGGACTGCGATGATCGCTGCTGCCTTCATGATCTCCCTGCTCGATGATTCCAGCATGTGGTGGCCGATGGCGGCATGATTTTTCATGGTTGAGAATTCATCATCGGTCAGCGGCCCGGGATTGTTGAGGATATTGTCCGGAATGGCCACCTTGCCCACATCATGCATGGGCGCGGCGAGCCGCAGGATTTCAACATGGGTCGGGTGCAGCCCGCATTTCTCGCCGAGCAGCCTGCTGAATTCCGAGACCCGTTTGACGTGGAAGCCGGTTTCCTGGGAGCGGGCCTCGGCTATCTCGCCCAGGGTATAGATAATCTCCTTCTGGGTGTCCTCAATCTCCATGTTGAGGTGGGTATTTTCAAAGGCGATATGGACGTTGGTGCAGAAAATCTCGATCAGGGACTTGTTGAGTTCGCTCAGTTCGTTCCAGCCCTCGCAGTAGATGACGGTTTCCGCGCCGAACTGGCTTTTGAAGTAGCCGATGTATCTATCAGAATAGTAGAGGCATTTTTTCCGGGAAATGGCATCATGCAGGTCTTTGAGCACGTTTTCCGGCAATTCATTCTCGTTGGTCAGCTGCGTCAGGCCCTCAAACTTGCCGGTGGCGGCGAGGATATCAAAGCGTTTTGCCGATTTGGTCGCGGCAAAGCCAGATGTCTCAAAGACAATGGCATTGGGGTCCATGTGCAGGATGGAGACGAGCTGGGTCAACACCCCGGAGGCAAGTTGCCGGAGGGAGTGCAGTTCGAAAAGGTTGGCCGAGGCATCGATAATTCTTCGCAGACCCCGGCGGTTTGCCTCGATGATCAGGATATCCCGGTAAGTCCGCAGGGAGGAAACCATGACGGTAAAGAGTTTCTGGGAGGAGAGTTCGGTTTTTTCCTTGTAGTCGTTGATGTCATACTCGACAATGACCTTTTCCTCTGGGGCCTGACCCGGCTGGCCGGTTCTCAGGATGATGCGGACAAAGGGATTTTGCTGCACCTTGCGGACGAATTCAACAAAGGCAAGCCCGGAATCATTGCTCTCCATGACCACATCAAGCAGGATAACCGCCGTGTCTGGATGTTGCATGATCTGATCTTTCGCCTCGCCGGCGGTATAGGCATGGAGAAACTGCAGTCCCTTGCCGTCATAACGGAAATTTTTCAGCACCAGGGTGGTGATGCTGTGAACCTCCGTATCATCATCAACGATCAGGATTTTCCAGCACCTGGCGGGCGAGTGCGGCTGGCCGGCGGTTTCACCCTGGACGGATGCGGCGCCGGCCGGTTCGTCGAAAAAAATCAGGTCATCATTGCTGTTGTCGGTCATGGAAATGCTCCGGGGTATCTTCTGTCTGTTGCGATAAATAAGTCTATGGCAGGAAGTGACGATGAGTTGCGATTGTCGGCCATCTGTTACCCCAGGGGGATGCTGACGGCAAAGGTTGTGCCTTTGCCCTGTTCACTCCGGCAGGTGATGGTGCCGTGCAGCTTCTGGGTAATGATGTTGTAAACAATGTGCAGGCCGAGTCCATTGCCGCCATTTTTTCTGTTCGTGGTAAAAAAAGGCTCGAAGATGCGGGCCCGGTCGTTTTCAGCAATACCCTTGCCGTCATCGCTGTACTCCAGCCTGAGGGTGTCGGGGGTTTGCAAAACACGCAGGCAGATCCGGCCGGCATCATCTTCATTATAGGCATGGGTGATCGAATTGGTGATGAAGTTGGTCAGTATCTGGGAGAATGCGCCCGGATAGCTGCGCAAGGAAATCCCCTCGTCGCAGATGACCGCCACCTGGTGCCTGGTTTTTTTCAGGATCGGCCTGAGGCTCAGCAGGACTTCATCGATATATTCACGCAGGTTAAAGGTCCGTTTTGTCTCGCCTGACTGATCGATGGCAACCTGTTTGAAGCTGCGGATCAACTCCCCGGCCCGGTTCAGGTTGGACTGCAGCATGGTCGTCGATTCCCGGCACATGGCGAGATAGTCCTCGAAATCGCTGCGTTTCATTTTCCCGCTCTGGTAAAGCGTGAGCACCTCGCCGGTTTCCTTGGCAAGGTGGGTGGCTGCGGTATAGGCGATGCCCACCGGGGTATTGATTTCATGGGCCACCCCGGCAACAAGTGCGCCCAGGGAGGCCATTTTTTCCGACTGCACCAACTGGGCCTGGGTTTTCTGTAGCTGATCCAGGGTGTTTAACAGGTCGATATTAGCGGCGTTCAACTGGGCCGTGCGTTTCTGCACCCGTTCATCAAGGGTGGCCGTCAGTTCGCGCAACTGCTGTTCCGCCTTCTTCTTTTCCCGCTGGATACGCAGTTCGTCCGTGATATCCTCAAACAGGACGACCGCGCCGATCACGGTTGCATCCTCGATGATCGGGGCGCTGACCAGGCGCACGGGAAAGCTTGATCCGTCCTCCCTGGCAAAAACCTCACGCTGGCTCCGGTGAGCTCTGCCGTCTTTGAACGAGGCGGAAATGGGACAGCGGGAATGGTCAAACCGTGAACCATCTTCATTAATCTGGCGGAAGAATAGCCGGTAGGGGATGCCGAAAACATCATCGCTGCGAAAACCGGTCAGCTTCTCGGCAGTGGCATTGACAAAGGTGATGCTGCCCTCCACATCCACGCCAAAAATGCCTTCGTCCACTGAATTGAGGATCAGTTCGTTCTGGCGGTTCAGCACGGCCAGCTCAATCTCGGTGGCCTTGTGTTCCCTGATCTGCTCTTCCAAGGTTTGGGTCAGGGCGCGCAGTTCTCCCTCAACCCTTTTTCTCTCGCTGATATCCTGTTTAATAAAGGCGATCCAGCAGATCCGGTCATGCTCATCGGTAACCCCCAGCACGGAAACGTGCTCAAAAAATGAGGTGCCGTCCTTCCTGTAGCTGGTGATTTCTCCCTGCCAGACATCGCCGTTGCCTATTGCCGTCAACGAAAACCCGGTCATGCTTTGCGTATTGTGCAGGTTGAAATCCTCCAGATGATGGCCGATGACATCGTCAGATTGATGGCCGGTTTTGGAGGTGAAAACGGTATTGACATACTCGATCGTCCCACCGGTGTCGGTGATAATGAGCGTGTTGGGGCTGTATCGGATCAAATATGCCAGCCTCTGCATCAATTTCTGGTGCGGCTGCTTGGGATGCGCACTTTTGCTGTCTGTCGTGTGTCTTTTCATGGCAGGACAAGTTTTTTTGGCAGGTATTGCCTTCGCATGCTTTTATACATGTTTTTTTATGTTAACACATGTTTTTTTTACAAAGAGTAAAAAGACAGATTGATAAGGTGTTCTCACAGGCTGATTGGCGCGGATTTTTCAAAAAAAATCTCTCAGGGGAAAAAGGCGGCCTTTTCTTAAATTGCAGAAGGCGGGAAGGAAATGATCAATCTTGAGCATTTATCCCATTCACATAACGCACAATTCCGAATTGACAAGTCCGTTCAATACAATGCAAGCTATTAGAATGTAATTATGCTTACTCACAGCGGGGGAGATGATGATAGATAGAATTTTCCAGGAATTTTCCCGGAAATCAGGGTTGCCTCCTGGTTCCGTGGTCCTGGTAGGGGAAAAAAAGGAGCAGCCGAGCACCATCCGGTTGGTCAGATATGCGGAAGGCGAATGCATCGAACGGGAGTATCTGCAGGTCCAGGATCTTCCCGATGATGCCGGTCCCGGCACAGTCACCTGGATTCATATGAACGGCATCCATTATCCCCAGGCCATTGAGGAACTCGGCAGAAAATTCGATTTCCATTTCCTGGTGCTGGAAGACATTGTCAACACCGGTCACCGCGCCAAATTTGACGACTGGGACGATTATCTGTTTCTCATTGTCAAATCCCTCATCTATGATGAACAGACAACCCTGGTCATGCCCGGTCACATCAGCATCATCTGTTCGGCGGATATTGTTTTTTCCTTTCAGGAGTCAGGCGCTGACCTCTTCACTCCAGTTAGGGAGCGGATCAGAACCGGCAAAGGCCGAATCAGAAAAAAGAAGGCGGATTACCTGGTCTATGCTCTGCTCGATACCATTGTTGACGGCTATTATTCCCTGCTTGAAAAAATCGGCGACCGCATTGAGGATCTGGAGGAATCAATCCTTGAAAATAATACCCGCGAGGCCTTTCACCGGATTCATGAACTGCAGCGAGAGATGACCGTTATCAGAAAATCCATCTGGCCGATGCGGGATATCATCAGTCGCCTGGAAAAAAATGAATGGCTGGTTGCCGACAACACCAGGTATTATCTGCGGGATGTCTATGATCATGCTGTTCAGTCCATCGATATTGTCGAAACATTCCGCGACATGCTCTCCAGCCTCCATGAAGTCGCCCTATCCTTCAACAGCAATAAGATGAACGAGATCATGAAGGTTCTGACCATCATTGCCACCATCTTTATTCCCCTGACCTTCATCGCCGGGGTGTACGGCATGAATTTCAAATACATGCCGGAACTGGAATGGCGCTGGGGCTATTTTGCCGTTCTTTTTTTCATGTTCCTGGTCGGTTCTCTGATGGGATATTATTTCAGGCGCAAGAAGTGGTTTTAGCCTGCGGGGAGACGGAAGCCAGGAGCCAAGAATCAGGCACAAATTGTTTTTTGCCTTACTTCTTCATTTATGCACTCCTGACTTTGGCAAAACACTGCGTAGGAAAAAAAAATATTTATTTTATTTCAATAGGCTATAACAGGCCGGAAAGGCTGGGTGGGGACCAATGACGCAGAAAATATACATTGCCAGCGGGGAAGCGGGCAGCGGCAAGTCGCTTGTGGTGCTGGGCATGATGGATCTCTTTGCCAGAAGCGGCCACAAGGTCGGCTGTTTTAAGCCGCTTATTGCCTCTGGGGATCATGTTGACCCTGACCTGCGTTTTATCATGGAACGCTACCAGCCTGATGTGCCCTATGAGTCCATGTACGGCTGCACGGCGGCAAGCGCCAGGGAGCTGATCAACTCCGGCAAATACAACGAACTGCTCAAGGCCATTCTGGAAAAATTCAAGGCCCTTGAAAACAGGTGCAGCCAGATTCTCTGCATCGGCACGGATTTCAGAAACATCTCCCCGGCCCTGGAGTTTGATTTCAACACCGATATTGCCAATAATCTCGGCTGTATGGTGCTGTTCGTCGTCAACGGGCGCTGCGCCGAAGCACAGGAGGCGGTAGACAGGTCGACCACTATCATTGAATCTCTGCGGGACCGCAACTGTGATATTCTTGCCGTGGTGGTCAACAGGGTTGCCGCCGCCATGATGGGGGAGGTGACGGAGAAGCTTGATGAAGCGCTGTCCGACAAGGTGCTCTTTTATGTGGTGCCGGAGAGTTCCATCCTGGCCAAGCCCACAGTGTCCAACATTGCCGATTCCCTCGGTGCCGTCCGCATCAATGCGGAAAATGAGTGGATGCACCGGCAGATCAGCAATTACAAGGTTGCGGCCATGGAGCTGGCACATTTTCTTGAATACATTGAATCGGGCAGCCTGATCATTGTGCCCGGCGACCGCTCAGACATCATTCTTGGCAGCCTTCTCTCCTATCCGTCCAAGACCTACCCGCAGCTCGCCGCTCTACTGCTCACCGGAGGGCTGGAGCCGGCCCCCCAGGTCAGCCGGCTCATCGCGGGACTCGACCGGATTCCCGTACCCATTCTCAGCGTGAAAACCGACACCTTCACCACGGCAATGAATGTTAATGCCCTGAGCGGCACCTTTGTCGCCGGCGACCAGCGGAAGATCGCCGCTGGCCTGGGCCTGATGGAGGCGGCGGTGGATCTGGTCTCCCTGGAAAAGCGCATCGCCATGCCGCGTCCCACCAAGGTCACACCGTTGATGTTTGAACACGAACTGCTGCAGCGGGCCAGGGAAAAACGCTGCCGCATCGTCCTGCCGGAGGGAAATGATGAGCGTATCCTGCGGGCCGCGGAAATCATCCTGCTGCGCGGCGTGGCCGACCTGGTGCTGCTGGGTAACATCCAGGAGGTCAAGGCGAGGATCAATGCCATGGGGCTCCGTCTTGAGGCGGCGCGGATCATTGACCCGGCAGACTCGCCATTGCGGGAGGAATTCGCCGGCAGGTATTATGAGCTGCGCAAGCATAAGGGCATTTCAATGCTGATGGCCCAGGATACCATTACCGATGTGAGCTATTTCGGCACCATGATGGTCCATTGCCGCCATGCCGACGGCATGGTGTCCGGCGCGGTCCACACCACCCAGCATACTATTCGGCCCGCCTTTGAAATCATTCGCACCAAACCCGGCTGCTCCATTGTATCAAGTGTATTTCTCATGTGCCTGGCCGACCGGGTGCTGGTTTTCGGCGACTGCGCCGTCAATCCGGATCCCAATCCCCAGCAGCTGGCCGACATCGCCATCAGTTCGGCGGAAACTGCCCTGATGTTCGGCATCGAGCCGCGCATCGCCATGATGTCCTATTCCACCGGCGAGTCGGGCAAGGGGGTGGATGTGGACAAGGTGCGGGCAGCGGCGGCCATTGCCAGAAAACAGCGGCCCGATCTCAAACTGGAAGGCCCCATCCAGTATGATGCGGCCATTGATCCGGGGGTGGCCAGAGCCAAGATGCCCAACAGCGAGGTCGCCGGCCGGGCCACGGTTTTTATTTTCCCGGATCTCAATACCGGCAACAACACCTACAAGGCGGTGCAGCGGGCCGCCAACGCGGTGGCCATCGGGCCGGTGCTGCAGGGGCTCAACAAACCGGTCAATGATCTCAGCCGGGGATGCACTGTGGCTGATATTGTCAACACCATCGCCATCAGCGCCATCCAGGCCCAGTCAGGAGGAGATGCCACGTGAAGGTTCTTGTGCTCAATTCCGGCAGCTCTTCCATCAAGTATCGGCTTTTTGCCATGCCCGGCCTGGCGGTTCTCGCCTCGGGCATGGTTGAGCGGATCGGCGAATCCCAGGGCCATATCGTCCATAAGGTTATGGGGGCCGGGGGTGACGATGGGCAAAGCATCAAAAGGTCCATGCCGGTGGCTGATCATCGTCATGGTTTTGATCTGATGGGCCGGATTCTTGCGGAAACCGGGGTGATCCGCCATACCTCCGAACTTGCCGGCATGGGGCACCGCGTGGTGCATGGCGGCGAGAAGTTTCACGCGCCGGTCATCATCACCGAAGAGGTCATGGCAACGATCCGTGGACTTGTTCCCTTGGCCCCTCTGCACAACCCGGCCAACCTGACCGGCATCCAGGTGGCCAGGGAGTATGCCCCGGCTGTCCCGCAGGTGGCGGTTTTTGATACGGCATTCCATCAGACCATCCCCCAGCAGGCCTATCTGTATGCCTTGCCCAGGAGTTTGTATGAAAAACTGCATGTGCGGCGCTACGGCTTTCACGGCACCTCCCATTACTTTGTCGCCAAGGAGGCGGCGGCCTATCTGGGCAGGGATTTCGACCGGACCAATCTCATCACCCTGCATCTGGGTAACGGCGCCAGCGTCGCGGCCGTGCAAAACGGCAGGTGCGTTGACACCTCGATGGGCATGACCCCGCTTGAGGGATTGATCATGGGCACCCGCTGCGGGGATCTCGACCCTGCCATTATCTTTTATCTGGCCAGGGAGACGGGCATGGGACTGCCGGAGCTTGATGCCCTGCTCAATCAGGAAAGCGGGCTGAAGGGAATCTGCGGCGATAACGATATGCGGCGCATTGCCGAACGTGCCATCCAGGGTGACGGTCACGCCGGGCTGGCCCTGGACATGTTCTGCTATCGCATCAGAAAATACATCGGCTCGTACCTGGCCGTGCTTGGCCGGGTTGACGCCCTGGTTTTTACCGGCGGCATCGGGGAAAACGCCGCCATTGTCAGAGAGAAGGTCTGTGCAGGCCTTGCGGGTCTGGGAGTTGATCTTGACCAGGGGAAAAATCTGGCAACCACAAAAGGTATCCGGGAACTGCAGCATGCCGGCAATACCGTCAAGGTGCTGGTGATCCCGACCAATGAGGAACTTGAAATAGCCCGTCAGACCATTGACGTTCTTTCCCGGCAGCCGAGTTGAACTTGCAATTACCATCAGGGAGAAAAGTACATGGGGAAAACAAAAAGCAGGCCGTGTGATTTCGTCATATTCGGGGCGCTGGGGGATTTATGCCGGCGCAAGCTCATCATCTCCCTGTATCATCTGGAAAGGGTGGGATTGATCGATGCGGCCACCAGAATAATCGGCGTGGCCCGCCGTGATGAAACGACCGAATCTTTTGTCGGCAAGATGAGAGAGAGCTTGGATCAGTTTCTCAAGTGGAATTTTGACGAGGCCGTCTGGCAGCGCCTCGCCGCCCGGCTGACCTATGTCAATATCGATATGGCAAAGCCCGCGGAATACCAAAAGCTGTGCAGTGCCGTCGACCGGCAGGCCAGGGTGATGACCAATTATTTCGCCGTGCCCCCCGGCATCTACGGCGACATCTGCACCGGACTGCACAGTGCCGGACTGGTCAATGCCGAAACCAGGGTGGTATTGGAAAAGCCCATTGGCCACGACCTGGCCTCCGCGCAAGTGATCAATGACCAGGTGGCCAGGGTTTTTGCCGAGCAACAGATTTACCGCATCGACCACTATCTGGGCAAGGAAACAGTACTCAATCTGCTGGCCCTGCGCTTTGCCAACTCCATCTTCACCACCAACTGGGACCACAATACCATTGATCATGTGCAGATCACGGTGGCCGAGGAGGTGGGCATCGAGGGCCGCTGGGGCTATTTTGATCAGGCCGGCCAGCTGCGCGACATGGTGCAGAACCATCTGCTGCAGATTCTCACCCTGATCGCCATGGAGCCGCCCGTTAACCTGGAAAGCGACAGCATCCGCAATGAAAAGCTGAAGGTGCTCAAGGCCCTGCGGCCCATCACCCGGGATAATGTCGATGAAAAGACCGTGCGCGGCCAGTACACCGCCGGTTTTCTCAAAGGCGGCGCCGTGCCGGGCTACAATGAGGAGGACGATGCCCATACCGCCAGCCGGACCGAGACCTTTGTCTCCATCCGGGTTGATATCGATAACTGGCGCTGGGCCGATGTGCCGTTTTACCTGCGCACCGGCAAGAGGATGCCCACCAAGGTTTCCGAGGTGGTTATCAATTTCAAGCAGCTTCCACATAATATTTTCCGGGACAGCTATAAAAAACTGCCGCCCAACAAGCTGATCATCCGGCTGCAGCCCCATGAGGGGGTGGAAATCATGATGCTAAACAAGGTGCCGGGTATTGACGAGTCGCTGAAACTGCAGCAGACCAGGCTCGACTTGAGCTTTTCCGAGGCCTTCAAGATCGACCGGGTGGCGGATGCCTATGAACGGCTGCTGCTTGAGGCCATGCGCGGCAATCAGGCCCTGTTCATCCGCCGTGATGAGGTCGAGCAGGCTTGGACCTGGATTGATTCCATCCAGGATGCCTGGGAATCCCTCAACGAACCGCCCAAGTCGTACCCGGCCGGCACATGGGGACCGGTGGCGGCCGTGGCCCTGCTGGCCAAAGAGGGCCGGGCCTGGGAGGAATAGACGCGTCATGCGGGATTATCAGCTCAATTTCCGGGGATTTCCTGACAACGCGAGCCTGGCCGCTGATCTCGCCGGGGACATTGCCTCGTTTCTCCACGGGGCCATGGCAAAAAGGGGTTTCGCCAGCCTGGTTGTCTCCGGCGGCTCAACCCCGGTGCCGTTTTTTCAGGCCCTGTCCCAGGCCGCTATTCCCTGGGAAAAGGTGATCGTCACCTTGGCCGATGAAAGATGGGTTGACCCGTCAGACAGCGCCAGCAATGAAGGGCTGGTGCGGCGGCATCTGTTGCAGAATAGGGCGTCCGTTGCCAGATTTGTCGGGCTGAAGACGGAAGATGCCTCGGCCGGGGCAGGAGAGAGGAATTGCGAGAAAAGAATCCGCTCCATTCCAAGGCCCTTTGATGTGCTGGTGCTCGGCATGGGCAACGACGGTCACACCGCCTCCCTTTTCCCGGACGCGGCAGGCCTTCCCTTGGCGATAGACATGGATTCCGGCCGGCTGTGCCTGGCCATCCGGCCCGGCAGCGCAAGCCATGACCGCATGACCATGACATTGCCGGCCCTCATCGATTGCCGGAAGATCATGCTGCATATCACCGGCAAGGAAAAGCTGAAGATTTTTGAAACGGCGCTGGCGGCCGCGCCGCTGTCAGCGGATGTGTTGCACGAAATGCCCATCCGGCACATCCTGGCCCGGGCCAGGTCGCCGGTGACGGTCTACTGGGCGCCGTAATAAGGAGAGAGACATGAACAGGAAGGTGCGCGCAGTCACCGAGAAAATAGTGAAACGAAGTAAAGAGAGCAGGGAAGGCTACCTGTGGCGGGTCGAGGAGGCAAGACAAAACAGGCCGGCCCGCCATTTCCTGCCGTGCAGCAATCTTGCCCACGGCCTGGCGGTGTGCAGCAGCAGCGAAAATAATCTCCTGCGCAACACCGATGCGCCGAACATCGCCATCATCACCTCTTACAACGATATGCTGTCAGCCCATAAGTCCTATGAGACCTACCCGCAGCTGCTCAAAGAAAGTGTGGCCGTGGCAGGGGGGGTGGCCCAGGTCGCCGGCGCCGTGCCGGCCATGTGCGACGGCATCACCCAGGGTGAAGCAGGCATGGATCTGAGCCTCATCAGCCGGGACGTCATCGCCCTGTCCGTGGTCATCGCCCTGTCGCACAATCTCTTTGACGGGGCGCTGCTGCTCGGTATCTGCGACAAGATCATGCCCGGACTGCTGATGGGCGCCCTGCAGTTCGGCCATCTGCCCATGATTTTGGTGCCCGGCGGGCCCATGCCCACCGGCATTGCCAACCGGGAGAAGGCCAGGGCCCGCGAACGTTTCGCCGCGGGCGAAATAGGCCGGGGGGAGATGCTTGAGGTGGAATGCCGCTCGTATCATACGGCCGGCACCTGCACCTTTTACGGCACGGCCAACAGCAACCAGCTGCTGGCCGAGGTGATGGGTCTGCATCTGCCCGGCGCCTCCTTTGTCAACCCCGGCACCCCGTTGCGGGACGCCTTTACCAGGGAAGCGGCCAGACAGGTTGTCGGACTCACTTCCCTGGGCAACAGCTACACCCCCATTGCCCAGGTGGTCAGTGAAAAGGCCATGGTCAACGCCATCGTTGCCCTGCTGGCCACCGGCGGCTCCACCAATCAGACCTTGCATCTGGTGGCCATTGCCCGGGCGGCCGGGGTCAGAATTAACTGGGATGACTTTGCCGATTTGTCCGAGGTGGTGCCGCTGCTGGCCAGGATCTATCCCAACGGACCGGAGGACATCAACGGTTTCCAGGCGGCCGGCGGCATGCCCGCGCTTATCGGCGAGCTGCTGCAGGGCGGTTATCTGCATGAGGATGTCGCCACCGTGGCCGGTCATGGACTTGCGCGCTACGCCAGGGCTGCCGAACTGCACGGTGATACGCTGGCCTATCGGCAGGAGACGGCGCGACCTGTAAACCCGGAGGTGATCGCACTGGTCACCAGTCCCTTTGACACAAGCGGCGGCCTGAAGGTGGTGGCCGGCAATCTCGGCCGGGCCGTCATCAAGACGGCGCCCCTGGCCGACGGAGCAAGAACGGTGGTTGAGGCGCCGGCCATGGTTTTTGACGATCAGTCACAACTGGCAGAGGCCTTCCAGGCGGGCAGGCTTGACCGGGATCTGGTGGCGGTGGTCCGTTTCCAGGGACCCCAGGCCATCGGCATGCCGGAGCTGCACAAGCTGATAACCCCCCTGGGGGTTCTGATGAACCGCGGCTTCAAGGTTGCCTTGGTTACGGACGGCAGATTGTCCGGGGCTTCCGGCAAGGTGCCGGCGGCAATCCATGTGACACCGGAGGCCTTTTGCGGGGGGGTGCTGGCCAAGGTGCGGGACGGGGATATGATCCGTATCGATGCCGGCCGGGGTGTGCTCGAGTTACTGGTAAGCCGGGAGGAACTTGCTCAGCGTGACTATGCCGATGCCCTGCTTGAGGCGCACCGCAGCGGGTTGGGCCGGCAGATATTCGCCCCCCTGCGCCGTGATATGATGGGCGCCGAAGAGGGGGCCAGCTCGCTCTTTACCTACGTGCAGGAGAGATGCCATGTCTCCTTTGCCGGGCAGTAAAGAGGAAAATCTCACCATAACAAACGGGAAAACAATCATGTCACAAATGAGAAAATGGAAGATGGAGCCAGCTGAGATTCTGCACCTGGGGCCGGTACTGCCGGTGCTGGTCATTGAAAAGCTGTCCCATGCCGTTCCCCTGGCCAAGGCGCTGGTTGCGGGGGGCATCCGGGTGCTGGAAATCACCCTGCGCACCCCGGTCGCGCTTGACGCCATCCGCATCATCTGCCGCGAGGTGCCCCAGGCCCTGGTCGGGGCAGGGACGGTGGTCACTCCCCATGATCTGCAGGCGGTTGAGGAGGCGGGGGCGGT
Organism: Thermodesulfobacteriota bacterium; assembly: GCA_040755455.1. Lineage (GTDB taxonomy): Bacteria > Desulfobacterota > Desulfobulbia > Desulfobulbales > SURF-16 > SURF-16. Next base: position 19,897 of record JBFMAY010000043.1, on the reverse strand, counting down.
CTTTGCCATCAGCCCCGGCTTGACCCCTGAACTGCTTGACGCCGCCAACCGGGGCACCATTGCCCTGATTCCCGGCATCTCCACCATCTCCGAGCTGATGACCGGGATAACGAGAGGATTTGTTCACTTCAAGTTTTTCCCTGCCGAGGCCGTCGGCGGGGTGTCTTATCTTAAAGCCATTGCCGGGCCTTTCCCTCACATCACCTTTTGCCCGACCGGAGGCATATCCAAGGAGAATTACAGGAAATATCTCGATCTTAAAAACGTGGCCTGCGTCGGCGGGTCATGGATTGCCCCGGCTGAAGCCATGGAGCAGGAAGACTGGCCGCGGATCACCGCCCTGGCTGCTGAGGCGGTGCGCAAGAGCCAGAAGTCCTGCTAGCGGAAAATTTCATGGACAATCTTTCTCTTTTCCCTTTTCCGTGTTATAAGTTGGAAATGGTAATGTTTGGCAAATACTGTTTATCGTATTAACCTATAAAGAAAAATTTTACATAGGCCATTTCTATACTAAAGAGGGGAGGGACAATGGCGGATCGCATGCAGATTGACTGCCGCGGACTCAAATGCCCGCAGCCGGTGCTCAAGGCCAAGGATGCCCTGGAGCAGATGGTGTCCGGCGAGATCGAAGTCACGGTGGACAATGAGGCCTCCAGAAGCAATGTCGAACGTTTTGCCAAAAGCCAGGGGTGCCTGGCCACGGTAAGCGAAGACCGCGGCAATTTTCACATCATTATCAGCAAGACAGGTGATTCCCGGCCGGCTGCCGCAGCCGTTGAGGCCTCCCGCTACACCTGCGAGCCGGCGTCGATGGAGTTTGTCCATGTCTTTCCCGCCAACTCCATGGGCCGGGGCAGTGAGGAACTGGGCAAGGTGTTGATGCGGGCCTACATCAAGACCTTGAAGGATGTTTCTCCGCTGCCGCGTAAGCTGTTGTTTTACAACAGCGGGGTGATGCTCACGGCCACCGACTCGGATGTTATCCAGCCGCTGAGGGATCTTGAGGCGGCAGGGGTGGAGATTTTCTCCTGCGGCACCTGTCTCGACTTTTTTGATCTGAAGGACAGGCTCTTGGTCGGCAAGCCCACCAATATGTATGAGATCATGCAGACTATGGCCAATGCCGCCAAGGTTGTCAGCCCCTGTTAACGAAAAATATGTCTGCAAACTCCACCCCCATCTATGCCGACAACGCGGCCACCTCCTTTCCCAAGCCCCGTGCGGTGCTTGACGCTGTCTCCTCCGTGCTGGCCGGAGTGTCCCTCAGCCCCGGACGCGCGGCCCACCGGTTCTCCCTGGAGAGCAGCCGGCTCATCTTCGATACCCGGGAGGCGCTGGCCGAGTTGTTCAACTGCCCTGACTCCAGCCGTATCGCCTTTACCTGCAATGTCACGGAGTCCCTCAATGTCGGCATCTTCGGCCTGGCGGGGGTGCAACTGCACCCGGGCGACCATGTTATCACCACCGCCCTTGAACACAACTCGGTGATGCGTCCCCTGCGCTATTTGGAAAAATCGGCGGACATCAGCATCTCCATGCTGCCGGTTTCCGGGGAAGGCGAGGTGCTGGTGAGTGAACTGCCGCGTCTCATGCGCGACAACACCCGGCTGATCGTGGCAAATCATGTCTCCAACGTCACCGGGGCGGTGGCGGATATCGAAGCCATCGGCAGACAGAAGGGCGACGCTCTCTTTCTGGTCGATGCCGCCCAGTCAGCCGGCGTTTTCCCCATTGATGTCATGAGGATGAATATTGATATGCTGGCCTTTACCGGCCATAAATCTCTGCTCGGCCCAACCGGCAGCGGCGGATTTTATCTCCGCCAGGGGCTGGCCCTGCGGCCGCTGAAAATGGGCGGCACGGGCAGCAATTCGGAAACTGAGATCCAGCCGGATTTCATGCCGGACCTCTATGAAGCGGGCACCCCCAATACCTTGGGCATTGCCGGCCTTGGGGTCGGGGTTAACTTTGTCAGCAGCACCGGCCTTGCCATCATCCGTGAGCATGAGAAGAGGTTATGCCATCTCTTTCTCGACGGTGTTGCGCGGATGAAGGGGATAACCGTTTTCGGCCCGTCCGCGGCTCAGGAGCGCGCCGCCGTTATTTCGCTGCGGGTCAAGGGAAAAAGTGAGTCCGAGGTGGCGCAAAGCCTTGACCGTGATTTTAACATCATGGTAAGGGCCGGTCTGCATTGCGCCCCGGCCGCCCACCGGGCCATCGGCACATTCGCCGAGGGAACGGTGCGTTTTTCCTTCGGCCTTTTCAACACCGAGGCGGATGTGGCAGCATGTCTGCGCGCCCTGGAGATAATCTGCAAAAATTAAACAGTATGTGGTCCCCGGTAAAACAAACAGCGACCTGCGTGGTCATCCTTTTTTCCATCCATTTCGTGCTGAAGGCGGAAAAGCTCCTCAAGCGAAGCGGCATCAGTCATGATGTTATTCCCGTGCCTCGTGAGATCAGTTCGGACTGCGGCATGGCGGTTGAGTTTTCCTGCCTGGAAAAAGAGAGGGTGGTGGATTTGCTGTCCTCTGCCGGCATGCGCATCGCCGGCCTTTATCGCCGGGACGGCAAAAATTCCTTTCAGCCCCTCTCCCAGGAACACATTGCGGCGCATGCCGTCAATTAAGGGACTTGGAAAATACAAATATACCTGGATCGCGCCCGAAGACGGGATGCGTTATGGTAAATTGGTATTTCCCGAGTCCCTAAGCCTTACCTCGGCTGCTGATCAGTATGGAAAGCGCCGACCCCCGGGGGCACGATGACCGTGCCCCACGGGGTGCAGCAGGCTGGCGCGGCATTATTTTTTCCGCAGGGTGATCAGGGAAGGGTCGTAGTCGGCGGGCGCCGCAAACCCAAGCAGATTGCAGATGGTGGCGGCGATGTTGCTCAAGCCGGGGTTCTCCACTCCGGCCAGGGAAAAGCTGTTGCTGCCGGAAAAGTCCTTAATGATAAAAGGTACCGGATTTATCGTGTGGGCGACCATGGGGGAACGGATGCCTTTTTTTTCCGTCCACATGCAGTCGGCGTTGCCATGATCCGCGGTGATGACCGCCACGCCCTGGGCCTGCTTGACCGCCTTGAGCAGCCGGCCCAGGCACATGTCCACCGTGGCCACGGCGATGCGGATGGCGCTGGGGATACCGGTGTGGCCCACCATGTCGCCGTTGGCATAGTTGAGGCGGATGAATTTGTAGTTGCCGCTGTGGATGGCCTCGATCACCTGATCGGTGATTTCCGCGGCCTTCATCCAGGGACGCAGGTCAAAGGCGATTCGGTCCGAGGGAATTTCCACATATTTTTCCAGTTTTTCGTCGATGTAGCCTGAATTGTTGCCGTTCCAGAAGTAGGTCACATGGCCGAATTTCTGGGTCTCGGAAATGGCAAAGGAACTGATGCCGCTGGCGCACAGGTATTCACCCAGGGTGCGGTCAATGGCCGGAGGTTCCACCAGGTAATTATGGGGAATCCCCGCATCGCCGTCATACTGCATCATGCCCGCATAGAAGACGTCGGGAACCCGCCTGCGGTCAAACACCGCGAAGTCCGCTTCGTCAAAGGCCCGGGAGATCTCGATGGCCCGATCTCCCCTGAAGTTAAACAGCACCACGGCGTCGCCGTCTTCAATGGTGCCCACCGGCCTGCCGTTTTCCACCACCACGAAACTCTCCATGTACTGGTCGGTGATGTCGGGATTCTCGGCATAATAGGTGCGGATTGCCTCAGTTGCCGAGGCAAAGGGGCGGCCCTCGCCCAGCACATGGGCCTGCCAGCCCCGTTCCACCACCCTCCAGTCCGCCTGATAGCGGTCCATGGTGGTCACCATCCGCCCGCCGCCCGAGGCGATCCGGTAATCCCGGCCGTCGCGGGAGAGACCGGCAAGTTTCTGTTCCAGGGGCTCGAAATAGGACAGTCCGCTCTTTTCCCCCACATCCCGGCCGTCCAGCAGGCCATGCACCCGTACCCGCCTGATTTTTTCAGCGGCCGCCCGGTCAAGGATGGCGTAAAGATGATCGATGTGGCTGTGGACGTTACCGTCGGAAATCATGCCGATCAGATGCAGCGTGCCGCCCTGTGCCGTGCGGCTCATGATATCGTTCCAGGCCCTGCCCTCAAAAATGAAGCCCGACCTGATGGCCTCATTGACCAGTTTCGCCCCCTGGGAAAAGATCCTGCCCGCCCCCAGGGCATTATGGCCGACTTCAGAGTTGCCCATATCATCATCAGAAGGCATGCCCACCGCCGTACCGTGCGCCTTCAGCCTGGCATACAACGGTTCATCCGTCAGTTCATCAAGCTGCGGGGTGTAGGCCATGTAGATGCCGTTGCTTTCGTTTTCCGGGCCGATGCCCATCCCGTCCATGATCACCGTGACCACAGGTCCGGGGAAATCAGCATAGCCGGCATTTTTCTTCAGTTGCATATTGCCCATGGGTTCCTCCTTGATGAGCAGTTCCGGTAAAAGTTCTTATTGCATTTCTAAATGCTATACCACAGCATCAATGGAAACAGCAACAGCGGTAAAATACCTGCTGTTAGGTTTTTTTGATTGCCAGGCTGGCGGTGCTGGCTTGACACAAAGGGGAAAAAGAGTTTCCGGCAGATTTTTTGGATGGATAACAGGGGGAAAATGGAGAGCTTGCGGCATGGGGCATCACAATTCAGGGTGAAAGAGCTGGGATGGCATGCAGTCATCCGGCCATCATGACTCCTCTTACCTGCTTTGGCCATTATCGAGGGCATGTCGCACTATCTCGCCCAGATTTCTCTTGATAATCGGCTTCATGACAAATTCCCGGATACCGATTGATTTAGCACGCGGTTCATCAATGATTTCACTGAAGCCGGTACAGAGGATAACCGGCAGCTCGGGCCGCAAGGCCATAATCCTCAGCGCCAGCTCATCTCCATTCATGGTGGGCATTGCCATATCAGTGATGACCAGATCATAACTTTCCGGATGATCTGAAAATTCACGCAGGGCGTCCATACTGCTCTGCTTGACGGTGACCGTGTAGCCCAGACTTTCCAGCATCTGTTTTTCCATCAGGGCTATGGTCTCCTCATCATCGACCACCATGATTTTTTCGCTGCCGTGGGGGATGGGTTTCTGGGCCTTTTTGTCAAAGATGGCGGCATGGGTCAGCCTGGGCAGATAAATGTTAAAGGTAGTCCCTTTGCCCACTTCACTGTGGGTCGTAATGCGTCCGCCCATGCTTTTGACAATGCCGTGGACGACGGAGAGACCAAGACCTGTTCCTTCCCCCTTTTTCTTGGTGGTGAAATACGGGTCGAATATTTTGTCGATGGTTGCCTGGTCCATGCCAAAACCGGTATCGCTGACCTCAAGTTGCACATAGCTTCCCGGCGAAAGCTGCATGTCCATCACCCTGGGATCGGTTGCCGGTATGCTGATGTTGCCAAGGGTGACCTTTAAAATGCCGTCGGTTTTCAGCATGGCATGATAGGCGTTGGTGCAGAGATTCATGACGATTTGATGAATCTGTGAAGGGTCGGCGAGCACCAGTCCGCAATTGGGATCGATCTGCTGATGGATCTCGATGGTGGACGGGATCGAGGCCCGCAATAATTTCAGGGCCTCTTTGACCACCAGATGAATCTGGACCGGCTTGCGGTCTTCTTCCGACTGCCGGCTGAAGGCCAGGATCTGCTGCACCAGCTCCTTGGCCCGTTTTGCGGCTCTGATGACATGGGTAAGATTTTCCGACAGTGGGGTGTCCGCCGGCAGTTCATCCAGCACCATGTCGGCATAGCCGAGGATGGGGGTGAGAATATTGTTGAAATCGTGGGCGATGCCGCCGGCCAGGGTACCGATGGCCTCCATCTTCTGTGATTGGCGCAGCAGGTTGGCCAGCTCCAACTTTTCAGCCTTGATTTCTTTTTTATGGATAATGCCCCATGCCTCATTCATCAGCAGGGTCAGCTGCTGGATGTCTGATTCATCGTACGGGGTTTCCTTGTTGCCGACACCGGCGATGACGACGATCCTGTTGTCCACGATGACCGGGATGACCATGTGCCGCCCGATGGGAAAATGGCCTTCGGGATAACCCTCCTGCGAGGGCGTGTTGCATTCGTTATTGTGAATCACCGCCCTCCGCTGGCGGATGCAGTCTCCCCAGACGCCCGTCGATCCAATCTGATATTGATGATTTTCTTGGGTCCGGCATATTTTCAGAACATCCCTGCTCCACAGATGGATGATGATGGTTTGGCTGTCTTCATCATAAAAATGCAGGTAACCGGCCTTGCTGCCGGTCATTTTCACCGCTGATTCCAGGGCATAATTGGCCAGGGTCTGCTTTGAGGCGTCATCCATCTGGCTTAATTGAAATAAGGCCTTAAGGCGTTCCTCATTGAGCTTCAGGGTCGCCTCGGTGCTTTTTTTCTCGGTGATGTCCTGCATGATCCCGACCATGCGGACAGGTTTGCCCTCATGGTCACGGACAATTTCCGCCTCCTCATGTATTGTTCTCACGCTGCCGTCTGCAAGAACAATGCGGTGTTCCAGGCTGTAAGAGTCCTTGCCATCCAGGGCGTTTTTCAGCGATTTCTTGACAAAATCGAGATCTTCGGGATGAACCCTTCGCAGAAACTCGTCATAGGCGGGCGGAAATTCATGGGGTTTGCATCCCAGAATGTGGTAGATGCCATCCGACCACCAGACGGTATTGGGGATGATGTCCCAGTCCCAGTTGCCGAATTTGGCAACGGCCTGGGATTTCTCCATGCTGTTGCGGATTTTTTCCAGCTCAATAGTTCGCTGGGCGACCCTCTGTTCAAGTTCCATGTGGGTTTTTTCCAGCTCGCCATGGACCCGGGCGCATTCGGCAGAGGCCTCCTGCAGCAGGTTGTTCAATCTTCTGATAAAGATGTAGCGGCAGAGAAGCAGCAGAAAAACGGCGGCGAGAAACACTATGGTCATGCCCAGCATGACCCGCTGGCCACTCCAGAAAGGCTTTGGCTTGCCGTACCATTTCGCATGGATAAAGCCATAGAGCGGATCATTGATAAAATCAGCCAAGGCCGCATCGAGTTTCAGGAGCAGTTTCCGGTGATCCTTTATGACGCCTATTCCCCGTTTGACCTCGAGGACCGGGGGGCCAACCGCTTTGATATGATCTTCAATATTGGAAGTGCGGATGAGCTGCACCACCGGGTTTTCCGGACTGATGAACGCATCCGTCTGGCCGCTGAGCAGCGAGACAAGCGCCTCCTGCAAGGTCGGATAGATAAGGAGATGCACCCCGCCTCTTTTTTCCATGAAATAGCGGGCCCTGCTCGTACTTGCCACAGCTACCTTTTTCTCGAGCAGATCATCAAGGGAATCTATATCCGACGTTTTAGCGCTGACGAAGATCCGGATGGCGAGTTTTTCATAGGTGGAGCTGAAATCAAAGACAGCTTTTTCCTTTTCGGCAATGTCCACATTGGGAACAACCAGTACCTCTCCCCGCTGTGCCGCTTCGATCAGCTGAGGCCAGTTGTCGTAGGCCTTATAGTTCAGCTGCAGACCGGCGGTCTTGCCCACGGACTCAATCAGGTCAATGGCAAATCCGGCGGGTTTGCCGTTTTCATCAGTGATATATTGGGGCGGGCAGTTTCTGAGGACACCGACGTCAACTGTTTCCGGTGCATCAGTTTGTGACCAGGCAGGGGAAAAGGGCAGAACGGTGAAGAGGAGGGCACAGAAAAAAAGAATAAGATACCTTTTATTCATCACCATCAGTTTCCCTCGCCTTAAGATAATCGCCCATTTATTTAACGGTTCATTATATAAAAAGAAATTCAATAAATACAAGCAAATATTAGACGAAAAAAAATAAATGTAAACAGCAACTCCCAGGTGAGCCGTGGGTAAAAAATAACAGTAACATGAAATGTCGTGGCCTGCTTTTGGAGCCGTAACGAAACAGTCAGCAATGTAATGGTTATTTCGTAGCGGCTAATAAGCTGTTCCGCGGCGTTTTTATTTTATACTATTTGCTTCAGGGCATTTATCGATATAAAATACTGGGCAAAGGAGAGGCTGCATAGCATGGCTAGACAGGATGTTGATGAAATGCTGCGGACCATTGAGGCGGAGTGCCGCTACACCCGTGGGATTACCGGGCTTGCGGCAATCCGGCCCCAGGTGCTGGAGGCCATGGGGCAGGTTCCCCGGGAGCAGTTCGTGCCGAACTTTTACAAATCCATGGCCTATGACAACATGCCCCTGCCCATCGGCCATGGCCAGACAATCTCTCAGCCTTTCATCGTTGCCCTCATGACCGATCTGCTCTGTCCCGACAAAGACGATGTGATCCTCGAGGTGGGAGCCGGCTCCGGCTATCAGGCCGCGGTGCTCTCCCTGCTGGTTAACAAGGTTTACTCGCTGGAGATTGTACCCGCCCTGGCCGGCGTTGCAGCCGAACGGCTCAGGAGGCTCGGCTTCCTCAATGTCGAAGTGCGCCGTGGCGATGGCTATGGCGGCTGGCAGGAACATGCCCCGTTTGACGGCATTATCGTGACTGCGGCGGCGGCTCATGTGCCCCCTCCCCTGACAGAGCAGCTTAAACCCGGCGGCAGGCTGGTCATTCCCATAGGACTTCCGGCAATGACCCAGGAGTTGATGGTGCTGGAAAAAGATAAAAAAGGAAAAATCACAGGCCGGGATGTCCTGTCAGTGGCCTTTGTGCCGCTTACCGGCAGCAGTGCCGGCATCCCCCTGACAGATGATGATCTGGTTGGATCTGATTAATAATTGATAAGGAGAAAACAATGCAGGTACCTTTACAGATTACCTTTCGTAATATGGATTCCTCCGAGGCCCTTGAGGCGGAAATCCGTAAACGGGTTGATAAGCTGACAAAAACCTATGAGCAGATCGTCAGTTGCCGGGTTATTGTCGAGGCTCCGCCCCAGCACCGCAGAAAAGGGGGACTTTTCAAGGTCAATATCGACATTACCTGTCCGGAAGGGAAGGTGGCTGTGAACCGGGAGCCTCCTGTCCAGGACCGGTCCCATGAGGATGTCTACGTGGCCCTGCGCGACGCGGTGGATGCCGCCGCCAGGCAGCTTGAGCAGTATAACCGGCGGCGGCAGGGGCTGGTCAAGGCCCATGAGGAGATACCCCAGGGACGGATCACCCGGCTCTCCCCGCTGGAGGATTACGGGACAATTACCACCGTTGACGGCCGGGAGATCTATTTTCACCGCAACAGTGTGCTCAATGCCGATTTTGACTCCCTGGCCATCGGCACCATGGTCACTTTTCATGAAGAGGAAGGCGACCACGGCCCGCAGGCCAGCACCGTCAAGATCGACTGATGGCCGTCAAGTGAGCTTCTTTACCATCAGCGTTGAATGCTACGCCGGTTATTGCGGCGAGGAAACGCCCCGCCGTTTTTTCCTGCATGACCGGTGTATTGATATAGTCGAAATCATCGACCGCTGGCTGGCCCCGGACCACCGTTATTTCAAATTAAGGGGCAACGATGGCTCTCTCTACATCATTCGCCACGACGTGGCCCAGGGCCTCTGGCAGTTGACCATGTTCGTCAGCGGTCAGACTGATCGGCCGCCCCGGGCGGGCAACGCCTGAACATGTCTGTCAGCAGCAGGGGATAGTGTCGGCTCTGCTGTTTTTATTACACTTACTACCTCCGGCAAGAGTGAAAAGAAGTTGGTTCCCTTCAAACTCGCATGGCATCCATGGGGAATAGGGCAATGGCTCTGGGCGCTTGGCCTGCTTTTCCTACTTGGCCTGGTTTTTCGGGCAGGGCTTCTTGCCTTCACCCGGATGCCGGGTTCCTCTTTCACCGGGCCGCCCCCGCCGCTGACCGCGGACGAGGGCACTTCCGCCCGTTTGCTGGAAAAGCATACTGTTGTTCTGGCCCGGGACATTGGTTCGCGCAATATCTGGCGTCCCGACTCCATGCGCAGCACCATAGGATACCTGGAAAAGGTGCTGCATGACCTGGGCTATGCCGTACACCAGCAGAAATTTGACTCCTACGATGTCCCGGTGGTCAACCTGGAGGTGGAGATTCCCGGCACCCGGCAGGCCGGAGAGATCATCGTCATCGGCGCCCATTACGACAGCGTTGAAGGCAGTCCCGGCGCCAACGACAATGGCTCCGGGGTGGCGGCCCTGCTGGAAATTGCCAGACTGCTGGCCGAGTCCCGGCCGCAGCGCACCATCCGCCTGGTGTTTTTCGCCAACGAGGAGCCGCCGTTTTACTACTCATGGGACATGGGCAGCCGCCAATACGCCCACCGGGCCCACAGCCGGGGAGAAAAGATCGTGGCCATGCTTTCCCTGGAGACAATCGGCTGTTATAAGCTTGAACCGGGCAGTCAGCGCTACCCTTTTCCCTTTTCCCTTTTTTATCCGAAAACGGCGGATTTCATTGCTTTTGTCGGCAACTACCAGTCCCGCCTGCTGGTACGCCATATTATCGGGGCATTTCGTCATCATGCCCGGTTACCCTCTGAAGGCATTGCCGCACCGGGCTTTATTACCGGCATCGGCTGGTCGGATCACTGGTCCTTCTGGCAGGAAGGGTATCCTGCCCTGATGGTGACCGATACCGCGTTTTTCCGCTCCGAAGATTATCACACCCGTGGGGATACGCCTGAAAAACTTGACTATGAGCGCATGGGCCGGCTGGTAAACGGCCTGACCGCAACGATCAGGGAGCTTGCTGAATAAAACCTGAGGGGCGGCGTCGGTTCTTGCTGTCGTCTCCACTGTTAGGCGGATTAAAAATGAAAAAGCATATCTGTAACAGCTGCGGCTGCGCGATTGCACCGGGAGGTCTTTTTTACCGTTGCCGCACGGAGATCATCTCCGGCTTTGACAACTATATCCCGGATGATGAAGTGGACGGTGAACAGCTCGTCCGGGAGGCCTGCGCCAACATGACCGGCCGCTCGCCCGAAGAGTTGTCGGCCCAGGTCTATGAGGAAATATCCTTTATTCTTTGTCCGGTCTGCCGGCAGAAAATCCGCAAGCAGCTTCTGGCCCTGAAGGCTGACTGGTCGAAACAGGATAAGATACTGCTTTTCCCGCCCCGGCCATAGCGCTTCATTTTCCTGTAAACAATGGATTGCTAAAAATAATTTTGTCACCGGATCAGAATGTGATACAAAATAAAGTCATACCCATACGGGATGTGTCCCTGCTGCTCCTGCCGCAGGCACCCTTTCCCTGTCTTTTTCATGAAAGTTGAGGAGGGTGGAGCAGTGAAGAGTTTTTTTGACAGACTGTTGGCCTGGTGCATGAGTCTGTTGCTGGCCATGATGTTTTCCGCAGGCAACTGTCAGGCTGCCGATAAGGAGTTCATGCTGGCCACGACAACCAGCACCGACGATACCGGTTTGCTGGATTACCTGGCGCCGAAATTCAAAGAGAAAACGGGCATTGAGTTCAAATGGGTAGCCACCGGCACAGGCAAGGCCTTGAAACTGGGCGAAAACTGTGACGCCGATGCGCTGCTGGTGCACGCCCCGGATGCTGAACTGGAGTTTGTCAAGGCGGGCTTCGGCATCAACCGTAGGCAAATCATGTATAATGATTTCGTCATCATCGGGCCGGCAGCCGACCCTGCCGCCATCAAAGGCAAGCCCCTCATGGCGGCCCTATCCGCCATTCGCGGCGCGAAGGCCTTTTTTATCAGCCGCGGCGACAACTCCGGCACCCATCAAATGGAGATTTCCCTGTGGAAAAAAGGCGAGGAGCCGCTGCCTGAAAAGCAGGAGTGGTATGTGCAGGCCGGTCAGGGCATGCTGGCGACCATCAATATCGCGGCTGAGCGCAACGGTTACACCCTGACCGACCGTGGCACCTACATCAAATACGAGGCATCCCACAATGGCAATCCACCGCTGGTGATCCTGGTGGAAAAGGATGAGCAGCTCCTGAACCAGTACAGCGTCATCGAGGTCAATCCGCAACGCTGCCCCAAGGTCAAAAACGGCCTGGCCAGACAGTTTTCCCAGTGGATGGGCGGCCCGGAAGGCCAGCAAACCATCGGTGATTTTCTGCTCATGGGCAAGCAGCTTTTCACACCGAATGCACAATAAGGGGATTGACAACGGCATGGCAGGGTCGGGGGCACAATAATGGACTTTATTGTGCAAGGTTTTATCAGGGCTATCGAGCTGTTGCTGCAGGGAGATGGCGAGACATACTCCGCCATCTCCGTCACCATCAGAACCTCCCTTTACTCCATGGGCGCGAGCCTGTTCATCGGCATACCCTTTGGTTATCTTCTTGGTTTCTTTGCCTTTCCGGGCAGGAGGGCCATCCGGATGGTGGTGGATACACTGCTGGCCCTGCCCACCGTCTTCATCGGCCTGCTCGTTTACGCCTTTCTTTCCCAACGCGGCCCGCTGGGAGACTGGGGGATGCTCTTCACCATCAAGGGCATCGCCATCGGCCAGACAATCCTGGCCCTGCCGGTGGTCATCGCCCTGACCGCCTCAGCCGTGGAAGGTCTTGACCGCTCTCTGCGGCTGACACTCATGTCCCTTGGCGCCTCAAGAAAAGCGCTGTTTCTCTCCAGCCTCTGGGAGGCGCGCTTCGGCATTCTTGCCGCCGCCGTCACCGCCAGCGGCCGGGTGCTCACCGAGGTCGGTATTTCCATGATGGTCGGCGGCAACATCAAGTGGCATACCCGGACCATCACCACGGCCATTGCCCTGGAGACCAACAAGGGCCAGTTCGCCATGGGCATCGCCCTGGGGCTCGTGCTGCTGGCCATGGCCTTTGCCGTCAACTTTTCCTTGTCCTTTCTGCGCAGGAGAGGGATGGGATGAGCAATATCCTCGAATTACGCCAGGTCAGCCATGCCTATAACGGCCCATTCGTGCTGCGCATCCCACATCTGGAAATCCGGGAAGGATCAATCACAGGACTTTCCGGCCCAAACGGCAGCGGCAAGACGACCCTCCTGAAACTGATGTCCTTCATGGAAAAATGCCGGTCCGGCGAGATCTGTTTCCGTGGCCGGCCGGCCCAGCCATTTGCCAGCGAGGTGCGTTCCCGGGTCTCGCTGCTCACCCAGGAGCCTTATTTGCTGAAACGTTCGGTTTTTGACAATATTGCCTATGGGTTAAGGCTGCGGGGTGAGAAAAACGGCCTGGCCGGGGATGTCTCCGGGGCATTGGAACTGGTCGGGCTGCCGGCGTCATTTGCCGGTCGGCAATGGTTTGAGCTTTCCGGCGGCGAGGCCCAGCGGGTGGCGCTTGCCGCCAGACTGGCCCTGAAACCGGCCTGCCTGCTGCTTGATGAACCGACTGCCAGCGTGGATGCGCAGAGCGCCGGGAAAATACGCCAGGCGATCATGCTGGCCCGCAGGGAATGGGGTACGACCCTGGTTATTGCCAGCCACAACCGCTACTGGCTGCACGGCATCTGTGACCGTCTCCTTTTTCTCCATAACGGTCTTCTTCTTGATGGCGGTCTGGAAAATGTCCTCTACGGCCCCTGGCAGGATTGCCAGGACGGCCGGAGCGCGAAAAGACTTGCCGACGACCAGCTGGTTTATCTGCCGGCCCGTCCGATGCCGGACGGCAGTGCAGCCATCTCCGCTGAGGAAATTGTTTTCTGGGGCAGCGGCCCGGCCGGGGAGGGGAGCAATCAGCTGCAGGGGGTGATCCGGGGTATCTTTCTGGAAAACACCGCCGGCAAGCTCTGCGCCCAGGTGCTCTGCGGCGATCAGCTTTTCCTGGTCAACCTCGCCGACGACCTGCTGCAGAAAAACAAGTGGCTGCCGGGTCAACAGGTAACCCTGCGATTTCCGGTAACGAGTATTACCCTGCTTCCCCCCGGGTAAGTTCTCCCCGCCAACCCTGCTGCCCCCTGGGGGTTAATCTCCGCCCGCCGGGCTGACCGGCTAAGATTCCTGAGGCAGGGGGCCGATGGGCGGCCAGGAGTCACCCAGATAGACTTTGTTCATTCTCATCAGTTTGGCGGCAGCGTCCCTGATCTCGATCAGATCGCTCTTGGCCGGGGCATTGCCGTACCAGTGGCTGTAATCCGGGTTCGCATGGGCCACGCCGATGGTCATGGTTTTGCAGCTGCGGTCAAGATCATCCAGATAGTAGGCCAGCCGTGCCAGCAGAACCTCCGCCACTCCCTGGTTCTGTTTATAATCATCCAGCAGCTGCAGGTTGCCGGATGGGTCCCTGGCAATGATTTTTTTGCTGATCAGTTTTTCCACCGTCTCCTCCGCCGACCGCCTCAATGCCTCGGCATGATTTTTTATCCCATCAAAATCACGGAGAAAATTTTCAACATGTGCCGTCCCATGACAGCACCCGCAGACCGGCGCCCAGGCCGCTGTCCCCGGCTTGCGATATTCTCCGGTGGCATGGCATGTTTCACAGGACGGTTTTTCCCGGTCGTTGGTCAGTACGCCGTGAAAGGACGATTCGTAGGTGAGTCGGTAGAGGTCGCCGGCATCCGCGGCGGGAACAGGTCCCGTGATCGGCGTCAACTGCACCTTTTCCGCGGCGAGTTCCTGCAGCAGCAGGGCTTCGGCTTGCAGTTCCTCCAGGTATTTCTGCAACGGTATCAGCCCTTGATAAGCAGCCATCTTGAAATCCTGGTGATAGGCGCCCTGGACGAGATGCACCTGTAGATATTTCTGCATCTCAAAATAAAGCTTTTCCGCCCGTGAGGTGTCCTCATAGAGCTGATGGGCGCCAAGCTCCGGCCCTTGCTCCGGCGAGCCTGCCCGCGCACGGGGATCGGGATAGAGACGGCCTTTGTCGCTCAGGACGGTAATGATCCGCCGTCCGTTGGCCAGCAGTTGCCTGCCCTGCTCCTCGAGGATGACCGCCCCCATCATCCATTGCTGGTTGAAGGCCTCATCGTGGCATTTTTTACATTCGGATTCGATATAGCCGGCGCTCAAGCGGTCGAGGTTTTCACTGGCATTATGATTGTGCTCCGGCAGGTGGCAACCGGCGCAGGTGGCGGGGGTGAAGTGATGAGCGGACTGGCGGTAAGCCTCCATCTGCGGATGATCGGGGCCCATGTGGCAGGTGTAACATGATTGCGGGTCAGCGGCTTCTTTCTTGGAAAAACTGTGCTTGGTATGGCAGAAGTCGCACCGGCCGTCATCCTCGCCATAACCGATGACGTGACATGCCGCGCAGCCCTGCCGTCTGACCACCTCCAGCTGTCTGCCGTATCTGGGGTTGGCCTGCATGTTCTCCCAGGATCTGCTGTGGCCGCTGGCCAGAAACTGCAGGGTCTCGTCCGGATGGCACTGTTCACAGGCGAACCGGGCCGTGGCCGGAAGCATGGCCCGGTGATCATTGCCGTGACAGTCGGCGCAGCTGACGCCGATCCTGCCGTGCTCACCCTCCATGTGTTCCCGGTAGATGCGGGGGGTTGTCTTTGCATGGCACTCTTCACAGCTTTCCCGGGAGCTGGTGATCATGTCAATGTCCATGTCGGGTTCGGCCAGGCTGGTCTGCGGCGCGACAGCTAAGGCAATGCAGAAAACAATTATCGTCCGGTAACGTTTGAGAAAATGATGGCGGTTGTCCATGGGCCTCTCCTCCCTCACTTCATAAAAGCTTCGCCCCCTGATTATTTTCAGGAGCAGGCTGCGGTGCTGTGTTCCGCACCTTATCAATCCCGGCAACGCGTTGTCATCACATTTATTGCACTGCGGCAAAATGACCGGCCAGTTGCCTGAATGCCGACAAGCGGGTCCCGGCAGATTGCTGGTATCAGGTCAGAACGCTGCGAGCGTTGTACAACTCATTGCAATGACATGCGAGCTCAGGAGTTCTGGTGTTCCCAAACAAACCGTAGTAGAAGGATATGGTTTCCGTTTGATGTGATAACCAGCATTGCCTTTTTTTTTCTTATGCAGTAATAACAATTTGATGCAGATATTTTGCTTGAAATAACCCGGATAACGTCGTATTTTCCAAGCGAAAGTCAAACATTCATAGATGTGCATTTGAAAAGTTGCTGCTGATAAATGCCGACCATGCGGGGATCCCAAAGTGATAAGTACGAAAAAACGATTTTTAGTGGTTGACGATGAGAAATTGATTCGTTTTTTCTTGAAGGAGTTTTTCAACATTCATGAGCTGCCGGTTGAAGAGGCCGTGAACGGCAAAGAAGCCATTGAGAAATGGGAGCGGCATGATTTTGCCGCCATTCTGATGGATATCAAGATGCCGGAAATAGACGGACTGGAGGCCACCCGCATCATCCGCCGCCGGGAAAAGGATGAGGGGCGGGCCTATACCCCCATTTTTGCCATCTCAGGCTGCACCTATAAGGATTTTCAAGTGCAATGCGGTAACGTCGGCATGGATGGCTTTATCCCCAAGCCGGTGGATTTTGACCGCCTCATTGAAATGGTTCTGCCCCTGGCGGAATGAGAGTGCTGCGCCGTCCGGCTGACCGGCCGCATTGTCCTGTTCCGGGAAATTATCTTTTCCGGTCGTTTCTGCCGCGGGATTTCGGGCGAAATGTTTTGGATCTGTTTTTTGGCCGGCTGGTCTTCAACTTCGACGCATCGATGGTCTCGGGCAGTTTCAGCCACTCCTCTTCAGGATGCTTGCATTGAAGCTTGTGACCGATGTATTCCTCAATGTCAGGGATGTAAAATGAGTCTTCCTCACTGGCAAAACTGATCGACGTCCCGCTTTTGCCGGCCCTGGCCGTTCTGCCGATCCGATGCACATAATCCTCCGGGTCATAGGGCAGGGTGTAGTTGATGACATGGCTCACGTCTTCAATATGAATTCCTCTGCCCGCCACATCGGTGGCAACCAGAGCCCGGAACTTGCCGGCCTTGAAGTTTTCCAGGGTCTGCATCCTTTTCTTCTGATCAACATCTCCTGAAAGAAGTTCGCATTTAATGTTGCATTGTTTGAGCATGTCGGTAAGTTTTCGTGTCTCGTCCCGGCGGTTGCCGAAGATAATAACCCGCTCCAAGTTCTGCAGGTGGATAATGTTGAAGAGAAGGGCGAATTTTTGCTCGGCGGTGATCAGATAGACAATCTCTTCCACATTATCAACCGTCACATGTTCCGGTTCGATCTCAACGATTACCGGATCTTTTGTCCACTGGGAAGAGAGACTGGTTACTTCCGGCGTCAGGGTGGCACTGAAGAGCAGGGTCTGTCTTTTCGTTTTGGGCGGCAGACTGTAGATGATGTGTCTGACATCGGGAATGAACCCCATATCAAGCATGCGGTCCGCCTCATCAATAACAAAGATCTCCACCTGGCCGAGATGGATGGCCTGCTGGCGCTGGAAATCGAGCAGCCGGCCCGGGGTGGCCACCACGATGTCCACCTGCCGGCCGACAAGCCTGGCAAGCTGCTTCTGGTAATCCATGCCGCCGTAAACAGCGACGATGTTCAGCCCTGTATGGCGGCTGAGAACATCGCAGTCATCGGCAATCTGCAGCACCAGCTCCCGGGTGGGAGCGATAATGAGGGCCCTGGGGCTGGCCGTTTTCTTGATTTTTTTCGGGTCGCGCAGCAGCCGGGTAAGGACGGTGATCAGAAAAGCCGCTGTCTTGCCCGTGCCTGTCTGGGCCCGGCCGGTTGCATCCCCGCCGCTCAAGGTATGTTCGATAACCGCCGACTGAATGGGAGTGCAGTACTTGAAGGAAAGGTCGGCCAGGCCGTGCATGATGCTTGGCGGGATAGCAAAATCATGGAACCTCACTCTGCCCTCCACAGGAGGCACGTCAAACTGCGAGATGTCCCACGAATCGTCAGGGACTGCCCGCTCTTCTATTATCCGCTCTTCCGTTACCTGCTCTTCCTCGGCAGGGGCGGGCATGGGCGGCATCTGCCTCGCCCTTTCCGGTCTTGTTTTGCCGGGCGTGGTTTTTTTTGCACTGGAACCGTCAAAACTTAATGGTTTACCATCCTTGATGATATTCAGGCCAAAAATAGGTCCTTCAATCATGGACGTTGCAAAGGGGGCCGGGGGCGAGTTTTTCGTTCTGTGCTGTGTTGTTTTTTTTGTCATCGTTATTTCTTCCCGGCGCAGGCGGCACAGGGCTCGGCTGGCCAGTGATCCGGAAAGGTCGGGTATAAAGATTATTTATGGAAATTAATAAGTTATCAGTTAAGAAACTACAGAAAAGTTTGTGAAATGTCAAAGTAATATTTGCATCTGTCAGGACGTTGCCTGCCCTTGAGGGGGCAGCGGATTGCCTGGCTCAGCTTCGTTGGGGAAAGGGCTTCGGGAAAAATTCGCGGATACCCAATTACTTCGTCTCCTGTTCCGCAACAAACAAGCTGCAGTCAGTACGGCGGGAAAGGGTTATTGGTCAGGGAAGCCCGCAACCAGGCGGGAAAATAGGCAGACAGAGAAAAAACGAGGATGCCTGACGGCCAAAAAACTTATTAATTTATTGATCCCCTATATTTTTCGAACAGCTCCCGCGACAACTTCTGTCCTTCGGCTACCTGTTGCGGGGTCATCTGTTTTGCTACCTCGTCCCTAAATTTTTGGGCATTTACACTCCCTTTGGCAGCAGCCACGTTGCTCCAAGCATACGCAGAAATGTAGTCTTGGGGAATGCCCTCACCCAGGCCATATAACACGCCAAGATAAGTTTGGGCCTTGACGTGACCCTGTTCAGCTGCCTTTCTCGACCATTTTACCGCTTCGGCGTAATCTTGGGCAACTCCCTGGCCGTTGTAACACATGTAACCAAGTTTATATTGAGCATCGGCATTGCCCTGTTCTGCCGCCTTACGGTACCATTTGGCAGCTTCAGCATAGTTCTGCGATACACCATCACCTTTGTCATACATGAGCCCAAGACTGTACTGAGCTTCTGCATTTCCCTGTCCAGCCGCCTTACGGTACCACTTGACCGCCTCTGTATAGTCCTGCGGTACGCCTTTACCTATGTTATAGATAACCCCTAGATAAAACTGGGCTGATGCATCTCCTTGCTCAGCCGCTTTGCGAAACCACTTGGATGCTTCCGCATAATCCTGGGGTACGTCTTTATCTCGATTGGCATACATGAGCCCAAGACTGTAGTGGGTTGATGACTCTCCCTGCTCAGCCGCCTTACGGTACCACTTGGCAGCTTCCGTATAGTCCTGCGGGGAGCTTTTACCTTGGTTGTCATGCATGAGCCCAAGGCTGTACTGGGCTGATGGCTCTCCCTGCTCAGCCGCCTTACGGTACCATTTGGCCGCCTCTGCATGATCCTGTGGTACGCCTTTACCTATGGTATAGATGAGTCCAAGATAAAACTGGGCTGAGACATCTCCTTGCTCAGCCGCCTTACGGTTCCACTTGGCAGCTTCCACATTATCCTGCGGCACGCCTTCACCTTTTGCATACATGAGCCCAAGCTTGTACTGGGCAGTTGCATGGCCCTGTTCAGCCGCCTTGCGGAACCATTTGGCCGCTTCTACATAGTCCTGCGGTACGCCTTCACCTTTGGCATACTTGAGCCCAAGGTTGAATTGCGTATCAGATTGTTCAATATTTTCGGCTGGATTCTCGGGATATACATTGGCAGGATTATAAAGACTAGAAAATCCAGCTAAAAAAAACGCCAGCACCACAAATATCATTTGACGCATAGCGCCCTCGTCACATTTATTTGTTCTGGTTGAAAAACTTTTCCACGAAAAAATCTATAGCACTTCAACGTTATCAAAGGCAACACGTTGAAAGCTCATATTTTATATAACATGGTTGAAAATATTTATTCAACATAATTGACCCAACAGCACAGAACCACACTGATAAGCTGACCGTGAGCTCCGCTGCGCTACGCCCACAGTCAGCTTATCGTCGGCTGTTGCGCTTCGCTCGAACGCTCCTTGACAGGCTCCGCTCACGCTCCGCCTATCAAGGGCCTTCGAG
>JBFMAY010000042.1:0-36848 GCA_040755455.1 Thermodesulfobacteriota bacterium | reverse complement strand
CAGAAAAACGAACAACTAATCAACTGACTCGAGAACTAGAAAACCGAGGCGTTAACCCCTCATATTTCCTTCGAGTGGTACACTTTTATTTTACCGAAACTGGTACACTTTTTAATTGCCATTAACACCAGCCAATAAGACCTCTGCGGCGCATGGCCGGCCCTCTTTGCCGGTTGACAAAACGTAGGTTACCATCTCATGAATGTCTGGCCGCCGGTTTCGGCTGCTTAACGCTTTGATATGAACAAAGATCTGTTTTCCGCCGCCGTCAGGGGTGATAAATCCAAAGCCCTTCTCGTCGTTCCACGACGTAATTTTTCCTTTAGCGCGCATAATAGTAGACACCTCTTCCGGAGGCCAGTTTGACTTTTTAAGATGTTAGATGTGGCAATCTCAAGGGTTGAACGTGAACATCTGCGGCATGTCCGTAGAATGTTTTGGTTGGAATATCCTTTATTAAACAAAGAAACGCTTATTTCATGAACTCGATCATATTCAACTAGCTCAAGCTACTTACTAGGTGTATTATTTGATATTATTTGTTTGTGTCTGTTTCTATAATAGGATCCGTTTCCAATTCTTGCGACTGCTCCTGTTTTTGCAAATTAGATTCATCTTTAGCTGAAGATTTTGTTTTGTGTACCGTTGAATCTCTCCAATAGTGATTTGTCTTTTTGATATCTTGTATTTTATCAATAAACGGAGATGGATTTTTCGCCCAAGGAAGTGTTTCTTTAACGTTTGCGAAGCCCCAATAAAGAATTCGACGAGTGTCTTTCCATGATATATGATTATGCGGATTGAGAGAATTTTCGGCCGTATTGCCGATCAGGACATAGAACAGTGCCTCGACTTGCTGGTTGTTACTGTCAAATGCTTCGTTTAACTTTATAACCATTTTTTCAGAAAGTTCTGAATAGTCAAGACGACCATCTTTTGTTCTAGAAAGTTTTGAGTAGCTGAGGCGACCATCTTTCTTTTCATCATTATAATCTCCCTTTATTTCTTCATCCCGCACATCCTCCATGAATTTATGATGGAAATGCTTGATGCTATCTTCCATTTTTCCTAGCATTTTGTTCCCTGCTTCAGTTGTGCTTTTTTCTTTAAGTAAATCATTGAGGGTAACATCTTCGTTCATTACCCCAGTTAAAATTTGAGCCATTGCCATCGTGGCAGGTCCACTAATGCCTGATAAAACAAGAATTTTCTTCTCTGGGCTATAAGGGTTATTAAAAAGAGCCATATGCCCATACAAACCTTCAATTGATGAAGAATTTTCAAGATATTCACCTGAAGTCTTGACATGTTGTACGTTGTTACAATCGCTATTGTTATTTCTTAATCTATCAAGTAATTCTTTATTTGAAATATAAAAAGTATGTTCTGTCATATCCCTTTCATCTTCAGATGAATTTGATTTGTTTTCATTCTCATTTAGTATGCTGGCATGATACCCTTGAAAATTATAATCTGACTCGAAAAAGTGTGAACTTCCGTGCTTAAAATAAATAAAACCTCGTGTGTTTCCTCTTTCATTTTTAAATGCAACGTATCCGCAAAACGCTCCTTCTTCATCTGCTATTTGTTCTTGAAAAGGTGAAACATTTTTTGCTTTTGAAAAAACCATTTCTGTCGCAACATTAACATCTGGAGATGCAATAAGTATGCAATTTCTTCCTTCAATTAGAGATTTGAGATAATTATTGTAGGTATCATTGTCGGTATTTTCAATTTTACGGTTGGGATGATAGACTGGACTTTCGATTTGGATATTCAATGTAGGCTTTTCTTGAGACAAAAAGCTAACCAGCTCTGCAAGAGTTAAATAATCCCATTCTCCGACCATATATCTTGCTGGCTCACGTTTCAAGTTTGCCCCGACAACGATTCGAAGTTCGATATCCGAAAGAAATGGTTCCCAAAATTTTCGTCGAGCTTTTTTGTCAACAGCGTCTTTTATTATCTTATCTAGAATGCCTTCAAATTGGGTCCTTAATGTGTCAGGTCTGTCAACATCAAAATAGACAAGCCACAAACCTCTCACATCGAAAGGGGTGCTATTAGTAAGGCCAGTGTTCTCTTCTTTTTGACTGTAAACGTTTACAGGAATAACATGTTTACCTTTTGCATGCGCATATCCAAGCCAAAAAAAGTTGATAGGTTCAGCGTCAGGGGTGGTGTCAATTACAAGGCACTCACATTGTTCTATAAAATTGATAAGTTCAAAAAAGCTGACCAAATCGCTTCTTTTAGACTGTATAGTTTGCCA
Source organism: Thermodesulfobacteriota bacterium (assembly GCA_040755455.1). GTDB lineage: Bacteria > Desulfobacterota > Desulfobulbia > Desulfobulbales > SURF-16 > SURF-16. The sequence continues at coordinate 34,576 of JBFMAY010000042.1, read as the reverse complement.
GGGGAAATAAGGGTTGGGATGTTCTCTCTGTTTTCTTACATTCTCATTCCTCTGGAGGTTTTCATCACTTACATTGTGTTTGCCTTGGTACTGTCTAATATAGGCGTCAAGTTCTCTAAGTATCCCATTACGTTTATTGAATTTTTCTGTGCTAAAATCAGCCTCACCTTTTCTTCTTTCTTGTTTTGCCTGCCGATCTTCTCCATCAGCGGAATTCTCGAGGTATTCTTCGAGATCTTTTTGCGTTCCCGCTTCTAATCTATTAAGGACAATATCACGAGTTACACTACCCAATACACATTCAAGAATATGGGCTAATTCATAATTTTGGTTTTGATCAAGAGCATCTAATGCAGTGGAAGCCAGCAAAGCATTATCTTTTTCTTTTGAAGGAGCTATATAGATATCTTTTGTTATTCTTCCCCCGTTCTTTCCTTGCATCCGTTCTTCAGATCTAAAGACTATTGAGGTTTCTTTTCTGCCATACACAGTTCGGCATCCTGTGATGACGCCAATTTTTGGATGATTTTCCCTTTTAATAGAATGGCCTAACTTGTCTGTCTTCCAAATAGCTTTTTCAAGGTCATCTCCGGTACTTTGGAGATATGTAAAAGGTATATAGCTTAAGTACTGGGCAGAGTATTCTGATTCCTGAATCTCTAATCGGTCTAGTAATTTTTTTGAGTCACTGCTAATCAATCCATCAGCGGACTTTTGGGCAAGCAAAAGGATTTTTTTCCCTAAGCCCGCACTCATTCCAATTTCGTATAAAACGTTAACATTCTTTTGCGTAATTTCTGCGACTATAAGGTCAGATTCTTGGATTTGTTTGCATATTTTCTCACACATTACATATCCGGTACGCATAATTGTATCTGCACGCGAAACTGCAAACTTTGGAGTGATATTTGACAAAAATGGACGGATTTGAAATTGGAAAATCTGATCCATAAAAGGAGAAAAAGGCATTATAACGAAGGCTTTGAGGATAACGGCGTTAGGATCTTTTCTGAGGCGATCATGATTCATGCTTCTTTTCTTCTTTATACGAGAACTAATATCACGTTCAAAGGTGCATCCCTTTTCAGACATAAAACATTTATGCAGTGTTTTATATTTTTCATTTAGCCATATTTTATTTATTACAGTTTTTTCTTCCATGACTCATCCTCACCTGTAAACTCTCTCTGTAAGCTGAATTCTCTCTTCCAAAGTTATTATCAAGTTTTCTTGATAGCTACGCAAAGTCTAAAAGTAGACAACGTAAATTCAGGCATGTAAGTTAATTTCTAACCTAATATCATTCATTTTTGACGGGATAACAGGAAACTTGATAATCTTCCATGATCTAAATTCCTGCTCATCTTATCAGTCAGTATACGAGCGTTCATTGGCGATTGAAGTGTACGGCCTTTCATGCATCAATATTATGTGAAATGGCTGCGATAATATCTTGATTTCTTCCATAAATACTATTCCTGCAAGAGGCAAAGAAAGCCTTGCTGCCTTTGTTGAAAAGCTGAAAAAAAACAATCCGAAAAACAAAGGAAGTAGGCGCATCATGCCATTCGCACTAATATGAAATGATTTTTCACTTAAAAAGAGAGGCCAACCGCTCCTCAGTTACCCCAGCGAGCGTTAAGAAGAACTTTATGATTTGACTGGTAGCTGAAACTGATTTGGTATTTCTACCTATCCAGACAATCTTTACAAAAAGATTGTGAAGTTGAAAATATGGCAAATTGTCGCACATATTAACTGTTAATATTGGCAATCTTAAAAAGAAGTGTGCTACGAGAGGTTGAGATTATCCTGAGATACGTCAAATTCAGTTAAATTTGGTGCTAAAATTGTCAGATCGAGTTTGAACTTCAAATGCAGACGATAGAAGCGCTCACCGGTTTTAGAGCTTTTTCCCCCCGCTGAGCCACCAGAGCGGGGTGATCTTGCGGATTTTCCGGTCAGGCAGATGCTCCCAGAAGATGGGGCGGGGCGAGGCGGCAACATGTTCCGTGCGGTAAAGCTGCTGTTCCGTGACAATGATATCAGCCGGCACATCCCAGCTGGCGGAGGGCAGGGGTTTGGCCATGATCTGCCATTCATTGACGAACGCGGCAACCAGGGCGTCGCGGCTCATGGCCCCCAAGGCCGTCAGGATGGCAAAACTGAGATCGAAAAAACCAAGACCGTCGCCCAGCCGGTTGCCCTGCAGGTCAACCGCCACGGCGTCGGTGACCAGCAGCGAAACCGCCAGGCCTTCCACCTCCGGCCGGGTCAGCCGCTGCCCGGCCTTGGCCAAACCTTTCATGGACACGCTATGGGGCAGTTGCTGAAACGGCACGGCATAGGGCTTGAGGAGATAAAATCCCTCCTTGAGGCCCGGGCCGGAGACAATGAGGTCCTTGCCGTCCAGCAGGCAATTGATCCGCACCTGCTGCAGGACCGGTACCGGGGAGACAAAGATCTGGCGGGCTGCGCGATAGGCTGCTTCCCGGCGCAACAGTTCGGCCGACCTGCCGCTCAGGCCGTTACCGGGCCCGGCAGCCGGACGCAGGGCCATTTCTTCCCGCAGCGCCTGCTTGGCCAGCTGCACTGCGGAAAGATGGTCACGGTCCAGGGTCACTGATGATCGCTTACAACGCGGGCTGCTTTTTGGTTCCGTTCAGAACCTGAAGGGAATTATTCCGGAAGGATGTCGGGGTCGCGGACAGGGCGAGGGGGCCGGCGGCATCATCGGCCGCGGCAGGCTGCGCACCGTTCATGGCGGCCAGCTGCTGCTCCCGTTTAAACCCGTACTCGACAAGGCGGCTGACATCGGTCCACATGGTTTCACTGCCCATGAGGGCCACGATCAGCTCGGTGTTGTCCCTGCTGAACTTGCCCACATAGGTCTGCCGCGCAGCCAGGGTATAGCCGGTTTTTCCGCCCACGGCGCCGTCAACCCGCCACAGGGCCTTGTTGTGACTGTGCAGCACCTGGCCATAACGGGTGCCGACCTTTGTTCTGCCAATGCGCTCGGCAAATTCCCTATCCTGCATGGCCTTGTCAAAAACCGTGGCCAGATCGCGCACCGTGGACTGCTGCCCGGGGGCGGTCAGACCGGTGGCGGTTTTGCACAGGGTATTGGTTGCCCCCAGGGACCGGGCCTTGCTGGTCATCAGTTTGGCGAAGCTCGGCTCAGAGCCGGCCACCCTTTCCGCCAGGGCGACGCTGGCATCGTTGGCCGAGGCCAGCAGGACCGCATTAATCAGGTCGTCCGCGGCATAGGATTTCTTGGGGCTGATGTAAATCTTGGACCGGGGCATGCTGGCCGCCCGACTGCTGGGTTTTACCATGTCCGTATCCCGCAGTGAATGGATGGCGATGAGCCCGGTGATGATCTTGATGGTGCTGGCCGGCTGGCCGGGACGGTCCGGCTCATGGGCGTAGAGGATCTGGCCGGTGCGCGCATCCATGACAATGGCGCTTTTGGAGGAAAGTTTCTTGCGCAGCTCCGTGGAGGATGCCACCTGCTGAGCGCCGTCGCAGGCTTTACTCTTTATCGCGCTGGAGGGGGCGGCGACGTTGGGGTCACCGGCGACAGGGGTGCGCTGCGCCTCCTTGGCCGGGAGCGTCTTGTGCGAGGTGGAAATAATGTTGTAACTCGCTGTATTCTTGGCAAAAACCGGGAACGATGCCCCAACAAACAGAAAAAGAAGGCCGAAAAAAAGAACCCGGCAACGGCTGGTATTTTTGCGAAAACGAGGTATCGGTGACATAATTTTTTCTGTATGGGATAATTTTTTACGGTTTTAAGCTATAATGATTTTTTTTATTAACCAGTGTTAATACAAGGAACCAATGTACTCTAACTGCTTAACCCATTTATTTCACCATATAAAACAGAAATCGGAAAATCAAGATTTTTCTTTAATAAATTATAACCATCCTATTGTTTCTCTGTCACAAAATGGCATTGCCTCCGCGGCAAAAAAATGCCGTCCCGGAGATGGCAAAGAAAAATGAAGCTATTACAGGAGGTTAAATGAAAAAAGGCATTGAGGGCCGGATAACCACGGTGGATTTTTTTGTCTTTTACCAGCTGTTGCTTAACGACCGGACCATCCATCTCACCTTTGCCGAACAGCACCACCGGCAGGCGGCAGAGCTGCTGCGGGGCATGTCCGGGCAGCGGATCAATTACCTGCCGGAACGGCGGATGACGGCCACGGAATTGACCGGCATGCTGGCCCGCCAGCGGCCATTTTCGGAATTCAGCCAATCGATTTTCATCAGGGAGGGTACTCCATTCCAGCAGCGGGTGTGGGATCTCATCTGCCGGATTCCCGCGGGCGCCACCAGAACTTATGGCAGTCTCGCCCAATCCCTGGGCAACAGGACATTGGCCAGGGCTGTGGGCCAGGCGTGCGGCGCCAATCCCATTGCCCTGCTCATTCCCTGCCACCGGGTGGTGGGGCATGCTGGCCTTGGCGGATTCGCCGGTGGAATAGATATCAAAAGGAAACTGCTGGCCCTGGAGAGCAAGGGATAAAGGGCTCAAACCATATCGAGCACGGCCTGGCCGATCTGCTCAAGGGGCAGCACCCGGTCCACCCCGCCCAGGGCGATGGCCTCCTTGGGCATGCCGAAGACGACGCAGCTGGCCTCATCCTGGGCGATGGTCCTGGCGCCGGCCTCATGCATTTTCAGCATCCCCTGGGCCCCGTCCCGTCCCATGCCCGTCAGGATGACGCCGATGGCATTGGCCCCGCCATAGGCGGCCACCGAGTTAAAAAGCACGTCCACCGCCGGCCGCTGATGGCACACCAGCGGACCGGTCTTGACGTTGACATAGTAGCGCGCACCACTGCGCCGCATGACCATGTGATAATTGCCGGGCGCCAGCAGGGCGCGGCCCGGCAGCACCACATCGCCGTCCTCCGCCTCTTTGACACTGATCTTGCAAAGGGTGTCAAGGCGCTGGGCAAAACTGGTGGTAAAGTTGGGCGGCATGTGCTGGACAATCATGATCCCCGGGGTGGTGGACGGCAGGTTGATCAGCACCTGCTTCAGGGCCTCGGTGCCGCCGGTGGAGGAGCCAATGGCGATCACCTTATGGGTTGACTCGGAAAGGGATTTTTTCAATACCAGGGAGGTTTCCTTTTTCTCCGGCTGCAGCGCACGCCGGCGCAGGTCATCCATTCTCACCGAGGCGGCCCCGCGGATCTTATCCGCTAGCTGCTCGCTCATGTCGCCGACGGAATAGGCCTCGCCGGGCTTGCAGATGACATCCACCGCCCCCGCCTCCATGGCCTCCAGGGCCAGCACGCCGCCCTTCTTGGTCAGCGAGCTGACGATGATGACCGGCAGGGGGAAATGCTTCATCAGCTTGCGCAGAAAGGTCAGGCCGTCCATCCTTGGCATCTCGATATCCAGGGTGATCACGTCGGGCTTGAGCTGGACGATTTTATCCCGGGCCACATAGGGGTCGGGAGCCGTGTCAACCACCTCGATGTCCGGCTGCCTGGAGAGTTCCTCGGAAAAGACCTTCCGCACCACGGCGGAATCATCGACGACCAGCACGCGAATTTTCTGCATTGTTGTCTTGTTACGGTTTTGGGTTGTCGGTTGGCGGCCGGGGTTGCGCAGTTTGCAACATTCCCGCCCGCAATGCGGCACTCCGCTTACAGGCTCAGCAGTTCCTGGGCCCGGTCCAGCTCGGCAAGCAGATCAGCCATGCATATCTGCAGCATGTCCATGGTAATGCCGAAGCGCTTGAGACCGTCGCCCCGCAGTTCCGCGGCAAGACCATCGTCACCCACGCCGATACCGAGGGAAATGACCAGGCTGTTGCTGAGGGCCACCAGGGCGGTCAACGGCGCCTTCTCAAGAGCCGCGGCATTATGATGCTCCCGCACGGCATCGATCAACTGCTGATCAAACTCCCATTTTGCCAGAATCATCCCGCCTAGCGCGGCGTGATCGATGCCGAGAAACTCCTGCTCCGCCTCGACGAAACTGCAGTTCTCCCGGCCCACCTTTTCAACGATCTTCTCAAAGTCGTCGGCGACAAAACCGCTGAGAAATCTTTTGCCGATATCATGGAGCAGGGCGGCGGTAAAGGCGCTGCCATGATCAACATCCTTAATATGTCGGACCAGCAGCTTGGCCATGATGCCGGTGGCCACGGAGTGCCGCCACATATCACCCGGCTCCAGGCCGTATCCCGCCCCCACTTTGCCCTGATAAAACCGGGCGCTGCTGCTGGCGATGATGATGTCCTTGAGAATGTCATGGCCGATGACGACCAGCCCCTCATCCAGCGAATTTACCTTGCGGGGCAGGCCGAAGTAGGCGGCGTTGCAGATTTTCAGCACATTGGCGGTGATTGCCTGGTCATACTGGATCACCTCGGCAAGCTGGTGGGCCGATACATCAGGATCCCTGAGCAGGGTCATGACCCTTTCCGCCACCTTGGGAAAGGGCGGCACATGACGGATCAGACCCAGAATTTCATCAACGCGGTTCATAGTTCACATTCCCCCCTGCCGGAAACCTTTAAGAGTACCCTGCCCGTACCAATGTCAAGACTGACTGTCCGATTCACCGAACCGCCGATATCCTCGGCGGCGATGGTGATATGATTTTTGTCAAAGAGTTTGCGCAGGATCAGATAATTGCGTTTGCCGATACTGAAAAGACCAGTTGGATCAAGAATCTGCGAGCCGCCCACCACCTTGACGACCAGGCGGCTCTTGACCGCTCCCAGACTGTAGCATTCCTTGAACAGGGCCGGGATACCGGTATCGGCGAACATATACGGTTTTGTTTGCGCCCGGTTCTTGTCAAGCCGCGAATCAGGCAGCATATAGTGAAGCAGGCCCCCCACCTTGGCCGCCGGGTCCCACAGCAGCACGCCGATGCAGGAGCCGAGAGAATAGGTGATCAGCGTCTCCTTGACGTTGTTGCTGACCTTCATATCTGATATGCCGACAATGACTTTCATGAGGACTATTTGACTTTTTTATAAACAGTTGTGGCGGTCTGCTGGAAGCGATGGCTGATGCTCGTCAGACTTTCCGAATGGCCGATGAACAGATAGCCGCCCGGGGCAAGGCAGTGATAGAATTTTTCCGCCAGCTCCTTCTGTGTTTCACGGGTAAAGTAGATCATGACATTGCGGCAGAATATCACATCCATCTCCTCCTTCCAGGGGAAGCTGTCCATCAGATTGATGTGCCGGAAGGTCACCAGCCGCCGCAGCTCATCCTTCACCTTGACATAGCCGCTGCATTTGCCCACCCCCTTCTGAAAAAAACTCTTCAGATATTCAGCCGGCACCTTTTCCATCTTATCTATTGAGTAGATGCCCTTTTCGGCAATGGACAGCACCTTGGTGGAGATGTCGGTGGCCAGAATGGAGGCGCGGAAGGACGGATGGCCCGCCATGAACATGGCAACGACCATGGCCAGGGTATAGGGCTCCTCACCGGAGGAACAGGCGGCGGACCAGACCTTACAGGGGCCGGAGGAACCCCCGCCGCCGGCGAGCTGGGGAAGCACGGCGGAGGACAGATAATCGAAATGGGATTTTTCCCGGAAAAAACTGGTAAAGTTGGTGGAGACGCAGTTGATGAGGTGAACGAGCTCGTCGCCGCTTGCGTCGTGCATAACCCGATCATAATACTCCTTAAAGGAGGTGAGCCGGCAGGCCCTGAGCCTTTTCCCCAGACGGGCATTGAGCAGCTCCTTCTTCTCAGGCTTCAGGTGGATTCCTGTCTTGGCAAAAATAAGCGCGCTGAAATTGTCAAAGTCTTTATCCGTCAATCGGTACTGCTGGAAAATAAGATCCACAGAAACTCCCTGAAACGACACGTCTCGCGCCTTACACCGTGGCCTGGCGGCCAAGGCCGGTTTCACCGATCACCTTGTCCGCATCCAGCAGAATTTTCACGCGCCCCTTGATCTTGGCCATGCCGAGGAAATTATCCGTCTCCACATCATCCCCGCCAAAAGTGGGAGGAGGTTCTATTTCCGCTTCAGCGATGTTCAGCACCTCGGAAACCGAATCAACAATCATGCCCACCAGCACCGTCCCGGCCCCACCCTGCACCTCGACGACAATAATACAGGTGCGTTCGTTGTATTCCTTGGACTCCATATTGAATTTCGAGCGAAGATCAAGCACAGGAATAACGCTGCCGCGCAGATTGATAACCCCCTTGATATAACGGGGAGTATGGGGCACAGCCGTAATCTCCATCAGGCCGATGATCTCCCGGACCTTGAGGATGCCGATACAGTACTCCTCCTTACCGAGGTCAAAGGTCAGATACTTGCCGGCCAGAGCCTTTACGTTCTTTTTTACAGCAGACTGCGCTTTATCACCATTTGCCATGCCATCACCTCATTCCTGAAAAGCATTGTTGCGATTGAAAACCCCTGGCCCCAGCTCCTCACTGACGCTGATGAGCCCGGCCAGATCAAGGATCAAACCCACCCTGCCATCGCCAAGTATGGTCCCGCCGGCCACGCCCTTGACATCCTTCATATAGCCGCCGAGACTTTTGATCACCACCTCCTGTTTGCCGAGCAGCTCGTCAACCAGCAGGGCCCGCTGTCTGCCCTCGTTTTCCACCACCACCGCGATGCCCTGGCTGATGTCCGTGCAGGCATCCGCCACTCCGAAAACATGATAGAGACGGATAATGGGCAGCAGCGTGTCGCGGACCAGCAGCGTCTCGCCCCTGCCCTGCACCGTATTGTAATTCTCCATGCGCGGCCGCATGGATTCCCGAATGGCGATGGTCGGGATGATATAGCGTTCGGCACCGACCCCCACGACAATGCCGTCGATGATGGCCAGGGTCAGGGGCAGGTGCATGAGAAAGAGCGATCCCTCTCCGGCCGTGCTCTGCAGCTCCACCCTGCCCCGCAGTTTCTCCACTCCTTTTTTCACCACATCCATGCCGACCCCGCGGCCGGACACATCGGTGATCTTATCGGCCGTGGAAAAGCCCGGCAGGAAGATGAGATTGTTGATCTCATGATCGGTGTAACTGCCGCCCGGCTGAATCAGGCCGCGCTCCAGGGCCTTATTGCGTATTTTTTCCGTATTGACGCCTTCGCCGTCATCGGCAATCTCGATGATGATATTGCCGCCTTTCTGGTAGGCGCTGAGTTTTACCGTACCCGCCTCCGGCTTGCCCCTTTTGCGCCGCTCAGGGGGTATCTGCACCCCGTGATCCACCGAGTTGCGTATCATATGGACCAGGGGATCATAAATGGAATCCACCATGTTGCGGTCAATCTCGGTCTCTTCCCCTTCCATGACCAGATTCACCAGCTTGCCCGTCTTCTTGGAAAGATCCCGCACCAGCCGGGTCATCTTCTGAAAGGTCTGGCGGATGGGCACCATGCGCATGGACATGGCTGTCTTCTGCAACTCCGTGGTGATGCGGGTCAGCTGGGAGAAATCCTTGTTCAGTTTCGGGTCCGAAAGACCGGCGATGAGCGGATTATGCCGCACCATGGCCTGCATGATGACCAGCTCACCCACCGCATTGACCAGACCGTCGAGCTTGTTGATGTCAACCTTGATGGCGGCCTCGATATTCTTCTTCTGGGCGGGACCCGAGGCCGCACCCACCGCCTCGCCCATTTTGCCGGCAGCGGCGGACGGTTCGTCGCAGGACGGCTCGGCAGCCGGCGGCAGCCCCTGGGTTGGCTCTGCAGGCAGGGGGGCCACGGTCACCTCGGCCGGCTCCTTAACAGGTTCTGCGTCGCTGCCCTCCTGACATATCTTGATGCGCGCCAGAAAATCATTGATATCATACTGCTGGTAATAATCCGGACCCTTCTCCAGCACATCGCTCAGATTCTGGATCATGCTGCGCAGGAAATCGCCGACGCCAAGCACGATGTCAATAATGCCCGAATTCATGGTCAGCTTGCCGTTGCGGACATCATCGAGGAGATTTTCCGTGGCGTGGGCAAGCTTGTTGATGGTCGTCAGATTGAGAAAACCGGAAACGCCTTTGATGGTATGGAAGGGACGGAAGATGTTGTTGATGATTTCCTGGTCGTCCGGGTTCTGTTCCAGCTCCAGCACGTTGAGTTCAATGGTCTCAAGATGCTCAAAGGCCTCCGAGATAAAGCCACTGAGCAGATCGCTGTCCTTCATGAAATCAGGAAGCTGTCCCCCGGGCGGAGGTGAGGGCGGGGGTGCATCGCCGGCAGCGTCTTTGCCAGGGGCCGGCCGGCTGCCGCATTTTTTCTCCAGGACACCGCCGATCAGGGCAAGCTGTCCGTCGATAGGGGCGGGACGATAGGCAACCCCGTTTTCATAGACGTCCTGCACATGGGCGACCATGAGCTTCAAGCTGTCATCCACCCCCAGCACCAGCTCGATCACCTCGGCATCCATGCTGATGCGGCCGCTGCGCACCTCATCGAGCAGATTCTCGATCCCATGGGCCAGACTGCTGATCTCCGGCAGCGAGACACTGCCCGCCGTGCCCTTTATGGTATGAAAGGCGCGGAAAATCGCGTTGACGGCCTCGCTGTTGTCCGGCTCTTTCTCAAGCTCCAGCACACTGGCCTCGATGGCCCCGAGATACTCGCCGGTCTCATCGATAAAACACTCAAGCAACTCCTTGTCCCGCAGAAAGGCGGGATCATTATTGTCATCCGGACCGGCTGCCTCCTGCCCGCCGGCGGTAAGCTGGGCAGGATCGAACCTGAAGCCGATGCTGTCCAGATGATTGCAAAAGGCCGACAACGCCTGCCGGTCGTCATTATCGCGCCGCACTTCCTGCATGCGCGATATGCACTCGGCAAGCTGCTGATAGCTTTCCGCCGTGTCCGGCAACTCACCCATGATCAAATCCCCGAGGGCTGCCTGGAATGCCCGGGCCATCTGTGACAAGACCGCCTGGGATGCCATATCTTCATGGGCACTGAGCCTTTCCAGCACTTCAAGGAGTTCACCGACCGCCGAGAGGTCGCCGGGTTCAATCATCATAATTTTGACTGCCATGTCATCCAGCAATCCGTTCACGCTCTGTTGGGCACCGACCATACAACAACCTCCGGCTTAAAATAAAAATTGGCCCAGAAGGGATCTTTTCTTTCACCTCCTTCTATTTGCGCAAATCAAGCGCAAATTTTCAAGTTTTTAAAATGGCTCTTCCCTTTTTCTCTTACTCGCCCAGGAGATTCGGGTCCAGAGCCCGGAGCTGATCTTCCGTTGCCTTCTGGTTCTGCTTCACCTTGTCGATAATATCCGCCTGGGGATACCGCTGCTGCACCAAAAGCAGCAGACGCCTCGATTCCATCAGCAGGGCCTTTTTCGGTTCAACCGCATCCGTTTTCCGAGCTTTGATGAATAAATTCGCCGCCTCCTTGCGCAGTTCTGCGGCAGCCAGATTCACGGCCTCGGCAATTTTTGCCCTGGCCTGGGCCTGGTACTCAGAGTTTTCTAGTTCCCCAAACAGGAGGATGGACTGATCAAACTGCCGTTGATCCAACATCTCCAGCGCCTTCTGCCACTTGGCGTCCACCGCCTCTTTTTCCTGCAGCTGCTGCATCTGCTGCATCTCCGTTTCCTGGGGCGGCGGCATCGCCTGACCGGCATCCTGCGGCGCACTGCCCCCGACTTTGTCAAGCAGGGCCCGCCCCATCCGGGCATAGTTTGATTCCGGGAAAAGCTCCTCAAGACGCTGCACGCTTGCCACCAGCTCAGGGGGCAATGTTGCCCCGTCATACTGCAGCGAGCCCTTCAAGGCCTGCCGGTACAGCTCCAGCTCCTGCCCGTGTTCATCCTGGCCGGCAAGCAGGGCCAGCTGTGTTTCAACCTGGGCATCCGCCTGTTTCAGGCTGGCAAAAAGCCCGGACACCTCCTCATATTCCTGGCGGGCCCGGGGGAATTTCCCCTCGGCAAACAGCAGCTCCGCGGCCTGCAGTCGGAGCGGCCAGGCCTGCCAGGCGTCCTTGCCTTGCGTCGCGTCAAGCAACACCTCGGCCGCCTGCTCAAGTTTCCCGGTAGCCTTCAAGGCCCGGCCATACAACTCCCGGGTTTCCGGCGAAATTTCTTTGCCGCCGCCAGCCCCGATCATATTCTCATAGGATTCCACCACCTTCTGCTGGTCGCCCTGGGCCGCCCAGTAGCGGACCACCTCCTCCGCCTGGCCGCCAATGCTCTGCCGGTAAGCCTGCAACTGTTCGGGGATAACCGCTGCGGCGGCGGCAAAGATTGCCTGGCAATCGCCTTCAAGATAGGCGATATCCTGCTGGAAGGCGGCATAGGGCGAGGCGGGCGGGACGACGCCGGCAAACCCGTATTCCCGGTTCAAGGTGGAATGCAGGGCAAGATAGCCGTCAACGATGGTCCTGAGAGCGCCGGTGCAGTCACGCCATTTTTCCGGCTGGGGCAGGGTCAGGTTACGTGTGGAAAAACTTTCTGCCAGCCCCTCCCATTGCGCCTGCCGGTCACGGTAATGGGTGATTCGTGCGGACACATAGTCGGACATGCCGGCCAGCACCGGCGGCTCAAACCCGCCCCACGCCAACACACCAGGTGCGGGCTGGGCATCTTTACGCTCTTCCGCCGGCGCAGGGGGCTGCGGCACAGGCGCGGCAGCTCCTTCCCTTTCCACCGGCGCCGCTTTTCCCATGTCCTCATAGGGCGGCACTTTTTTCTTCGGCAAGAGCAATCCCCCGGCGGTCTGACAGCCGCCGAGCAATAACAGAATCATCAATGCCACTACCAACCTGCCTGTAAAAAAATTCTTCGCAATCATGATATGTTGAAATTATTCCCCCTCTTATTCCTTAATATTTATTACTTTTCACTATTGCGCCAGTACGGCAGGAAATATCGCTCCAATTCAATTTCCCCGCCGGAAAGCAATTTGCCGAAGGTGACCACGGACGCCGCATCCTGGCTGTCACCCTGGGCCGGCAGCAGCAGGCCGCCGCCATTGACCGCCACAGGCGCGTCTATCTGGCCCTGCGCCGGATAAGACAGAGGCACCTCGCTGCTGCCGGAAAACGCCAAATCAGCCATGTCAAGCGACCCGGCATAATCCCTTTCCAGGATGACGCTTTGCGCCACCTTGGTCCAGACGGGCAGCGCCCCGCTGGAGCCGGCAATCCGCGTGGAGGCGCGCACCATCGGCCGGTTGTCGTCAAAGCCCACATACGAGGCAATGATAAAGCTCCCCGCGTCAACGATGAGGCCATCCCCCTTGCCCTTCACGGCAGGCACCAGCCCGGCGAAGGAGGAGTTGGTGAAACGATTGGCCGTCCCGGTTTTACCGCACACCGGCACCGTCATCTGCAGATCGGCCAGCTGGGACTCCACCTTGGCATCGCGGCTGTGCAACCGGATGTTGCCGGCGTAACGGCCGGTGCCGAATCTGACCACATTGCGCAGAATATCACTGACCGCCACCGCCGTCCTGGCATCAATGACCCGCCTTGTGGTGACCTCGCGCTCATAAATCACCTCTCCCGCCGCGGTCTCTATGCGATCAATAAGGGTCAGACCGGGGTTCACATTTTCCTCCGCATTGTATGCGATACCGCTGGCCAGCCCTTCATAGACCCGGGCCAGTTCCAGCAAACTCATGACGTTGGAGCCAAGGGGAAAGGAGAGAACAGGCTCAAGCTCGCTGGTGACCCCCATGGCCCGGCAAAGGCCGATGAGATACCGCAGGCCGGCCAGCACCCGGAAATCCCGGATATTGTGCAGCACATCGTCTTCATAGGCCGGCAAGGAGGAAAGTTTTTCGTATTCTTTCCGGAAATTTTCCTGCAGCAGGTCGATGGTGGCGAGGCTCAGCAGATTGTCAATGCGCACCTCAGCCCAGAAACGGACCGCCGCATCAGGGGACATGCCGGCCAGCAATCCCTGCAGGTCGGCCCTGCTGACCGGCCGCCAGCCACCGACCGGACTCTCTTCGCTGTAGGTGAAATGATCACCGGCGCTTACAGCACCGCCGGGCCATGCCTCGCCAGCATTGCCGGCGGCAGGCTGGAAATAGAGGTGCGGAACCAGGTAACCGCCTGCCGGGTCGGCAAGCGCATCCGCTTCATCCAACACACGCTGCCGCAGATTTTGATAACGGACAAAACTGCGGCTGACCATCTGTTGCCGCAGGTCACCTTCCTCGGCCTTCACATCCTCGGTCAATTCCTCCAGTTCTTCTTCAAATCGGTCACTGTAATGGAATAGGCCGAGATTCTGCAGCTCATCCTGCCTGCCGTCAAAAATGAGATCCGCCTCGCTGGCCACCACCGCCTTTTCAAAGGCCGTCGTCTGCAAAGCGGTCTCATCAACCAAAATGCCCATCTTGTCCCTGACGCGCCTGGTATACTGCTCATAGGACTCGCCCTTCTCCCGGGCCATGCCCACCCCGGCCAGCAACTCCTTGAACTGGGCCGGCGTGAGCCGGTCGCAGAGATGATAAAGCAGCCAGACCGAAGCAACATTTTCCGAGTGGACCCCTGCCCAGCTCATGGAAACCCTTTTGTGCGGACTGACGTGATCAGGCCGCGGGATATAGGCATTCCTCTGGTAGATAAACATGGCCCGTTCGTTGTTGAGCTGGTCCAGCGAGTTCCAGCCAAGCTGGATTGCCGCGGCATAGAGCAGGGGTTTGACCACCGAGCCCATGGCTCTCTTGGCCGACACGGCCCGGTTGTAGTAATAATTATCCATGCCCCCGGCCAGGGCCAGAACCTTGCCCTCCTGCAGCACAAGGGAGGCGCCCTGCAGCTCGGGATATTTTTCCAGGCTGAAAAAATATTCCCCCTCTGCTGCGCCCTTGCCCCGCGCGGACAGGTAGACCAGATCCCCCGCCTGCAGCTCCTGCAACAACACGGGCAAATCCTTGCTGCTGCTGGTGCTCCAGCGCTGCCCTTTGTACTGCGCCAGCGAGGCAAGCAAGGGCCGCAACCCCTTTTCATCGATAATGCCCGGCTTGTCTGCGGCCTGGCCATTAGGCGCAAAGGAAACCAGTACCCGTGCCGGCGGGCCATTTTCGATGGCCTGCACCCGGGCCATGAGGAACTGACCATCAGATATGGTGCCGCCACCAAAGGGCAGCTCGGCATAACGTTTCTGGAGTGAGGAACGGTCGTAGCCGAGCAATTTGACATCGAGCTGGCTCAGCTCGCTTTGCAGGGCAAAGAGATTGCCGTCCTGCAGCTTGTTGTCGATGGTGGTGAATACCCGCACCCCGGAGGTGGCCACGTTCTCGATGCCGTAATCCAGCAAGGCCGCTTCAACCGCCGGATCATCCAGCCCGTCCTTGACCAGATCCATCAAGGTGTTCAGCCGGAACTGCATTTTCCCCTGCTTGAAGGGAATCTCCCGGGTCAGGGCCTCCTGATGCACCTCCGTGGTGATCATGCCCAGCCGGTGCATCTGCCCCAGCACGTATGCCGTGCGCACTTTGGCATTGCGCCTGGCCTCGGCGGCACCGGCCTCATCCCTTTTGAGGAACGGGTTGTAGTAATTCGGCCGCTTGACGCTGCCGGCAATAAAAGCCGCTTCAACGAGATCAAGCTGCTCCGGCTCCTTGTCGAAATAATAACGGGCCGCCACCCCCAGGCCCCGGCCGTTGCCGCTTACATAAAACTGGTTGGCGTAGAATTCAAGAATCTTCTCTTTCGGGTAATGGTATTCGAGACGCAGGGCAAAAAGAAGCTCAGTCAGCTTTGCCTTCACCGAGCGCCCTTTTCTCTCGAAAAGATTTTTTGCGGTCTGCTGGGTAATGGTGCTGCCGCCCTGGACAACCCGGCCCGCCCGGATATTGGCAAACATGGCCCGGGCAAAGCCGGGGAGATCGATGCCGTGGTGTTTGAAAAACTGATGGTCTTCAGCCGCTATAAGACCGTTGACAAAAGCCTGGGGCAACTGCTCATAGGACACATACTGGCGATGGGCGTCCTGAAAGAAAACACCGATTTTCGTCACCCCGTCGCTGCAGAATACAGGACTTTCCATGGCCAGACTTTTTTCAATATTTTCCTGCCGCAGGGCCTCGCCGGGGGCATAGACCACCAGCCACATGAAAACGGCGACGGCAGAAAGAACGGCAAGAGAGGCGAGCGCTGCAAAAATGAATAGATTTTTCTTAAACATTCCCGTAACAATATAAAAATGAATGGTAATTCACCAATAATTTTCAAAAAAACCCAAAAAATACCAGTGAATAGCAAAGTAATCTCATAATGCTTTTCAGGCTCATGCGCAAGAAAAGCATGAGAGAGACGACAATTTAATTGCATTTGCCCTCCATGTCATGTAAAAAACTAGAGGGGATATGGTATTAATCTTGCTATTTCTTTTTCATGCTGTACCGGCTTCTCCAGTCAAAAGGCCCACAACTATGGATGTTCAATCATGATTGCATTGTTGCTGAGAACATTCTTATGCTTATTAACCTATCCATTGTGGACTGTGAAGAATGCGACATCAACCAACATATCTTTTTTTATTTATCCTGCCCTTTCTGCTGGCCTCCATGTGGGGCTGCGCGGCAACCGACTCCACGAGCCTGTCGCCCTCTGCCGACGCCACTTTTGCCGCGAAAGAGTCCGATGGTGGCTCCGACGAGGTTCTTGACCCGGAGTTGGCGGCTGATGAAGTAACCGTTCCTGAACCGGAAATAACCGTTACCGAAGAGTTGCAAGAACTGGAAAACCTTGGTGCCTGGGTGCCCGGAAATCCTTACACGCCTGAAGAAGTCAGTTATGATTTCCCGGTGACCATGAACAAACAGGTTGAGTTCTATCTGGATTTTTTCCAGAACAAGCAACGGGATATCTTCACCCGCTGGCTTGAACGCTCCACCCGCTATCTGCCGATGATCAAGGAAGAACTGCGGGAGGCCGGGCTTCCCGAGGACCTGGCTTATCTGCCGATGATTGAAAGCGGCTACAGCCTTACGGCATGCTCAACGGCCAATGCCGTCGGCCCCTGGCAGTTCATGCATTCCACCGCCCTTGATTACGGCCTGGAAATCAACCGATACGTGGATGACCGCCGCGACCCGGAAAAATCGACCAAAGCGGCCGTTGCCTTTCTGTCCGATCTCTATGGCATGTTCGGGGACTGGCAGCTGGCGGTAGCCGCCTATAATGCCGGCGGCGGCACGATCAGCAAAGGCATCAAGAACTCCAATGCCAGCGACTTCTGGGAGCTGGCCCAGGAGCAGTACCTGCCCAGCGAGACCAAAAGATACGTGCCCAAGCTCATTGCCGCCATTATCATTGCCAAAAACCCTGAAAAGTACGGTTTCACCGGCATCAACTATGAGCCGCCCCTGGCTTACGAGTTTGTGGAGGTGCCGGCCCGGACCTCATTGCGGGCCGTGGAGGTTGCCTGCAAAACCAACCTCGACGAACTGCGCAATCTGAACCGCAACCTGCCCCAGCTCGTCACCCCGCCGCACCATGACAGTTATAAGCTGAAAGTCCCGGTCGGCCAGAAAGAGCTGGTGGCGAAAAATCTCCCCAGGGTCAAGGAAACCGCCACCATCGACTACAAAACCCATGTGGTCAAAAAACAGGAAACCCTGACAAAAATCTGCAATCTCTACAATGTAAACAAAACAACGCTGCTCAAGGCAAATAATCTGCGCAAATCCACGCTGTCCGAGGGCCAGCGGCTGCGTATCCCCTATCAGATCACCAACTACGCCCTGCTGGACAAAGAGATGCCGCTGCGGGCCGCGGACCGGGCAGAAAGCCGCATGGTGCTGCACAAGGTGCAGCGCGGCGAAACCATTTCGCTCATCGCCAGCCGCTACAATGTCACCCCCCAGCTCATCGCCTCATGGAATGATTTGAGCAATATCAATCAGATCAAAACAGGACAGCAGCTTGCTCTCTATGTCGCAAACAGCAGCGACGCAGCCAATGTCGTTGTCACCCGCTCCGGCGGCAAGAAAGAAATGACCGCTGCCGTCAAACCAGTCTACTATCAGGTGCAGAGCGGCGACACCCTGTATTCCATTGCCCGCCGTTATGATCTCACGGCGGATCAGCTCAAGCAATGGAACAACCTGAGCAGCGACGTGATCCATCCGGGCACCCGGCTACAGGTCAGCGATCCGGAGGCGGTTGGTTCGCTTTCCATGCTGCCGGGACAAAAGAGCATTCTGTAATCTCCCCCTTCCCTGCCATGCAAATACCGGGGAAAACAGCACTGGTGCTCGGGGCGGCAAAAGGAATCGGCAAACATCTTGGCCTCGCCCTGGCCTCCGCAGGGGCGAAGGTCGTGCTCACCTATTACGACTGGCCAGAGGAGAGCAGGCAGATGCAGGAGCAATTCACCGCCCTGGGCGCTGAACACCTGACGGTAAAAGTCGACCTGCGCCATGCCGATGAGATCGCCGGTTTGTTTGCCAAAATCGAAGCCCGCTTTGGCGGCCTTGACATCCTGATCAACAATATTGAGCGTGGCGGCATGCCGGTGGTCCATGGTCCCTACACCCCAGAGCAATGGGATCTTGAAATGGCCACCACCCTCAAGGCCAAATGGTTCGTCTTTAACCGCGCCCTCCCCCTGCTGAAGGCCTCCGGCGACGGAACGGCGATCACCATCTCCTCAATCGCAGGGCTGGTGGGCCGCTCAGGGCCGGCAGGGCTCATCTTCAACGATGGCTACAGCGCCGCCAACAGGGCCGTTTCCTCCTTTACGGAGACTTGGGCCCGCCAAGGCGCGCCGGAGGTCAGGGTCAACGAATTGATGCTCGGCTTCTTTGAAACCCGGCATGCGGAAGGCACCAGGGGCTGGCCGCTGCTGACCGAGGAAGAACGGCAGGCCATTATCAACCATACCCTGCTTGGCCGCACAGGAAAAATTGCCGACATCATCAAGGCGGTCTTCTTCCTGATCGAAGATGCCGGTTATATGACCGGCAGCGTTATGCGGCTTGATGGCGGCTACCCCCTGGGATCGGAAAGGGTCCCGCCCATGCCCGTCGGGGTGCTGTAGCGCTGGCGGACTTCAGCCTTCCTTCTTGTCCTGTTTCGCCTGCTGCTCCATCCTTTTGAGAACATCCTCCATGACCCATACCGGGATCTGGTGCATGATCACCTCGACCGCGGCCATTTTGATCGAATCCTTATCCTTCGGGTTGTCCGGCCTGGCCTCGGCAAGTATCTCCTCCGCATCATACCAGCAGAGCTCATTGCCCTGCTTGTCATAGACGGTCAGAATGCGCCTGTCCGGCTCATGGATATGCTCTTCTTCAATAACGTTGCCGACGATCTTCAACGCCACCTCATAGGGTATGAACTTTGTTTCTTCTGACATAAAAAAAACTCCATCTGTGATGAATAATGTTCCCTGATTATAATAAACCGGCAAAATAATCAAAGCCCGTTTACCGCGACTCAGCCTTATGCCAGCGACCGGGGCCAGAAAATCCGCTGATACATGTTCTGGGCATAGCGATCCGTCATGCTGGCAATGAAATCAACCACCCGCCGTTCCGGGGAAGCGCTTACCGCAAATGAACCGATCTCCCTGTCAAAAAAATCCCGGTTGTCCAGCAGATAGAGATACAGCTCCCGCAGCATTTTGCTGGCCTTGACAAATTCCGTATGCACCTGGGGCGAACTATAGACATTAATATATAAAAACTGGCGGAGCAGCTGCATGACCTCCCCGACCTCCTTCTCCACCCCGAATACCAGCTTGCCGTTGCGTGGCTCGGTAGCGGCAAGCACTGCCTGGATCATGGTGACGATGCGCCTGGAGTGCTCGTTGCCCAGCACCTGCCGGCACCTTGCCGGGATGGCGTCCTTGCGGATGACCAGACTGCGGATGGCGTCATCCAGATCATGGCTCAGATAGGCGATAATATCGGCATAACGCACCACGCATCCTTCCGCGGTCACCGGCAGGTCGCGCTCATTGTCCGGCAATACCTCGCCATAGCCCTTGGAGTGCTTGACAATGCCGTCACGCACCTCATAGGTGAGATTCAGACCAAGCCCATCGTTTTCCAGCACATCCACGACGCGCAAACTTTGCCGGTAATGGGAAAAACCGCCGGGGACCAGCTCGTTGAGCACGCTTTCCCCGGCGTGGCCGAATGGGGTGTGGCCGAGATCATGGGCAAGGGCAATGGCCTCCACCAGGTCTTCATTGAGCGATAAAGCCCTGGCAATGGTGCGGGCAATTTCCGAAACCTCCAGTGTATGGGTCAATCTGGTGCGGCAATGATCCCCGGTGGGGGCAAGAAAAACCTGAGTCTTATGTTTCAGCCTTCTGAAGGCCTTTGAATAGACAATACTGTCCCGGTCACACTGGAAGGCGCTGCGGATCGGGCATATCTCCACCGGCACAAAACGGCCTTGGCTTTCAGCGCTTAAACAGGCGTAAGGCGAGAGATGAATTCTTTCTCTCTCTTCTATTTCCTCACGTATGGATAACATTTTCTTGTTATGCATTTTGTTACTGACCTTGGCCATCAATGCAGGGTGGGCTGCCCCGGGCGGCCTGCCTGCCGCCCGTAAGCCGCCGCAGGCAGGGCGCCGCAATTTTATCGCCCTCCGGCCTCATACTGGTTGACGTGCCGGCCGCCTGCTATTAAGCTTAAGCTGCGATTGTCCATTTTTTCACAAGGAAACCCCATGATAAATCACGAACATTTCATGCAGCAGGCCCTGCAGGAGGCCCGGCACGCCCTGGCGGAAAATGAATTTCCGGTAGGGTGCGTCCTGGTCTGCGACAACAAAGTCGTGGCACGAGGCAGCAGGGTCAATAGCGGGGCACAAGGCAGAAACGAACTTGACCATGCTGAAATGGTCGCCCTGCGTAATCTCATCACCACCTGGCCTGATATCAATCCGGCCAGACTGACCGCTTACTGCACCATGGAGCCCTGCCTCATGTGCTATGCCGCCCTGCTGCTCAGCCAGATTCCGACAATCATCTATGCCTATGAAGACGCCATGGGCGGCGGCACCAGGCTTTCCCCGGCAGGGCTCACTCCCCTCTACCGCCAGGCAAAGATAGAAGTAATTCCCCACGTGCTGCGCAGTGAAAGCCTGGAGCTCTTTAAACAATTTTTCCTTAACCCTGAGCACAGTTACTGGCAGGACAGCTATCTGGCCCAGTACACCCTCAGCCAGCCTTGACGGGCCGGGAATAACAAAACAGCTGTTTCGTGATAAAAAAAACCGGACATGACAAGCTGCTCAATGTCCGGTTTAACAGTAAGGCGTTTTTCCCGTCGCGCAGGCGACTAGCCAACACTCTGCTAAAGAGTGGCGATCAATGCAATAATAGCAAAGGTGCAAATAAGGAAAATACCAACCTTCATTGGAACAGTGCTGTCTTCTCCGTGGTGTCCATCTCCATGCCCATGCCCATGCCCGCTCATGTTCTCTCCTCCATATCCGTTTACTGAACCTTCCCTCATTTCCTGGAAAAATTAATTTACTCTATTCATCGGAAATAGCAACTCGAATCCATGCGCAAAATTGTTTCTGCTGGCCATAATCCCATAAACCCTGCCGCAATATGACTTGAAAAGATGCCGCATTACGGGTTTATATGACCTGCACAAGCAAAGGGGACTTTCACGATGAAGCAAGAAAAGGAAGCGCCATGACCAATTTTACCGCCAGGACAGTCGGCTTCAAACCCAGGGAGCGAAATGTTTTCTTTCATATTCTCACCGCCTGCAACCTCTCCTGCCGCCACTGTTACATCAATCCGGCGCAGCACGGCACCTCCGCCGTCCCGCGGGAAACCATGGAGAACTGGCTGCGTCTTTTTTTTGATCCGGCCCGGGAGACAAACCTGATTTTTTTAGGCGGCGAGCCAACCCTGCACCCGGATCTGGCGGCGGCGGTCAAAACGGCCAGACAACTGGGCTACCAGACCGTGACCGTGGACAGCAACGGCTTTTTATTCCATAACCTGCTGGACAACATCGCCCCCGGTGAGGCGGTCATCAGTTTCAGCCTTGATGGGCCGACAGCGGAGATCAATGATCCGATCCGCGGCCAAGGGGCGTTTGCCACCTGCACCGCCAATATCAGGAAAGCGGTGGCCATGGGGTTTGACGTCAGCCTCATTTACACGGTGAGCCGGATCAACATCGACCATCTGGTTCTGATGCCGGCGCTACTCAAGGATCTCGGCGTCAGGCGCTTTTTCATCCAGGTCATCGGCATCAGGGGAAAATCAGCCGGCTACACCAAGGACAACCTGCAGCTCACCCCGGAACAATGGCTGTCCGCTATTCCTGGGGTGGCGCAACAGGCTGCGGGACTGGGCATCCATGTCATTTTCCCCAAGGTCTTCCTGGCGGCAAGGGAAGAATTTTCCTGCGCCGGCCGGGTGGCGGAAAACTACTTTATCTTTCCCAACGGCCGGGTTTACCAGTGTCCCCTGTGCGAGGATTTCCCGGTGCATGCCTTTACCATCGACAACAACCGGCTGGTCAAAAATACGGGTCTGACGGAAGATCGGTTCTTCACCCTTGATATCCCCGAGGGATGCGTCATGAACAAGCTGCTGCAGCCGGGCAACATCCGCTATGACGAGCAGGGGAAACCGCTTTATCGCATTTCCTGCTGCCTGCTGAAACAGGAGCTGCGAAACGGCTGACGTTTTTCACCCTTTTGCCTTCTGCCCTTCGCCTTTTGCCTGGCGGATAAAAATCCGCATCACCAGGATGCCGGTTTCATAGAGGCCGAAAAGCGGCAGGGCCAGCAGCAAGGTCGAAACCATGTCCCCGGCGGCCAGGAGAAAGGCGAGCACAACAATGGCCGGATAAAAATATCGGCGCTGCCTGGAGAAATAGCCCCGCGGCACAAGCCCGGTTTTGCCTGCGGCAACCATGAGAAACGGAATCTCAAAGGACAGCCCAAAGGCCAGGGAAGAGCGGATGACAAAGGTCAGATAGGAATCAAGCTTGGGCAGGGCCTGCAGCTTGTCGCCGCTGAAACCCATCAAAAACTTGAGAGCCTGGGGCATAATGACAAAATAGGCGAAACAAACGCCAAAGCCGAAGAGCAACGTGGCCCAGAAAACCACGGCAAGGATGACCTTCTTTTCCTGCTTATGCAATCCGGGGGAGACAAAGGCCCATGCCTCATACAGCATGACCGGAAAGGCTGCGGTCAGTCCAACCAGCATGGAAATCTTCAGATAACTGACAAAGGCCTCGGTGAGATTGGTGTAGACCAGCGACGACAGCTCGGGGCTGGCCCGAAAGAGCGGCACCACCAGAAATCTGGCCAGCTGGCTGGAAAAAAAATAGGCGGCGAGCGAACAGAGAACCACCGCGGCAAAGGCGATGCTGACCCGGCGCCGCAACTCTTTGAGATGATCACCGAAATGGTCGGCCAGCGGACTCATCAGCCCTTCTTTTCCGCCGCTCCGTCTGCGACAGCGGCGTCCGGGGCGGCAGCCTTGCCCGCCTCCTGATAAACGTCCTCGGCCGGACGGGCCTCGACATCAATCACCGGGTGGCCGTCGGTCCTTTCCTCCTCCCCGTCCTTCTTTTCCCCGGGCAAGGCGGCAACCTTGCCGGCAGTGAGCTGCTTATTCTCCGCCGCGGCCCGCTCAGTCTCCTTCAGCTCTTCCTGCAAAGAGTCTTTCAGGGCATTGGCCGTCTTTTTCAACTCCAGGAGCTGTTTGGCGAGAGTCTTGGCCAGATCCGGCAATTTTTCCGGGCCGACGACAATCAGGGCCAGAGCAAGGATCAGAATAAATTCAGGGAGACCGATGCCAAACATTGCAATTCATCAAGGTTAAGATTCAAAAAAGCAGGCGAGGATATCAGACCCAGACACTGCGACCGGGAAGACAAGTGTATGCCGATTACTCCCTTTTGCCAAATATATGCGGGACAACGCAGTCAATCTACGGTATTTGATTTTTAGTGTCAAGCAGCTTGGCGCATTGACTTTTCGGAAGTCTTTGGCTAAAGTTCGCCGTCACTCATATAACGATGGAAGAAAATTTTTACCATATCAAGGAGTAAGATCAATGGCCAATGTTGTGGTGGTGGGCACCCAGTGGGGCGATGAGGGAAAAGGTAAGATTGTTGACCTGCTTACGCAGTACGCGGATTATATTGTCAGGTTTCAGGGCGGCAATAACGCAGGCCACACCTTGGTGGTTGACGGCAAAAAATTTATTTTCCACCTGATCCCGTCAGGCATACTGTACGAGGATAAACAGTGCTTCATCGGCAACGGCGTGGTGATCGATCCCGCCGTGCTGCTGGAAGAAATGGAGAAACTGGCGGCAGGCGGCCGCACCGTCACCCCCGCTAGGCTGACCATCAGCGAACGGGCCCATCTCATCATGCCCTATCATAAACTGCTCGATCTCGGCAGCGAGGCGGTCAAGAAAAAGGGGGCAAAAATCGGCACCACCGGCCGGGGCATCGGCCCCTGTTACGGGGATAAGGTGCTGCGCTGCGGCATCAAAGCCGGCGACCTGCTCGACCGTGACCTGTTCCGCGACAAGCTGCAGGCCAATATCGAGGAAAAGAACCGCATCCTCACCGGCCATTACAACGGCGAGCCGGTTTCCTTTGAGGAAATCTATGCGCAGTTCCAGGTTTATACGGAGAAACTTGCCCCGTACATCGACAATGTTTCCGTCAGACTTGACCAGGGCCGCAAGGCAGGTAAAAATATCCTCTTTGAAGGGGCCCAGGGCACCCAGCTCGACATTGACCACGGCACCTACCCCTTTGTCACCTCATCAAACGTGGTGGCGGGCAATGCCTGTACAGGCTCGGGGTTCGGGCCGGCCCACATCGATGCGGTTATCGGCATTCTCAAGGCTTACACCACCCGGGTAGGGGAAGGTCCCTTCCCCACCGAGCTTTTCGACGAAACCGGCGACGCCCTGCAGAAAAAAGGCGGGGAATTCGGCGCAACCACGGGCAGGAAAAGACGCTGCGGCTGGCTTGACGCAGTGGTGGCCAGTGAGGCGGTCCGCTTAAACAGCATTACCGGCCTGGCCATCACCAAGCTTGATGTGCTGAGCGGTCACAACACCCTGAAAATCGCCACCTCTTATGCGGCAGAGGGCAGAACGTTCACCGCCATGCCCAACAATATCCGCACGGCCCAGCAATTAAAACCTGCTTATGAAGCGATGCCGGGCTGGGCGGAAGACATCTCCGGGGTGCGCAGCATGGAAGACCTGCCGCAGAATGCCCGGGATTATGTGAAGCGGATCGAAGATCTGACCGAAACGCCGGTGATGATTCTTTCCGTGGGCCCTGACCGGACAGAAACCCTGCTGCTGAAAAATCCCTTCCTGCGCAATTGACGGCAAAGCCCCATGGCTGATGAGGCGGCGCACAATAACTCATCAGCCATAGCACTTACCTTTTGGCCACGTAACGCGCCCCAGCCATGACGTCGGCCATGTCAACGGCAATGTGCGCCAGCATGTTGGCCGCCACCGGCGGGCCGGCCGAGTCCCGGACCGGCGGAGTGGAGAAGACGGAACCGAGGCGGTGAACCAGGGAAACATCGGGATGATCCATCTTCTGGTCCATGGCCTGTTCGATATACCAGACCGTTTCGTTGGTATGCACGTCAATGACCCGCACGGCCAGTTCCACCCTGGAACCGCCCAGATCCGTCCCGCTCATGAGATACTTGATCCTGCCGGCCAACACCAGGTCCGTGCCGGCTTCACCGGCAATGGTCGAGGCCTCAGCCAGCGACCCGTAATGCCTGTTGACCATCTTTACCGTCTGAAAGGCCTGTTTGCCCAGCAGCACATCCTGAAAAAGCGCGGCCACCCGCTCGCCCTGGTCGGAGTCCATGCCGTCCGGCACGATAAAAGGCAGCACCGCCACCGACGCCCTGCTTAAATCCGCGGCCACGGGCACCAGGGGATGAATATAGACCACCGGCGAGCCGGTCTCCACCCTGGCCAGGCCGGGGGAATGGCCGGCGCAGCCGGACAGCAGCAGTAAAAAAATCATGAAACAGCGCAGCATAGCCTCTCCTCTGGACAATTCCGAGCCGCAAGCACAGGCAGCCGGAGATACATTTTACCGTTCATAGGCCGACATCGGGCCGGCCACCGCCCCTTTTTTTTCCGCCAGCAGATAGTTGATATTGGCGCTTCGCTGCAGCTCAAGGGCGCCCACCGACAGCACATCCGATGAGCCGGCGTCAAGCATCCTGACATTGACGATGACCGTGGTCGGGGTCAGCGAGTACGTGCCGGCGATAATCGCCTGGGCCTCCTGCTGCTGAGCGATAAGGGAGGCGTCCCTGGTCAGGGTCAGCTCGCCGCTGTCACTTTTCACAAAGAGGCCGGGGGCCTTCCTGATCTCGGCCACGCCGAACCCCTGCTTGAACAGGCTGGTGGAAAGCGCTTCGGTCAAGGTGCGGCCAAAGCCGGATGTGGCATACAGGTCGTCAAGATTGACAAAGGTGGTGAGAATGAGCCGCTCGCCGCTCTTCCTGCCGTCCTGCCTGTTGGCCACCAGTTGCCGGGCCAGATCGTCACCAAAACCGAAAAAATCAGGGCTGAGAACCGAGACGGTGCCGCCGCGTCTGGCGCCGGAGCACCCGGCCAGCAGCACGGCGACGGTCATGAGGACAAAAAAAACCTTCACAAAGCGGCAGGTTGTCATGTTCATCTCTTTTCCTTCTTCCATTTTAACCAACGGCCATCAGCACCAGGCCAGGCAGCAACATCATCCATTTGCGGCGGCAAGCTGCATCCCCGCCGGGCTCATCGCTGTTGGCGGATGCTCTGCTCGGCGCGGTGCATGGCAGCAAGGGCATCTTCATGCAGTGTCTTGGAAACCGCCGAGGAGGCGGCAAGGGAGAACTGCTGCCTGGCCAGTTCGTAGCGGGACTGATCCATGTAGTCAAGCCCGAGCCCGTAGCAGCGCCAGGCATATTCGTCCAGGGCCTGCAAACCGGCGGTTTTCCCGGGAGGCTCCTGATAATATTCCCTGGGCGTGCACGACAGGCCCCCCGCAGCCAACAGGGCCGCAAGGCCAGCCAAGCCCACAAGCCCGCGTCCTTTTACCAGGAGTGGCAAAACATCATAGCGCCACCATGCCCCCTGCTCTTTTCCGGCAGTCACGCCTGCTTTTTTCCGCACCATAGCTTTTCTCCCGGCCCGCTTATTCTTTCGGCGCAATCTCGGCAAAATTATGCAGCTCGACGACGGCGCCTCTTCTTGGGGGCATGGCCTCATCCCGCAAAAAACCCTGCACAAGCTTATTGGCCTCAAAGACAATTGAGCCGCTGGACAGCACCAGCCCGTTACCCTGCTGCAGCAGCCTGGCATTGACCATGACCTGTCCGTCACTGATGGTATAGGTTCCCACCACCACGGCCTGGGCCTCCTGCACATAACTGAGCTGGTCCATGTCCCTGGACATACCATACTCGCCATAGCCTTCCACGATCTGAATGGACGGCGTCATCCGCACGTCAACCACCTCAATGCCTGCCCGCTGGAATTCGCTGATCATCTGCTCGCCCATGGCCCGGCCCAGACCAGAGGTCTTATAGAGGTGGTTCAGATTGACAAAGGTTGTGACAATAACCCGGTACTGATCGCTTATGGGCTCCTGGGCATGGTCAATCAGCTGCTGGGCCAGTTCCCGCACCTTGAGTTTCAATTCCATGGCCAGTTCGGCCTGGACGGGCAGCTTTTCCCGCATAAAGAAATTCTTCAGCTCCGGCCACCAGGTTAATGGCTCCTCCTTTGGGGTGAAAACCCTGCCGGTGCGGTACACGTAATCAGCCGGAACCCTATGGGGATAGTCGTAGCCATACCCCGTGGTCATTGAGTACTCGCTGCCGGCAGCGGCATTACCTGGCGCGCCAAGGGCAATAAATCCCAACACCATAGCCATAACAGTGGATGCGTATCTCATTTTCCGCCTCATTTTTTTGCCAACATCCCATCTGCCAGCCAGCAACAATGCCTCACTGGGCAAATTGATAGTCAGCATATTCGTCGCTGCTGTTCTGCCAATAGGCGGGATAGGATGTATTTTCCCTATCCCCCTGGTATTGGCGCAGTTCCGCAGGATAAACCACCTGCACATAGTGCACTTTTTCTCTTTCAGCCAGATAGGAATCAATTTCCTCGTTGACCCGCGAACGCATATCCGTCAGAGCGGAGCAGCCGGCAAGACAAACCAGATAAAAACCAATCACCATTATTTTCATTTCCCATTCCCGTCAGTCAAAAAATAATCAGAAAGTCAGATATCCGACATCCACCACGCCGATAATTGCCGCAGGAGGGGCAGAAAAATCATTCACCCGCCTGCTACCGGGAAAAAATTACCCATCGGCAAGGCTGGCAAACCCCGGGCAAAATCACTATACTCTCCCTTGAGCGAAGGCGGCAATGCCCGGAAAAGCATACAACCGGCAGAAAAATTTTCCCGATCGTTTTCTCTTTGCCGAGAGATTAATGAACCGTTTATGCATTTCCCGTGCCTCGACTCATTTGGCCTGGCGGGAGGAATTCCTTGCTTAGGGCCAGCCACGGACCAGGGCCAGGAAAATCTCCATGGCAGCGGATTTCCGCCGGGATGGCACGACACGCTTTATTACACGCCCCAAGCGGATCCACAGCCATCGGCCCCGGCCCATTATGGTCCATCCGGCCTGCCGTGCCATTAAAAAATCTTGCCAAAAGGGAGAAAGAGATTATATTTAATAGGTTTAAATTATAATAATCAGCAAATTTCACAAGGAGACGGTGTCTAATGGCACGTATTACCGTAGAAGATTGCCTGGGCCAGATAGGTAATGAAAACCGCTTTATGTTGATTCACCTTGCTGTTGCCAGGGTCAAACAGCACCGTAACGGGCAACCGTTTCTCATCAAAGGGAAAAACAAGGAAGTGGTGCTGTCCCTGCGGGAAATCGCCGCAGGCAAGGTCAATTTCGAAAATATTAATGATTACAACAAGACCCCGGGAAAAAAGACTGACGGCGGCGCAAGCACCACTGAAGATATCGCCTGATATCTTCGGCGAGATCACGCGACAAACTCCAAACAGAACCGACAACTTATTCGAGCCCCAGGAAAAATCGTAGCCGATGGACAAAGATTACTACAACATTCTTGGTGTCGCCAAAACCGCCACAGCGGATGAGATTAAAAAGGCCTACCGCAAGCTTGCCATGCAATACCATCCGGACAAGAATCCGGGCGACAAGGAGGCAGAAGAGAAATTCAAGACGGCGGCTGAGGCGTATGAGGTCTTGCGGGATATCGAAAAACGGAAGATTTACGACAGATATGGCGCAGAAGGATTACGCAACAGCGGTTACAGCGGCCCGGGTAATTTTGACGATATTTTTTCAAGCTTTGGCGACATTTTCGGTGATCTGTTCGGCTTCAGCGCCGGCAACAGACGGCGCAGCCAGGGACCGGTACCCGGTAACGACCTGCGCTATGATTTAACCATTTCCTTTCTGGATGCGGTGCACGGTGTTGAAAAAGAACTTGAGATCGACAAGCGTGACACCTGCTGGACCTGCGAAGGAAGCGGGATACGGCCGGGCTGCAAAAACAAGACATGCTCCTACTGCCAGGGCGCAGGGCAGGTAACCAGATCGCAGGGTTTTTTCAGCATCCGCACCCCTTGCCCGGAATGCCGGGGCCAGGGGGAAATCATTACCGATCCCTGCAATGATTGCCATGGCGCCGGTCTGGTCACCAAGAACAAGAAGGTTTCACTGAAAATTCCGGCAGGGGTTGATACCGGGGCCAGAATGCGGTTGCGGGGAGAAGGCGAGGGTGGACGCAAAGGCGGCGCAAACGGCGACCTTTATGTGATCATCCATGTTGAGCCCCACAACTTTTTCCAGCGGGACGGGGATCTCATCTATTGCGAACTGCCGCTGTCCATGACCCAGGCCGCCCTGGGGTGCACATTAGATGTGCCGACCATCCATGGGGAAAAAAATCTGAAAATTCCCAAGGGAACCCAGCCCGGCCAGACCTTCCGCCTGCCCGGCGAAGGGGTGCCGAGTTTACGCGGCCGCGAGAGAGGTGATATGGTGGTGGAGGTCAAGGTGGTGATTCCAAAGAAGATGAGCAGGCGGCAGGAGGAACTGCTGAAGGAATTCGCCGATCTGGCATCAGAGGACGACGAACACCACAGTGAAGGTTTTTTCAAAAAACTCTTTTCAGGCAACCTGGGGGCATAACCCTTCATGCCGGGGAAAATGATGCAGAACAAAGAGTTCAGCCACTTTGACCAGGCGGGAAAAGCCAGAATGGTCGATGTCAGCCAGAAAAGCGACACGGTCCGGCAGGCAGTGGCCGGCGGGGTCATTTATATGTCGCCGGAGTGTCTGCAACTGGTGAGCAACACCTCCATTGCCAAGGGAGATGTGCTGGGAGTGGCGCGGCTGGCCGGCATCATGGCAGCGAAAAAGGTGGATGAACTCATTCCGCTTACCCATCCGCTGCCCATCACCCGCGCGGACATCGATTTCAGCCTGGATGCGGAAAAGAGTTGTATAGAGATAACAGCTACCGTAGGTATTACCGGCAAAACCGGGGTGGAGATGGAAGCGCTTACCGCGGTATCAATAGCTGCTTTAACAATTTACGACATGTGCAAGGCAGTGGATAAGGGCATGGTGATCGATAACATCAGGCTTTTAGCCAAATCAGGTGGAAAAAGTGGCACTTACGTCCGCAACGACCAGAAATAAATCAGCACATCTCAATAACACGGAAAAGCAACGCTGAATCATTTGGAGATCTAAGCGATGACAGACGAACAACTGGCGTATTTTAAACTGAAATTACAGCATATGAGCGAAGAGCTCTTATCTGAAGCGAATAGAACGATTACGGAAATGACTGACAGCAGCGGCAATTATCCTGACCCGACCGACAGGGCCACCGCCGAGTCCGACCGCAATTTCGAACTGCGCATCCGCGACCGCGAGCGCAAACTGCTGGCCAAGGTCAAAGAGGCGCTGGAGCGGATTGAAAACGACGAATATGGCGTCTGCGAGGAATGCGGAGAAGATATCGGCGTCGCCCGGCTGGAGGCCCGCCCGGTCACCACCCTCTGCATCCACTGCAAAACAAAGCAGGAAGATTATGAAAAGGCAAAGGCCAGCTGAGCTGCCGCCGATGTCCAAAGATTCCCCTCTCTTCATGTATTGAGCCATGCCCGAACTAAGAAAAGACCCCATCCTCGGCCGCTGGATTATTATTGCCAAGGAACGGGGAAAGAGACCGACCGACTTTATTGTTGAGCACAGTGTCAGCAAGGGGGGATTTTGCCCGCTTTGCCCCGGTAATGAGAAGACCACGCCGCCGGAGGTTCTCAGCTACGGCGACATCAACCATCAGCCCAACACCCCGGGCTGGACGCTGCGGGTCGTGCCGAATAAATACCCGGCCCTGATCATTGAGGGCGACCTGGACAAGGAAGGGGAAGGGATCTACGACAAGATGAACGGCATCGGCGCCCATGAAGTCATCATTGAATCGCCGAACCATGACGAAGCCTTTTCCGACCTGCCGCAGAACAGAATGCTCGATGTCTTTCTCGCTTTCCGTGACCGCATTATCGATCTCGGCCGCGATCCCCGCTTCAAGTATGTCATGGTCTTCAAAAATTTCGGCAAGGCGGCCGGCGCCTCCCTGGAGCACTCCCATTCCCAGCTGATTGCCCTGCCCATCGTCCCGGGGAGAATCGTCTCGGAAATGACCGGCAGCCTCTCCTACTACAAGTATAAGGAGCGCTGCGTTTACTGCGACATGATCCACCAGGAAATAAAAACAGAAGACCGGGTCGTCTGTCAGAACGATTATTTTCTCGCCATCGCCCCATATGCCCCGCGTTCTCCGTTTGAAATGTGGATCCTGCCCAAAAGGCACGCCTCGTCCTATATCAGCCAGGATCACTCCTCTTTCCAGGCCCTGGCGGCAATTTTTTCGGAAAGCATGCGACGGCTCAATGCCTGTATCCCCAATGTCCCGTATAATTTTGTCCTGCATGCCTCACCCTTGCGCTCGGAACCGCTGGAATATTTTCACTGGCATTTTGAGATCATGCCCAAATTGACCCAGATTGCCGGTTTTGAATGGGGATCAGGTTTCTATATTAATCCGACCCCGCCGGAGGATGCCGCGAAATTCCTCAAGGAAGCGAAGGTGTGATTGAACTCTTAACCACAGGTGGCTCATGAAAAAAATATTACTCGTTGACGATGAAGAAAGCATCCATCTGCTCTACCGGGAGGAACTTGAGGAAGAAGGCTATGAAGTGCATTCCGCTCTTTCCGGCGAAGAGGCCCTGGAAAAACTGCATATCATTGTCCCGGATCTCGTCATTCTCGACATCAACATGCCGGGCATGAACGGCATTGACGTGCTGCGCCGCATGAAGGAAATCAACCAGGCCATGCCGGTCATTCTCAGCTCCGCTTACCAGGAATTCAAACAGGATCTCGCCTCTTGGGCTTCGGATGACTACATTGTCAAATCATCCAATCTGGACGAATTGAAAAGCGCCGTCCGTAAATATCTGTCCTGAACAACCGTGGCAGCATTCCGCAATGAAGGACATCCAGAGCCTGCGCGATCACCGGCGTATCAACATCAAGAAAGTCGGGGTCAAGGACATTTCCTACCCGATCTCCGTGCTTGACCGCGCCAACAAGGTGCAGAGGACCGTGGCCAGGGTGAACATGTACGTCAATCTCCCTCACCAGTTCAAGGGCACCCACATGAGCCGCTTCATCGAGATACTCAACCACTTCCACGGCGACATCAATCTGCGCAGTTTCCGGCTCATGCTGGAAGAGACAAAAACAAAACTGCAGGCCGAAGCAGCGCATATGGAAATTGAATTTCCGTTTTTCCTCAAAAAAAAATCCCCGACAGCCAACAAGATGGAACTGGCCGAATACCTGTGCAAAATGCACGGTTCCCTTGACCAAACCGACGACCTTACCCTGGAGGTCGCCGTGCCCATTTCCCCGCCGGTGCCGGTGCAGACGGAATCCGGGCTCCCCGAATCCCTTGGTCACTGGGGAGTGGCGAATATCTGTCTCCGCTTTAAACATTTCATCTGGCTGGAAGAGTTGATTGAAATGGCCGAAGACGTCACCACCCATAATCTGCGGTGGTCCGCCTCGTCACGCAAACCCCCTGGCCACACGCTCTCTGTTGAAAAAATCGCCAAGGATCTGGCGATCAAACTCGCCGGCCATCCTGACATCAGCTGGTGTTCCATCACCGTTGAGAATCTCTCTCAAGGATTCAGCACCTTTGCCACCATTGAATGGCCGGAAGAGGGCATGAACCGCAATCACAACTATATACATTAACTCATATGAACCACGAATTTTTACTGGAAATCGGCACGGAAGAAATACCGGCCGGCTACATTGAGCCGGCCCTGCATTTCATGCAGTCAGCCATGGGCAGAAAACTACAGGAACTGTCTCTCTCCTTTGACGCCATCCGCACCGCAGCCACGCCGCGCAGACTCACGATCTGCGTCCAGGGGCTCAGCGCCTGCCAGCCCGACCGGCAAGAAGAGGTCCTTGGCCCCCCGAAAAAAGCCGCTTTTGACAGTGCCGACAACCCCACCAAAGCCGCCATCGGCTTTGCCAAATCCCGCGGGGCAGCCCTTGAGGACATCCGCATTGTCACCACGGCCAAAGGTGAATACCTGATGCTGGTCCAGGAGCACAAAGGCGAGCAAACAACAGACATCCTTGCCCGCCTGCTGCCGGAGTTTATTCTCACCATCCCCTTTCCCAAGTCGATGCGCTGGGGCGCCTACCGGGCCGGTTTTGCCCGCCCCATCCAGTGGCTTCTCGCCCTTTTTGCCGGCAAGGTGGTTAACTTTGCCATCAATGATCTGCCCTCCGGCAACACCACCCGCGGCCATCGTTTCATGGCGCCGCAGGAGGTGCCGGTACAAGATTTCGCCGATTACCTTGCCGTGTTGCGCAACCATTATGTTGTTGCCGACATCCCTGAACGGCGCGGCATGGTGGAGAGCGAAGTGACAAAAGCCGCCGCAGAGGCCGGGGGCCGGATCGTGGCCGACAGTGACCTGCTTGACACGATCACCAATCTGGTGGAATTTCCCGTGGGCATCAAAGGCAGTTTTGACGATAAGTTTCTTGCCCTGCCCCCGGAAGTTCTCATCACCTCCATGCGGGTGCACCAGAAATATTTCACCGTGGCGGACCAGGGTGGTAACCTGATGGCCAACTTCGTGGCCGTGAACAACACGAAAATCGAAGACATGACCATGGCCGCCGCGGGCCATGAAAGGGTGCTGCGCGCCCGGCTTGAGGATGCGCTCTTTTTCTTCAAGGAGGACAGGCAGCGCAAACTGGAAGAGCGCCTGCAAGATCTGGCCGGCGTCGTTTTCCAGGCCCAGCTCGGGACGATGCTGGATAAAACGGAGCGCCTGGTAAAACTGACCGCCTTTCTGTGCAAAAAAATCGCCCCGGATATGCTTGCCACCGCGGAGCGGGCCGCCCGGCTTGCCAAAGCGGACCTGGTGACGAACATGGTCGGCGAATTCCCCACCCTGCA
>JBFMAY010000041.1:0-37787 GCA_040755455.1 Thermodesulfobacteriota bacterium | reverse complement strand
TTTCAAACATTGGTTCAGATGGGGAAACAGACTTCTTTGGACACAACCCATCAACCATGATATCTTGTCGGGGAGCTTCATTGACATTCTCCTTGGTTTTGCTTTGGTGGTACAAAACAATACCATGATATGTCATGAAGCTCAATTATTTCAATATGTTACTTGATATTTTCCCGTTAGGAAAATATTCAGTCATTTTGCAAGAGGCTCATACTTTCATTACCTTGTCAAAGCACATGCTCACCCTCTAATAATTCGATAGGTGTTATTACGCAAGTTTAACCTTATCAATATCCCATTTTCGTTCCCAAATCACAACTCTCCCCCAACTTTCTCATAATAATCAGGCCAGTCTGCTCTCAATCTGTCATTCCCGGCCTTTCAATAGTTACCCGCCCCCGGCTCTTGGAAATGGCCATCATCGCCATCAATTCAGTAAGGGGCGCAGGGTGACCGGTTCAGCCGGTGATTGCGCTGGAAGGGGTAAGGAGTTTTTCGCCCAATTGTGGGGCTAGCGCGTTTTCAAGTGCGGGCTGCTGGGGGGTATAATTGAGACTTCAGCCATTCGTCCTAATTTGTCACTTTCTGAAAATTGCAAATTTTCCGAGAGGGGGTTATTCGGCACGGGCAAAAATTCTTGTCAGAAAAGAGGAATACGTCATCGAAGAAAAGTCATACGCCTTTACCCGATGACTGACCCTATAGCGACCCTATATGGAAATAAGACAAAAAAGCCCTTAACTCACATGAGCTAATGGCTTGATATAACTGGCGCGCCCGGAGGGATTCGAACCCCCGACCCACGGATTCGAAGTCCGGTACTCTATCCAGCTGAGCTACGGGCGCATTTGGGATCAGAAAGCGACACTGTCCATGTCCTTATATCGGGTATCACACGAGATCGCGTTTACCCTGGAAAGTAAAGACAGAATCATCGTTAAATAGCCAAATCAACAGGTTTTGGCAAGGTAAATCTGGCCTTGAACCGGACGCCGCTTTCTACCGGTCAAGCGAAACGACAAGAGAGGGGCACCCGGTAAAGCAGGGCTTGGGAGGCAGAAAAAGCTGGCTGTATTTTTTCTTTTGTGCCCGGCTTTTTTTGTGTTATGACTGAAAGCTGAAGAGAGGAAAGGAGGCCGGCCGCTGCCTGCCGGCGGATTTCCGGGCCGATACCCAACCAAATCTTGCATTGTTTCTTCCTAACTCAGACAAAGTGGATACCTTCCTTCACCCTTGATGCTTGTATTGACCTTTCGAGAAAACAGCTTGGCGCGGGGCGGTTCCGGGAGGCCGGCAGCCAGGGTGCCGCGTCCGGTCCGGCGACTTTTCCCGCCTCTCCGGCTTGTGCCGTTCCGCAGGTCAACATACCGTGAGGCTCAGCGATGAGTCCTCTGTGGCGGCGCAGAGGGATTGTCAGAAGGCGGACACCAGCCGATGCCTTTGGCGCCCTGTTCAACCATTTCCGCCGGGTCGTGACCATCAATAACCAGATTCTGGAACAAATCGCCGATCTGGAACGGGTGCTTGGCGGAGAATACGCTTATGACCGCACCTTTCTGCAGAACGCGGCTACGGAGATTGTGGAAAAGGGCCGGCATGTCATCTACCACCTCAATGCCATGTCCGATGACCGGTACGATCTTCTCTACGAACGTTTCAGCACCACCGCTGACCATCTGGCCGATATCCTGGCCGGCGGGCCTGGTCCTTATGGCCCGCAGCTGGTCCTGGACTGGGAGATCCTCCACCGTGACCTGCGGCTGCTGGCCGGCGGCAAGGGCGCCAGCCTCGGCGAGGCGGTGAACAGTCTCAAGTTGCCGTCCCCGGTCGGCTTTGTGGTGAGCACCACCGGCTACCGGCGTTTTATGGAGGCCAATGACCTCTTTCGCAGCATCAATCAAGTCTTTAACCAATCCGCCGATCCTGCGGTGCGGGCCGCCCGCATCGGCGAACTGTTTGCCAGGGCCAAACTGCCAAATGATCTCGCCACCGCCATCAGCCATGCCTTGAAAAAGGTGCGTTCCGGGCCGCAGCGTCCGGAGCGCTTTGCCGTACGGAGCAGCGGGGTGGATGAGGACGGTGAGCGCAGTTTTGCCGGGCAGTTTCAATCCTTCCTTGATGTTCCGGCCGGTGAGGTGGCGTCCGCCTGCCTGCGGGTTATGGCCTCCCGTTTTTCCGAGCGGATCTGCCGCTATCTCGACAGCGGCACCCCGGCCGAGGCGGCGCCCATGGCGGTGGTCGTGCAACCCATGGTCACGGCCCAGGCAAGCGGCGTCCTGTACACCCGCGACCCGAATAATCCGGCGGCTGAGGCCATGGTTCTCTCTGCTGTTCCTGGTTCGGGAGAAGATCTGGTTGCCGGCCGGGACAGCGGCGATCGCTTTGTTTTCGAGCGCAATCACCCCTTTGGCCTGCGGGCCAGCAATATCGGGCTCCGCAGTCCGGAGGCCGCGGCAAAGGCTCCTGACCCGATGGCCAAGTTGCCCTGCGGCCTGCGCCGGGGTTCGGGTGTCGTGGGGCTGGCAATTCTCAGGCAGCTTGCCGAATACGGGATTTTACTGGAAAAACGTTTTGAGTCGCCCCAGGACATCGAATGGTGCCTCGACAGTGAAGGCAGCATCTGGATTCTCCAGTCCCGTCCTTTGCGGCTGCCGGTGCGCAAGGGGCTGCGCACTCCGGCCCAGCTGGCCGCGGAACTGGCGAAACTGCCCGTCCTCATGGCCAACCGGGGGCATATCTGCCAGCTGGGACTGGCGGGCGGGCGGGTGGTGCTGGTAAGCGAGGATACCTCTTCGGAGACTTTTCCGGTGGGCGGGGTCGCAGTGAGTCATTATGCCAGCCCCCGCTTGGCTGAGATTGTCCGGCGGGCCGCGGCGATTATCACCGATATCGGCAGTCCGACCAGCCATCTGGCCACCATTGCCCGGGAGTACCGGACCCCGGCCCTTTTCGGGGCGGAAAGGGCCACCACGCTGCTGGCGGATGGAGTTCCGGTCATGGTTGATGTGGAGGCGAGGACCGTGTATGAGGGGCGGGTGGAGCTGCCGGCCGATCTGCCCCATGCCGCGGGACTGGCGCCCCTGGCCGACAACAGGGAGGAATCACTGCTCCGCAGCCTGCTGCGCCTCATTTCCCCGCTGAACCTGACCAATCCCGCCTCTGCCGCCTTTCGCATGGAGAACTGCCAGACCATCCATGATTTTCTCCGTTTCTGCCATGAACGGGCGGTAGCCGAACTGGTCGGCTTTCATACCTCGGGCAAGCTGGTGTCAGGCGGCGGGGCGCCGCTGCTCGACACCGCACTGCCCATCAAGCTTCGCATCATCGATATCGGCCGCGGTCTGGCTGCCTCCGGGGAGAAGCGGGTGACGGTGGAGCAGGTGACCAGCACCCCCTTGCGTTTTCTCCTGCAGGGGCTGCTGGATGCCCGTTTCTGGGATCAGGCGCCGGCCCACTTCGGCATCCGGGATTTCCTTGCCGGACTCACCCGGCCCCTGTCCATGCTGACCAATGCCCCGCCCTACAGCGGGGAAAACCTGGCCATCATTGCCGATAATTACTGCAATCTCAGCCTGCGCCTTGGTTATCATTTCAACATCATCGACTGCTATCTCTCCGATGAATCGGACGATAATCATGTCTACTTCCGTTTTGTCGGCGGCTTTGCCGAGGCCGGCAAGCGTGAACGGCGGGCGGTCATGATCTCCCAGGTGCTGGCCGGCCTGCATTTCAAGGTGGAGCTGAAGGGTGATCTGGTGCTGGGCAAGGTGAAGATGCTCGAACGCACCCACCTGGAAAGTATTCTGGTGCATCTGGGTGAACTGGTGGCCTTTACCCGGCAGCTGGATGTCAGAATGGTTGATGACGCGGCGATTGAGCATTTTTTCAGCGAGTTCCTCGGCCGCATCGGCAAGGTGCCGGTCGAAGGTGGGAAGTAAGATGCTGCGCGACTGGCTCTTTCATCCCCTCTCCTCCCTCCGGGAGCTGCAGCAGCAGAGGCGCAATGCGCAGCTGGCCAGACTGCGGGCCCGCTATCAGGTGTTCCGCACCCTGCTTGATGACAACCATCGGGCGGTGGAACTCATCACCGAGCTGGGCGCCTCCCTGCGTTCCCCGGTTGTCTGGCCGGGGGCGCTGACCGGGACCATCCATG
This sequence comes from Thermodesulfobacteriota bacterium, assembly GCA_040755455.1. GTDB lineage: Bacteria > Desulfobacterota > Desulfobulbia > Desulfobulbales > SURF-16 > SURF-16. Next base: position 33,634 of record JBFMAY010000041.1, on the reverse strand, counting down.
AACTGCTGGCGGTCACCGCCGACCTGGTGGAGAAACTGGATCACCTGGCCGATGGCGGCTACGCCGGTCTGCTTGGCAGACAGGCGCAGCTGGCGCAATCGATCCGGCAGAATCTGGCCCGCCTGCCCCGGGAGGAGCGGTTTCCTTTCTGCCTGTCCCTGGACGAGGTGGAATTGGCCATGAACCGGGCCGTGGGGGGCAAGGCCGCCAACCTCGCCAGACTACGGTCGGTTGGGCTGTTTGCGGTGCCGGCCGGTTTTGTCATCCCCATGTCCGTCTGCCGTCTTTATCTTGACCAGGAAGATCTCTATCTGCGGATTGTCGCCCGGCTGCGGGCCGGGGAAAAAGGCGGGGACGGGTTGCCTGACCAGGAAAGCGTCGATGCTGTGCAGCAGATGATCATGACCACCACGCTGCCGGCCGGGCTGGAAAGCGCCATGGCCGCGGCCGCCGCCCCTGTCTTTGTCCAGGGCAGGGGGCTTGCGGTGCGAAGCAGCGCCGTGGGTGAGGACACCCTGGCCCATTCCTTTGCCGGCCAGTACATCTCCGTCCTCAATGTGAAAACCGCTGACCAGCTGGTGGATGCCTTTAGGAAGGTGGTGGCCAGCGCCTTTAACGTCCGCAACCTCGCCTACCGGCGGCATGCCGGGCTCCCCCCCTATGAGTTTGACCTGGCCATCCTCTGCCTGGAGATGGTGGATGTGCGCGCGGCCGGCATCCTTTTTACCAGGGACCCGAACTTCGGCGCGAGCAACAGGATGCTGATCACCGCGGTCTACGGGCTGGGCGAACTGGCGGTGGGCGGCAGCGCGGCGGCGGACGTCTACCATCCGTTCCGCGACGGGTCGGGGCCCGGAGAAAGTCAGGTGGTGCGCAAAACCCGCCGGCTGGTCAGCGCCGGAGAGGGCGGGGTGAAGGAAGAGGAACTGGAGGCTGAGGCCGCTGAAACCCCGGTGCTGGATGAGCATGAAATCATGACCATGGTCCGTCTCGGTCTGGCGGCGGAGGAGCAGTTGGGCGGGCCGCAGGATGTGGAGTGGGCGGTGGACCGGCAGGGCCAGGTGATCTTCCTCCAGTCCCGGCCGTTGAAGGTGAAGCCCGGCAGCCCGGCGGATATTGAGGAGTGGGACAGCCGGCAGCCCCTGATGGCCCCCGGTCAGGTCGCCTCACCCGGCCGGGGCGCTGGCCAGGTCAGGCTCATCAGCACCCGGCAGGATCTGGCCGGGCTGACCAGCCCGCCCTATGTGCTGGTCATGCATCAGAGCCTGGTGGAGGCGGTGAGTGTCCTGTCCCAGACCGCGGCCATCCTGGTTGACCTGGGTAATCCGGCCGACCATCTCTCCTGCGTGGCCCGGGAGTACGAGGTGCCCATGCTGACCGGGCTGCAGCGCGCCACCAGCCAGTTGCGTGACGGAGAACCGCTGCTGGTGGATGGGGAGCGAGGTCTGATTTTTACGGCCACCGGTCAGGAAATTGCCCGCCACCGGCAACTCCATCTGCAGAAAATAGCCACCTGGAAAGACCGGGCGCCCCGCCCTGAAGATCCGTTGGCGGCCGTGCTCTATGACCACATTGTCCCCCTTAACCTGACCGATGCCTATGGGCCGACCTTTTCCATTGCCGAATGCCGGACCATCCATGATCTGGTCCGCTATGCCCACGAGAAGGCGGTGCTGGCCATGTTCGAGGCAGGTGACGAGGCGGTTGAGCAGGCATCCGGGGTGATCTTTCATCTGGAGAGCGAGGTGCCCTTTTTCGTGTCCCTCATCGATCTGGGCGGCGGCCTGCTGCCCGGCAGCGGACGGCGGGTGCAGCCGAAACAGGTGCTGTCACGGCCCTTCACCGCCCTCTGGGATGGGGTCGCCACGCCGGGGCTCAACTGGGGACCGGCCGGCGGGGTGGCCGTGGGTTCGGTTGTCTCCCGCTTTCTCACCGACCACCGCTCCGCCCGCCCCATCGGCCTGCCCAACTATGCCCTGGTAACCCGCGATTTCTTGAATCTTAACGCCCGCATGGATTTCCATTTCACCATGGTGGATGCCATCTGCGGCATCGACTCCCGTCTCAACTACATCAAATTCCGTTTCAAGGGCGGCGGCACCAGCCTGGAACAGCGCAATCGCCGGGTCCGCTGCCTGGCTGAGATTCTCATTGCCACCGGTTTTTTCTGCGACCTGCGCGACGACCTGCTGGCCGCGGCAATTCAAGGGGGGGCTGCCGAGGTGATTGAGGAAAAGCTAAAGGTGATCGGCAGGATTCTTGGTTTTTCTCGGCTGCTGGATGCGGTCATGCGCCGGGATGAACTTATCTCCCGGGTGGCCCGAGCCTTTCTTGACGGCGATTACCAGTTATCGGGGCTGCAGGAGGAACTTGCCGGCAACAGGAATCAGGCGTGAAAAAACATCTCATCCGGCAATTGGATGGCGGTAAGGAGGTTATCGTACATGGCGCCGGTGTCAATGCCTATCTTGGTGGCAGTGACGTACGGCAGCTCGAAAGGCGTGTGGCCGAAGATGACCTTTTTGCCGAAATCATGGTCAAGGGCGATGAAGGTGTCCCGCGCCTCGCAAAGGGTTGGCAGGTCATTGGCGGCCAGGGGGATATTCGGTTCAAGGCCGGCGTGGACAAAGATGTAATAAGGGCTTTCCCAGTAAGGCAACAGGGACAGCAGAAAGGCCAGGTGTTCCTGCGGCAGAAAACTTAAGGTCTGGAGATTGGTGGTGCTGCGCGGCCCGTAACTGTCCAGGGTCGCATCAAGGCCCATCCCCCGCAGGTAGGGCAGCAGAATCGGATCGCCGCTGCGGTAGTATTCCAGGAGCAGGTATTCATGGTTGCCGAGCAGGGCGATGGTGTCCGGCTCACGCCCCTTCAGCTCGCAGAGAAGGTCGAGCACCTTGGCCGAATCCGGTCCTCTATCAAGATAATCCCCGAGGAAGACCAGCCGGTCCCGGCCCGGGGTGTAGGGCAGGCGGTCCAGCAGGCCACGCAGCTTGGGGTAGGAACCGTGGATATCGCCGATCGCAAATATTTTGCCGCTTGTCAAGGTCATGATTCCCTCTCCATCCGCTCCGGCCTGCCTTCAATCCGGGAAGCCGTCAACTTCTTCCGTTGTGTTTTTTTGCTGCAAGAGCCCTTGCCGGCAGATTGTCCTGCCGGCAAGGGCATTAGTCATGCAAGGTTGAGCCGTTCGTCATGACGGACCGGTGATCTTAGGCCCGGTCTGCTTCTGCGACGATGTGCAGTTTGGTCTCTTTCCTGTCGGCAAGCATACCCTTGACCATGGCGCCGGTGCTGATCAAACCGGCAGTGCCGAGGGCGGCAACAAGGGCCCAGAAGCTTAAGCTCTCCAGGAAGACCGCGGTGGACGGAGCAAGCTGGTCCACGAGGCCGAACTTGGCAAGATAGCCGGGAAGCAGAGCCCCGCGGCTGACCGCCACGATGAGCATGGTGGCTGCCATGGTGATCTTGATCACATAGTCCTTGACATAGGTGGTGCCAAGCGCCCCGAGCTGCACGCCGATCAGGGAGGTGGCCAGGAGCAGGACGGACAGGCGGATATCGATAAGACCGCTCAGGCCCCACTGGATTGAGCCCCACAGTCCCATGACGAAGGCGATACCCAGCTCTGTGGCACTGGCCACCATGGCTGAGGCGCCGATCACATAGATCATACCGGGCACGCCGATAAAGCCGCCCACGGCAATGGTGGCCGCCAGCATGCCGGTGAGCAGACCAACCGGGATGGTTACCCAGGCGGAGATCCGCACCTTGGCCACCTTGAAATTCATCATCGGCGGGATATTGATCTTCTGCATGGCCATGGCCAGGGTCGAGGCCTGTTCTGGGGTATCTTTCCCGCCCTTGGCAAGCTTGTAAGCGTCCAGGGCGACATAGCAGCCGACCAGGATCAGGACGACCACAAAAACAGCGCTTACATAGAGGTTTGAGCCATCGTTACCCCATTTATTGAGGATGTGTTTCTGGATCTGCACGCCGATCTGGACGCCGATGATGGCGGTGGTGGCCATGGTGGCGGCCAGTTTCACGTCAACCTGGCCATATTTCCAGCGTTTGTAGGTGCCGATCATGGCCTTGGGAAACTTGTGGCACATGTTGCTGGCCACGGCCACGGCGCCGGGGGCGCCCAGGGACATCATGGCCGGGGTGAGAACAAAGGCCCCGCCTGATCCGATAAAGCCGCTCAGGATGCCGCCCACCAGGCCGACCGTCAGGAGGGCAAACAATTTTTTCAAGGTCATGTCCATGAACATGATGGACACATCCTTGATCACGTTCTCGCCGGCATTATGGTCCAGGCTGACCAGCACCTTTTTACCTAGGCGAAGGCTCTCCACCTTGACATGCTCGCCGATGATCAGGTTCTTAAACTCCTCTGTGCCATCCTTCTGCAGAACAGCGGTATGGGCCGCTTCGTTGATCTCGGTGAACACGCCCTTCAGCATGCTCTTGTCTGGCCCGGCCCCGCCGGCGGCAAAAACAACACTTGCCAGGGGCAAGAGAAACAGGGAAAACAGTACGGCTAAGACAAACCTCTTCATTGTATTAACTCCTCGTATAGATGATGATTGCGGCAAAGCATGGGTTATTTTTTTTTGGCCTCGATGCCGAGCAGGTTCAGCAGGTTGCTGGCAAAGGCCCCATGGATAAAGGAAAAGAGGAAGACCGTTCCTATTGGATAGAGGGTGTAGATGCCGCCCTTGGTATAGGTATCGGTGACCAGTGTCTCATTGCTGAACAGGAGGACATAAAATGAGATGGAAATCGCCCCGAAGATAACGGTGCTCAGATACGGTTTTGTTTTTTTCTGCTGTGTTGCCATTGGATAATCTTACCCCACTTCTAAAATTGAATAATTACCGCCCTTCCTGGACGGTTTCATTGCATGCAAGACCAGCTGGCCGTGCGGGGGCCTGCGGTAGCGTTCCACCGTTGCATTCGTTACGCCCATTTTGCCGCGCCCCGCCTCCATGGGGCGGGTTGCCCTGTTGGCGAGAAGTCGCGAAGCAGTTGCCCGCCCGGCTGTTTCGTCAATGGTTGCGGGACTGTCAACTTTGCAAGGAGTTTGGGCTGGATGCCGGTTTGCTGCCATGGTTTTGCATCTAGCGTGCCATTTGCCGAGATTTTTTCGTGGGGCTAGCGGGGCTATGGTTGCCGGGCAGGTTTCCAGCAGGATCAATCGTGGCGTTTTCTATAATTTAATTAATTATATCAACATGTTGACATGTTGTCCCAGGTGCTTTGCCATGCCGGCACCTGAGCCGGTAATCAGGGAAAAGAGGGTCTCCTGTATTGTTTTCTTGTGCTCACCACAATGCGCAGCAAAACGGACGTGTTGTATGTGCAATTGTATTTTGTTGCAGTATGCAACCACAGGGCTGTGGAGGGTGTTCAGCTATGTTGCAATGTGCATCTGCGATGGCAGTGCATAAAAAATCATGGGAATAAACAAGGGATTACCGGCTTGTTGCTGATGAGCTGCATGCGTTTCGTTTTGCAACGCAGCAGAGGGGCGGAGCGTGGTTCCGGGGGGAAAGCGGCATGCCGCAAATGGCTTTGCCAGCGGAGCCCCCCGCGCCTATTGGTGCCGGGTTCTCATAACAGCGCAGAGCAGCTTTATGGATGGCCGCTGTGGCGGTCAGCTGCCGTAGAACAGGGAGATGATTGCCAGCATGACGAGCAGGAAAAGGGCGGAAATTCCGCTTCCCGCTTTGAAATAATCCATGCTGCTGTACCCGCCGGGCTGCATGACCAGGGAATTCACAGGATGGGTCGGCAGGACAAAGTTGTTTGAGCAGGCAATGGCAACCACCAGTGCCGCCAGCCTCGGATCAGCGTCGCAGCTGACCGCCATGCGCATGGCAAGCGGCACCATCAATACGGTGGTGCCTATATTGGAAACGACCAGGGTGAAAAAGGAGGTGAGTATGCCGAGAGCGGTGAGCAGCAGGAGGGGGGAAACAGGGCCCAGGGCGGCCATGATCGTCTCGGCGATGAGTTTGGCCGCGCCGGTCCTTTCAAAGGCGATAGCCAGGGGAATCATGCCGCCGAGGAGAAAGACGGTCATCCAGTCCACGGATTCATAGGCTTCATCTATCGTGAGGACATTGCTCAGGATCATGGCGAGAGCGCCGGTGAGCAGGGCGATGGAGAGCTGTACCTCGAAGCCGAGGATCAGGACGAGAGAAAGAAGCATGCAGCCGATGGCATATTTCAGCTTGTGGGTCTGGCGAATCTCACCTTGCACCTCTTCGGTGAAGACGAGGTCGAGCTGTTCCTTGAGGAAGTGAAATTTATCCCAGCGGCCTTGCAGCAGCAATGCATCGCCGCTCTGCAGGATGATGTCGGAGATGCCGCCGACAAAGGTCTTGTTGCCCCGGCGGACAGCCAGCGGGTTGACCCCGTATTTTTTACGAAAGGCAAAGGAGCGCAGAGTATTGCGCGCCATTTCCGAGCGTGGAGAAATGATCGCCTCCACGATCCCGGCATTGTTGGGTGAGAGATCCTCGGCAAACACCGCGAGCTCGTCTTTGATTTCCCAGCCGTAGGCGGCAGCCAGTTTCTTTACCAGTTCAGGCGGGCCTTCAACAGCGATGGTGTCACCGTCGCGCAGCACGGTATCGGTGTCAGGGGCAAAATTCTTGGTTCCGCCCTTGGGGGCAACGGCAATGACCGTGGTAAAATAATAGGCCCTGATTTCCAGATCCATCAAAGTTTTCGGGCCGGCAAAGGATGAGGGGACGTGCAGTTCGAAAAAATTGCCGATATCATGGTAGGTCCGCTGCAGGGTCTTTGACAGGGGACCGTTTGCTCCTTTTTCCTTTTGCCCGGCGGGAAGGATGAAGCGGCCGAACAGCACAAGGTAGAGAAGCAAGGCAGTGATCAGGGCAAGACCAATGGGGGTCACGGCAAACAAACCGAAGGGATCGACATCGGCATCGGTGATTTGCATTACATCGTTGAGCAGGATCAACGGGCTTGAGCCGACGAGGGTCATGCAGCCGCCGATAATGGCGCTGAAGCCCATGGGCATCAGTATCCTGGCGACAGGGACATCGGCCTGCCGGCATAGCCGCTTCGCCACGGGCATAAACAGCGCCGCGGCGCTGATATTTTGCATGAAGCTGGAGATAAAGGCCACCGTGCCGGAGATGAGCAGCATGATGCTGCTCTCGCCGTGGCCGGCAAATTTCAAGAGCACCCTGGACAGGGAATCCATGGCGCCGGTCTTTTCGAGTCCGGCGCCGAAGATGACAAGCGCGACAATGATCACCACCGCATTGCTGGACAGTCCGCTGATCGCCTCTGCCGGCGTAATCAGGCCAAGAAGCGGGAGCAGGGTCATCATGATGATGCCGACCACATCCACCCGGACAAACTCAAAGCTAAAGAGCAGGATGGCAAGCAGTATTACAGCTAATACTAAAATAATTGGCAGTGTCATTTCTTTCCTCTCTTCAATGCCCTGGAACAAACAGCACGCTATTTCCCAATTATTACGGCGTGATTGGCAGAAGATGGCTGGGTTTCATCCGGTATGGTGTGCTGGCAGGGCAACATCGTCATCTGGTAACCTTTTGCTCGGGCAAACGCAACACAGCGAAAAAAAAGGGGGAAGAGCAATAAAAACGTTTCATTTTTGTAAGCAACCGCCATGCCATGATGTTCCTGCTGCATTACGCTCCGCTGATATGGTCAGCATCGGCCAGGACCCGCCAGGTGCGTTCGGTGATTTCGTCAATTTCAGAACTCGTAGCTGAGATGGGCAGCCACAGGTAGACAATATTGCCTAAGGGGCGCAGGATCAAGCCTTGCTCCAGGCCTTTGAGGTAGATTTTCCATCCCACCCGTTCCGCGAAGGTGAACTCTTCCTTGGTCTGTTTATTTTTCACCAGTTCAATGGCGGCGATCATGCCCAGGCAGCGCACGTCTCCCACCCAGGGCAGATCACGGAAACGCGCCATTTTCTGGTGCAGATGAGGAACGGTTGCCGCCAGCCGCGCCAGTGGTTTTTCTTCGGCAAAGACCTGCAGCGAACCCAGGGCCGCGGCCGCAGCCAGCGGATTGCCGGTAAAGGTGTGGCCGTGGTAAAAGGTCCTGTTCTTCTGATATTCGCCATAAAAGGCCTGATAAATTTCGTCGCTGGTTAGGGTGGCAGCCATGGGCAGCATGCCGGCGGTCAGGGATTTGGACAGGCAGAGAAAATCAGGGGTCACCCCCGCATGTTCCAGGGCGAACATCCTGCCGGTGCGGCCGAAGCCCGTGGCCACTTCATCAAATATCAGATGGACGCCGTGTTCCCGCAGCAGCTCCGCCAGCCTGGCGAGATAACGGGCCGGATAGATGCGCATGCCACCCGCAGCCTGGATAAGCGGTTCGACGATCATGGCCGCGATATTGTCCCCCTCCTTCTCAAGCAGGTCCTGTAAAGGCCGCAGACATTCCAGCTGGCAGGTCTCCGGTTTTTGCTCCATGGGGCAGCGGTAGCAGTAAGGGGAAGGGACGGTAAAGGAGGTGAAGAGGATCTCGGCGAATTCCTTATGGAAATCCGGAACGCCGCCAAGGCTCATGGTGCCGATGGTGTCGCCGTGATAGCCTCGTTCCAGGGCAATGAAGCGTTTGCGCCGTGGGTGTCCGCGATGCCGCCAGTATTGCAGGCTCATCTTCAGGGCCACCTCGCAGGCGGTGGAGCCGTTATCCGAATAAAAGACCTTGCTGAGGGTCGCGGGGGTGATGGCGATCAGTTTTTCCGCAAGCAGGATGGCGGCTTCGTGGCTCGTGCCGGCCAGCAGGACATGATCAAGTTTGTCCAGCTGGCGGTGCATGAACTTTTTGATGGTCGGATGGTTGTGGCCGTGCAGGATGCACCACCAGGAGGAGATGGTGTCAAAATAGCTCCTGCCGTGGTGGTCATAGAGCATGAGGCCATCTGCCCGGTCGATGAGGAGCAGGTCCCGGCCGGCGTAATCGTGCATCTGGGTGTAAGGGTGCCAGAGGAATTTTTTATCGATTTCCTGCAGGGTGGGTTTCATGGATAATGCACTCTTTGCCCGAACCACGATAACGGGCATCTTTGCCTGGGGTTATTTACGGATGAGTCGGGTTGTCAAGGTGGTAGACATCCGGCAGATTCCGGTACTGCTCGGCAAAATCAAGGCCGTAGCCGACCAGGAAGCCTTCGGGCACCTCAAAACCGATGTAGTCGGGCTGCACGTCAACCTCGCGCCGCTCTTTTTTGTCGATCAGGGCGCAGATATGGACACTGCCCGCTCCATGCTGGAGAAAATGTTGCTGCAGCCGGGCAATGGTGCGGCCGCTATCGATTATATCTTCCACCAGCACAATTTTTTTGCCGGCCACCGGGCGTTCCACATCCTTGGTAAAGGTGATGGTGCCGGACGACGAGCTGCCGCTGCCATAGCTGGCCACCCGGATGAAATCAATCTCGAGGGGCAGGTCAATCTCCCTGGCCAGGTCGGCGGTAAAGATAAAGGCGCCGTTCAGTACGCCGATGAGAAGCAGATCGTCATTGGCGAAGTCACGGGTGATCATGTGTCCGAGTTCTCTGACTTTTTTCTGTATTTCCTGGCGGCTAAGCACAATTTTTTTCATGATCTTCCTGCTCGGGGTGTGGATTTTTTGCGTTGACTGACAAGCTTTCTTCCTGATAATCTTTACGGGAGTTTTCCGGTTATGTCAATGAGCGCCTCTGCGTAGTTAACTGATTCCAGGAGAAAAATCATGAAAAAATATCGTTGCACGGTATGTGGCTATGTTTACGACCCCAAAAAAGGTGATGCCGATGGCGGGGTGGCTGCCGGTACAGCCTTTGAGGATCTGCCGGATGACTGGTGTTGTCCGGTTTGCGGGGCGGAAAAGGATGCCTTTGAGCCGGCGGATTAGGCAAGCAGCCCCACACCGCCAGTCATCATGAGCTGTCCCCCGAGCCTCTGGCCCGGGGGGATATGGCTAGGTGATGGGAAGAGCGGACATCTCTCCCCACATGCGATCCAGTTCAACTTTAAATGATCGTATAAAGTTGTCCACATTGACATCAATGAAAGGATGATGCTGTTCCTGGATAATGATCCAGCCAAAAGCGGCAGACAGTGACGGTGCAGGTCCTTCCGCCTTGCCCATGAACATTCCCTTGTCCTTGGCAAAAAGGTCGGCCAGATGGATAAGGGCTATGAGCAGGCTGTTTTCCCGGGCCTTTTCCGGAGCATGGTGCAGGAGCATGACATCGAGATATGCCTTGGGAAGGCCCATTTTCTCCCCCAGCCAGCATCCGGCCTGGGCATGATCGATACCGATGTACTCCTGTTCCGACGTGCAGATGTCCTTATCGATAAAGTCAGGCCGCAGCAGCTGGGGATAAAAAAGGGGCTGCTGCTGATCCAGGGCCAGTTTGCCCAGGTCGTGAAAAAGTCCGGCCAGATAGACATCATCGAAGGTGTTGATTCTGATCGTGTCCCGCAGGAGTTCCGCAATACGGCCCACTGCCACCGCGTGCTGCCAGAAACTGTCGGCAAGCTGGCCGAACCCCCCGAAAAGCTCTTCCTCCTTGACCACCTTTATCGTTTCCTTGGCGATTACTTCCTGCACGTTTTTGATGCCCATGGTCACCATGGCATGGGGAACGGAATTCACCGTGGAGGTTCGCCGGTAAAATGATGAGTTGGCCTGCTGGATTACCTTGGCGGCAAGCATGGGATCGCAGGAGATCAGTTCGGCGAATTTTCTGGTATCCTCGCAATCCCCGACCAGAAAGGAGGAGAGACGGGCCGCCACCGCCGGATTCACGGCAAGGTCCACGTTGCTCTGGATCCTTCTTCTTATTTTATCCTTGGCAACAGCCATCAGCTTCGGTGCCGGAGGAAGTTCCGAGACCTTCACCTCTTTCTTCGGGTGCCCTGCCAGGGGCGTCTGGACTTTCGCCGGTCGAGGGGGCTCTTTTTCTTGATTTTCCTGCATGGCCTGGGGCCCTGGTTGCTGTTGTGCAGGGGGGTGTTTGCTGGCGGAAGATTCAGCGGCGTGGGCAGAGAGATCGCCCATGCGTTTATTGGCAGCGATCAGCCTGGTTACCAGGATTTCACAGAAACGGCGGTAGAATTTCAGCTGCAGAAAAACAGAGGCCTGGTTGAGGATGTCCGGTTCCACCATCAGGATATACGAGTCACTGGTCGTTTTTACCCCGGCGGTTCTCCTGGTCTCTGACACCAGGGCCATTTCCCCGAAGGTGGCGCCGGTTGCCAGCTTGGTCAGCTCGATGGTCTGGCCCTGTTCCACCGTGATGAAAACGGATACGCTGCCTTTTACCAGAATGTAAAAGACCTTTTCCATGGTATCCTCCTTGATGATCAAGGTGCCGGCGGGCACCTTCAGCCAGCGGCTCACTGCCAGAAGCTGCTTGAGTTCATGATCATCGAAATCCTGAAAAAAAGGGATCTTTTTCAGAAAGTTAACCTGCTGCTCGAAGGCGGTATTGCTTTCTTGTTTCTGCTTCATGATCTATTTTCCTATGCAGAATTGATCAAATATCAGGTCCAGAATATCGTCCGTGGTCGTTTCCCCGGTAATGTCGCCCAGGTGATCCAGGGCGCTCTGCAGTTCAATGGCCAGCAGATCCGGGGGCAGATCGGCGGTGAGCCCCTCGGCAACCCTTGTTGCCGCGGTCAGCGCTTTTTCCAGGGATGTTTTTTGCCGCACATTGGGAACACAGGCGTAACCCGGATCCCAATCCGATGCGCCGGTGACCAGGGCAAAGAGGGTATTTTCCAGGTCGGCAATACCCTCATGGGTTTTGGCGGAAATATGGACCCGGGGGATTTGCGGAAAGGCCCTGGCAAAGACGGCGGGATCCTGGCCGGCAAGATCGATTTTGTTGACCACGAGCAGTATTTTCTTGCCCCCCGCGGACTCATAAAGCCGCGTGTCGGCTGCACCGGGCAACTGGGTGCCGTCGACGATCAGCAGCACCACATCAGCCGCGGCCAGTTTTTGTCGTGCCCGGACAATGCCCATCTCCTCCACCTCTTCCGCATTGTCGCGGATGCCGGCCGTATCAATGATGCGCACAGGCATTCCTTTGATATCAATGCATTCCTCAATGGTGTCCCGGGTGGTGCCGGGGATGGCGGTGACAATGGCCCGTTCTTCCCGCAGCAGGGCATTGAGCAGGCTTGATTTGCCGACATTGGGGTGGCCGAGGATAATGACCGAGATGCCGTCACGATAGATTTTACCCTGGGTGGCTGATTTGATGAGTTCCCGCAGGGGGGTGAGGATATCGCTTTCGAGTTTTTCGCCCATGGCCTGGGCATTGATGATCTCAACATCATCTTCCGGAAAATCGATGGCAACTTCGATAATGGCGCGCAGGGAGATGAGGGCGGTGCGGATGCTGCTGAGCACGGCGCCGAGGCGGCCCTGCAGCTGGGACATGGCCATGCCGGCTCCTTCCCGGGTTTTGGCCTGCAGCAGTTCGATAACCGCCTCAGCCTGGGTCAGGTCGATACGGCCGTTTAGAAAGGCCCGTTTGGTGAACTCGCCCGGTTCGGCAAGGGTGGCGCCGAGAGCGATGACCCGGCCCAGGATGTCCTGCAGGACCAGATAGCTGCCGTGGCACTGAATTTCGACAATGTCCTCCCTGGTGTATGTTTTGGGGGCCTGCATGAAGACGGCCATCACCTCGTCAATGGGCTGGTTGGTTTGCGGGTCTTTAATCCAGCCGTAGTAGAGGCGATGGCTGCGGAATTCGCAGGGTTGGCGCTGCGGGGTAAACAGGGTGGTCAGTATGGGCAGGGCCTGGCTGCCACTGATGCGGATGATGCCGATGCCGCCGGGGCCGGGAGGAGTGGCGATGGCGGCTATGGTTATTTCAACGTTTGCGGGGGCGGATGTGGCAAAAGAGGTATCGGCCATTGCAAGGAAAAAGACAATTTTATAATAGTTTTCAACATCCTGTCAGAGGTTGAACTATTATCAGCGATCATTCCGGAATTGTCAATTTTTCCTTCTTGGCTTTTCTTCGTTGCGGTTTTTTCCGGATGCGGCCCTTGCCCGGCAGATAAATGAGGATTTTCTTGAAAAGGCCGTCACCCACGCTGCGGCTGCGGATGGTTTTATCTTCCTGCAGAACCAGATGAACAACCCGCCGTTCCTCCGGATTCAAAGGCGGGATGGTCCTTGTTTTTTCCGTTTCCTTCACTTCCTGGGCAAGTTTCAGGGCCAGTTCCTGCAGTTCCGCTTTGCGTTTTTCCCGGAATTCCCCCGCATCAATGGAAAACATGATTTTCTGCGGGAATTTCTTAGCGATGATTTTCCGCATCAGATACTGGATGCTGTCCAGGGCCTGGCCGTCTTTGGTGATCAACTCCTCAATATGCTCTCCGAAGATTTGCACCTGGGCCTTGTTGTTTTTTTCCTCCAGCACGATTTCCGAGGGAAAACCCATAAGGGTCAGCAGCTGCTCGAGATCGCCTTTTATCAGTGCAAGGATTTCGGGAGTCAGGGGCACCGTAGGTTCCTGGGGGCGTTCAACCGGCGGGCGCTTCTTTTCCGTTTCCGCAGCGGGCACGGACTCAGCCGCCGGAGGTAATGGCTCGCCGGTTGGTTGTTCAACAACGGCTACGGGAGCAGCGGTTGGCCTTTTCTGCCGCACGGTATCACTGGACACAGCTTCACCTTCTTGCTTTGAGGCAGGTTCCGTTGCCGCCATCTTTTTTGTGGCACGAATAATTGCCTGTTTGCGGCAGAGGCCAAAAATTCCTGAAGAACCGGTTGAGAGGATTTCAATATTAAGTTCTTCCCGGGGGAGGCGCAGTTTGTCGCAGGCCATGGTAATGGCTTCGTCAACGTCTTTCCCTTTAAATTCCTGCTTTGAGCCCATATTTATCTCCAAATTGAATGACGGTGCTGCTCTTTCGGCAATGAGGGGTCGGCGGATTTCCGCAGCCTGCTGTCTCAATCAGCCTTGTTAATGACATACTGCTGGGCCATGGATAAGAGATTGTTGACAAACCAGTAGAGAACCAGCCCCGACGCAAAGTTGAGAAACATAAAGGTAAAAACAACAGGCAGAAACATCATGATCTTGGCCTGGGTCGGGTCCAGGGTGGATGGGGTCATTTTCTGCTGGAAAAACATCGAGGCGCCCATCAGCAGAGTCAACACGGGAATGCCGCCAAGCATCGGGATATCAAAGCCGATATAAAGCCGGTCAGGGGCGGACAGATCGGTGATCCACAGCATAAACGGGGCATGGCGCAGTTCAATGGTCTGCAGCAGAACCTTGTACAGGGCAAAAAAGACGGGAATCTGCAGCAGCATGGGCAGGCAGCCCCCCATGGGATTAACCTTGTAAGTTTGGTAGAGCTGAATCATCTCCCGGTTCAGTCTCTCTTTGTCGTTGCCATATTTTTCCCGCAGTTTTGCCATTTTGGGCTGCAGTTTCTGCAGGGTTTTCATCGATTTCATGCCCTTGTGGGCAATGGGCCAGAAAAGGCCCTTGATGATGATGGTGACCAGGATGATGGCCAGGCCGTAATTGTGCAGGAAGCCATTGAGGAAGTTGAGCAGATACAGCATCGGTTTGGCCAGAATGTCAAACCAGCCGAAATTGACGATCTTCTCCAGGTCATGGCCGGCCGCTTTCAGGGTGCGAATCTCTTTGGGACCGAAATAGATGGTGTAGGAGTAACGCTTCTGGCTCTGGGGAGGCAAGATGACAACATCACCTGCCACTACGGTTGAAACGGCATCATCACCGGTCATGCTGAAATGGATGCTTTCCTGGCTGCTGGCATCAGGGATGATGCAGGTCATGAAGTAGGTGTCTTCATAGGCAACCCATGTCGCTTTGCCTTTGCGGGTCTGGCCGCCTTTTTGCAGGTCATCTGGTTTGATCTCTTCCAGGGCGCCGTTGGTCAACAGGGCCGGTCCCTTGAAAACAAAGGTGTTGGCGTCGTTCTCGGTGAACGGTTTGTTGGTCAAGGACAGAAACGGGGCGCCCTGCAGCTGATGCTCGGTTGATGTGTTGCGGACATCCACCGTCAGGTTGATCAGGTAGTCATCCTCGGAAAAGGTCATGGTTCTGGTCAGTTCCAGCCCTGACGGCAGCTGGCTCTGCAAGGTAATGGATTTTCCAGAGCCAGCGACCTGCAGCTTGTCTTTGTCAGCCTGATAAACCGGCACCCCGGCTTTCTGCGGTTCCACTCCCCAGGAGAAAAAGAGCGGCAGATCCCGGGAGGAGCCTGTTTTGATCAGCTCTTTGGGATCTGATTGCGGGGCGATCTGTTCTCTGTATTTTTTCAGCTTGAAGCTCTTGATGCCGCCCCCTGTTTCGGAAATCACCCCGGAGTAGAGATTGGTCTCAACCGCGATATCACGGCCCTGGCGACCATTATCAACAGGCAGCGGTTCTGCCGCCGGAGCCGCGGTGATTGCCTTGACCGGTGCGCTTGAGGCAGAGGTCGCGCCCGTATCAACGGCGGACTGCTCAACCTGCTGGGGCGTATCTTGCGGCGGCGGGGGGGCGAAAAAATACTGATAACCGAGCAGTATGGCGAGCGATAGCACGATGGCTATAAAAGCTCTCTGGGTATCCATGTCACATTCCTTATTATTTTTTTACAGGGTCGTATCCGCCACGGCAGAATGGCTGGCAGCGCAGAATGCGGTAGCTGGCCAGCAAAGACCCCTTCAGGGGACCGTGTTGTGTGATTGCCTCGATTGCGTAATGGGAACAGCTTGGAGTAAAACGGCATGCCGGAGGTAACAAAGGGGAAAGTATCGTCTGATAACCTCGAAGAAGAAATAAGAGTAGCTTTTTCATGCTCATCTGCTCGCATTACCTATTATGGCCGGACAAATGATGGACCGGCCATGGAAAATAACTGAACTCCATCGAGATTATGCCAGCGGGAGATTGCGCAGGAGCGGCCTGACGGCACGTTCCACTTCCTGGGGGGAATCGGGGGGGAAATCTTTGCGGACAGCGATGACGATGTCTGACGAAGGAGAGATAAACTGTCTGTTTAACCGATAGAATTCTCTGATGATTCGTTTGATTCTGTTGCGCGCAACAGCCCTCTTGACACCGTGGACACTGATGCCCAGTCTGCTTGTCTCCAGCCCGTTGGGCATGAAAATAAGGCTGAATTCTTTCCCGCGAAGCCGTTTGCCATTCCGATAAACAGCTTGAAATTCCTTTGGCTTACTGAGCAGAGCCGCCTTGGGCAGCGTCTGGTTATCCTTTCCCCTATCTGGCATAACTGCCGGGCTTATGCGGAGAGGCGCACACGACCCTTGGCGCGACGGCGGCAGATAACGGCCCGTCCCGCTTTTGTTTTCATCCGGGCCCGGAATCCATGGGTGCGGCTGCGTTTGATATTGCTGGGTTGGAAAGTACGTTTACTCATAACAATTATCCTCGAAAAAAATTATTTGCCGGGCATAGGCAGTGCTTGCAAGCCAAGGAGGCTCATGTGCCGTTTCTTCTGTTCCAAAATAGTGGAACTATGAGCGCGCCCCTCTACTGAATAGTACTAAAAATGAATTGGGTAAAATAGCATTGTGCGGACTTCTTGTCAAGATTGTCTTATTCTTCTTTTTCCGACTCAAGGTCCAGGCCGAAAATTTTTCTTGTGAAATCGAGTTTGAGGCGTTTGTCATCTTGGGTGTGGCCTTGTTTGAGAAAAAGAATGGGGTCATGCAGCATCTTGTTGATGATGGCCCCTGCCATTTTCTCGATGGATTTGATGTCCTTGGCGCTCAGGTTGCTGTGGGCGAGGGTCTTGGCCAGTTCGGCTTTGGCGATGTTGTCGGCTTTCTGGCGCAGGGCGGCAATGGTGGGGGTGAGCTGCATGTCCTCAATCCATTGAAGAAATTTCAGCGTCTCCTCGGTGACGATACGTTCGGCCCGCAGGGCCTCCTGTTCCCTTTCCGCCTTGTTCACCTCCACCACCTGGCTGAGATCGTCAACATCGTAAAGATAGACGTTATCCAGGTCGTTGAGTTTGGGATCAAGATCCCGCGGCACCGCTATATCAATGAGAAAGAGCGGGCGGTTTTTCCGCTGCTTCATGATGGGTTTGACATCTTCCTGGTGCAGGATCAGGCCGCTGGCGCCGGTCGAGCTGACCATGATATCGACAAACTCCATCTGGGCGTGCAGTTCCGCCAGCCCCACAGCCTTGCCGTTGAAACGTTTGGCCAGGTTGACGGCCCGCTCCAGGGTGCGGTTGGCGACAATCACCTCGGAAATGCCCTGGTTGATCAGGTGTTCGGCGGCAAGCTCCGCCATCTCGCCGGCCCCCACCAGCAGCACCTTTTTGCCCTCGAGATGGCCGAAGATTTTTTTGGCGAGCTCCACGGCGGCATAACTGATGGAAACCGCGCTGCCGCCGATATTTGTTTCGGTGCGGATGCGCTTGGCAACGGAAAAGGCCTTATGCAGGAGACGGTTCAGGATGACGCCGGTGCATTCCCGGTCGGCGGAATTGCGGTAGGCATCCTTCAGCTGGCCCAGGATCTGCGGTTCGCCGACCACCATGGAATCGAGACTTGCCGCCACCCGGTAAAGATGGTTGATGGCGTCCGCGCCGCGGTGCAGGTAAATGAAGTTGTCAATATCCTTTTCCCTGACATTGCTGGCGGCAAAAAGAAATTTTTTGATGGACTGGATGGTTTCCATCTGATGGGGGCTGGTAAAGATCACCTCAACCCTGTTGCAGGTTGACAGGAAGCAGAATTCCGTACAGCCGGGGATTTCTTTCAGTTTTCTAAAAGGCCTTTCCGGGTCACCGGTGAAGGCCAGCTGTTCGCGGACCTCGACAGGCGCCGTCTTATGGTTTACTCCCAGAATCAAAATGGAATCAACGGACATATGAGTGGACTCCCGGCAGCAGAAAGGTCACACCCCACAGGGTGAACAGAACGGCCATAAAGCCGATGATGGCCAGAATGGCGGCCCGCTTGCCGCGCCATCCCGCGATAAAGCGCTGATGCAGCATGGCGGCATACAGCAACCAGGTGATAAGTGACCATGTCTCCTTCGGGTCCCAGTGCCAATATGCTCCCCACGCCTGTTTGGCCCAGAAGGAGCCGGTGATGATGCCCAGCGTCAGCAAGGGAAAGCCGACGGTCAGGCAGTGCTGGATAAGATTGTCCAGCGCCTCCAGGGAGGGCAGGCGGCTGTAAAAGACACCGAATCTCTTTTTTTTCAATTCCCGTTCCTGCAGAAGATACATCAGGCCGCTGCAGAAGCCCATGGCCATAAAGCCGTCGGCAATGATGGCGATGCTGGCATGAACCGGCAGCCAGGCGCTTTGCAGGGCAGGCGGCAGTTCCGCGATAGTTTGGGACGAGAGGGCGGCGATGGTCATGAGGGCGGTAATGACAAGGGAGACAAAGGTGCCGAAATTCTTCACCTGATAACGCCAGCGGAAGGAGAGAAAGGCCCAGGTCATGGACCAGGCAAAAAAGGAAACCGTGTCATGATGGGTGGTGAGCGGGGTGTGGCCTGCTAAAAAATAACGGCCGAGAATGGTTACCGTATGCAGAACCCCGGCCCCGAAAAGCAGACAGCGGGCCGCCGCCCGGATTTTCTTTTTCTGGGTAACGAAAAAGATAATATAGGTGGTGGTGGATAAATAATATCCGATGAGCGAAAGTGAAAAAAGCATGCAGAGATTCTCCGTTGAGTCTTACGCTGCCTTCATTGTTCAGCGTGGCCGACAAGGTCGTCTAAGGGAATATCCTTGCCGAGGATAGAGCGGATGTGATCCGTCAGCGCCTGCCAGTCTTGCCTGCGCAACCAGTCAATCATATCCCTGTGGAGCAGATTTTCAAAAAGAATTTTGTTTTTTTCGTGCGGCAGGCCCAAGGCCAGCACGATGGGCCGCAACCTGCCGAGTACCTGAAGCAATAAATCATAATCATCCGTGTATTCTTTTTCCAGGTTTTTCCGCAACTGTTTGGCCAGGGCCGGACTTTTGCCCGCGGTCGACACGGAAATGGTCAAATCCCCCCGCCGCACCGTGGCCGGCAGGATGAAATTGCACCATTTTGGCACGTCGGCAACGTTGACGAGCAGATTGTGTGCTTCAGCCTCCCGGTGCACGGCTTCCTGCACGGTAACGTCATCGGTGGCGGCAATGACCAGGAAGGCCCTGGCAAGATCGCCCGGCTGGTAGCCGCGCTTGAGCCATTGGATGGAACCGTCCTGGGCAAGGGGGGCCAGTTCATCGTCAAGCTCGGGACTGATCACCGTTACCTTGCCCTGGTTGGCCAGCAGTGCTTTTACCTTGCGGGCCGCTACCTTGCCGCCGCCGATTACCATGCAGTTGCGGGAGCGAATATCCAGGCTGATGGGAAAATAATTCACGTTAGTTACTTTTTCTGTGGAAGGTGGACGGTGATTTTGCCCGCAAGTTTGCCGGCAAAACGTTGCGCGTCGGATTGCTCACCGACAATGGCCCCGAAATGCATGGGCACGGCAACCTTGGGGTTAATGTCAATGGCGGCCTGCGCCGCCTCGTCCGCGGTCATGACATAGGTGCCGGAGACGGGCAGCAGGGCGATATCGGCATCGTAGTCGGCCATCTCCGGGATATAGTCGGTGTCCCCGGCATGGTAAATGCGCACGCCCTCAACAGTGACGATAAAGCCGAGCCAGTTGTTGGCCCTCGGGTGAAACTTTTTGTTGGTGTTATAGGCGCGGACCGTCTCGATGGTAAAAGGGCCGCGGGTGATCTTCTGGCCGGGCTGCATGGCTTTGACGTTGGGGGTACCGGAGAGCTTGGCCGCTGAAAGCGGTTCGGTGATAATGACCGTTGCGTCCTGCCTGATCTTTTTAATGTCATCAGGGGAGCAGTGGTCAAAATGTTCGTGGGTTATCAGAATAAGATCGGCAGGCGGGAGTGCGCCGGAAAGTTGAAAAGGGTCAAAATAAACGACTTGGCCTGCTGCGCGCAGACGGAAACAGTCATGCCCCAGCCAGTCAAGATTGCTCAGCATTTTTTCAATCATAACATCCCCCTTGCAAGTGCGTGAAGAATCTCTGCCAAAATTCATTTGTGCTGCTATAATCAATTTGCCACACGGCGTCATCCACTATATGGCTACCTTCTTGATTTTATATACATTATACATGGTTCACGGAGGAAAATATGCAAAAAGGAACAATCACGGTGACCACGGCAAACCATATGGAGTTGGTCGATATCACTGCCAGGATAGAAAAAGAAATCGCAAAAAGCAAGTTAACTGATGGGGTCTGCTATCTTTATAATCCCCATACCACCGCCGGGCTTACCATTAATGAAGGAGCGGATCCGGCGGTGCAGACCGATATCATCAAGGCGTTGCGGAAGATCATTCCTTTCGGGCTGGATTATCAGCATATGGAAGGCAACTCGCCATCCCATGTGCTGGCTTCCCTGTTCGGTTCATCTGTTACCGTCTTTGTGGAAAACAGCAGACTGCAGCTCGGGACCTGGCAGAAAATATTTTTCTGCGAGTTTGACGGGCCGCGGACGCGCAAGGTGCACTGGCGGGTGGTCTGACAGGTTTTACTCCTGGATGCCTTTGCGCAGCAGGGCCAGTTCCCGCTGGCGGATATATTTCATGATCCGTTCCTCTTCCGGTCTGCCCGGTGAAAAGCTGATCCCCAGGCAGAACTGGCGTAATTTGCTGTTGGCAAAGGCGCGGACCACCTCTCCCTCTTTGATTTTGAAGCGGAGTACCCCGTCGCTTTCCGCCCCGGCGGCGGCATCGTCCGATGGGATGGTGATGATGATGTTTTTTATGGTATGGTGCTGTTGCGGCAAGTCTTTCGGGTCCCTGGTGCTGAGCAGCATGCCGCCGGCGCTGAGATCCTGCATATTAAGCTTGCACTTTTTCTGGTTATACAGGAAAGTAGCCACGCTTCCCTCGGGGAGATTGATCCGGTAATGCTGCCGGCGCTGGAGGATGAATAATTCTTCCGGCCGTCTGAGCACAAGGGAATCAGCCGAGGAGGAGAGCAGTTCACCGTTGAAATGGCTCCATAATTTTGCCGCATTGCGGAAGATAACCCTGAAGCTGGCGTGGGTTGCGGGCCAGTCCTGGGGTTTGCCGACGACGATTTTTTCGTGGTTGGCGTCAACGATCATCGTGCCGCCGGACTGATACCCTTTGTGCAGCAGACTGACGAAGACCCTTTTGTCCTGCAGCCAGTTCAGCGTATTGCTGATGATATCCTCGGACCTGGTATAATCATAGCCCGCGTGCTGGGCAACCCAGCCGCAGGAGGCAGGGTCATTTTTTTTGGCTGATGTCATGGGAATCATTTGTTACTAGTTGAAATAAATATTAAATATATTAGCAGATGAAGGGGATGCAATCCATGGAAAGATCACTTCTCCCAAAAAAAATCGATCCGGCTGAAATATGTTTCGGCCTTAACCGGGAAACCGATGAGCGTTCCCTTGCCTCTTTTCTGCAGATGTTTGCCGCGCCTGCCTTGCTGGAGGCGCTCATTCCCCGCCTGTCCGCTGATGATATTGACGCCACCGTTGATTTTCTGACCAGGCTTATGAAGAAGCATCTGCGGGAAGATGAATATCATACCCTTTTTCTGAACGAGGACAAGTAGTGCATTACCCAATCATCAAAGATCTTCGCTCCTATCTCGATGTGTTGCGCAAGGAATCAGACCTTCTGGAAATAGACGTGGAGGTTGATCCGTATCTGGAAATAGCCGAGATTCACCGGCGGGTGATCGCCCAGGGCGGACCCGCCCTGCTTTTTAACAAGGTGAAGGGCAGCAGTTTTCCCGTGGCGACCAATCTGTTCGGCACGGCACGGCGCATGGAAATTTCCTTTGGCCACCGGGCTCAGCAGTTTGTCGCGGACCTGGTGCGGGCCGTCGAGGTGCTGATGCCGCCAAGTTTCGGCAAAATCTGGTCAATGCGCGGCCTCGTGCCCCAGGCGGCCAGGATCGGCACCAGGATAATGAAGAACGGCCCCATTCTGGAAAACTGTATCCGGCCAGCCCGCTTGACCGAGCTGCCCATGCTTACCTCCTGGAAAACTGATGGTGGTGCCTTCGTGACGCTGCCCCTGGTGTATACCGAGCATCCCGGCGGCCGGGGCCACAATCTCGGCATGTACCGCATCCAGCGTTATGATGATGCGACAACAGGCATCCACTGGCAGATCCATAAGGGCGGCGGTTATCACTACCATGAGGCTGAGGCCCGCAATGAGAGCCTGCCCATGACCCTGTTCATCGGAGGCCCGCCGGCCCTTATCATGGCCGCCATTGCCCCGTTGCCGGAGAATCTGCCTGAGCTGATGCTGGCCTCGTTGCTGCTTGGCGAAAAGTTGCCCATGGTGAAAGACCCACTGGGCGGGCACAATCTGGTCGCCAATGTCGAGTTTGCCGCCAAGGGTGTCGTGCCGCCCCATATGCGCCGGCCTGAGGGTCCCTTTGGTGATCACTACGGCTACAACTCCCTGACCCATGACTACCCGGTCTTCCAGGTTGATCGTCTCTACCACCGGCAGGACGCCGTGTATCCGGCCACGGTGGTTGGCCGGCCCAAGCAGGAGGATTTTTATATCGGCGATTTTCTCCAGGACCTGCTATCGCCGCTTTTCCCCATGGTCATGAGCGGGGTGAAACAGCTCAAAACCTTCGGCGAGGCAGGCTTTCACTGCCTGGCCGCGGCCCGGGTCAGGGATCGTTACCCCCGGGAGGCCTTTGCTTCCGGGCTGCGCATCCTGGGCGAAGGCCAGCTGTCGCTGACGAAATTTCTCATCATAACGGACGGTGATATCAATATTGACAATTTTGCCACCTTGTGGGTGCATGTGCTGGAAAGGGTAAACTGGCAGCAGGATCTTTTTGTCTTTGCCAATGTCTCCCAGGATACCCTTGACTACACCGGCCCTTCGGTCAACAACGGCTCCAAGGCGCTGCTGATGGGGCTTGGCCGTGAAGCAAAGAACGTGTTGCCCCGCTCTTTTCATGCAGAGCTGCCCTCGGGCTGCCGGGCCGCCAAGGCCTTTCTGCCGGGCACCCTGGTTGTCGAAGGCGCGGGATATGAGACGGAGAAATCTCTGCCGCAGCGGGTCGCCGCAGAGGCAGCCTTTGCCGGGTGGCCGGTTGTGCTGCTGGTGGATAATCTGCAGGAGGCGACGGTCAGCCTGCAGGAATTTGTCTGGACCTTTTTTACCCGTTTTGAACCGGCTGCGGATATTTATTCCGCCAGCCAGGGTATCCGCCGTTTTCATGTGGGGCTTACGCCGCCCATTGTCTTTGATTGCCGCTTAAAGCCCTGGTATCCCCAGGTGCTTGAGGTGGATCCCTCCACCAAAAAGCTTGTTGACGCTAAAATTGATTCCCTGCTGCCAAAAAATCTGCGCTGATTTTTCGCCGGCCATAAAAAAAGAGCTGCCGTTTCATTTCCTGAAACGGCAGCTCTTTGGCTGTAAAGCTTGACGGGTTATGTGGGGTAATTACTGCTGGCTGCCCTTTCTGCGCAGGGCGGCGAGGCCGAGCAGGCCGCTGCCAAGCAGCCACACCGCGCCGGGAACGGGTACCGGGTTGGGGGTTGCGCATTGGACTTTTATCAGACCGGTTTTCTTGTCATTGACTATCAGCTGCAGTCCCTGATATGTTCCACCGTCATAAACCGTATAAGGGGTGGCAATGCCGCTTATGGCAAAGGTTATCCGTACCTCTCTGTCCTCACCTAGGAAAGAGTCGTCGGCATCCAGAGTTGGGTCATAGCTGGCAAAATAGCCACTTGCATCGGCCAGAACATAAATCGGTGTATATACAGGATATGTTTTCACAGTTATGGCAAATTGCAGAGGGTCGTTTTCTCCACCGACAAACATCACACCACCGGCAACCGGGGTGTAAACGGCGAATTTTAAGCCGTAATCGCAATCGACCGTCCATGTGCCATCGAAAGGTTCGGGTGGCGGGGTAATGATGGTAGCCATCGCTGTTTGCGCGGCCATGGTGAGGAACAGGCCTGTTAAGGCAACAGTGAGAAGCTTGTTTGTTGTTTTCATTTGTAACTCCTTAAGGCTTTTGTCGCTTATTGTCCAAACTGTGATTATATATAATATCAGTGCAAGAGCAACAAAAAACAGTAGTGGCATTGCGCGGTGTGTCGTATTAATCTACAGCAAGAGCTGTTCCATGGCCTGCTGCGCTATTTTTTTGTGATTAATTACTAGTAGTTGTCGTCATAACTTTGCCGTGCTGGTGCGGTTCGGTTAGTGTGTGATTCCGGAAAAATAGACTGTATTTTCCGGAAAGATGAATTTTGTTTCCGTTTTTGGCCAAACAACAAGGATTGGCATGCCGGGAAAAGTGGTTTATGTATCTGCGTTGCTACGCGTATATTTATTAAAGAATTTTTTTTTTTTGACGATATGTTAGATTGAAGTTATGGTAAACTGAAAATGAAAGCAGTAGCCAGAAATCGCGGTTTGATGCTGAGTGGAGGCACGAGATGAAGATAACCAATCTTCAGGGTATACAAAATATCGGTCAATCCGACCAGAAAAGATCGAAGCCCATATCCGGGGCTGATTTTAAAGATCTGCTGGAGGCAGAGCTGCTGTCCGTATCTTCCTCAGAGGCTGCCGGCTCAGCTACCCCTGTCTCTTCCGCCGGGCAGGTTACCCCTGGCTTGCGTATTGAGAGTCTTTCCGTGGCTGAAGCGACGATCAGCAGCCTGGAGTCATTTGGTTCCGCTTTAAATGATCTTCGCCTGCCGGCCGAGGACCTTGAGCCTTTTGTTGAGGCTTTGGAGGAAGAAACCGGCTCTATCCTTGATCTGAAGGAAAGGCTCCCGGCCGAAGACCCTCTTGCCAGACTTCTTGATCGGGTTGCCACGGTTTCCTATGTAGAGGCGGCCAAGTACCGGAGGGGAGACTATCAATAGTCTGCGGGATGTCCCCCTTGTCCGCGTCGGTAAATGAAAGAGCGTCTGCAGAAAATTCTTGCCCGGGCAGGGGCCGGTTCCCGGCGCACCGCTGAGCAGTATATCAGCGAAGGGAGAGTCTCCATCGACGGCAAGGTCGTAACCGACATGGGGATCAAGGTTGATCCCGCAGATCATGAGATTCGCCTGAACGGCAAGCCCATCCATTCCTCTGAAGAAAAAATCTATATTCTGCTCAATAAGCCCAAAGGCTACGTCACCACCCTGAGTGATCCCCAGGGCCGTCCCATTGTCACCTCGCTTTTGCAGGGAATCGTCCAGCGGGTATTCCCTGTCGGCAGGCTTGATCTCGATACGGAAGGCGCCTTGCTGCTCACCAATGACGGGGAACTTGCCCAACGCATCCTGCATCCGAGTTTTGAAATCACGAAAACCTATGTGGCCAAAGTTGTCGGCCGCCCCTCCGTTGAAGCCAGAGAGCGCCTGGCCAAGGGAATAGAGCTGGAAGGTCGCCGGACCTCTCCTGCCCAGCTCAAGGTGCTCCGTGAAACCAGCCAGTTCTCCGTAATTGAGATAGTTATCCATGAGGGGAGAAAACGCCAGGTGCGCAAAATGTTTGCCGCCATTGGCCATCGTGTTCTGGCCTTAAAGCGTATCGCTTATGGCAGACTGAAGCTTGGCTCTTTGCCCACCGGAAAATTCAGAATCATCGGCAAAAAGGATATTGAAAAGATCCTTGCCTGCAAATAGATTTCCCCTCTTTTTAGTAAAAATTGTATTTTTTTTGTAAAATGCCTTTACATTCCGACATTTATCTGTATAAGATATTTTCGTTGGATTGGAAAAAAGGAGCAATGTCGGGAGGTTAGAGGTTTGGCCTCTGATGTCGTCAAGAAAAGATTTTTGCTGATTATTTATAATAAAAGCATGCTGTTACATGTTCCGTGTTGAATGTGTAACATTGTTTATAACTGATACGTTCGGGAGACCAGGATGAACAAATCAGAATTAATTGAGGCCATTGCCCAGCAGGAAAATCTGCCGCACAGGGAAGCCAGCTCAATAACCAACACCATTCTGGAGACCATGATTGACACCTTGGCCTCCGGGGAGAGTATCGAGATCAGGGGCTTTGGCAGTTTTGTCATCAAGGAGTATGAATCATATCAGGGGCGGAATCCCAAAACAGGAGAGAAAATTGAGGTTCCCCCGAAAAAGCTTCCTTTCTTCAAGGTCGGCAAGGAGCTGAAAGAACGTGTGAACAAAAACTCCTGAATTCAGGTCTTAGCTATTTTCTTCTGCGTAATCTTCCCCGCCCTCTCGGCAGAGAAAGGGTGGGGAGGATAACCTATGCGTCCTGTGATGAGCCGGCAATCACCCCCACCAGATCATAGGGATGCGCCTCCGTTATCTTGACCATGACAATTTCTCCTGCTGCACACTGACCGTCAGTGATGTAGACGCATCCATCTATTTCAGGCGCCTGAAACCGCGCCCTGCCTTCCAGCAGCAGATCGGTTTCCTGGCTGAATCCTTCCACGAGAACAGGGATTGTCCTGCCGACAAGCTCTCTGTTTTTCTCCAGGGAAATCTGTGACTGCAGCTCCATCAGATAATCGTACCGTTGTTGTTTGATTTCCTCCGCACACTGCTCGGCATAATGTTCCGCCGCACATCCTTCCTCATTCGAATAGGTGAAAATGCCCACGTTGTTCAGTCGATACGTTTTGAGGAAACCGGCCAGTTCTTCCACGTCCTGGTCCGTTTCACCCGGGAAACCGACAATGAAGGTTGTGCGGATGGCAGCATCCGGCACCTTGGCGCGGATGCGTTCCAGCAGTTCATGCACCTGGCGGCCGGTGAAGGGCCGCTTCATTTTTTTGAGCACTCTGCTGCTGATGTGCTGCAGGGGGATATCCAGATAGTTGAGCAAGCGCTCCTCATCTGCCATGAGCGCCAGGAGATCATTGCTGATGCGGTTGGGGTAGAGATAAAGAAGGCGGATCCAGTCTGCATGACACGAGTCTAAAAGAGTGGTGATCAATGCCGGCAGGTTTGCTTTTTTACTGCCTAGATCAATGCCGTAGGCTGTAACGTCCTGGCCGACCAGGGTGAGTTCCCGGACACCCGATTCAGCGAGTATTGCCGCTTCTCTTGCCAGGTCAGCCATTGGCCGGCTGCGCAGGGGGCCGCGGATGGAAGGGATGAGGCAGTAAGAACATCGGTTTGAGCAGCCTTCGGAAATTTTAAGATAGGCCCGATGCGGCGGGGTGGAAACCTTTCTGGGCATGGCCGAGTTCATGAGAAAGCGCGACGCGGGGACAATGAGGCGGTTGTGTTGTTTGTCCAAATCAGCCACAAGGGACGCTATGTGGTGGAAGCCGTCCACCCCGACAAAGAGATCGACCTCGGGAAATTCCTTGGGCAACTCCTTATCATAGCGCTGCACCAGGCAGCCTGTCACCACAAGCTTGACTCCTGGTTTTTTATCCTTGTATTGCCCGAGGAGGATAATTTCATCAATGGCCTCTTCCACCGCCGGCTGGATAAAGCCGCAGGTGTTGACCAGCAGCAGGTCCGCCTGATCCGGTTCCTGGCATACCTGGTATCCGGCGGCCTCAAGCAGGGCAAGCATGACCTCTGAATCAACCAGGTTTTTCGGGCAGCCAAGGCTGACCATATAGAGATTTTTGACCATATTCATTTAAGCGGCGAGTTGTGCGGTTGTCATGATAGGGGTGTTTATCGGCACGGTCAGGATGGCAATAACGGAGAGTTGCTCCCGGTCAGCATATGGTGCGGTGCATGTGTAGATCCAATACTTACTGTTGATCAGGCAACATTGCAAGCAAAGCTTGACAGGGCAAGAAAGATTTCCAGGCTCTTTTTTTGAAATGCCTTGCTGGCATATATCGGCCGCCAGGCGTCATGATACAGTTCGTCAGAAACAAGCATGGCCGCAGTAAGATTTACGCCCCGGTATGCCGCCACGGTGGAGAGGGCGGAAAATTCCATGTCAACTGCCATAATGCCCCGACGGCCATAGTCCTGCACCTTTTTCCTGGTCTCGCGATAGGGTGCGTCAGTGGTCCATATGGGCCCTTCCTGCACGGCATAACCGCATTGCCGCAGGAATTTGGCCAGTTGCCGGGACAAATCCCCATGAGGGGCAGGAGGTGAGGCAAGGGGATAGTGGGCGGATGTCCCTTCTTCGCTCAAGGCCCAGGTGGGCAGAAAAACAGCACCGGCTTGTAAGCCGGCCACCAGAGAGCCGCACCAGCCATGCACGATAACGTCCTTGCAGCCAAGGGCAATGAGTTTTTCAAGAGCGATGACTGCCGCCGGGGCGCCCAGGGCCGGACCAGCCCAGAAGATTGGCCGTTGGCCGGGAATTTCGAACAGGTTGCTGTGAAACAGGAAATGCTTTTTGCCGTTGAGTTCTCTTGCTGCTTTGATAATACGGGCAGAGTCCCCGGGATTAACGAAGAGGAGAACAGGTCCGGTGATGGCTGCTTCACCTTGCAGGCGGGATGGTTCGATCACGGTGTCAGACATGTGCGGGCGGCGCGAGACAATAAAAAAGGCCGCAGATACCTCTGCGGCCTTTTCCAATACTAACAGACAGCTTTTTCGGAATTAACCGAGCAGCGGGTTTGCATAGAGGAGAATCAGCGCGATAACCAGACCGTAAATGGTCAGAGACTCGATAAGAGCCAGACCAAGGATCATGGTAACGGTGATTTTACCGGAAACTTCAGGATTTCTTGCAACACCGGTACATGCGTTACCGGCAGCAGTACCCATACCGATACCACAACCACAAGCAGCAACGCCAACGGCTACTGCGGCAGCCAGACATACCAGCGCCAGGTTGACGCCGCCGAGCTGGATGTATTTCTCTAATGGGCCACCAGCTGCCATGGCAGCGTTTGCCAATCCCAAGACGCCACCTACAACCATCAAAGTTACCAGTACCTTTTTCATTTTACTTCCTCCTTAAGAAACGTTTTAATTTTGGCCTTCTTTCTTATGTAAAGATCTCAATCTTTTCTTTTAAGCGATTAATGGGCATGCTCCATGGCGCCTGTGCAGTACAGTATGGACAGCAGAACGAAAACCATGGTCTGAACAACGGAAACCAGAACACCGAGGCAGAGAATCGGCAGCGGGCCGAAAAAGGCGCCATACAGCATGAAGAGAATGGCGAGCAGTGTCTCTTTGGCCATAATGTTACCGAAAAGCCTGATGGACAGTGAGAGAATACGGGCCAGGTTACTGATTATCTCGATGGGCAGCATCAGGGGAATAAGCGCCACCATGGGACCGGTGAAGTGGTTGATGTATTTGATGCCATGATACTTGAGTCCGAGAATATGATGGGTTACCCAGACAATCAGGGTCATGCCGAGGGTGATATTAAGGTTTGAGGTGGGAGACATGAAACCCGGCATAAGACCCATCAGGTTTGCCACCAGGATGTAAAAGGCAAAGGTGGCAATCATCGGAAACATCATGGCCGCCCGCTCGGCGCCCATCTGGTCGGCCATGTAGCTTTCCAGCCCGCCGACGCAGACTTCCCAGAAATTCTGCTTGCCGTCGGGAACCAGTTCCAGTTTCCCCAGGGTCAGTTTAGGCATGATAATCAAAAAGGCCATCACCAACCAGGTATAGGTCAGATGCGGGGACACGAGTTTGGCGAGCAGCGTCTCGCCGACCAGTGTATGGGGAACTGGGAGGCCCAGCGCCTGCAGAACCACTGAAATAAACAGTATCGGATGTTCCATGATTTTCTCCTAAGCCTCTTTGGCCGTGAAATAAAACTTTCTAACTACGCTCGCCATGGTGATGCCGATGCTGATAACCACCACGGACAGGCCCATTAATAACCCTAATGGATGAACAATCTGCCGGCTGACCAGAATATACAGGATAAGAGCGATGGCGCTCAGCCTGGCATAATATTTCAGATAAAACTTGTATTTGGCCCTTTGTATCTTGCCGCTGTGCAGCAGTTTTCCCTGCAGGAAGTCTTTCAGGTCCTTTTTCAGATAAAAGAAGCTGATATTTGCCACCAGACCGCCGATTAATACACTTTTCGCTATCAGGACTGGATAGTACAGCCAGGCAAGCACCGAAAAAAATACCACGATAACCCAGCTCAGTATGTCAACCCGATGAATCAGGAATTCGTTTTGACCCTCTGCTGCAACGCTTTTCATTACAGATCCTTGCGTCTTGATATCTGATAGAGGTTCTTAAATCCTGCAACGATACCGAATGCTAAAAATATAAGGGTCAGCCATGGGCTCGTCTTATCATGGAATACCTTGTGGTCCAGATAATAGCCGATACCCAACCCGATGAATATGCTGGCACACATATGAAGGCCGATGGTGCCGAACACACTCATCAGCTTCATCCACTCCTTGCGGTTTCCGGACATATCAATTTCCCTGAGAAGCCCAAAGCCAGCTTGAATTTGCAATTAGCACGGTTTTAGACCAAAGTCAACGATTTTCAAATTAATTTTGTATTTTTTTGAATGACCATTCAGTCATTTCGAGGGTTCTCGCCAGATCTTCGCTGCTGTGGGCTGCCGAGATAAACATGCCCTCAAATTGGGAGGGAGCCAGGTAGATTCCCTGATCAAGCATCTCCCGGTAAAATTTACCATATTTACCGGCGTCAGCCTTCATGGCTGAATCGAAGTCGGTTATCGGGCCCTTGGCAAAGAACAGGGTCATGACCGACCCCTGTCTGTTGAGTGTAGCCTCACCCAGATATTTGTCAGCCAGTTTCTGCAGATTTTCAGCAAATTCAGCAGCTTTCATGTCCAGTTTCTCATAGAATCCGGGTTGTTGCAGGGCCTTCAAGGTGGCAGCTCCGGCGGCCATGGCCAGCGGGTTGCCTGATAAGGTGCCGGCCTGGTAGACCGGTCCGACAGGAGAAATCAGCGACATGATTTCCTTTTTACCGCCGTAGGCGCCGACCGGCAGCCCGCCGCCGATGATTTTGCCCAGGCAGGTGAGATCCGGCATGATGCCGAATTTCTGCTGGGCTCCGCCATAGCTGACCCGGAATCCGGTAATAACCTCATCGAAGATAAGAACAATGCCGAGTTCGCTGGTCAGGTCCCGCAGTTTCTGCAGAAATCCCGGGGCCGGCAGGACAACACCCATATTGCCTGCCACCGGCTCGACAATGACGCAGGCAATGTCATGGGAGCTGTTCCGCAGGGTTTTTTCGAGAATTTCTTCATTATTGTAGGGAATGGAGATGGTGTTTTTGACGATGTCATCCGGGACCCCGGGGCTGCCGGGAATGCCGAGGGTGATGATGCCGGAGCCTGCTTTGACCAAGAATGAATCGGCATGGCCATGGTAACAGCCATCGAATTTGACGATCACTTTTCTGCCGGTATAGCCCCGGGCAAGACGTACGGCACTCATGGTGGCCTCGGTGCCGGAGCTGACAAAGCGGACCATGTCCACCGAGGGCAGGGCGTCGGTGACCAGTCTGGCCAGTTCCACCTCCAGCGGGCATGGCGCGCCGAAACTGGTCCCGTTGGCCATGGCCTGCTGGATTGCCTCCATGATAGCCGGATAATTATGGCCAAGGATCATGGGCCCCCATGAGCAGACAAAGTCGATATATTCATTGCCGTCGGCATCGAAAATTTTTGCACCTGCGGCACGCTGGATGAACCGGGGATCACAGCCCACGGATTTACAGGCCCGCACCGGGCTGTTTACCCCGCCGGGGATGAGGCGCTGGGCTTCTGCAAACAAAGATTGCGAGGTCGTTGTTTTCACGGGATCTCCTTCTCTTGGAATCTTGTTGAAATCGTTATCGATTACTATCGGTTAGAGCGGATGAATCAATGGCGGCCACTATAGCATGCATCCACCCGGCATGTCAAAGTGTTAAAGACGGGGATTTTGCACAGTGCTTGCAGAGTTTTAAATTGCCATATATAGTATCCCATCATGGGAAAATTGAAACAGTTTATCCTGGGCAGTGTGGCCATTTATCTGCTTGCCGGCTGCACATCTCTGGTGGTCAGTTCGGTGGTTGAGCCGGCCGTTGACAACCTGCAGAAACAGACCGATCTGCAACTGGTTTGTGAAGGGGCGCCGGCCTATCTGCTGATGATTGACAGTCTGCTTGCCGACAATCCGGTAAACAGGCGGCTGCTTTTGACCGCCACCCAGTCCTACAGTTCCTATACCACGGCCCTGGCCGCCTGCGGCAGGATGGAGCGAGCCGCTCTGTTGAGTGAAAAGGCAAGGAACTATGCCCTTGACCTGTTGAACGGTTGCCTGCATCTTGCCGCGGATAAAGGCTATCCACTGGATGATCTGCATGGCGCCCTGGCCTCCTGTTCCAAAAGCGATGTGCCGTCCCTTTTCTGGGGAGGATATGGCTGGGCTCTGTGGCTGCAATATCAGGCCGGGGCCCCGGCCTCCCTGGCCGCCCTTGTCAAGGTGGAGGAGATAATGAAGAGGGTCGTGCAGCTTGATGAGGCATATTACCATGGAGCGGCCCATCTTTTCCTCGGCTCCTACTATGGGGCAAGGTCGGAGATGCTCGGCGGGAAACCTGCGGAGAGCCGTGTTCATTTTGAGCGAGCGCTCGAGCTCGGCGCCCATCAGTTCCTCCCGGCCCAGGTGGCATTCGCCGAGACCTATGCCAGAACTGTTTTTGACCGGGATCTCTTTGAGCAGCTGCTGGGGGAGGTTCTGGATTTTCCGCTTGAGTCAAGGCCTGACTTCGCTCTGGCCAATCAGGTGGCGAAAAAAAGAGCCGGCCAGCTGCTGGCAGACGTTGATCTTTATTTCTGATGGCATGCTGAGAAATCTGCGGCTGCGACGGGATGGAAATGTCCCGTCGGTTACTGCCTGGCTTGGGAACTTCGCAGGAGGCCATCTTTATTGGTTTTTTTACTTATATTCCCTTTTCGTCATTATCTTCAGGAGCATTTCCATGCCTCGCTTACTCAGAATTGTCCAGGTCGCGCTCGTGATCATGGCTTTGGTCGGCGCTTTTCCGCCCCAGGCTGCTGCCGGCCCGAAATATCTTTTCAAGGTGGCTACCCTGGCGCCGGAAGGCAGCGTCTGGACCAAACGGTTCCGGGAGTTTTCCCGGGAAGTCGAGGACAAAAGCAACGGCGAGGTGGGTTTTAAGATCTATGCCGGCGGGGTCATGGGGGATGATCTGGCCATGTATCGCAAGATGCGGGTCGGGCAGCTCAACGGCGGCGGATTCACCATGACCGGGATTGGCTCTGTGGTCCCCGACTTCCGGGTTCTGGGCATTCCTTTTCTGTTGCACTCCTATGCAGAGTTGGACTGGGTCAAGCAAGGCCTGCTGGAACATTTTAACAAGACCTTTGCGGAAAACGGCCTGGAGCTTATTGCCCTGACCGAGGTCGGTTTTATCTACACCATGTCCACTGTGCCGATTGCCACGGTGGAGGAGTTGAAAAAGAGTACATGCTGGGCGCCTGATAATGACCCGCTCAGTGCCGGATTCCTGGAAACCCTTGGTGCCGCCCCCATACCCCTTTCCATCCCGGATGTCCTCACCTCATTGCAGACCGGTCTGATCGGGACGGTTTTTAATTCGTTTTACGGCTCCATTGTTCTGCAATGGTACAGCAAGGCCAA
>JBFMAY010000040.1:0-38529 GCA_040755455.1 Thermodesulfobacteriota bacterium | reverse complement strand
TCAAAGCTGACTTTCCAAGTAAAAAAATGGGCAGTACGCAGGTGACTTAATGGTTCTAAATATTTTTCTGAAGCCAAGGGCAAAAAATGGCAATCAAATTCATAGCAACTGCTGATACGCATCTTGATTCACCCATGCGCGGCCTTGAGCGCTATGAAGGCGCTCCTGTTGAAGAAATCAGGGGGGCCACGAGGAAAGCATTTGTCAACCTCGTTGACTTTGCGATCAACGAGCAGGTAGCATTCATGCTCATCGCCGGCGATCTTTACGATGGGACTTTAAGAGATTTTCAGACCGCGCTTTTCCTCGCCCATCAGATGCAGCGGCTAAACAAAGCCGGAATAAGGGTTTTTATCGCTTCAGGAAACCATGATGCTGCCAGCATTATTACCAAAAAGCTCAAGATGCCTGAAAATGTGTGTTTCTTTTCGGCAAAAAAGCCTGAAACTTTTCTACTTGATGATTTGCGGATTGCAGTCCATGGACAGGGATATGCAAATCAGGATGTAGTCGATAATCTCGCTGCAAATTATCCTGATGCAATCGATGGCTATTTTAATATTGGTGTTTTGCATACGGCGCTTACCGGCCGCGAAGGCCATGAACCCTATGCTCCCTGCAAAATTGATGATCTCAAGTCCAAGCATTACGATTTCTGGAGTTTAGGCCACGTCCATACGAGGGAGGTCATTTCTGAAAATCCTTGGATAATATTTCCTGGGAACCTTCAGGGCAGACAAATAAGAGAAACCGGTCCGAAAGGTGCAACCTTGATAACTATTGAAGACATGGTTGTCGAGTCGGTTCAGCACCATGACTTCGATACAATACGTTGGGATCATATCGAGATTGATGTTTCCGAGGCGAAGTACGGCCATGAAGTCGTGAACATGATCAGGAAAAGCCTGGAGACAAAAATTGATCCGGATGATGACAGAATTTTCGCTCTCCGCCTTACCATCAACGGAAGGACCGAAGCACATGCGGAATTGGTGTTGAACCAGGATCTTTATCGAAATCAGATACGGGCTGCCTCGTTTGAAATAGGGGAGAATATCTGGCTTGAGAAAATCAGGTTTAAAACACGAACTGTTATCGATCTTGATGCACTAATGGATCATGATGACCCGATTTCTGGTCTGTTGAATAACATTCAGGCAATGCGTACCGCCGGAGCCATTGATGAGAAAATGCTGAATGAGGAATTTGCTGATTTGAGGAGTAAATTGCCTCCTGAGTATAAAAAAATGCAGGATGCACTTGATTTTGATAATCCGAAAACTCTGGTTGGCCTTCTTGATGAGGTGGAACAATTCCTGATCCCCAAACTTTTTGAAAAAGAGCACTAACCGTGAAATTGAATAAACTCCATCTCATTCGGTTCGGTCCTTATACCGATTTTACTATTGATCTGGAATCAGGGAATAAAAATTTCCACATGATCTACGGACCGAATGAAGCCGGTAAAAGCACCGCCCTGAGAGCAATCACCGGCCTCTTTTACGGTATTGAAGAAACCACGGCCGATGACCATCGCCATGGCAAAGCCGATTTAAGAATCGGCGCTGTTCTTTCAGACGGTGACGAACATATTGAAATCTTAAGAAGGAAAGGACGCAAAAACACCCTGCTCGACAAGGATGAAAAACCCCTTGAGGATGTGCTTTCATCTAAATATCTCAATGGAGTAAGCAAGGAACTTTTTACCTCGATGTTCGGACTGGGCCATGAGGAACTGGTTCAAGGCGGCCGGAAATTACTTGCCGGAGAGGGGGAAGTCGGGGAAAGCCTTTTCGGTGCTTCAGCAGGAATAAGAAACATCCATGCTCTTCGGCAGGCATTGAGAAGCGAAGCGGACAGCATCTTTACCGGTCCTGCCAGAACCAAGCCTCTGAACGTAGAAATAAAAAAATTCAGGGATGCGGAGAAAAAATCCGCCCAGCTCTCGCTGCGGCCGAAAATCTTTCTCGATCTCCAGGGACAATATGAAGATTCAAAGGCCAAAGATGCTGAGCTTGGCGAACAGATTAAAGAGCTTACAGTTGAGTTGACAAAAAAACAACGCCTGCAGCGCACACTGCCCCTGATTGCCAAACGGGAAATTTTGTTAGATAAGAAAAATGCGCTCGGCGCTGTTAAACCTGTGCCTGAATCGTGCACCGCCGAAAGAATCGGGGCCCTGGCCGCTCTTGATAAGGCAGAAGCACAGATAGAGCGGCTGGAAAAAGAAAAAGATAAGCTTCAGAATGAGCTTGATGCACTTCATATTCCTGTTGAACTGCTCGAAAGACAAAAAGAAATAAAAGAGTATGAGAGCCGTGTTGCCGTGACCAGGAAGGCGCTGGGCGATATTCCATCGCTTGAAACGGAAATAAAACTTAACCTGCATGAAGCAAACCAGATTCTGCGTAACCTCGGACGTCCTGAATCTCCTGAGAATATTGAGGACCTGAGGATAGACCTTGCCACCCAGGAGACAATTAATGCCCTGTCCCGAGAGTTTGTCCGGCATGAAACAAATCTGCGGACAGCGGAAAAAAATTTCGCCGAGGCCAAGCAGCTTCGTGAGGATCTGAAGGAAAACACGAAATCTTTGTCCTCCGGTTTTATTCCGGATGAATTGGACAAGCTCTTAATAAGCATAAGAAAAAAAGGTGATTTGGATGCTGATCTAAATGAGTTGCTTGCAGAGCACTATGAGCTGAAGCAGGAAGTTGGAAAACGAGGCCGGGCTTTATGGACTGAAGTTGATGATTATGAAGAAATCACGAAACTACCGGTACCATTGAAAGAGACGGTTGAAGAATACGAAGGATTTTTCCTGGCCGCAGGGAAAAAAAAGGAAACTTTAGAAAACCAGGAAACCGAATTAAAAAAAAGAATAAGCCGGCTTGTTATCGATCTCGCCGAACTGGAACAAAAAGAAGCGGTACTCTCCGAGTCAGTCCTGCTTGAACTCAGAACCAGGCGAGATGAACTCTGGCAGGTTTTAAAAGACGCTTGGCAGGCAAATAAAGATCTGGCCGATGAACATCTGCAAACAATTGTTAATGACTATGAAAATTCTGTGATCCAAGCGGATGAGACTTCAGATATCCTCCGAAAAAATGCCGATCTTGTTGCACGATACACAACCCTCTCCTTTGATAAAAAAAGAGCTGAAGACGAACAGGCCCAAGCTCGGGCACAACTTGAAATGGAAATACAAGAAGAGGAACTGTTATCTTCCCGATGGTCTGATATTATTAAGCCTTTGCGAACCAAGGGATATTCTCCAAAAGAATTTGCCGGTTGGCTGAATCTATTTGAAAAATTTTCCGAAACATTCTCTGCTCTTCAGAAAAAAGAAAGGGAAATATTACTGCTGGAAACCTCAATCAAGAACTATTCCGCTCAGATTCACGATGAACTTGTTGCCCTGAGCGAAAGGGGCGCGAAGGAAGAGGAATCCTTCTCAGATCTCCTTGAACGTGCAGAAAATGTGATCGCTGGACTAAAGGAGAAAAAAATAATTTGGGAGCAGAGTCAAAGGGATATCCTCAATGCTGAAAAATCCTTGGATATCAAGGACACGGAACTGAAAAAACAAACAAAGAAGCTCGACGACTGGCGTAAAAAATGGGCTGCAGCAATCAGGCAGCTGGGATATGACGCGAACACTGATGTGGATGTTGTTTCAAAAACCATAGAGGTTATTACCAGACTTTTTTCGAAAACCGAGGATGCTGCCAGACTTCGAATACGAGTTGACCAGATAAATCAAGATGCTGAACGGCTGAAAGAAGATGTCACCAATTTTGCTTCAAAATATTTGCCTGAGAGCATAAAGCCAGACGTTTCCGATACTGTGCTTGAGCTTTTATCGAGGGTAACTGCCGGTAATGAAGCCGTGAATAGACGGAAAAAAATTAACATTGACCTGAATCAGGTGCAGGATGATATCAAGGTGCTTGAAGACGAGAAACAGGAAGCATCCAATACAATTAGCCGGCTTTTAAAAAGTTCTGGTTGTCAAACCACGGAAGAGCTAGAAAAAACAGAAGAAAAATCAGCCGAACTCAGAGATATTCTTGGGAAACTCGAAGATGTCGATGAACAGCTCCTAAGTGAGGGAGCATCCCTTGATGATTTGATTGAGCAGGCAAAAGAAATCGACAGGGACTCCCTTCCGGCCGAAATCCAGGGATTGAACGTCAAACTGGAAAATTTGTATACCTCAAGGGACAGCATCTTAAAAGAGGTTGGCAGCCTGAAAACCGAACTTGACAAAATGGATGGCGCTCAGGACTCTGCTGACGCCGCTGATGAGGCAGAGGAGGCGATGGCGGCTATCAGGCAGCATGTTGAGACTTATGCCCGTCTAAAACTTTCTGCGGCGATTCTGGAACGGGAAATAGAAGAGTACAGGCAGAAGAACCAGGGACCGATAATGAGCAGGACGGCTGAGATTTTCCAGCGTATCACATTAGGGTCTTTTCAGGATCTTACAACAGGATTTGATGACAAAGACAAGCTTGTTTTTCTCTGCGTGGAAAAAGATGGCAAAAAAATCACTGTTGATGGACTGAGCGAGGGAACACGTGACCAGCTGTATCTTGCCTTGAGGATTGCCGGCATTGAACACCATATTGAGCACAATGTTCCATTGCCTGTGATTGTTGATGATCTGCTCATTAAAGCCGATGATTTTCGCTCCAAGGCTATTCTCGAAATTCTTGGCGAATTGTCACGTAAAGCTCAGGTAATATTTTTCACTCATCACTCCAAATTGGTAGAACTGGCACGTGAAGCAATGCCGGAGAATCTGCTCAAAGAACATGTGCTGCCCGCAAAAGCATAATCATGAATAGATTCAAATACCAAATATCAGAAAAAAATGACCAGGAAATCTGGGTCTGTGAAGCCTGCAAGAAGGGTAAAAATCAACTAATCTTGACGGGCAAATGGAAATTGATCGACCGGAGTGGCGACAGCGGGATTCTGTGTTCGCTCTGTGAAGAGAACAGGGCTGAGACATCGGCTGGATCCTCTGCGGCAAAAATGGAAACTTGACTTGTTGAACGGAACTGCCGATATTAAGCAGTGGAAAGAAGACTTGGAAATAAGGCAGACAAAATGACAACCGCTTTTGAAGAAAATACTGTTCTATGTCCGCATTGCGGGGCGGAACCGATTGACGACGATGACCTGTGCAAATTCTGCGGCAAGGTCATGGTGCCGGTGAAGTCTGTCAAAAGCACCTCTAAAATCGTGTCTTCCGGATTGCGGTCCTTGAAGACGAAGATTCGGCCGATGACTGGGGAAGAACTTGATGAAACACTCATCTCCGCAGATTATAGCAACCCAGCCAATCCAATTTGGGACGATTGATCATTCTTTATTTTCCTGCTCTTCCCTGAGAGCTTCTTCAAATGTGGCCGGAGCCGGGGACATCTCGGCTTCAACGGTTCCTGGGGGAGGCGCTCCTGGTTGATCCGGAGCGCCGATATCCATGACATCCTGTTTGGGCCGCTCCGGCTTCCCGACGATTTTACCGATAGTGCGATCAATCTTCCCGATTCCCTCGCCTGCCATGCCGACGACATTTGTCTGAATGCGGCCTTGGCCTGTTTGTTCCCTCTCGAAGAAATCCTGTCTGGCCTCGACTTTTGATTCGACTTCATGCCGGTTCGGTCCGTCCATTCTTCCATGAAGCGGTCCCGTTAGGGACTGTCCGCTGATATCGCCGGTTTTATCGATTGCCGTTTCTACGACAGAATGCGCCTGTGTCCGCAAAGGTTCCTGGAATGACGACATTGTTTGAGCGTTTTGCTCGATGCCTGTTTCCGCATTGGCGGTGCCGAGGGTACTGAACCGGCCGGACAGAAAATCGTTGGTGAGTTCCTGCAGGTGCTGTTGGTCATCCCGAGAGCCGATGGCCTGGCTGTTCAGGAATGTCATTGCCTTCTGCACGTTTTCCGGACTGTCGGAGCCGTATCGATAGGCGGCATAGTCTCGGACAAAGGCAGTCTCCATATTGTTGTTATACGATGCCGTATCGGTATTGATTCGCTGGGCCTCGCGAAGATAGGAATGCGCTTCGGACGCGCCGATTGTTCTGGAAAGGTTGTCTGCATAGGATAGGTTTTGGGTGTTCTGGAGGGTTTCGGTCAAGGCCTCGGCGCGGACTCTCTGTCGATTTTCCTCAAAGGCTTGCGCTTCTCTCGCAGACAGTGAGATATTGAGTTTTTCACCGTCTTCACCAATTCCCTGCAGGCTGTATCGGCCGCCCGCCTTGACGATCCCCAGATTAAATCCGCCAGCTCCACTTGCCTCCAATGTGTGCCTTGTTTTTTCGTCCTTAACCATGGAAAACGCCGAGCCATTATCCACGCTCTGTGACCATTTTTCCTGCTCGGAGTTGCTGAGTTGCTCGTTGAATGAGCGGGCCTCGGTGCTGGTGCGGCTGTCCTGCCTGAGCCGGCTGAGCATGTTGGAGTAATTTTCGCTGCTGGCCAGGGAGTGGGCCGCCTTTTCCAGACTGCGTTCTTCGGATTTGCGGGCGAAATTCATATCCATGTTTCTGACATTGGCGCTGGTGACGGCCTCTTGTCCGTCTTTGCCTTCGGTCACCAAGGTGCCCGCGCCGCCGGTATAGGTCGAGACGCTGGAGCCATCCGGGCCTGTCTGGTCCTGTCTGACAAAGCCCTGGCCGGTCATCGCCTTGGTGCTGCTGAAAACGAGGTTGCCGGCATGATCGGTGCTCAATTGGGTCGGCCCCTGGCTGCCGCCGATGGAACGATTTGCCGTATACATGGATTTGGCGGCCTCGATGTTCCCCATGTCCCCGGGAATGATGCCGGAATCCCGGGCCGCGTCCAGAGTCTGCCAGTCCGCCGCCGTGGATTGCACCCCCTTGTGGGCCTGCCACTGCCTGCTTGTCGCCTGGGTGGAGAAGCCATAATGATTAGCCATTTCCAAAGGAACCGTTGCGCTAACCTGTTGATCTAGAGCAGCAGCCTTACCTTCCGGAGTGAGAAGTGCCCCGGCTTTTGCTCCCGCTCCGTGAATGGCGGATTGCAGACTGCCAGCCATCATGGCCATGGCATGACCGCCGAAGCGGATCAGCATCATGGACAAAAAACTCGCCAGCATGATACCGGATGACCGGACGATGCCAAACATGGCCAGGGCCTTGGTGGAGGTCTCAGGGAAAGTAACGCAAGCATACAAGCCAAGGGCGCTCTGGCGAATATCCTCATAAGCCTCGACCGCATAGTCCAGAGCCGCGCCATGCAGGATGGCGTCGGATATCCCCCAGGTTGCCAGAAACACGAAAAATCCGGCCATCACTGAAAGAGCCTTGCCCAACAGCGGCGTAGGCAAAAACAAGGCCAGAAAAGGAATGAGGCCGATGGCCACCGCCGTCATGATTGCCCGCATCACTGGTAGCCACTCGTTCATGGCAGCGGCCATACCCAGACCAGAAGAAACCACCTGGCGGTTTGTTTGCAGGAGCATGGCGGTTTGCGGATCTGCCTGATCGAGCACTTGAAAAATGAGGTTGGTGAGACTTGCCTGCCTGATAAAATTCTCCGGGGTGATCGCCATACCGGTAGTCTGGGTCAGGGTGTCGCTGATCAGGTTACGACAAGTATTCAGTTCTGCGGCGTTGTTCGGATCGAACGTCGAAGCACCGCACACGCTTCGTACCGCGTCCGTGAAGGTGGCCGCGTTATTGTAAATGGGAAAGATATTCGACCAGGCATTCTGGCAGGTCATGGTCTGGCCCTGGGGATTGGCAGCGTCATAGTAAACCGTGAATACCGCCGGGCTATTGGCCTTGGCCAGCTCCGGCAGAAAATCGGAGGTGCCGTACAGCATGGTGTCGGCCGAAAAGGTGGTGCCGGGCCGGACCATCTCGAACATGACGCAATCCTTGAAATAGGCGGCCATGCTCTGCTTGGCATAGGCGTCCTTGGGGCCGGCGGCCATGGCGGCCTTGAGAGCCGCAAAGCCGATGCCGCCTGCCGCCTCCTGATACTTGGCTCCGGGCACAGCGGCGGTATCGATGATATCCACCAGGCCGCGTTCGATCTTGTTGAGGATGCCGGCGGTGGCCACCACCCCGTTCGGTATGCCGCCGATGGTGTCGAAGCGGTTCAAGACCGGATCG
The DNA here is from genome assembly GCA_040755455.1 of Thermodesulfobacteriota bacterium. GTDB lineage: Bacteria > Desulfobacterota > Desulfobulbia > Desulfobulbales > SURF-16 > SURF-16. Next base: position 30,374 of record JBFMAY010000040.1, on the reverse strand, counting down.
AATACAGTGATCCTGCCCTTGGGCACGAAAAGACCGAGATAGAGAACCACGCCGAACAGAACCGGCGCAGCCCAGACCAGGGGAACGATCCTGGCTCCTGTGGCCATCTTGACGGTGAAAGCCATGGCACCAAAGACAATCCCCAGGACCGCCGCCGTAAAGAATAAGCCCAGATAGCCGCCGTCGGAGAAGATGAGCGCCAGTTTGCGGAAGGCCTGACTCACCGGACCGAAGCCGTTGTATGTGTAAAATTCCATGTCCAGGGCCCAGGCGGTATCGGCCCAACAGAAGACGACGAACGCGGCCAGGGCGGCAAGCGCCGCCATTGCAGCCCCTGGACCTAAACTGTGACGCAACCGGAAGTTCATCGCAGGGTCCGCTCCGCCACGCCGGCTCCGTATTTCTTGGCAATGAGGGCATACAACTGACTGTCCACGCTCTGCATGTGATTCAGGATCTTGAAGATGGTGGCCAGCTCCGTGGCCGAGGCGGAATAGCTTTCCCTGGCGGCAAGCTGCAGGCGGTATATCTTTTCGTTCATGCCGGCCACCTGATCGTCGAGATTGTCGGCGAAGATGGCGGCCTTGCAGTTTTCCGAATCCTGGCCAGCAGCGGCGCTCGATCTCTTGCTGAGCAGTTCCTTGGCCTTTTCCATGACCAGGGTGGCCCGGTTATAAAGATCGACCAGCATCTGCAGGACATAGGCCTTGGCGGTCAGATCGGACAGGGTGGCGATGGTTGCCTCCTCCTGTTCGGTGCCCACGGCGGTTTTGAGGACCAGACCGAGAGAAAGCGGGCTGTTCCGGATAAAGGCGGTATCCGTGGCATCGAGGGCCGCCTTGGACTTTATCTTGCCGGCCACCGAGTTCATCCTGGTCTGCACATAGCGCACCAGGTCCGCGTTGGCGTCGGCGATCTGGGCGCAGGCGCCGGCCGCGTCCTTGGCCATCACATTACCCTCGATGAAGGCTTTGACATCATCCGGATTGTTCTGCGGGCAGGGAGAGACAAAGGTGACCTTGAAGGCGTTGTCCGGTCCTTCGATGCGGATGTCGCCGACCAGGCCCCGGATCAGACTGACATAATCGGCGGAAAGGGCAAGCTTGCCCACCCCCAGATTGTCAAGCAGGGAACCGCCGCTGTCCGCGAGGTTCGAGAGGAAGATCTCCTTGATCTCGGCGTTGCAGCCGGAGACCGCCCGCAGTACGTCCGGTTTCTGAACCAGATTCTGGTTGGCCCGGTCTTCCTCGGTGATGGTCTGATAAAGGTCGGCCAGCCCCTGGCTCAATTTATTCTCCTTAATGGCGTTCCCAAGACGCCGCTCGATGGTGTCCATGGAGGCAAAGCCCTGACCGTCGCTGCTCTGCAGTACCGCCTTGATGTCTTTGGCCGCCGCGCATTCGTCGAGCTGCAGACTGTTCAGTTTGTCGGCAATGGCCTCGAAGGATTTGATCGAGGTGGCGCACGGCTCGCACAGGGTTTTCAGGGCCAGATCGAAGGCCACCGCTCCGCCGCTCATGAGAATGCGCTGAAGTTTCTGAACCAGGTACTCGAAATTAAGGAAGCTGAAGCCGCCCAGGAAGATGTCGATGCCGCCGCAACCGCTCTTGATGCGGGGCGGCTCTATGGTAATGGGATAGGTGGCGTTGTTGGGCCACCTGGCGCTGAAGCTGCCGCCTGAGTAATAGCCGCGTTTCTGCCCTGCAAAATAATCCGGAGGATTGGAGGTGTTCTGGGTCAGCCAGTCATCGACCCAGCCGGCGGCCCCGGCAGGAACCGGCACCAACAGCGCCGCGATCAGCAGCACAGCAAGCAATTTTCTAATTCGATTGGATTGCATCAGAATTCCTTTTGCAGGATGGATTCGGGATCGAGCCCACCCCCTTTCTGAAAGTCGTATACGGAATACCCCTGCGGCGTGATCTGACCGTTCAGCAGGCGTATCGAGCGGTACAGCCGGCGTTCCAGTTCATCCAGGGCCACCACTCCGGAGGCCACTGGGATATACTCTTCACGTCCTTTCCCGATCAGAAGCAGGGTCGGGGTGATGGTTATGTTGAACCGTGCCGCGGCACTCAGGTTTTCGTTGATATCGATGCCTTTCACCTGCCAGCCGTACTGGTCGGTGAAAAAGCGGAGGATCTGCCGCTGCTCCGCGCAATAGGCACAATCAGGGCTGTAAAAGTAGAGCAGCGCATGATCTTCGGCCGCCGCCTGGATAGTGGCCGCAATCTCCTCTTTCTGCATCTTCACCCGGGCAATGACACCGGGGGCTGTCACCGGATAATCACGCCCAATATCGAGACCGGCATGTTTCTGGAGAACATACGATGCGACATTGGCATAGACTGCCGCCTTCCGCCGGGCCAGGTCCTGCATGGTCAGATATTCAAGGACATTCTGTTCCGTCGGTCTCTGCACCGCCTTTTTCTGGAACTCCATGAGCAGGGCCTGAAAATCATCCGGGTGCATGTCCCATAGCTGCTCGGTGGAATAATCGGTCAAAGTCGGCAGCGGTCTGGTCGCCGGGAGTTCGTTTTGTTCTTCGGGTTCAGGGGCCAATTCCTTGTACCAGAACCATCCTTGCTTGGCGTCCTCGTAAAATTTTTGTTCCTCTCCCGCCATGGCATTCGATAACCCGGTAAACAGCACTGCACAAAAGCAGAACAGCAGCACCGCTCTACCAGATGGGATATGCTTTTTTGAGAACGCTGTCTGCATAGATGAATCCGAAATATTTGCTATCGTAACTGCGCGGGTGGTTGCCGATCATGAACAAGCTGCCGGCAGGGACAGGCCCGTTATAAATGAACTGCGGCAGCGGCTTGCCCTTGGAATCGCTGGCAAGGGCATGACCGAGATATTCTTCACCGCAGTAATACTCGCTATTTTCGACCCGTAATAATTGGCCGGGGGCACAGCCGACTATTTTCAGCAACTGGTCAGTTTGGGCCTGATCGAGCTGTTTATGAAACAAGAGATAATCTCCTTCCTTGAAATTCAGGGACTCCGGCTCGGTCAGAAAGAAAATCCGGTGTCCGAGAGACGGTGTGAGCGTCACGCTGATATGGGCCGGAAGCCATAGGCCCACGGTCAGGGCTATCGCCATTGCCAATATGACTTTCCATGGCGGTAACCACTTACGGTTTGATTTCCCTGGCATTCCTTAACACCACCTCTTTCAAAAGTACGATGTGATTGGGCGGTTGAGCCAAGAGCACCGATTCCATGGCGTCGATGTTTTTGCGTAACTCTTCATCGGATATTTCACCGGCAACGGCCTTGTCCCGCTGGGCGCGGATATACCCCTGCAAATCCAGGGTGACTATTTTCTGGGCGTAGCGCTGATCGTAGAAGGCGACCACGCCCACGGCCGTGGCGAAGCTCACCGCCAAGGCGATGAGTGCTGTGGCAACAATGCCCAGTTTCTGTTTTTTGGGGACTTCGGCTGTTTTGGGGCTTGATTTGTTGTCCATCTCATTCTCCATTTCCTTAAGCGGTCACATGGCATCGCAACTCCTTTGTCATCGACCAGCCCGCATAGAAAAGCTATAGCGACCAGGTCTCTTTCGTGGATTTGCGAACCCTGCAACCGCTTATAGACAGTAGGTATAACTTACAGTAGCCGCTTTATATGAGGAGTTCTCAATTACCCTTTCCTCTCCTCAACGCGGCAATCAACGTGTTCAGCTCAGCGTTTTTCGCCTCCTGATTTATCCGTTCCAGCAGGTAGTCCAGGCCGGCATCGCCGTAAATGATGATAGGCTCCGCCTGCGTCACTTCCGCCTCGTCCACGCTGATCGGCAAGTACGCCAGGGCCGGCACCTGTTCGATGCCGAAGCGCTGAAAAAGCTGGGGATCGACCTGAATGTTCACCTGATAGCTGTCGCATTTTTCCTTTGCGAGATTGCAACCCGGATCTTTTTTGAGCATCTCACCGATGAACTCCATGGTGGGCCGGATTTTCTTCATCCCGCCGACAAGACCGCGCAGCACCATGATAATCTCACCGGCACGGGCTTGATCGATCATGGCCGCATAGTTTCGAAGGGTATTGAGCGGCACCGAACTGGACACAAAGAGATACAGCTGTTCCGCATTGGACCCAGTAACTGCCGGAGGATTCTGATCGCTCTGCGGCAGGGTATCAGTGAGGATGTCCTTGAACACGGTTTCCCGCAGGCGTTGCTGTTCGTCTTGCATTTTGGCCTGGAAACCCGGGGAGTTGAATTTTTCCATGACTTTTTCCGCCGCATCCCGGCAGCCGCAATCATCCGCCTGACCGTTGTCGGGAAGTTTCAACTCCTTTGCTTTTTTCTGTGCCGTATCCAGAACTCCGGAGACATCATGCATCTTGAGGTCAGTGCTTGACTGGCCGTCGGCACAAGCCGGGTTGGCAACGAAGCAAAGGGCGAGGACCAACGCTGTCCCGGTCAGACGGGTTATTTTCATCAGAATGCGCAACATGCTCTTTTCCTGAATACCATCCATAGAAATTCATCTCCCGGTCCCTTGGTGCCACGGTATGGAGGGTTGAGATTGGAGCCGTAAAAAAAGGCGCTCTTGCCGATGGGCCAGGCCTTTTTCCGGACCGCCGGACGCATCGCATGGAGTTTGTAATTGGGCTTGTACCAGATAGGCGTCGGCACGCAGGAACAGAGATCGAGACCGGTGTCGCAGATCAGCAGTTCCCGAGCCAATTTGTAGATCATCCGGGCCGCAATGGTGGCGTTGGCCTGAATGATATTTTCGTCATCGACATGGCCGGTCATGGGATAGGCCGAGCCACCACTACCCACGCACCAGAACAAGGATTCCAAGGGGCGATAGGCATTCACCGCCACCGAATCGGCCACGCAGGCCATCTGGGCGAAGGGATTTGCGAAGAGCAGTGCCTCCGGCTGGATGATGAAGGCCAGCTCGTCATCCTGCCAGAGCGGATCAAGCTCGGTAATATAGGCCACATCAAAGCCGGAATGCTCCACGCAGACAAAATCGGTCAAGAGTTCCAGTACGCTCCAGACCGGGAATAACAGGTAGTGGGCCTGGGCGAAGGTTGACTGTTCCGGCAGGGCATCGTTCAAGCTGTGGTTCTTGCCGGACAGGAAGCCCTTGGTAGAAGCGAAATCCAGTCCGAAACCGAGAGAGGGGAAATAATAGGGGGTGGCTACGGTTTCGATCAACCTCGCCGGTTCCCAGAAACTGATGGGGATACCGATCCGGTAAAAAATAGGCGGCGGTGCCGGACAGGCGCAGACCGGATAGGAGGCAGGATCAGGGGTGTCGTAATTGCCGGAGGCACCGGCGATGGTAATGCCGGCGATCTTGACCGGAAAAATCTCCTGCCAGGCCACGTCCGTAATAGGATTGACGAACTGGCCGCTCTTGAGTGCCGCCATGGCACTGACCGGGCAAAAAATCAACAGACAGAGCAATGGAAGGAGTAATCTATTCATGCGGCACCCTCACTTCCCTGACTTGCAGCATATTGTCCTGCTGCCGGATCACGGACGGCACTGCCGCGAGCTGCAACCGCCTGGCTACGGTGTCTACCAGATAGAAAACCGGTCTGTCCAATTCCTGGGCAAGGTCGTAATAGTCACCTCCGGATAGAATCAGCCTTGTTCTGTAATCATCGGCATAGGGCGAGGATTTGAACCATTGGATCTGCTGCGGATCACCGGCATCGATAACCACAAGGATGCTTGTGAGCTTGACATAATCCAGGGGATTGAAAGCAAAGCCCTTTGGATACAGCACCCCGCCCTTGCCGTCAGGGATATCGGCATCCAGCGTATAGGTCATGTCAACCAAGAAAGATTTATCCGCCTTGGCGGCCGGCAGGGGGTGCAGATCGCGGGGTCGGAAGTTCTTGATCATCGCCAGCTTCTGCTGCCGGTCGATTACCTTTTCCCAATCCACCCGCGCGGCCGCCGCCCTGATTTCGGCCAAAGCGTCCGGCTCCACAACAGGGTAGACATTCCCCACCGTGCCGAGATGCCTGGCAAAAGAAGCATCAGCACCCGAAATACAGATAAATATTGCGATTACAAGGATTGTCAGAAAACGCACGTATTCCCCGCCGGTAGAAAAAAGTTACGAGTGTAGCGTCAATGGTCCGCTACTTTCTTTTTTCCGGGGATGTGACGTTTTTGGGGAGAGAAAAGAAGTTTACAACGTCTAGGGCGATATCTTCATCGAAGATGATTTATAGTAACTATGATGCAAAGCGAGGCCTCCCATAGTTCGTGGTAATGTGAAGGTTGAACCAGCCTTAACTACCACTCGCAAAGGAGGCCTTCTATGAGAAATTGTTACAGAAAGCTCGAAAAAGGGGAAGCGATATTTGTCGGCATCGATCTCCACAAAAAGAGATGGCAGGTGACCATCAGGACTTCAGATGTCGAGCTCTTCAATTCAAGCATCCCTGGCAACTGGGAGGCGCTCAAAAACCAACTGACAAAATTCAAAGGCCATCCGATTAGCGTCGTCTATGAAGCAGGGTATTTCGGTTTTTGGGTTCATGATCACTTGGCCTCCTTCGGCGTTGACTGCATTGTCACGCCCCCAAGCCTTATTCCGCGTGAATATGGCAATCGGGTAAAGACAGACCGCCGAGATAGCAGCAAGTTGGCGCTTTTGCTTGCCAAAGGCCTGCTGAAACGAGTGCATGTTCCTACCAACGAGGAGCGCTATCATCGACAAGTCGCGAGGCGCCGCAGGCAGTTACTCCGCGACCGGGTAAGAGTTCAGAACCGAATAAAGTCCGAACTTCAGCTCTTCGGCATTGAATTTGCCGATAAAAAGGGGAAATGGACCCAGATATTTTTTGAAAATCTCTGTCGAATCCGATTCAAGGACCGCTGGATGCAGAAAAGCTTTAATCAGCTATTGGAGCAGTATCAATTCTTGGAGACTTTAATCGCGCGACAGACAAAGCTGGTCCGCGATCTGGCGGAAGAGCCTCGCTACAAAGACAAAGTCGAAATTTTGTGCACTATTCCCGGCATAGGAATCTTGGTTGCCATGGAGTTATTGTTGGAATTACAGGATGTCAGTCGATTTCAGAAAGCCGATCAAGTGGCAGCATACGTCGGATTGACCCCCTCGCAATTCTCCAGCGCTGAAAAGATACGCATGGGCAGAATAACGAGAATTGGAAAAGGTACCCTTCGGGCATTGCTTGTCCAGGCTTCATGGCAGCTGATCCGAAAAGATGGTGTGATGGGCGAGAAATACGAGAAACTCAAAGTCCGTGCTGGCGGGAAGAAAGCTATTGTGGCCATAGCGCGAACTTTGATCATTAGAATGAGGAGGTTGTTGCTCGATAATACTCCTTATGCAATTGGGGTAATCAGTTCCAGTTAAAACCGGGGTTGAGGGAAAGGCGTTAAAGATAACTGTGAGTTCAATGACATCACGATTTATAGTCTGCCTCCCTCTTTCAGGAAAACCTCGAATAATTAAATGTGGCTTCGAAATGAAGACCACGAATAGGAGACTGGTTTGGATTCCGATTACCGCTTATTAGAGGGTACAATACTTGACTTTACACATAGGAGTTATCTAAATCTGTTGGACCAAGAAAAGCCAACGGCAGATATGACCCCTTTCCGGCGTTAAATAGGAAATTTATTCAGCAACACCCCGTAATGCCCAAGGATCTCGGTGTATGTAGGTTCCGGTGCCCCAGCCGGCTGTGAATGCCGAGAACCTTTTCGACTTGTTTGCCCGTAAAGTTCTATAATCGGTGCTAAAGCTGCTGGGTTAAATTCCGTGAGTCTGTTAAGGCTATGCATTCGGATGTTCGGCCGGTAACGGTTGATAACGTTCTTGAAAATTCGGATTTCAACGTAACTCTCAAGATATCCGCTCATGAGATCATAGATATTCCGGAGCCCAAAGGTGTCGGCTTGTTTTTCAGTTTCCGTTGAAAGCGCATTCATCCGGTCCTGGATCTCTCGAAATCTTTTTGAAAGCTCTCGATCCGCACCAAGAATGAGCTCTGGAGTGAAGAGCACCCGGTCTGTCAGTCGAGTTATCTCCGTAATCCGTTCTTCCGTAGTATCGATAAGCGAATTGAGGAAAACTAGATTGTGGGTGAAGATGAGAACTTGATTTCCATCTGCAACAAGCTTTTTTACTCTGTCGCTTACCCGCTCTATTCGGTCCTCATCAAGACTGTTCACGGGGTCATCAAAGATGTATATTCCGTTGAAGTCGTTGAGATTCGACTCTGCGAGAAAATCCGCAAGCGCGTGGATTTTTCGTTCTCCTTCGCTGAAGATTTCAGAAATTCGTTTCTCGCGAAGGCTGTATACTCGTTTATTCTTTGTCCCAGTAGTTGCGCACCGGATATCGAAGATGTCCGGAGGAGTATAGTTTAGTGCGGCGTACTCGTTTTTTAGGAGGGCTTTAAAGATGCTGAGCGGGATTTCTTTTGAGAATTGTGTTGCGCAGGTGCTCAGGGCTCTTTTCAGCGAGACGAGGTCGGCTAAGTGCTCCTGGATATCCAGAAGCCTTTTTCTTGATAGAAGAAAGTTGAGTAGCGCGTCTCGATTTTCTGTGAGTGCTTTCTGTAATCGGAGTGGCTCGACTTGTTGAATAAGCTCTGTAAGGGATTTTTCTTGGTCGTGTTCACTCTGAATAAGAGTCCGAATGGTTTCAGAGAAGCGTTCATAAAATACCGCGATGTCCATTCCGAAAAGCCAATTTGACGCTCGTGCATCGGTATCAATGGGGGAAGCGGTTTTACTTTGAATTGAGGCGATACTTGAAGAGAGAAGCGCTTGTATGGGTTTGAGATCGTACGTCAGCTCAGTGTCAATACCGAGTGTCGGTAGCTCTGCTTGAAGTATACGGAGTTTCTCAGGTATCTGTTGTCCCTCTGAAAGTTTTGAAGAAAGCTCTTGTTGAATCTTGTTGAGTTGTTCCTCACGTTGTAGAAGTTGCTCTTTGTTTTCGCTCAGAAGAGTTCGGTAAGCACTTAGGAGTTCTTTGGCTGTGGGAGAATCAAGCTTTTGTAAACAGTACGGGCACGAGAGGGAGGAGTACTCTGCCGCTTCCGCTTCCGGTAAAGAAGCCACGAAAGAGAGACTCGCTTCAATGAATTGTTTCCAGTGTTCGTTTTGAAGCCAGCTGGCGGAGAGGAGCCCTCCTAATTTTGCTTGGCCTTCTTGGTCAGTGAGTGTTTTGAAATCCAGATATTGTTGGAGCGTGGCTTGAGTGCTCTCTAGAGTCTCGCCAAGTGTATCAGCCCAAATGTTTTTCTCCGTTCCGTCAGGCTCTTTTTTGACTTCGAGGCTACCTAGAATATTTAGAATTTCTTTTCCAGCCCGCTGCGCGGCGAGTAGATTCTTGATGGTGCTTTTCGAAGTTCCTTTTTGAATGACAGAGATCGCCGTCTCAAGTGTTGAGAGTACCAGTGTTTGCTCAGGCTTAATTTTGTTGAGTTCTAAGAATTCGGGGCTTAGATCACGCTCAATCCCGGAGAAGTTTGTAATTTTCTGGGAAAGAGCTTCGTGGCTAGTTTTGAACTCAGCCTGCAGATGTTGGCTGCATTTTTCTAAAGCGGCTTCAACCATGGAGATCGCGTTCTGAAGTAAAGGAAAATACTCAGAACGTAAATGAGCAATCTCGAATTGGTTTTCTTGGTCCCGGTCAACGAGAAAAGTGCAAATCTCTGAATCGAAAATTCTGGCTCCGCATACTTGAAGGGGTGGCCCCCCGTTCCATAGGAGTTTTACCGCCCCAGCCTGTTGTTCTTCTGCTGTAATCCGAGCTTGAATTGTTGTGTCAGTTTTGTTGAGGTTGTGGCAGGTTCGCTTTGAGGTGCCGAGAAGGTTACACAGCGCGACATATAGGCTGCTCTTCCCGGAAGCATTCTTTCCGTAGAAGATATTGAGTCCTGGATTAAGCTGTATCGGTGTTGAAAGGTCGACAAGGCCGATGTTTGAAATGTTGTCGATTGAAATGATTCTTTGGAGGACTTGGGTGGCTTTGAGTTCCACAGAGGGGGGTGCTTCGGCGGTTGGCTGGGGTACTTGGGTGCCGAGTCCCTCATATAGAGAGTCAACAAAATCAGGAATAGCCGCAGCTTCAAATTGATCTTCGAGAACACGATCAATTATCGGTCGAATCCATTGGTAGCGGCGGACCTTATAGAAGCTTCCGGCCCGGATGTAGTCTGGAGCGGTCGGAATCGTCAATCTTTATACTCTCGTGAAAAAGAAAAAGGGTCAAGCCTTCTTTTTACTTTTCAGATTGGGCCTGAAATCAGATAGCGCCTTTCTCGAACTTCATCAACCAACAATAACTGTAAATCATCTTTCGATTAGTCAATATTTTCCAGACAATAGACCCTTCATTGTCAAAATGTCAGCAGTCATTTCCAGACAGGAACCACGGTGATGTTCCCTCCAGAGTGGTCTCATCATCCCGGGTGACAATGGTTCCCGAAATTGATGAACAACTCTTTCAGTGCGTTTTGCAGACACCAGGGTTCCTAGCTGAATGTGTTTTGATCAGACATGTCCAACATGTCAAGATGAGGAACACTCTCCCGGATACCATTTGTCCCGGTAGGAAATCAACTTCATGCCGTTGTTTTATCTATATTGAGCGCTGGGTCAAGGTTAATTTCCTTAATTATATTAAAGTACGCAAAAAGCATCAAAAATTATAGCAAATTGCAGACAAGATATAATAATAAAATTGACAAATTATATTTTGTATGCGATAAGCTCCATAAACAGGAGCGTATCGCGAATGAAAGATAATCGGAAATTAAAAACTCTTGGTCCTAGATTGGCTTTTCTCGTTGCTGAGTTATACGAGCAGCAAAAGACAGTCTTTTCCAACCAGGACGTGGAAACGATTACCGGCCTGAGTCCCAAAGCGGCCCGAGGGCTCACGATCCGCCTCGTGGAAAGGGGACTTGTGACCAGACTTAAGCCGGGATTGTTCATCCTGGTGCCGGCCGAATTAGGCCATGAGCGGGATTATCTTGGCGATCCATATGTCGTTGCTGCGGAAATTGTCGGCGGCTCCGATTACTTCATTTCCCATTCATCCGCTATGGATATTCACCAAATGGTCACCCAGCCACAGCTAGTGGTGTATACGACTACAACTCAATCTATCCGCCCACGATCCATCCTCGGAACTGAATTCCGCTTCGTGCGCTGCAAACCGAAGCAATTTTTTGGCTCAATGGACCACTGGGCATCCAAAACCCGGAAAATCAGGATAAGTGATCTTGAGCGAACCGTGATCGACGGGCTCAGGCAGTCGGAATACTGCGGCGGCTTCAGCGAAGTCGCCAAGGGGTTCTGGATGCGGCGGCAGGATATGGACGTGAAAAAGCTGGTTGAATACGCTTTGATGCTGGATATCGGAGCGGTTTATCGCCGCCTCGGATACCTGCTGGAGTTGTTCGAGACAAAAGAAGAAGACCAACTGGAATTGCTGCGTAAAAAACTCACCGCCTCCTACGTCCTCCTTGATCCGATGATGCCGGCCGAGGGCAAATTTATCGCCCGCTGGAGACTTAGGCTCAATGTAAGCCCGGAAGAGGTAGAAGCAATAATAAGGACCTGATTAATGATTCCCCAAAGAAATATTTCATTACTGTCAAACCGTCTCGCCAAGGCTGGCGGTCGTCGTATACCGGAAGGCGTGCTTGAGCGGGACTATTGCCTGGCCTGGTTCCTGGTCGGACTCGCCCGATCACCACTTCGAGAGGCTCTTGCCTTCAAGGGCGGCACCGCGTTGAAACGTTGCTATATGGGAGATTATCGTTTCTCCGAGGACCTCGATTTTACTTTAGTCAAGGCAACATCCCTGGAAACGATTCTTGCCGAACTGGAGATGATTTTCGCAGAGGTTTACAAGATTTCTGGCATCATTATTCGTTATTCCCGGGAGGATCGGAAATCACATCAGAACAGCCATACTTTTTATCTCGCCTATGAGGGACCATTACCTGGTATGACGGTCAAGGAAGTGAAGGTGGATATCACCATTGAGGAACGACTTGTGCTGCCCTTAAAGGAAAGGCCGGTCTTGAAAGGCTACGAGGAGTATGAAGACCTCCCGGATGACGCAACTATTCTGGTTTATTCCTTGGAAGAAATTCTAACGGAGAAAGTGGTCGCCCTGGCTGACCGGGCCCGAAACGAACCACGCGATCTCTATGATGTCTGGTATCTTACGGAACTGGAGAACATGGACCTGTCAGCCCTTATCCCGGAAATAACAGCAAAGCTCGAATACCGGGGAAGAGGGCTGGATGGTATGGGCGAGGAATTCGGTAAGAAAGAAGCGCGTTTTAAAAAGTTGTGGCAGATGCGACTGGCAAATCAGATGGCCGAGTTACCTCACTTCGAAGAAGTTTTTCGTGCCGTGCAGCGTACCTTTCGAGGTGCGGGCTTGACGGGGGCATAATTTTTAGCTACTGCACCTTATTCTGAAAATCGTTGATCGCGCCCTGGACATCGTTCCGCATCTGGGCTTCTGGTAACGGAGCAATGTCTCCGAACATCTCGGAAAGGTCTATTTCCGAGAAATCGAGCATCTGAAATTCTTCAGGCGTCAGTCCTTCGCAATTCGGCGCTCCTGCCGATCCCCAATTGCCGTTGGGGTTGAATTGCTGGAGCTGCACGCGGCCCTGTTCATGGATAATCCGACCCATTTTCGAGTTGAAGAGGCAATAGACTTCGGCTTCCTGGATGCAGCCGATGATTGGGATGTCTCTCTTGCAGTAGGTACCGATATAGTGGGCACTGCCCGCCTGCTTGGCCTGGACGGTTTCCAGGCTGGCGTCCGGACAATGCTCCCTGAAAAACAGCCAACTGTCGACCGAGTCGTTACAGCAATTGAAGAAGGTAGTGTCCCAGCCGTTCTGCAGACATTCACTGCCCTTGCCGTTAAAGATTTTGATTTCCCCCACGCAATCGCCGGTGGCGGTGGTACCGCCGTCCGAACACATCATGTCCCTGCCAGCTTCATCCAGCACCATCATGACCGAAGCGGCCTCGGCGAATTCATCCAGGCACTGGCAGTCTTCGACAATCTCTTCTCCCGGGCCTGCCGGGCAAGAGTTGTCTGGTCCGCAGACATGGTAAAAGGTGTCGTACCGTGCCGGAGTATTCTGATAATCGGTGGATACCCCGGTGACGGCGGCCTGGGTGTCCTGCACCAGTTTTCTGGTTTTGCAGACAAATTCGCAGTCCGGCGGGGGATCGATCGGGTTTATCTCAACGGTCTGATCATCCGTCGTCCATATCCCTGTATCGGTATCCTGACGGGCATCGGTGAAATCAAAGGTCGATTGGCCAAGATTGTTTCCGTCCAGCGAACCGGTGATTGTGTCCACCCGGCGGGCGGCGTCGCTGAAGTCGAAGGTGTTATTGCTGGTGCAGCGGTATGTCCGTTCCTTCTCCCACCAGTCGCGGGTGATATTCTTGCTGCAACCGGCGCTTGCCGTAATCGTTCTGGTGCTTGGCAGCGGATCGTTGCTGGTGGGATTGAAATTCCGGTAGGTCTGCACCCCGTCCACGAATTCCTCCTGGAGGTCACAGTTGCTGTCCGCCTCCAGAGCAGAACAATTGTCGGTTATGACATCATCGAGGGTCTGGCATAGATTGTTCACCCGTACCTCGACAAAGGCGTACCCTTCGCCGCCTCCGGCGACCGACACCCTGATCTTGGTATCGACAAGCCCGGCCTGCTGAAAATACTGGGTCACATCCTTGTTCGGATTGACGTTCCATGAAGTGGAAAGCTCGCAGGCCCCGCCGGTCTCGGGAGGGAAATTTGCATTCGGCCCGTTATAGACCTTGGTGCCGCCGATCCAGACCTGGATGTAATCGTCCCAGATGGCCCGCATCAGGGTGGCGCTTCGGATCAGGTCCGGCTTGTTGACATAGACCTTGTAGTTTTCTTCATAGATGGAGCAATAGCCGGACCAGTAGTTGTCTCCCTGCCTGCCAAGGATGAGCCTGATGCAGTCGGTGCCGCAGATCTGCACCGCACCGGTGCCGCCCGCCGGAGTGATGATGTCGGACAAACTCACTTCCTGAAGTGAGACCTCTCTGGATACGGTGCAACTCTGCACCCCGGTATTCGAGCCCTTGCCGGAAAAACTCGTGGTCATCATGGAGTAATAGCTGTCCGGATCGCCGGTCTGGTTGGCAACTTCGGCGTATGCATCCCCGGATATTGAACCGGGATCGGAGAAATAGGCGGTCTGGGGCACGGTGCCGGTCGGCGAACCGCTGCTGTCCTGGCCGTAATAGCTGATGGTCGATGCATTCAGTTCCACCCTGGAAATGGCATAACCGCCTTTCTGCTGCTGGACCACCCCGGCAACCGCCCCGCCCAGGTCCTTGAGCATGGCGTCGGAATTGTTATTGCCGCCGCAGCTCTGATTGACGCAATAACAGCCGGCCATTTGGTTTATGGGCACACTCTGCAGGCTCGCCCTTGCCGTGGCGTCGGCAGACCAGGTGTAGCCTCGGCAATTGTCCCATGTCCCGGCATCACAGGAAATAATACCGTTGGCACAGATTCCCGAAGCTGGAAATGATGCCTGGTAGGCGTAATCGAATACGCCATCGAAATCGAGGTCTTGGGAGACTCGCACCGGTAAGAGATCGCCGGTTGCGGCCTTCTGGATCGAGACGGAGAGAAAGGCGTTGGAGGAGGGGTTGCTGATCTGCACGGCAGCCGAGTCCGAACCGTTAATGGTCGAAAGCTGGGTGCTATCGGAGGTAAGCGGCAAGGAGGCGTTCTCTCTGATTCCGTCGGCGGAACCGAATTGGTGCAGAACGGCCCCGGCCGCATCCTGGGCGGCGGAGGTCGGATCGGCGGCCAGAGCATGCCCCGGCAGAAGACTAAGCGCGATGCAGGCGCACCATCTCGCGGATGGCTTGATCATAGTCCTTGCCCTCTCTGACCAGTTTCTCTATGGCGGCAATCTCACGCGGATTCGAGGTGTAGATGTAGTAGGTGTAGGGATCGACCACCAGGCGCAATACCCCGTTGCCGAAGGGGGTGTCGAAGAAGAGTTCCGAATATTTAGGTGGCTTTGATTTGACGCTCTTGAGCAGTTCAGTGGTGAAGTTGTCGTAATCGATGAGGCCTTCCTGCTTGGCAGCGCTGAAGTCCTGGGATTCCAACAGAATCTTGAAGGCCGAGTTCGATTTGATCACCTCGCCCACCGCGCCGAAGCTTTTCAGATCGAAAAGCGACTGGGTGATGACCATGAACGAGCCCTGGTATTTCCGGGCCCGGCGATAACCCTCGCTGATAACCGGGGCCAGCATGGCGGCCTCGCCCATGAACTGCCAGGCCTCGTCGAAGATGATCAGGCGTGGTCGGGAACGATCCGAGAGGTAGAGATCCTGAGTCACGGCGTTGATCACCAGCAGTGTCACCACCCGGTAGAGTTCCGGCTGCACCTTGAGATGCTCCAGCTCCAGGACCACGAATTCGTCTTGGCGGATGTCGAAGGTGGAGGGGCCGGTAAAAAACCTGGCATGCGCTCCCCGACTGGTGAATTCCCTGATATTGAAGGCCAGCTTGCCGGCGGATTCTGAGAGTTTGGCGTTGTCCGCCATCTCAGACAATCCGGAATCGGGCACCTCTGGAAAGCGTGACAGGAATTCGTACACCGTGTCGGCATCCGCCTCGTTTCCCTTCTGTTGCCAGGCCCAACGGACCGCGTTCCTGATCAGGTTCATTTCCGTGTCGTCCGGACTGCTTTCCGCCGAGTTCGAGTAGGCCATCTGGGCAAAGACCGCGGTGACGCTTTTCAGTTCTTCATCCGGATCTTCGATATGGGTGAAGGGATTCAGACATACCTTGGTGCCGGGCTGAAAATCCAGGTATCTCGCCCCCAGCATCGTAGTCATCTTTTTATAGCTGCCGCCGATGTCCACGATGCGCACCAGAGCTCCGGTGGCGTAATAGTTGAACGAGATGGAGTTGACCAGAAAGCTCTTGCCGCTGCCGGAACTGGCGCAGCAGAAAACATTTTGATTGATGGCCCCCGAATCGAAAAAATCGAGTCCGGCCAGCTGCCCCTTGCGTCCCAGAAAGATGAGTTTCGGTATGCCGGCCCCAGCGAAATCGGCCTGGACCGGCAGAATGGCGGTAACCGTAGGTACCGGGGCAATGAAGTCACGATTGATGTTCTGCAGGGTCTTGCCTTCCGTATAGAGGCCAAGGGGAAGTGCGGCCAGGAACAGAATCTTCAGAATCGCCCAGTCCTGCTGCATGGTGTAGCCGCTGCTCTCCCACATGCGCCGGGCCCGGACCATGGAATCGAAGGCCTTGTTCTTGTCAACGCTCCAGGTCCAGAGAATGGGCATCACCTTCACAAACTGGGTGCCCTTGTCCAGCTCGTCTGCGGCGTTGAGGTATTCATCCTGCTTGCGCCTGAGCGAGGGAGAAAAGGAGCCCACCGCCTCCTGCTGCAGCACCAGGTTGCATTTGGTGTGCAGGGTGCCGGAAAGCGATTCGAAGATGACATTTACTGCATAAAGAAAACCTGTCTTGATTTGATCGGCGTCCGAAATCAATCCCCAGATGCCGCCGAACAGGGAATTGGTCTGCAGGGGATCGACCTCCTTGGGAAACATCTTGGGCGTGGTGCAGCAGAAATACTTGTCGCCCACCTTGAGGCAGTCGCCTTCGTCCCGTATCACCGTGTCGCTGTTGATAATCTGCTTACGGATGGGGACATACCGGTCATACTGGCCGAAATTTCGGTCCGGATATTCCTCCGGGTAACGGTTCAGGAAACGGCGGCACCATTCCAGGAGTTGCTCCGGACCCATGTTGCGCGGATGGAGCTGGGCGGCGGCCAGGGTCTCGTCAATCTGCCGCTTGATTTCCTTCAGGGGGTTGCCTCTGGCCTCCCGGCATTTTCTGGGCAGCTTCACCGCCACGAACAGCCGGAAGTTACGGACCGGAATACCGGCGCTTTCCTGAACGCCATGCACGCCCTGGCGGACAAAGGAGCTGACCGCCGCCATATTGGCCTGAACCAGGGGATGCGCTCTCTTTCTCGACTCGCGGAAAAGATCGAGGATCGGCTCCACATGAGGATCGGCGTGAAAGACGAACTGCAGCACCGACTCCATCGGCAGACCGGCCCTGAACAGGCCTTCAAGGGTCTTCAGGGTCTTGAGGCCGGCAAAGGAAAGCGGGGTACACTCCCAGAGAATGCCGATGGTGTTGTCCTGGTTCAGATAGGTCTCGGTTTCCGGATCATAGGCCACATAGTTGAGGTAGTGGGAAAAGGAGTCCCGCCGGACCATTTTCTTGAGGTCGGCGAACTTCATACCACCCTCGGAACCATAGACGAGACGTTCAAGAAAGGAGATCATGGCTGTTCGGCATCCTCCTCAATGCCGGTGAGCACCCACCTGGCCGATTCCACTTGGAGATAAGCGTAGCGGGCCATGAACAGGTCCTCTCCCCCTTTGTATGGTAGGATCAACACCCGTAATATCCGCGGCGGAACAATCATCGGTGTTTTCGGCTCCTTCAGCAACTGCGCCAACCGATCAAGTCGGGCCGATTCGACCTGTTTTTCGGGATCAGCCTCTTCCCCTTTAAGCGGTTGCTTGGTACCGACGGCCTCGTCATAGGCGGACGGCGTGTCCACGCAATGGCCGGCATCTTCCGGAGCCTGACAGTTGAAGTTTTCGTGGTAAGGGTTCAATACCGCCCCGCAGCCGGTGAGCAGCAATCCACAGCAAAGCCAGGTAATTTTACGAAGTAGTCGCACAGAAGATCTCCCCCAAAAGGTGCTTTTGACAATTTTGTCTCAATATCTATTTTCGGGGGGAGTGACCTGAATGGTAGGAAAAAAATATGATAATAGGTGTTACTTACTCGCTTAATTCTTCTAGACTACGTTCTTCAAGGACCCAAAAAACTTTAATCTTGCGTATAATTGTTAAAAATTTCATTATATTAAATAGTTTTACCGTGTGAGTATGGATCATTGATCGACAACAGAATGTAATTTTCTGAAATGAGGTTTTCAGGATGGGAGTGGCCGCAGATATCATCATTATCGTCCTAGCCGCCTTGGTTGGCGCTCTTATTGCCCAAAAAATGAAGCAACCATTGATTTTGGGATACATATTTGCCGGAATTCTTGTCGGTCCACATACTGGCGGGATAACGGTTGGCGACACCCATGAAATCGAATTGTTGGCTGAAATCGGCGTGGCCCTTCTTCTTTTTGCGCTGGGATTGGAATTTTCCGTCAACGAATTAAAACCGGTGCGGAATATCGCCTTGATTGGTACCCCTGTTCAAATTTTACTCACGATCAGTCTCGGCTTTTTTCTTGGCAAGTATTTAGGATGGTCCTCGGCGAGCTCATTGTGGTTAGGTGCTTTAATATCACTTTCCAGTACAATGGTGACGATGAAGACCCTTATGAGTAGGGGGCTTGTGGGGACACTTTCCAGTCGAGTAATGATTGGGATGCTTATTGTTCAGGATCTGGCAGTCATCCCAATGATGATCATTCTCCCGCAAATTAGCAACCCAGAAGCAGGGTTGCCTCTTTTAGGTATTGCCGTATTCAAATCTGTAGCCTTCTTGGTGTCGATGCATTATTTGGGCAGAAAGTTACTCCCGTGGTTGCTGGCCCATGTAGCCCAGTGGAACTCCAGGGAGCTGTTCATTTTATCCATTACTGCCATAGGTCTCGGGGTAGGTTATGCCACATACCTCTTTGGTCTTTCTTTTGCTTTTGGTGCTTTTGTTGCCGGGATGGTACTCAGCGAATCGGATTATGGCCACCAAGCATTAAGCGACATTGTTCCCCTAAGGGACATCTTTGGTCTTTTGTTTTTCACCTCGGTCGGCATGCTTCTCGACCCCGTTTTTTTATTCGAAAACTGGGCTGAAATTCTTTTCCTGGTATTTGTTGTCGCACTTTTCAAAGGTACAGTATTCTCAGGCCTCGCCATGCTCTTCGGCTATATCAATATTGTTCCCATTGCAGTCGGACTCGGTTTGTTCCAAGTTGGTGAATTTGCTTTTGTGCTTGCCAGAGTTGGGCTTGAAACACAGGCCATCGACCGGAACATGTATTCTCTCATTCTTTCACTGTCTGTGCTGAGTATGGTGTTCACCCCCTTTGCCTCGGCATTGGCTTCCCCTCTCTATAAATTAAAAAAAAGGTTGTTCAAATACGAGCCGCTGCAAACAGAGAACATTCCGCAAGATGGACTTAATGGCCATGTCGTCATCGCTGGAGGCGGGCGGGTGGGGCAACACATAGCCCAGATCCTTACCCAGCTCAATCTCCCATTTGTCATTATTGAACTGAATCATCAGCGAATGCTTGAATGCAAGACCGCTAAATTTCCAGTAATCTATGGCGACATGAGTCAAGCGACAGTGATTGACGCCTCACATCTTCATGCCGCTAGGCTTCTGCTGATTACGACCCCTTCCGTTATTACTGCGCAGTCCATCATAAAACAGGCTCATCGTTTAAAACCAAAGTTACATATCATTGCAAGAGCCGATGGCGCTAAGCAAGCTCAGTCATTATATACAAGCGGGGTTTATATGGCGATTCTGCCAGAGATGGAGGCTGGGCTGGAAATCGCAAGACAGGCACTTCTCCATTTGGAAATTCCTGTAGCTGTTATTCAGCAATATTCCGATGCCGTTCGACAAAAGCTTTATGCACCGATCTTCCAATCAAGCAATGACATTCAGATCTTGGCCAAGCTTGATAATTTGAAAAATATGTTAGAAATTTCATGGGTGACCATTACATCTGGAAGCTCTCTTGTAGGAAAAAGCATTAAGGAGGCTGCTATTCGCACCAAAACCGGAGCATCTGTTGTCGGTATAATCCACGGAAAAACATTTCACACGAACCCTCAAGTGAACTATACTTTTTACATCGGTGACTTGGTGGCGGTTGTTGGCAATCGACTTGAACGAGATGAATTCAGTAAATTGGCCGGAGGTTGACAATAATATCTCCGCTGAAAAGAGGAAACAATATGAAAGGATATTATTTTTTCATGCTGCTGTTCATGGTTTTCAGTGGGAATGTATCTACATCCACGTCATATGCTGCTGAAACAGCAATTTTATCGAAAGGCCAAACCATCTATGTTCCGGCCTATTCCCATATTTACGCTGGAAATCGAGAAATTCCCATATTGTTGACTGTAACGCTCAGCATTAGAAATATAGACCGAAACTCTTCAATAAAAGTTACGTCGGTTGATTATTTCGAAACGCAGGGCACTCTCCTGAAAAAATTCATAGACTCGGCTGCTATTTTAAAACCTTTAGGATCAACACGTTACATTATTCCCCAAAAAGACAAATCCGGAGGTTCCGGCGCAAATTTTATTGTTACCTGGGAATCTGACAAATTAGTCAATTCTCCTATTGTCGAGACAATCATGATTGGCGCAGAGTCTAATCAGGGAATTTCTTTCACTTCTCGCGGGCAAGTCATTACTGAAACAGAATGACTTTTTGCGGTTACACCAGGCTTTCTCTAGGTTTCACACCTCTTGGGTAGCGGGGAAGTACGTAGCGGTTCTTTAGAAAAGCACGGTCTTTTGGTGTTATAAATTATCCAAAGCAGGATGAACCGAAAACACAGATTGGGAGATGGACTATGATTCCTTTCTATGCAGCAGTCGCAACGATTTTCAAACTTAAAAGAACCTGCCCGAAATGCGGCCGAGATCAAGTGGTCAAGCCAAGCAAAAAACATGAAACCATCTACTGTAAATTTTGCAACGCCAGTATCCCCCCAGAACGGGAAAAATAAATGACATCGTACCTGATAGTCAGAGCTTAAAATGCTGCAGAGTTGGCTTTCTTTGACCAGTTAAAATTTCCTTTTTGATACGAAAAAACGGGGAGTTCCCAACCGTTCTCCTTAAAAATCCCTAATCTCGGGTTCCTTCCGGTTTCACCATCGTTTCGACTCCATACATCTCTTTGCAAACGGTAATGGTCGGCATGCCAGGGTCATTGCGGAGCTGCTCCTGGTCCATGTTCTCGGTCGCCCACGTTTTACATGGGCCAGCGAAAATCTGATTCAAGCCGGGGACTGCCGGCAACGATACATAATAACGCTTAAAACTGCTGATCGGCACGAATACGGCCCGTTGCTTGAATTTGTGCGTTCATGAATTCTGTTACAACTTTTCACTCTCGATCTCTTTGATTTCCAGCTCCTTGCCTTCCGAGATGACCACGGTGACCTTTTTGGCTGCCCCGACCTCGATTACCGGCGTGGCCTGCTTGGCCAGATCCAGATAGAGTTCATGCAGAGTTTTTGCTCCCTCGGAAAGACCGCCGCCGGCCGCCGACTTTGCCAGTTGATCACTGTCCACAATGGTTGTGGTGCCCAGGGCGGAGGTGGATTGAGTCAGCGAGGAGGCCTGCAGGGCATCGCCAGCGCCGCCGAAGATGCCGGCCACCACGGCCCGGGCGGTAGCGGCTCCCATTTTGGAAACCACCCGACCGGAGAGCCCCACCTTGCTGTCGCTGTCCGTCACGAATCCTTTGACCGTTGTATCGATGACCGCCTGTCCCTTGCGGCCGATGCATGAGAGTGACACCAGCCGCACATCGGCCCTTTCCTTGTTGAGCCGCCCGACGGCTTCGGCGATGATGAAACAGCCGCGCAGGTTGGCCTTGACATCATTGGGCAGCACTGCCGGAGCCTGAATGCGCAATAAAAGGGGCTCCGGATTGTTCTTACCGTCCCCCGACGTAGAAGCGTCGAAACCGGTCAGCAACATGGCCTCCATAAAAGATGGAGGCAGATAAACCGTCCGGTTTTCTTTTTTTTTATCCATCTGGGCCTTGGAAGCAGACGGGGAGCTATCCTGATTGGACAGGATGCCGATGCCGCCGATAATCTTATCTTCCATTGGTGGCGGCGGAGCCTGTGGAGCCGGCGGTGCCGGAAATCTCGGCGCCATCGCGGTTCCCATAAAGGGCGGCGCTGTGGATTGCGCCACCTGGTCGGCGGAAGGAATATCCGGGAGAGTTTGTTCCGCCGGAGGTGGCGGAGCCGGTTCAACCTGCCTGTTCCCGTTCTCCCTGGCAAGTTTGGCTATCTGGGCCTGCATGGCCTCGATCTCTTTTCGCTGTTCGCGCAGCATGGTTTTCTGAATCAGGTCGGGTTCCAGGGTGATCTCCCGTGTCTTTTCATGACGGCCCGATTGCCCCGATTGGGGTGCGCGGCTTGTTTTATAACCGACGATGATGACGAGCAGGACCCCGGCCCCGACCAGGGACCAGACGCAGATCTTTTTCTGGAAAGGACTCAATCCGTTGAAACGTTCTCTCAGATTCACGAATCCTCTCCTCTCTGTTCGACGATGAAAACCCGCGAGGACCCACCCGGCTCGATGGAGTGATTCTCCACCACCACGGCAATGATGCCTTCACCCATCTCCGCCCGGAGAAAATCCTTTTCAGTGACCTGAATGCTTTGGTCAGCCGTCGTCTTCACCTTGTATTCCTTCAGCCGCAAACCGACTCCTTCCACGTCAACGGTTCGCACCAAACGGACGGAGAGGTCAACGGAGATATTGACCATGGCGTCGGCTTCCGATATCCGGTAGCTGTCAGGGTATCCCCCTTGGTATGCTTCACGGATCAGTTGCAAGACCTTCTTTTCGAAGGGCAGGGCCTGATAGCGACTGATGTTCTGCTTGAAATCGCCGGTCGCCGGGGGCGAAAGGCGCAGGGTGACGGAGGGGATTCTTTTGGGAGTGGCGATCAGTGAATAGATGGTATCGTTGCAGCTCACAAACAGTTCGGTGGGGGTGGTCGAATATTTTTTATCGTCGCCTTGTACGATGATCGTGAATTTCACAAAGGCGTTATTGCCGACAAAATGACCTTCGATCCCTTTTTCCTTGGAGAAAATCAGATCGTTGATCGACCCGGGACAGACTATCCGGTTAATATCGGAAGACGATAAATCCACCGCCGTCGTCACCTCGGGCAGGATAGAACTTGCTGCCTGGGCGGCCTGAACCGTTACGGCAAGCAGAACCGGCACTATAATCGCATTGATTTTACACATTCAGTTTTCTCCACCCCCTGTTTCTAGAGCTGTTTTTCCATGAAGGAGAGCAGGTAAAATCTGCCGTCTTCAAGTCTGTACCGCGCCTCATAGGTTTTCGAGGCCGCATCGATCAGTCTGTCCTCAGCGAACTGCCTGCGGTCGCCGATCATTTCCAGACGTTGTTCGGCATTGTCCACGATCAGGTTGCGCAGATAGAAGACATTGCTGACCTGGCTTTCTTCCACACGACCGGCCAGGGCGTACCATGCTTTTGCCGCAGCGGGATATTCTTCCGGGGCATAGAAAGCGAGCAGTTCGTCGAATTGACTGCGGGCCGTGGCCGGCGAGTAGGTGGCGGCCAGACCGACAATTCTTCGTGCCAGATCCCGGAGGTACTGATCGGAAGGTTTTCCTTCCACAAACTCGATGTTGCCGCTCAACTTGGGCGGAATCAGAATGACCCGCTGATATTTAATGGCCCGGCTGACCAGAAACGAATTCACCACCACGGCCATGGCGAGGATAAAAATCACGAACTTCAGCAGCCGGTTTTCGGTGAACAGATTGCTGGTTTTCTGCATGAAGACATCCATTCGCATAGCGCCGCCTACTCGAAAAATTCCTTCTCGAAATAGCCGGGATAGTTCTTCATCCTGATAATGCCGGCCATATAGAGCAGATGACAAAGAAAGCCCCGGGGCTTTTGCCGCTTGATCCGGCTGTAGACATACGGCCCGGCAAACAGGAAAAACCAGAACACGCTGCCGTACATCAAGGCCAGCATCAGGAAAAACATGAACAGCGCCAATTCATCGCTTTCGTACCAGAGGATCTGGAACGGGTTCGAAAGGTATTGCGGAAAGGCTCTCTTTACTTCGTCTGACATTTTCTTTTTACCGGATCATAGCCCCAAGGGAGGACACGACACTGTCCGCCTTGAGAAGAAAAGCACCGCCAAGCACAGTTGCCGCGGCCGGCAGCAACATCTGCCTGATCGCCATTACCGCGGCCGCCACCATGGAACCGACGCCCGCGGCAAAACCGATGGGGCCTTTGAGGATCTGATTGATCCCGATATCGTAGATATCAAAGGCAAAGGTTCCTGCCGCCGGTGCGTTGAAGGCGTCCGCCTGGCTCGCGGCCAGCAGGCACGTTGCTCCGAAAGCCGCAAGGGCGGCGATGGTCTTTTTGCGTTTAAGGCCGGCAGGGAACAGCGACCTCGGACTCAGACTCCGCAGTTGTGATTTGATGCTGTGCATTTTGTGCTCACTCCTATTTTGATGATTTTTTGTTACCGGCCACTTCAGCACCGGGTTGTACGCAAAATTTATGAACTTCACCGTTCTTCCCTTGCAGACCGAGAAGGAATCACGATCTCCACCCGGCGATTCAAATGCCGCATGGCGGGATCACTCGATACATAGCCTTGTTTTCCCTTGCCATGGACGGCACCTACTCGAAAACCATGGGCTCTCAGCAATTCAGCAACGGTGGTCGCTCGTTTCATGGCCAGATCATCGTTGACCTGCTGCGAGCCAAGATCGCAGGTATAGCCCGTGATCTGAAGAGGGGTCTTCTTGTCGGTCCTTTTTTCAAGAGCGGCCAGAAGTTCTTCCTCTGTTCTCTCCGCCAGGCTTGAACTGGCCAGCTCAAAGAGCACCGGGGAAACGAGTGCATGAGCAGCCCGAATTTGTTTTTCACCCGCGTCATCCGTCTCTCTCGTCCTGAGAGACAGGAGCATTTTGTTTTTCTCGGCGACCGGGATTGCAGCCGGAGGCCGTAATTCTTTGGCTTTAACGAATTCACCGATTACAAATGTGCGGGCAGAAACGTCTTGGGTAATATCCATCTTGAAAACGTAGTGCTGTTCCGCGACAGACATTGCCGCCATCCCGGCGGCCGGGATCATTGCCATCGTCATTGCTGATATCACACTGCCGAAAATCCGCATTCTCATCTTCTTTGCTTTTGCCTCTGTTTTCTTTTTCCGGGTCATGTGACCTGGGCTGCCAATTTTTTTGAAAAAATTTGCCTTGATAAGAGTTGATTCCAGCCATCCGGTAAGCGCCAATAAATGCTGTTTTTTACTTATTTGTTTGCGCTCTGTAAGAGCGGTCCGCTTTGTTTTCCTGTATGATTTTTTTCTCGATGCCGTGACACCTGAGCCCGGTTTCGGATCTTGTAAAGTCTCTTGACATGCTGATTGCTCAGGCTGAAACCGAAAGAGATTTCGATCTCTTCCACCACGGTTTGCATGGCCAGGATTTTACCTTCGTCCTGGTTCCTGAACCGGCTATACGCATAACGTTCCCATTTGGTCGGCAGATCGGCCGTCCTGATAAAACTGAGCCGGGCCTTCATGGAGAGTTTGGTCAACTGGGGCCGAAGCACCTCTTTTCTGCCCCAGACCTTTTCGAGGAGATGCAGTCCGATATGGTCTTCCCGGCAAAGGGGATCCTGAATGATCCCTTCCCGGCTAAGATAGAGAAGCACACGTTTCGGAATGCGGGAATCTTTGGCAAACTCCCTGATTGTCATACTCATAACGAGGCTCCGGTTATGCACTTGATGCTATTGCTGATTAACCGGCAGGCATGGCGGCGGCTGATGTTGAATTCCCTGGCCAGTTCCGGGGTGCTTGCCGGTTCGGGTTGTTCGAGCAACCAGAGGCAGATCTCGCGTTGCCGTTTGCTCACGGATTTCAATGCTTCTTCGACAAGTTCAGGATCTTCAAAATCTTCCAGCTCTTCTTCGTGTTCGGGCCCGGGGAGATTGTGGACCTCCTGGCAGTATTCGGTTTGAATGCCGGAGGCCAGTTTTATGCAATTGGTCTTGAAAATTACTCTGAAGAAAGGAACGAACTGCTTGGGTTTCGCTTTCTTCCTGGCGGCCAGCAGGGCCTTGAAGGCGGCTAAGGTTGCTTCCTGCAAGAGATCCTCGTTTTCGGCCATCATATGGCGGAAGTACGGCGAGGCAATCTGGCGGACGAGTTTTCGGTTTGCCAAAACCCACTGCATTGCCATTTTCCACATTTCATTGCTGATTGCCTGCTGATCGATCAAAACCGGTCGAGTCATTTTTCCCGGACCTCTTACAGGCCCCCTTTCTTTTAAGATTAAAAATAAGATTAAAGATGATTAGGCAGTTGCGGCCGTTTCCACGCATCCCTTTATTAGCTGGCGATTCGGCTGTTTTTTGTTAATTGTACTGCGACCGCTATGCCCCCTAGGTGCGACTGCTATGCCCCCCTTTGTGCGACTGCTATGCCCACCCTTACGACCGCTATGCCCCCGGGGTGTGACTGCTATGCCCCCCCTTTACGACCGCTATGCCCCCCTGGTGCGACCGCTATGCCCCCTGTTTATGTGGCACTGCCGGTAATATTTTTCTTCTTTTGGACATAAACCTTGTCAAGACGGTCAATTTCCCAGGATTCGAGAAGACCGAATTTGACCAGTTCTTCCATCGCGGCGCGCAACTTGCCCCGGTAATCTGATAACCGGCTGCACTCGGAACCGCATAAATGCCTCAGCGTCGAGACCTTCATCGGATAGGGAACGGCATGACTGGCATAAAAGCCGTGCAGCCATTTGGCGAGATCGGTCTTCAGGTGGAGCCGTTGTTTCCACTGAAGCATTGTCCAACCGGAATCAAACAGGGAGGCGAGCTTGGGATTGATTTTCAGGAAATAGGTTTTTTTCTGGACGTTGTAATAAAATTCGTCGATCAGCGAACCGGCATAAATATACGATTCGACCCTGTACTGATGTCGGATCTCCGCCTTGATCTCAACGGCCGAGGCGGTTAAACGCCGTAATGAATCTTTCAGCCAGTCCCGCCCAGACTTGCCGAATTTGCGACCAATTTCCCGGAGAAAGCCTTTAGCAGTGAATTGTATGTAACCTGAAGGTGAATTTTCCTGCTGCCGGGATGCCAAATGGAGAGCGTGGGCCAATACGTCAAAATCACCCTGGTCCAGACGCCAGCCGGTATACCGGATATCGATCCCTTTTACTGCGGCAACCAGCTCACCCTTAACCGCTTTTCTGCGCCCGCGTTGGATCACTCCAAAAAGTGCCGAACGGAGACAAATATTAGGTACGCCACGGGATTCCTCATGCCAGACAGGCAGAGGCGGGTTTTCGGCCATGGCCTTTATCTTTTTCTGGAGTTCTGGCGACAGCCCCTTTAACCCATTCATGAAACTATCGTCATTTTTTCCTCCCACGCTGCCTACCACAACCGGATATTCTTTGATTTTCTTTTGCGCCCCGGTTGCTTTATTTCCTTTTCTCCTTTTTTTGATGAGTCCAGAAATGTGTCCAGGTCTGATTTCCTGAAAAGCAACTTGCCCTTTTGTTGACCCGACGGCCTAGAAAAGGGAATAATTCGTTGTTCAACCGCCAGCCTTCTGAAATGGTCGGGCGAATAGCCGGTATAGGCGGCGGCTTCCTTCAGGGTCATTGTTCCCGATGGCGAGGCTACACCTTTAGCCAACAGGTTAAGAATCCGGCCTTGCATTTCTTCGATTGCCGCAAGCCTGGCCTCAATGTCCATATTCTTCTCTTGGTGTTGCAATATGCTCTTGCACCGCCTCTCTTATTTCGTCAGGTGTTCCCCACACCCAGGTCACTCTGCTGATGCCGGTTGCTTCTTCCAGGCGAAGGGCAACCGCCGGAGGACAACGCCGCCGTCCTCGAATGATGTGACTTAAAAAGTCAGGTCCAATTTGCGCTGACCTGGCTATCTCCCGCTGGGTCATTTTCTTTGATGTAGGCTTCATGGTCAACTTTGTTATTAAAAGTAGCCTATATTGTCAACATAAAATTGTCTAAAAAGCTGGATTGTGCATTTTTTTCTTTTATTTATTGAGCATATGGTCTATTGTTGACTTATGGCTCAATCAGTTACACATCAATTCCAGACAGCGCTGGCTCATTTATTGGCTCAAGAAGGTCGGGGAGCGCAAAGTCGTCTTTCCGGCCAACAAAACATTGACCGTGGCTATCTCAATGCCATTGTCAAAGGCCGTAAACCCGGCTCCGAAGAGGTGCGGGCCAAGATCGCCGGCCACTTCGACATGACTTACGAGGACATGCTTGCCCTTGGGCGCGGCCTTTTAAGCAGGGGCGGTCTCGATATTTCGGAAGGAAAGAAGGGAAACGAACAAAAGTCGGCGGCAAAGAACAAGATTGCACAAGCAGACAAAGGGGTCATCGATTTCAAATCGCCTAAAAAATTTCGGGAAGCTCAGTCTGGTTTTTCAGAAAAAATCATGAAAGTGGTGGAAATTCTGGAATCGGATACGATTTATCGAGATGTGCTTGCGGAACTGATCGATGTTTTCCATGAATCAGTCAGCACAAAAAACGACAACCTGAAGTTACGGAACCAAATGAAGGAGATGGAATCGAGGATCGCCAGCCTGGAAAAAAGACTGGCCGATAAAAAAGACCGGGTTCAGAAATCCGCGTAAAGCTTCCAGCAGATCAATGGGAAAGAAGCGAGGATGGAAAAATTGTCCGGCCGTTTAAGGTATTCCGGTAATGATTTTTTCCGGATATTCTCAAGCTAATGGAACAAAAATGGAACAAATTGGCTTCAACAGAAAATAAATGTCTTAAATGACAAATAGTTATCATAATATAGCCAATACACTTAAAATCCCTCGGCACTCGTTGCTGTGCGAGTTCGATTCTCGCTCCGGGCACCAGTAACCATTTGATTTATTTTGATTTATTTTTGAAATTAACCTGAATGACGTTGTTCGGATGTTGTTCAGGCTTATTGCTTTGAGTAGCGGCGATTTGATACATTTTTAATGACTTGCTGGCCTCGGCCTGCATGTATCTTTCAAACGCTTTTGAAGTGTCATGGCCGGTTGCATGTTCCTTGATTTCATCACGGCTGAAATACCTTGAAAGAGCCGTCACTGTACTGTGACGAGTACCACCGTATAAATCCACACCTTCAATCCCGAGATTTCCGCAGGCTTGCTTCCACCATTCATAAAGATACGTTCTCCCGAACTGTCTATTTTCACGGACGCCCCTTGTATGTTTCGTATGACGGAAAAAAGGCATATCAGGGAAACCACGAGGCATGCTATTTAAGAAATCGATGTCTTCATCAAGAAGGGGGATAATCTTTGATTTCCGCTCTTTTGCGACCTTCGGGGGAACGACAATAAAGCCGTTAACGCCGATTTCCTTTTCTTTGAGCTTTAATAGCTCGATAGGGCGCAATTTGACATAGACGGAAAGCCATTTGATGGCGAGCCAAATTTTCGGATTATAGTCAAATGAGATGCGTTTTACTTCGTCAAGGATTCTCCCCTGAGTTTCCTTATCAATGATTGTTCGCCAGCCCAATTCATATTTGATCTCGGGGAATTTTGGGGGCCTATACCAATCCTCATTATCAGCAATCCATTTGAAAAATTGCTGCAGCCAGGTTTTCATATCATAAACGGTTTTGCTAGAACAGGTTTGCTCGTAAAGAAGTTCTTGAATATCGGCAAATTTTATTGACTTGATGCTTTTCTGGCCCCATTTATCAATGCCCTTACGAATATATCTTTCTACATTTCTAAAGGAATTATAGGCAAGGTCTCGCTTCTTTATGATGAGCCATTTTGACGCAAGATTTTCAAAACCAAGGGGATTATCTTTTTTGTAGTCCCGAACATCAAAAGTATTTCGGTCTACTTCATAACGTATGCCGGTCAAAAACCTTTCAGCATCAATGAAATGTGAAAATCGCTTGGTAATATCCCTGCCGAAACGAACAATAAATTTGCCCGTTGCTCGCTGATCTGGATGAGAAGGACAAAAAAGACCGCTTCTATTTTCGTCATGTGTGAAGGCAGAACCACACAAAGAACACTTTTGCTCAGAATATATAGAACCACGCATACACATCCCCCCTTTTTCGGAAGGGATACCTGCCCGGATTCCATTTGTCAACATGGATGCAATTCGTTAGCTCAACTCGGGAAGAGTTGAATTGTAGAGAGAATCCCAGCAGTCAACCTGCCGGACTACGAATTTATCAATGAATTGCTCGTATTTGGTGGTGTACATCTCCGTGAGTTTCTTGCGCATCATGAGATTGAACATGGAAATGATATCCCCTATGTTATCAGCCGACATCTTCATGTAGGCACAGACTGAAATGGCGATCCCGGCCGCCTGGTCAATGAGCGGTTCAATCGCCTTTGAAGGTTTCAGGCTTTGCCGTTCAACGTAGACGGTATTTTTTGACCACTCGGTTT
>JBFMAY010000039.1:0-38601 GCA_040755455.1 Thermodesulfobacteriota bacterium | reverse complement strand
TCTGTCCGCTTTCCAAGGCCCTTTTGCAGGGACAATCAGGGCAGGGAGTGTCGGAGTTTTGATAAACTTTATGACAGGTATGTCCCATGAGATTCTCTGGCTTTTCATTAAGTATGGCCCCGGCCGTCCTGTTTGCCCAAACTATCCGCATCTCCGTATCAATCTGCACAATCACATCAACTGAAGCATCCAGAATAGTCTGTTTTTGTCTTTCGCTCTCCCACTGGGCGGCCTCCGCCTGTTTCCGGTCGGTGATGTCTTTAAAATCCTCAACTATGCCAAGTAGTTTTCCGTCGGAAGTCAGAAGCGGAGTTGCTGTAAGAATACACGGTACTGTGGTGCCATCACATCGTTCTTTTTCAACATCACATTCGACGCGCCCTTCGCCCTGGAGAATACGGGTCAGTGGGCAGGCAGGAGAATGACACAACGGGCCGCGAAACACCTCATAGCACTTTCTCCCTATCGCTTCATCCTTGCCAATACCGGATAAGGTCGCGAATGTGTCATTAGCCTGCAGTATAGTGAAGTCGTTATCAACCAGACGCATCCCGTCAGCTGCGGTATCAAGGACCTGATTGAGCTTTGTGTACGCCTGCCTGGTCGCCTCCTCCGCCCGCCTGCGAATATTGATGATGGATTCAGCATAAATGCTAAATGTAATAAACATACATACCACTATTAAACGCATCCAGGCTTCATGAGCTTCTGGGCTAAGTAGCTGTTGCAAAAAGGTACCTTCGTGGAAGATATAAACATGTAAAGCAGCCTCAATAATCCAAAAGATTACGCTAAGCACGATTCCTATCAGTATTATCTTATTATGTGATTGATGCATATTGTTTATCAATATCATTATTCTATTGAGCCTCTTGGAGGAAGCTGCGATATCTTCCTTTTTACTATTTAGCCAAAGGCATATTTACTATTGTACTCTGATATGTATCAAAAACGCAACATTGGCGCCTGGACCTCTTGGGCTCCGTCATCTGCCGAGCCAATTCTTTGGTGTACTTCCGGCAAGCCTGTGAGGCTTTGAAAAAAGTGAGTTACCCCCCCCCCCAGGCGGTGAGCAGGGGGAGAGGGAGCAGGGTGCCGGCTCGGCACCCCTTATTTTATGACGGGGAATTGCTTGGATGTGCTGGCAGGCTGTCCGCATAATTCCAGGGCAGCCAGTCCCTGGGCGAGGCCTGCACCAGCGGCGCATGATTTTGCAGCGCCCTTTCGCAAATATTGTTATCAAGCGGGGCGCCGGGGACCTGCAGGAAACGGGTCAGCTTATGCCAGCGTTTGAGCATGTACTTGATGGCCTGACCCAGGCTCGAATTGGGCTCCACCTTCTTTTCATCGAACTGGGTTTGCAGCCAGACATGCAGTTCCTCCATGAGCGGACAGCTCTCGGCCTGGTGATAGAGCAGGCCGCTATCGTCCGACATTCGTTTCTGCCTGGCGATTTTCTCATGTTTGTAAACCTCGGCCAGGGTCTCGAATGACATGGCTGCATTCATCGGGAAAACTCACCAGGAGGTCCACAAAATTACGCCGGGCATGGATCAGACAATTGGCGAGAATCACCTTGAAATCCTCCGGGACGTTGCGGTCAAGCCCGTCGCACATCTGCAGCGGCGTGGCAAGCTCCGCGACTCGCTGCGCGAGCACATCGTTGAGATTCTCGCCGACATGCCGGCGGCCGGTAAAAAAGAGGGCAATTTTGCGCGCGCCCGCGCAGACGACGATGCCGGTGGTGAACATCCCGCTGCGCTCGGGAGCGCCGCGCTGGTTTTCCTCGCAATGATAACCTCTTTTGCTGTTAATTCAATAGGTTATTTTATAACATACAATACTGGAATATGCTCGAAATATGTCGATTTTTTCAACAGCCTGCTCAATACGCCTCAAGGGTTTGTTTCTCCTTTGAAACGTCATCCCCGCCGGAAAGAGCTATTAGGTTGTTTATGAATCATTTTCTAATATGACATAAGACATAAATGGCACGGGGACGGGACAGCGGCAAGGGAACAAACGATACCAACGCCCAGATCATCACCACCGATAACGGCAGGATCTATAAACCAAAGGACCTGCTTAGCGCCATCTCAGAGATCCAGCAATTTTATGTGATCGAGAGCAAGGGCCAGAATATCCCTGCTGAATTTCTCACCCTGGAACGGACTCTGGATTTTTTCAAGATCGGCATCAAAAGCGGCTTTCACGAGGGGCTGGCCCTGGTGCTGCTCTTTCCGGTTTTCCATTTCTATCTCTTTCCCTTTGTTTTCAAGCGACTCGATACCATGAGCCATATCCTGTTCGGCGGCATCCCCTATCTCGCCCTGATCATCAACACCGTGATGTGCAGTTACATCAGCCGCTACTATGTCGGCAACATCACCCGCAAGGGCATCAACTCGCTGCTCACGGGCCGCGCCATGTCCCTGCTGCTCAAGGCCTTCCTGGTTTATGTGGTGTATCTCATCCTGTTTCGGGTCAGCACGCCGGAAAATATCTGGAAGGTGGCTTCTCATTGTGGGTCCAGGGCGGAGAAAATATATTACGGGTTCTTCGAGATCAAGCCGCATCTACTGCCGGTGGCCGCCGAGAGCGCCATGCTCATGGTGGTTGCGGCGATCTTTCCGTATGGATCGGTTTATCTGCTGGACCTGTGGCATCGGCATAGGATCAGGAGGAATGCGAAAATTATTTCAGCACGATAAAAAGGGGGATTAAAAAATGGCCGACGAAAGCGACAGCAAACAGGGAAAACCAACCTGGCAGGAGATCCAGGAAAAGAAAATCAACATGGTCAAGGAACGGGGCTCCCGGGTTCTGAAGATCAATTCGCCGCTGGGCTCGACGCTCTTCAACATCCTGCGCCAGTTCGACATGGCCTATGCCCATTTCAAGGCCAGACTCGGCGAGATGGACGGCATCTCGCACGAGGAGGGCGAAGAGCTGATGACGGAGGGCCGGGAAATTGTCATGGCCTTTTCCGATTACACGGCCAAACTCAGCAAGCGGATACGGTTTCGTTATTACACGCCCCGCGAAATCAGTGAATTCATGAAAACGGGCCAAGGCGCTGATGCAGAATAATCTTGCAAGAGCGGGATGGTTTTGCTATCTGAGCAATGGTACGGTTTTTCAGATGAAAACATCTCGCGAATTAAAACAGGAGGGCGCATGAACAAAGGTGAACTGGTCGAAAAAGTGGCCAAGGGTTGTGATGTAAGCAAAGCAGCCGCCGAGAAGGCTTTGGACAGCGTACTCGCGGCAATCACTGATGCCGTGGCGGCAGGCGACAAAGTGACCCTGATCGGCTTCGGCACATTCTCAGTTACCGAACGGGCCGCCCGCGAAGGACGCAATCCGCAGACCGGCAAGAAAATCAAGATTGCCGCCAGGAAGGTGGTCAAGTTCAAGGCCGGCAGCAAGTTGGCCGACGCGGCGAAATAAGTCCTACATTCCAAGGGACGAGATACGGTCAACAGCCTTCAGTTTGTGGTCGTCGAGCAGATGGGTATAGCGCATGGTCATGGAAATGGTCTTGTGTCCCAGAATGTCCGCCACTGTCCGCAGGTCAACACCGTTCATGATCATATAACTGGCGGCGGTGTGTCGCAGGTCATGCATGTGGAAGTCGTCTATGTTGGCCCTTTTGACCGCCGCCACAAAACTTTCCCGGAAATATTGGTTGGGTCGGAACCGGTGGGTCATCTTCGGGTCTTTGGGCAGGAACACATAATCGTTGCAGTCAATACCACCCGATGGGACAAGGTCGGCCAGGGTTTCGATAGCCGGCACAGTCAGAGGCACCCGGCGCGGATCGGTTTTGGTCTCCTGCAGGTCGATGATTCTCCCGTCAAAGTCAATTTGGCTCCAGGTCAGAGCGGCTCCCTCGCTCGGGCGCATGCCCGTATGGAGCTGCAGCAGGATGAAATTGTAAAGGCTCGGCCGGTGCCCCTTCCTGCTTTCCTCCAGCAGCTTGACAATCTCGGCGCTGGTCAAAAAACGCAGGCGCCCGGGAGGGGTCTTGGGTTTTCTGATGATGGACACCGGATTCGTCGTTTCGACCCCCCATTCGCGGATCGCCGTGGTATAAATATGGGAGAGCAGGTTGAGGTCCTTGATGACCGTTGCCGGTTGCACCTCGGCGGAACGCTTTTCCCGAAATTGCGCCGCCAGGGCTGGGGTGATCTCTTTTAAGGTGCGGCCGGAAAAATAGTGCAGGGATCTGGATTGATACAGCTCGCGGCGGTGAGTCGATCCAGCTTTCTTGCTCGATGTCTCAGCCAGATACTTATTCAAGGCATCGTCAAAAAGCATGTCATTCTGGGGAGCGTTGCCGACATAACCCCCACTTCGCAGGGCCTTTTCCGTGTCCTCGGCCCAGCGCATCGCCTCAGATTGCCGGTCAAAGGTCTGGGATAACCTGGGGTATCCCTTGACCCGAACCTCTGCACGGTAAACCGTACCTTTATTTCTTTTCCTTGCTTTTACCGTTGCCATAGTCGCGCACTCCTAAAAAAATAGTGTGCCTTCCCATGCGTTTTGGGCGCACTTTTGGGCGCACTTTTTTGCTATTTGCTGCGATTTTGTGCTCATCACTGACAACTATAGCTATTTTTCCCCCTAAAAGCAAGAAGGGCCAAACCCTTTGTTTCCAAAGGATTTGGCCCTTATTATCAATGGTGCCGAAGGCGAGACTCGAACTCGCACAACCGTAGGTTACTACCCCCTCAAGATAGCGTGTCTACCAATTCCACCACTTCGGCAAAATCTGAGGTTATTTTTCTTTACTCTCTGCTTTCCCTGCGTCCGCGGGAGTTGCCGCTTTTTCCTGTACCTGCCCGGCTTCCTGGGGAGCAGGGGCCTCTGCTGGCTTATTGACCGCATCCTGCGCCGCGCCGCTCTGCTCGGCCGCAACCGGTGCAGCCTGGGGAGCGGGGGTTTCGGCAGGGGTCAGCGGCATGTCCGGAGTGGCGGACTGGGGCAGCGGTTCAGCGGATCGTTCAATTGCATTTTCCTGTACTTTTTGCCCGTCAAGATCCTTCATCACAGAACTTGTGCTCTTATGCGATGAGATATAGGCCAAGGCGATTGATGTCACCATAAAGGTGATCGCGGCCATGGTGGTCACCTTGTTGAGCAACGGCAGCGGCCCCTCGGAGCCGAACACTGTCTGGCTTGAACCACCGAAGGTGGCGCCCATGCTCGCGCCTTTGCCCTGCTGCAGCAGCACGATAACCACGAGGAAAAAACAGACAGCAATATGTACAATCGTCAGAAGAGTTGTCATTATTCACTATAAAAAAATCAGCTGTTTAGCAAAAGCAAACAGCTTCACATCATGCATACCCGGCTCAGGCTGATTTTTTAAAATTTATGATACGGCAGAATGATTCGGCTTTTAACGCAGCACCGCCCACCAAGGCACCATCAACATCATCCTGGGCCATCAGTGCATCAACGTTATCAGGATTAACGGAGCCACCATACAATATTCTCATTTGGGTGGCAATATTTTTCTCATACATCCCGGCCAGGAGATTCCTCACAAAATGATGAGCTTCCTGGGCCTGGGCAACGGTGGCGGTTTTGCCCGTGCCGATGGCCCAGACCGGCTCATAGGCGATCACCAGCCGTTCGCCGCCGGCGGGTTTGATGTCCCGCAGGCCGTTGCGCAGTTGTCGTTCAAGGACCGCAAATGTCTGCCCGGACTCCCGCTCGTCCAGGGTTTCTCCGATACAGAGCACCGGAACCAGGCCGCAGCAGACCGCCCCGGCCACCCTTTTGTTGATCATCTCATCCGTCTCACCAAAAATATGGCGCCGCTCCGAATGGCCTATAATCACCAACTGGCAACCGACATCCTGCAGCATGGCGGGCGATATTTCCCCGGTAAAGGCCCCCTTTTCCTCCCAGCACACATTCTGGGCGCCAAGCAGCACCGGTGAGCCGGCAAGCACCCCAGCCACAGCGGCCAAAGCGGTAAAAGGCGGGGCCAGCATGACATCCCGGTCAGCGGGAATCGCGGTTTGCGCGATCGCCCCGGCCAGCGCCTCCGCCTCGGCCACGGTGGTATGCATCTTCCAGTTTCCAGCAAGTAACGGTCTGCGCTCCATGATTCCCCCTCAGGCATCCTTTGCATCGAGAGCGGCAACTCCCGGCAGTTCCTTTCCTTCCATCAGCATGAGAAACGCCCCCCCGCCGGTGGACATGTACGAGACATCATCCGCCCAGCCTGCTTTATGCACCGCGGCGTTGGTATCGCCGCCGCCGACAATGCTCAGGGCATGGGAGGTGGCCACTTTCTGCACCAGGGCCATGGTTCCCCTGGCATAGGCATCCATCTCAAAGGCGCCCATGGGACCGTTCCACAATATGGTCCTGGCCGGGGCAAGGGCCTCCCCGAACAGGGTGGTGGTGGCCGGTCCGATATCAAGCACCATCCACTCCGCCGGAACGTCCTGGATGGGCACGACTTTCGTCTGGGCCGCGGCGGTAAACTGCTCGGCCACCACGCAGTCAACCGGCAGATAGAGCTTGACCCCTTTTTCCCTGGCGTCACGGATGAGATTTGCCGCGGTTTCCAGCAGATCGTCCTCAACCAGGGATTTACCTATCTCATAGCCCTGGCTTTTCAGAAAGGTATTGGCCATGGCGCCGCCGATGATCATGGCATCCACCTTGCCCATGAGATTAATCAGCGCCGTCAGCTTGCCGGACACCTTGGCCCCGCCGATGATGGCCACCAGCGGACGCACCGGATCACTTACCGAGCGGTGAAAAAAATCCATCTCCTTCTGCAGGAGAAAACCGGCGGCGCATTGCCCGCAAAACTTGGTTACGCCCACCACCGAAGCATCGGCCCGGTGGGAAACGGCAAAGGCGTCGTTGATATACACATCGGCAAGCGCGGCAAGATTGCGGGAAAAGCCCTCGTCATTTTTCTGCTCTTCGGCGTGATAGCGTAAATTCTCCAGCATCAGCACATCGCCGGGCCGCATGGCCGCCACCATTTCCGCCACCCCTTCACCAACACAGTCAGGAACCAGCCTCACCGGCCTTTCAATGAGCTGCGACAGGCGCTGGGCCGCCGGCGCCAGACTGAACTCTTCCAGCCGTTTGCCCTTGGGCCGCCCCAGGTGCGAACAGATTATCACCCTGGCTTGCTGCGACAAGGCATAGGCAATGGTCGGCAACGCCTCGCGGATCCGCGTATCATCGGTAATCTGCCTGTTCTCATCGAGCGGCACATTAAAATCAACCCTGATCAGTACTTTTTTATCTCTGATGTCAATATCCCGAATATTTTTCACGAGTGGCACCTTCTATCATTAGCTTATTATGGATGGGAAACAATCATATCACAGTGTTACCCGTCATAGCGGCTGAAGTCAATGCAAAGGATACCGGGAAGAAAAACAAATCACTTCCCGTTGCCGCCCTTTGCTAGGCGCAGCTTGTAGACTATGGCCGCTTCCCTGGGGGAGGAATAATAATCCCGGCGATAACCGATCTGGCGGAAACCGAATTTTTCATAAAGACTCCTGGCAATGCTGTTGGAGTCCCGCACCTCCAGGTAACAGCGGCCTGCGCCCTCCGCGACCATGCGCTGCAGAGCGGCCTGCAGCAGCGTGGTGCCGATCCCCTGCCCGCGGAAAGGCTCGGTTACGGCAAATTTCAGGATCTCTCCCTCGCCGGCCACTGTGCGGCAGCAGATGTACCCGGCAAACCGGCTGGCCTCCCCATGGCAGGCAACAAACTGCCAGGCGCAGGGATGGTAAAGTTCTTCTTCAAACTGGGCGACGGTCCAGGCCGGCTTTTCCTGCTCGGCCAGGACCAGATCAACCAGATCGGCCTCGGTCATGGCCCTGATCGTCAATGCGCACATCACACCATCTGGTCGGCGATGGAAACCGTCCGGTCAGCCAGCATATTGGTATAGCTGCCCAGCTCATTATCATACCAGCCATAAATGACCGCCTGGGTTATGGGCACGGTCATGATCGGCTCCATGGCGGCGCAACCCTTGATTTTGCTCAGATTAACCCTGATGGTTGCGGTCCGGGTATGGGTCTCGGTTCCTTCGATGGTGGCGGCGGCAAAAGGTGTGCCGATGATATCGCTGGAGACGTTCTGCTCATCGGAATATTGCAGATACGGGCTTATTTTGGCAAACTCCCGGTAAATGGAGTTAATCCTGTCCCGCTTGATCGGATTATCCAGATCATCCTGCAGATTGACGACCAGGACGATCAGCGAACCGGTTGAGGTGGGGATGCGGACGGATTCGGCAATGAAACCGATCTCCTTCATTTCCGGGATCACCAGACGCAGCGCCTTAGCCGCCCCGGTGGTGGTGAGAATGATATTGTTCATGATACTGCGGTTCTTGCGCAGGTCGGTGGCCCCGGTTTTCGGCAGACTGTCCAACACCTTCTGGCTGCTGGTGGCGGCATGCACCGTCACCATGGAGGCGCTCAGAAAATTTTCCGCGCCGAGCTGATCGAGCAGCGGTTTCATCATATAGGAAAGACAGGTGGTGGTGCAGGATGCGGCGGAGACGAGATTATGCTTGGAGGGGATAAAGTCCTCCGCATTGATGCCCATTATCGTGGTCACGGCATCCTCCGGCATGTTCAAACCCTGCTGCTTGATCTTGAAGGGCGCGGAGAGAATGGCCTTTTCAGCCCCGGCGGCCAGGTGTCCACGCAGGGCGCCGGAGCGGGTATCAGGGTCGGCGGTGGGATCGTTAAAGACGCCGGTGGTGTCGACCACCAGCCTGACTCCGTTTTCCTTCCACTTGATATCCTTCGGATTTCTCGATTCCCGCAGAATCTTCACCGGCACCCCGTTGATGGTCATGGTGCCTTCAATTTCATTTACGTTTTCAATCACCCGGCCACCCTTAAAGCCATACAGGTAGTTGCCCAGACGGCCGTAGGTGCTGTCCCGTTCTATGGAGGCGGCCAGATCCCCCAGTCCCTGGCCTATCTGGCGTCCGGTATTGACGACAATTTCTGAAAAATATTTTCTGCCGACATGATGCCATAATGACAGCTTACCGATCCGGCCGAGAGCGTTAATCCCTAACTTCATGTTGTTTTATTCTCCTTCATGGATTTTTTAGAAAAGCATCGGTCTGCTCCACGGCAAAGGAAGCGGAACAGAATATTTTTTTTGCAGTATGAACCGGGTGATGGGTAATTATCCCTAAACAGCAAAAGGAACAATTACCAAATAAAACAAAGGCTGCATCAGTGCGCAAGCAAAACTTTATCGCCGGCCATAAAATAATGGCAACAAGACGCCGCCGGCCGCCCTTTACAAAACCGACAGATAGCGTTCGCCGGTGTCGGGCGCAATGACCACCACCAGCTTGCCCTGGTTTTCAGGCCGGCAGGCGACGGTTAAAGCCGCCGACACCGCGGCCCCGGAAGAGATGCCCGCCAGAATGCCCTCCTGCCTGGCAAGTTTTCGGGCCATATCCAGGGCCTCGTCGGATTTGACCCGGATCACCTCATCGATCAATTCCCGCTTGAGGATCTTGGGCACGAAACCGGGGCCGACGCCCTGGATCTTGTGGGGGCCGGCCTTTCCTTCCGACAGCACCGGCGACTCGTCCGGCTCCACCGCCACCACCTGCAGTTCGGGCTTGCGCTGGCGGATGACCTCGCTGATGCCGGTTAGGGTGCCGCCGGTACCGACTCCTGCCACCAGAATGTCTATTTGCCCTCCGGTATCGCACCAGATCTCTTCCGCCGTGGTCAGGCGGTGGGCCTCGGGATTGGCCGGATTGTCAAACTGCTGGGGCATGAAGGAATCCGGGATCCCTCCGGCAATCTCGGCCGCCCTGGCGATCGCCCCCTTCATGCCTTCCGTGCCGGGGGTCAGGACGATTTCCGCCCCCAGCAGGGCCAATAATTTACGTCTTTCCACGCTCATGGTTTCGGGCATGGTGAGAATGAGACGATACCCCCTTGCCGCCGCCGTCATGGCAAGGCCGATGCCCGTATTGCCGGAGGTGGGCTCGACCAGGGTGGTATACGGCCCGATCAGACCCTGTTCTTCAGCCCGGCGGATCATGTTGACGCTGATGCGGTCCTTGACGCTGCCGCAAGGATTAAACGATTCCAGTTTAAGCACGACCCTGGCCAGACAGTCCCCGGCCAGGCGGCTGAGGCCGACCAGCGGGGTGCGGCCCACGGTTTCCGTGATGTCGTTATAGATTTTCATGCATGATCCCCCTGGTGGTCTTGTCAATGATTTTCAGTTCAGGCAACGGTTTATCAAGGGAGTTGTCAATCTCCTGAAATTTGCGGGCGCTCACCATGACCCGGTTTTCAAAAGAACCTGCCAGTTTATTGTATGACTGCACGGTCCGGTCAACATTCTTGCGCAGGTCCTCGAAATGGGCGGCAAGAACCCACAGGCGGCTGAACAGGGTCCGGCCCAGTTCCCCGATCCTTGCCGCATGTTCGGCAATCTGCTCCTGCCGCCAGCCATAGCTGACCGCCCGGAGAAGGGCGATAAGGGTGGTGGGGGTGGCCAGAATAACCCGCTGCGCCACCCCGAATTCGATCAGCTCCGGGTCCTGGGCCAGCGCGGCGCTGAAAAAATTTTCCCCCGGCACAAACATCACCACAAATTCCGGGGAACGGTCAAACTGCTGCCAGTATGCCTTGCCGCTCAACTGAACAAGATGATTGCGCATCTGCCGGGCATGGCTCTGCAGTTTTTCCAGGCGCTGGTCGTCATCCGCCATTTCATGGGCCTCAAGATAGGCCTGCAGGGAGGCCTTGGAGTCAACCACAATCTGCTGCCCGTTCGGCAGTCTGATGATCATATCCGGCCGCAGATTGCCGTCCGGACCGTCCACCGTTCGCTGCTCGACAAAATCGCAGTACTGTACCATGCCGGCCATTTCCACCACCCGGCGCAGCTGCATTTCACCCCATCTGCCCCTGGCCATGGGCGTCCGCAGGGCCCGCACCAGGCTGGCCGTTTCACCCTGCAGGCGAACCTGGCTGGCAGCCATGGACCTCACCTGCTCGGCAAGAGAGGTATAGGCGGCGATACGCTCTTTCTCCAGCTGCCTCACATGCCCATCAACCTTCTGCAATGACTCCTGCAGGGGTTTGACCAGATCCGTGATGGCCTCTTTTCGTTGGGCCAGGTCATCCCGGGCCTGCTCCTGGAAATGGGACAAGGTCGATTTGGCAATGTGCAGAAACGACTCGCTGTTGCTGCGGTAGATATCGGCGGAAAGGGCCTTGAAAGAGGCCGAAAGCTCCTCCCTGGCCTCTTTCAGGAGGGCAAGCTGGCCATCAAGATTACTATTGGCCGCGAGCAGTTCGCTCTTTTCGGCAAGCAGACGGCTGCTTGCTTCCGTCGCCTGCCGCAGCTGCTTTTCCAACTCCACCACCTTTTCCTGCCGGGCCGCCAGCCGCTCCTGCAGCACCGCCTGCTCGGTAAGCAGCCCCTGCTTCTCCCCGGCCAGTCGCCGCAAAGCCCGGCGGGCCAGCAGCAACACCGTCACCGCCCCGGCAAGGGCGAAGCCCAAGGCCGCCAGAATAAAAATGACCTGAGCAAAGGAAAAATTCATAGGGTTCAATTAAATTACACTATCGATAACAATTAGTTCTTGATTTTTTAATAATTATTACTAAATTAGTGAGCATTATGCAAGTTGTGGAAAGGCAGTTGTTATTTTAAGATATTACCATTTGCATTACCACTCGATTTTCAATCCATTTATTTTCAATATACACAGTTTCAGGAGGAAGCAATGTCAGAAGTGCATTTAAAAGACGGTGAAAAAGGAGCGGTGCTACAGCGGGACAAGGAAACTTACGCCATTGTCCCCCATTTCAGCGTGGGCCTGGTCACGGCCAACGATTTACGAAAGATAGCCGACGTAGCGGATAAATACAATGTGGCGGCCATGAAAATAACCAGTGCGGCTCGTATCGCCATGGTTGGCTTCAAAAAGGAAGACATAGATCAGGCCTGGCAGGATCTGGGCATCGATCCCGGCCACGCGGTCGGCCTCTGTGTCCGCAGCGTCAAGGCCTGCCCCGGCACGACCCTCTGCCGCCTGGGCAAACAGGACTCCCTCAGTCTGGGCAAGGAACTCGACAGCCGCTATCACGGCTATCAACTGCCGAACAAATGCAAAATAGGCGTTTCAGGCTGCATCAACAACTGCGCGGAAACGCCGGTAAAGGATATCGGCTTTGTCGGCAAGCCGAAAGGATGGACCGTCATGGTCGGCGGCAATGCCGCCTCCCGCCCGCAACTCGCCCAGGAGCTGGTTGAGGGATTGAGCGAGGAGCAGGCCCTGGAGGTTACCGACCGCATCATCAAAATTTATGAGCAGGAAGGGAAAAAGGCCGAGCGTCTTGGCAAATTCATCGACCGCATCGGCTTTGCTGCCTTTAAAGAAAAAGTTTTATAGCAACTGACCGGCTTACCCGGCGAAGCTCTCTTCATCATGGCTGGAGATATTTTTTTTGCGAGGTCATCATATTGATTTTAAACTCATTATTTCTTTTCACCTGACACAGCCGGCCGGCAAAAGGCCCTTTGCCCGACAAACAGCTCTTGACAAGCAGGTGGGAGCTGTTATTATATCTGGATTTTTCTGATCAACTTCAGGGCCTATAGCTCAGTTGGTTAGAGCCACCGGCTCATAACCGGTCGGTCCCTGGTTCGAGTCCAGGTAGGCCCACCATCTTTACTCGATAGAAAGGAAAAGCAAGGCACATTGTTTCGCTGCGCTGTTGTCTTACACTGTTATTTACGAAAAAATTTCTCCGGCAAGTCAATGCCCTGCCGGATTTGCGAGAAGGTGCAACCTCACACGGGTTGCACCTTTTTTCATGAGGGACTGGTCGCTGCGACAAGGCAACCTGAACAATCTTTAATAAATGGTATCACCAATAAAGCTTAAAGACATACTCGCCTATGTGGGACAGTTTGCACCCTGGGAACTGGCCGAACCATGGGACAATGCGGGGCTCATGGTCGGCAACCCCGACCAGGAAGCAACAGGAGTGCTTATAGCCCTTGACCCCACCCTGCCGGTCATCGAAGAAGCGATCCTGAAAAAAGCAAACATCATCCTCACCCACCATCCCCTCATCTTCCACCCGCTTAAATCAATCAACACCGCGACTCCCTTAGGCCAGTTCCTGAAAAAAGCCCTTGGCCATGATATTGCCGTGGTCAGCTGCCATACCAATCTCGATATTATCAGTGACGGCGTAAGCGATGCCCTGGCCCGGGCCCTCTATTTACGTAATACCAGACCACTGCAGCTTACCGGCCAGCAGGCGGACCAGGGTTTCGGCAAGGTTGGCATCCTGCCGACCCCCATGCCGGCCGAGTCCTTTATCCATTTCGTCGCCCAGCGGCTGAAGCTGGCTGGCATGATGATCGCCGGCCCGCAGCCGCAAACCGTGTCCACGGTCGCCGTTTGCGGCGGCAGCGGCTCTGAGCTTGCCGAAGCGGCGGCGCAGGCGGGGGCGGACATTTACATCACGGCAGAACTCAAACACTCCATGGCCCGCTGGGCCGAAGATAACGGTCTGTGCGTTATCGACGCCGGCCATTTTGCCACGGAAAACGTTATCATTCCCTCGCTGCTTGCGCGCCTGACCGCCTTTTTTGCCCAGAACAACAACCCGGCACCTGTTTTTGCCTCACAGAGGCAGAACAGCCCGCTGCGTTTCCATATTTTCGACACTATGTCCACCAACATCTAACTCATGAGGAACGAACATTGAAAGAAGACCTCTCACGACTTATTGCACTGCAGGAAATCGACCTCCAGATCAAAAGACTGGATGACGAACTGGCAACCGGCCATGCTGAAATTCTTAAACGTCAGGCCTCCATTACCGAAAAAAAAGAAAAGATTGTCAAACACACAGCAACCATGGAAAACGCTGAAAAACGCCGCAAGGAGCTTGAA
This sequence comes from Thermodesulfobacteriota bacterium, assembly GCA_040755455.1. Lineage (GTDB taxonomy): Bacteria > Desulfobacterota > Desulfobulbia > Desulfobulbales > SURF-16 > SURF-16. Next base: position 24,626 of record JBFMAY010000039.1, on the reverse strand, counting down.
GTTGAAATTGAAGGCGAAGTGGCCCACATCAAAGACCGGCAATCCAAACTGATGAATGTCCAGACCAACCGGGAATACCAGTCCCTGCTCAAGGAAATCGAGGAAAGCAAAAAGAACAACAAGCGGCGCGAGGAAGAGATCGTCCTGCTGATGGAACAGGTTGAATCCCTGCAGAAAAAGGTGGCGGAACAGGGCAACGTCTGTAAAAGCGAGGAGCAGCTTCTCGCTGAGGCTGAGGAAAAAACAGTCCTGTTGACCCAGGAAACCCAGGAGAAAAAGGGTAAACTTGAAAAAACCCGCGAACAGCAGGTCAAAAAGATCCCGGACAATCTGCGCCGCCGCTACGATCAACTCCTCGCCAAGCGCAACGGGCTGGCGATCACCGGTGTTACCAATGGCGTCTGCCAGGGTTGCTTTATGAACATTCCGGCCCAGCAGTTCAATGAGGTCCTCAAAGGTGAACAGCTTCTTTCCTGTCCGACCTGCCAGCGCATGATGTTCCATCAGCCCCTGGCAAAAGAGGATTGATGAAAACAGCCAGCAAGGAAGAGGCGGCGGAAATTTTACAGGCCCTCGCTAAGCTGCCGGATGATGTTTTACGGAAATATCTCCCCGCCTTTCCCGCGGAACGCGTCAGGGAGGCACTGGCTTCCGTCCTGCGGATCCTGCCGAAGCCTGCGCGGGCGGCCGCATCCGCCCCGCTTTTTACCGGCCAGCACGCATTGCCGCATAAAAGGAGCCTCCATCTCTATACCGACGGAGCTTCCCGGGGCAATCCAGGCGAGGCAGGGGCAGGGATCGTGATTCTTGACCGGCAGGGCGGGGAAATTATCGCCCAGGGCCGATATCTCGGCACCTGCACCAATAATGTGGCGGAATACAAGGCGCTGATCATGGGACTTCTGCAGGCAGCTCAGCTGGGCGGCGACCGCATCGAGATTTTCCTTGACTCCCAGCTCATTGTCCGGCAGATTCAAGGCCTGTACAAGGTGAAAAGCACCGACCTCCAGCCTCTGTTCGCCCGGGCAAAGGAGCTGCTGGCAACCTTTGATAATTATGAAATAAAACATATCCCCCGGGAAGAAAATAAACGGGCCGACCAGCTGGCCAATCAGGGGATAGATGACCGTTTGGGAGTGGGCGCATGATCGCACCGGCGCAGGCCGCCGGTGAGGAAAGTCCGAACTCCGCAGGGCAGGATGGTTCGTAACGCGAACCGGGGGCGACCCCGGGAAAGTGCCACAGAAAACAAACCGCCCCGGTTAACCGGGGTAAGGGTGAAATGGCGAGGTAAGAGCTCACCGCTTTCATGGCGACATGAAAGGCACGGCAAACCCCATCCGGAGTAAGACCAAATAGGAAAGCGTCCGAGGGCTGCCCGTCCGAAGCTTTCGGGTAGGTTGCAAGAGGTGCCGGGTGACCGGCATCCCAGATAAATGATCATGGCCCCGTCAGGGGTACAGAATTCGGCTTATAGCCCACTCCTTTTTTTACATCGGCCCAAGGGTAGCACCATAAGGCAACAACTCTTACGGACCATAACCGTCATTCCGGCCCGTCACAGGGCGGCCGCGCCTGCCTGGCCAAGCCTTTGGCGATATCCAGGCAGGCCGTCATTTTGCCGGCATGATCACATTCACCGGCACCCGATCCGCTGGGAATGCTGCGCTGTATCACATCTCCAAAAGAAGCCGGTACAGGTATTGGCCATAACCATTCTTGGCCAGGGGTGCTGCCAGCCTTTCCAGTTGCGCCGCATCAATGAACCCTTTGCGGAAGGCTATTTCCTCCGGGCAGGCCACCTTCAAGCCCTGTCGCTGTTCGATGGTTTCAATGAAACGGCCGGCATCGAGCAATGATTCGTGGGTACCGGTATCGAGCCAGGCATAGCCGCGGCCCAGAATTTCCACCGAGAGCTGGTTGCGTTCCATGTAGATGCGGTTGACGTCGGTAATCTCCAGTTCGCCCCGCGCCGAGGGCTTGAGGCTTGCGGCGATATCAATTACCTGGTTATCATAAAAATAGAGCCCGGTAACGGCGTAATGGGATTTTGGCTTGAGCGGTTTTTCCTCAATTGATAAGGCCCGGCCATGGGCATCAAAAGCCACCACGCCATAGCGCTGCGGGTCCTGGACCCGGTAGGCGAAAATTGTTGCCCCCGCGTCACTGTGCATCGCATTCTCAAGATGCCTGTGCAGATTGTGGCCGTAAAAGATGTTATCGCCAAGCACCAGGGTGGAAGAGTCCTGGCCGATAAAATTTCTGCCGATGATAAAGGCCTGGGCAAGGCCGTCCGGACTGGGCTGCACCGCGTATTGCAGGTTCAGCCCCCAACCACTGCCGTCCCCCAGCAGCTGCGCAAAGCGCGGCGTGTCCTGGGGGGTTGAGATAACGAGAATATCGCGAATGCCGGCCAGCATCAGCGTGCTGAGCGGGTAATAGATCATCGGCTTGTCGTAAACAGGCAGCAACTGCTTGGAGACGACCTGGGTTACCGGATACAGACGCGTACCCGAACCTCCGGCCAGAATAATTCCCTTCATCAATTCACCTCCCCTGTCGCGCCAAGCCCCAGACGCTCTCCCCGGTAACTGCCGTCATGCACCCGTCTCCACCATGTTTCGTTTTCCAGGTACCACTGTACTGTCTTGCGCAGGCCGGTGGCGAAAGTTTCAGCAGGCATCCAGCCAAGCTCGTCCTTGATCTTGCCGGCGTCGATGGCGTAGCGTTGATCATGCCCCGGCCGGTCCTGCACAAAGGTGATGAGATCGCGGTAATGAGCAACCCCGCGGGGTTTGGCAGGATGCAGCTCTTCCATCAGCTCACAGACGGTTTCCACCACCTCCAGATTGCGACGTTCGTTGTGCCCGCCGATGTTGTAGGTTTCCCCAACCCTGCCCTTTGCCAAGACAAGGGCAAGCGCCCGGGCATGGTCATCCACGTATAACCAGTCGCGAATCTGCCGGCCATTGCCATAAACCGGCAGCGGTTTACCCGCCAAGGCATTCAGGATCATGAGCGGAATCAGCTTTTCCGGAAACTGATAGGGGCCGTAGTTATTCGAACAATTGGTAATCACAACGGGCAGACCGTAGGTATGATGCCAGGCCCTTACCAGATGGTCGGAAGAGGCCTTGCTTGCCGAATAAGGAGAGTTGGGCCGGTAAGGGGTGGCCTCGGTGAACAGACCGTTTTCCCCCAGACTGCCGTAAACCTCGTCGGTGGAGATGTGGTGAAAGCGGAAGGCGGCCTGCTGCTCGCCATCAAGCCCGCTCCAGTAGCGGCGGGCCGCCTCCAGCAAGGTGTAAGTCCCGAGAATATTGGTCTGCATGAACTCGGCAGGGCCGTCGATGGAGCGGTCCACGTGGCTTTCCGCGGCCAGATGCATGATGCCTGCGGGCCGATACCGGCTGAATATGCGATTTATTTCCGAGGCATTGCGGATATCCACCTGTTCGAAATGGTAGCGGGGGTCCGCTGCTGCCTGCGCCACCGAGTCCAGATTGCCGGCATAGGTGAGACAATCCACGTTTACCAGGGAATACTCACTGGAATCAAGCAGATAACGGATTACGGCAGACCCGATAAAGCCTGCGCCGCCAGTAATGATAATGTTGTTGCTCATCATATTGTTAATGTTCTATATCCTTGCCAGTGACAATTCTTCGTGAACCTGCCGCAGCGCCATATCCCAATTGGGAAGCGCCAGGCCGAATGTGTGCCGCAGCTTGGTGTTATCCAGTACGGAGTAAGGTGGTCGGGGTGCCGGCAGGGGATAATCCTTGGTGGTAATCGGGGCTATCGTTTTCGTCACAACAGCCTCATGCCGGCGCTGAAAATCAATAATGCGACAGGCGAAATCATACCATGAGCAACACCCCCCGGAGGTCATATGATAGATGCCCGGGCAGCTCCGCCGCAACTCCTCATTGACCGTGGCCCGGGCAACGATATGCGCCGTAGCCTCGGCGATATGCCGGGCCCAGGTGGGAGCACCCTGCTGGTCCGCCACGATGCGCAATTCTTCCCGCTCACGGGCAAGACGACGAATGGTGCGCAGAAAATTTTGTCCACGGGAGGCATATACCCAGCTGGTGCGCAGAATGAGATATTCGCCACCCTCGCCTTGAATTGCCCTCTCTCCGGCCAGTTTCGTTTTGCCATACGCGCTTTGCGGATTGGGCGACGCCTCCTCTGTATAAGGTGAGGACGCTGTCCCGTCAAACACATAATCCGTGGAATAATGCACCAGAAAGGCCCCCAGCCGTTTCGCCGTCTGGGCCAACAGTCCCGGAGCTGTGCCGTTTACCGCCATGGCAAGATCAGCTTCCTGTTCCGCCCGGTCAACCGCCGTATACCCAGCGGCATTGATGATCCAGTCCGGACGGATTTTCTCCACCTGCTCCTGCAGCTGCACAGGGCGGGTGAGATCAATGCACACGGGGCTGGAGCTTCTGCCTGCCGCAATGATTGCTCCAAGGGGTGCCAGCGTGCGCTGTAATTCCCAGGCGAGCTGGCCTTGATCACCGATAATGAGAATGCGGGGGATATGGGACAAAAACATGGGGATATTACCCAAGGTAAGCCGGTAGCCGCTCGCGGGGAAAATCAGCCAGAGGAATACCCTCCCTGTCTTTGGCTGACAGCTCCGGCGCCAAAACAGGCCAGTCAATGCCAAGGGCGGGATCATTCCAGAGAATACAGCCCTCAGCGCCCTGGTTATAGAAATCGGTGCATTTATAGACGAAAAGAGCAGTCTCGCTGGTCACGCAGAAACCGTGGGCAAAGCCGCGTGGTATGTAGAGCTGGCGTTTGTTTTCCGCGGAAAGCGCAATGCCGACCCACTGGCCGAAGGTAGGAGAGCCAAGACGGATATCGACTGCAACGTCAAAAACATCCCCCTGCAGCACATAAACCAGTTTCCCCTGGCTATGGGGATTTTGGAAATGTAACCCGCGCAGCACTCCCCGGCGGGACAATGATACATTATCCTGCACAAAATCTTCCGATATGCCGGCGGTTCGGTAGCGCTCCTTATTCCATGTTTCCAGGAAAAAACCCCTGTTGTCCCCGAAAACCTTCGGTTCAATGATGATGAGTCCTGGTATCTTTGTTTCAACAATCATCATAATGCCGGAACTTGGTCAGCTAGACGGTAACTGTCAAGGTAATTGGTGAACGATACAACAACCTCTGGGGCATGCTGGTGGGAGTACTGAGAAATTTGCGAATAATAGAAAATGGCACTAAAAAAAACGGTATCCTCACCTCTTATCGTGGTAAGTAGATATCTGTTCCACCTTCTCGTGTCAATGAAAAAAAGCCAGACCAAAGAACAAGATGAAATTGCTGCAGGAAAACATTCATGGTAACATCTTAAGAATTTGATGAAATCCTGGGACTTCTTTCTCGAATTCGCTCACAAAATTCTGAAAATCCGCTGCATGGCAATTTAAACCGGTTAAGACAGATGCCAACCTTGAACGCTCGCAAAGCAGCTGCCATCATACCGGCCGGCGGTTTCGGCAAACGAATGGGCCTGGGAACCCCCAAGCAGTTCGCCTGTCTGGCCGGCATTCCCCTGCTGGTCCATACCCTGCTTGCCTTTGAGCAGGTTGCCGCTGTCACGGCAATCATCGTTGCCGCCCCGGCGGATTATCTGCAACAGACCAGACAGCTTGTTGCCCAATACGGCCTGCGCAAGGTCAAAGTTGTTGCCGGCGGGGAACTGCGCCAGGACTCGGTCAAAGCCGGTCTTGCCCATGTGCCGCCGGAATGCAGTTTTGTGGCGGTGCATGACGGGGCACGGCCCCTCATCTCTCCGGCGCTGATCCGCGCCTGCCTCAAAGCCGCGCAAAAGACCGGGGCAGCCATGGCGGCCATTCCGGTAAAAGACACCATCAAGGAAGTGACTGCCGGGCAAACCGTCGTGCGGACCATTGACAGAACATCCCTCTGGCAGGCCCAGACCCCGCAGGTGGTGCGCACCGCTACTCTGCAAAAGGCATTTGCCGTAGCGGCCGAACGAATGTTCATCGGCACGGATGAGGCATCTTTTCTGGAGCTCATCAACGTGCCGATGTCCGTGGTGGAAGGATCGGAACAGAACATCAAGATCACCCGGCCGGATGATCTGCTCATTGCCGAGGCCATTCTCATGAAAAAAGAACAACGCAGCAAACCATTGCCGGCACAATCGTTCCGCATCGGTCATGGCTATGATGCCCATCGCCTGGTTGCCGACCGGCCACTTATTCTCGGTGGCATTGAGATCCCCCACTCCACAGGCCTTCTCGGTCACTCCGATGCGGATGTGCTCACCCATGCCCTGTGCGACGCGATCCTCGGTGCCCTTGGCGCCGGGGACATCGGCAAGCATTTCCCCGACACTGACCCGTCATACAAAAACATTTCCAGCCTGAAACTTCTGGCCCAGGTTATCGAAACGGCAGACCAGCAGGGCTACATCCTGGGCAATGCCGACATCACCGTGGTTGCCCAGGCGCCGAAACTCGCACCGCACTTCCCCGCCATGCGGGAAAAGCTTGCCGCCGTCTGCCGCGCAGACCAGGGCGCCATCAATTTAAAAGGCACCACCACGGAAAAAATGGGCTTCACCGGCAGAATGGAAGGAATTGCCGCCCACGCCGTTGTCCTGCTGCAGAGGCAGGCTGACTGAGGCATTCAAACAGCATCATCGGTTGCAAACCTCTGCATCGTATCCGCGGAATTCTCCTTAATCTGTCACAGCAGCCCAACTTGCCGGCATCATGACCGGCACGGACTGATCGCCCAATAGAGCTGCCCGGCGCCATTTTATCCCCATTCCCCTGTACCCTGCGCAATTGCCCCGCAAAATCTGCTGGTGATCACACATACAATCTCGGCCGGTTGGCCTGCTTGCGGCGCAGCTCGTCACGTTTGGTATCCGTCAGATTCTTTCTCTCGTGCTCCCGCTGTTCAAAAGGCCGCCAATCCGGACCCAACAGATCGGACATCCTGAAAAAGCAGTACCAATCGCTGCGGGTCTCAGTCTTTGTGACTGTGGCTCCTTTTCTCTTTGCCAGGGCCTTGGCAACATTGTCAATAATATGCAAAACAGCGATAAAACCAATTGCCACTGTCATCATTGTTACAGGTTCCATGTTTATTTTCCTCAATCGATTTTTTTTTATAAACGTGAACAAGCAAGATCGAACACAGGGATCTGCACCCGTCCCTCTTCACCCCCATGATCAGGTTCAGTCAGAACGTACCTGATGCCGGGATCTTTGGCGCTCAACGCGGATATCACTTTTTCCTGATCACCGACCTCCATGATGTGCACCACATGCACAGCCATGGCCTCGGCCTGGGCCAGGTATTTCTCCATGTTTATCTCCGCCTTTTTATAAAAGAGGCTGATCTCACTCTCTTTTCTTTCACCGGTTAACCGCAGCGGCCCATCGGACACATTCAGAGCCACGATCGCACAGTCCAGCCGCTGGGCCATCTTCAAGCTATAGTCGCTCAACTTGCTGGAAAAAGAACCATTGCCCACGACCAGAATCTTGGTCGGCCCATTCTTTTGCTCCATCATCCTCTTGATGGCAGCGGCAGCACCGGTAGGATGGCCAGCAGCCATTTCACCTATATCAATGGACTCTTCCTTTACTTTGACAACCTTTACATCCTGATTTTTGCTTTTCCTTGCTTTCAGCCAGTCCAGAAATGCCATGGTGTTTCTCCTTATCGTTATAAATTGTTTCATGAAGTTCATTCATTAAACAAACCGCTTTTGCATCTCGGTTACTCTTTGCTTTTTCTCTATTAGCATCAAGCGTGCCAGAATGATTTTCGCCAAATTAACATCATGAAATCAAATAATTAGCCATGCCAGCTACGCAGAAACCCAGCAAGCTCTTGCCCAAAAAAGCTGGAATTGTTGCAGGGTGCAACCCGGCAGGAAAAAATCAGGAGGAAAAAAGACGGAAAGAAAAGGAACTTGGATGGCTAATTGTCGGCAAACCAAGGGATGGCAAGGATTTTACACTTTATTGGGGCAGGAAGAGACAGCAGGAACCATCACGCCGCCTGGCTTGTTGCAGAACGCAAATGGTGTGACATTCCGCAACAAGACAGCAATTTCCCCGCAACTCTCGCTAGAGGAGAATGCTCTCTATCATCTCGGGAACCGAGCCTGCCAGCTGCAGTTGCAGGCTATTTTTTATATCGTCCGCCAGGGTGGCTACCTCTTCATCATTGCGGGCCGGCAGGAGAACCCTGGTAACGCCGCCGCGGGCTGCCGCAATCACCTTTTCCCGTATGCCGCCGACCGGCAGCAGCTGGCCGGTCAGGGTCATTTCCCCGGAAACAGCAACATCCCTGCGGGCAGGGCGGCCCGTCAGCAGTGAAATAATCGCTATGGCGATGGCTGCCCCGGCGGATGGGCCGTCCTTTGCTATGGCGCCTGCCGGAAGATGAATATGGATATCCATGTAATCAAAAAAATCTTCGGCAATGCCGTACATAGCGGCATTGCTCCTGATGTAGCTGAGCGCCGTTTGCGCTGACTCCTGCAGGACATCGCCAAGGGATCCTGTCAGAATCAGCTTGTTGCGGCCCCGCATTTTCAAGGCCTCAACGAACATGATCTCGCCGCCGAACGGTGTCCAGACAAGACCGGTAACCACCCCGACCATATTGTTGCCTTCGGCAGCATCCCTGCGGTATTTTCTGGCACCGAGCAGCGCGGTCACCATCTTGCCGTCAACAGAGCCGATCTGGTGCGCATCCTTGTTTACCAGGATAATACGGGCTATTTTCCGGCAGATATTGCCGATCTCTCTATCCAGTCCTCGAACCCCCGACTCCCGTGTATAATCTTCAATGACCTTTTTCAGGGCGTCATCAGCGAACTCAATGGGCAAGTCCGTCAGACCGTTTTCAGCAAGCTGCTTGGGCACAAGATATTGCTTGGCGATAATCAGTTTTTCCTGCCCGGAGTAGCTGGAAAACTCGATCACCTCAAGCCGGTCCAGCAGAGGGCCGGGCAATTTCCCTACATCATTGGCGGTCGCGATAAACATGACGCTGGAGAGATCAAAAGGAATCTCCAGATAGTGGTCAGTAAAATGGGCATTCTGCTCCGGATCAAGCACTTCGAGGAGGATCGAAGCCGGATCTCCCCGGAAATCCTGGCCTACCTTGTCAATCTCATCGAGCATGAAACAGGGATTATTGACCTTCACCCGGTTTATTTCGCTGATAATCCTGCCCGGCATGGCCCCCACATAGGTTCGGCGATGGCCACGGATTTCCGCCTCATCACGCAGACCGGCCATTGATGCCCGGACAAATATGCGGCCAAGGGCCATGGCCACTGACTGGCCGATGGATGTCTTCCCGGTGCCGGGCGGACCGGCGAAACAGAGAACCGGGCCTTTGCCCATGTGCAGCCGCTGCTGTTTCTGCAGGACCTCCCTGACCACGCCCCGCAGCTCATCGAGCTTAACGGGTTTGGAGAGATAATGCGTCGCTCCTTTGCGCAGGGCATCAACAGCGGTGGAAACCGTCGCATAACCCGTCACCAGTATCACGTTGGTATCAGGAGAAATTTTGCTGACCCGCTCAAGCAGCATGATGCCGTCCATCTCATCCATTTTGAGATCGGTGATGACAACGTCAAAATTCCCGCCATTTTCAAACCGACTCACCGCTTCTCTGCCGTTGCCCGCTGTCTGGACGGTATAGCCGTCTTTGGCAAAGAAGTACCTCAGGTTATTTCTGGCGATTTCCTCATCATCCACAATGAGAATTCTGGCCTTCTGCTGGCTTCTGAGGGTTTTTGCCGCCAGAAACTCCAGCACGCGCTCCTTCACATGCTCCAGTCCGAAATGATGTTTGCTGAGAATTGCTTCGGCCCGCTTGAAGTCCAGGTTGTCCTGGGTGGAAAAACACCAGGGAAGGGCCAGAAGTATTTCGAGATAATGGAGCCCGATGGCATATTCGGCGGCAAGGGGATCGGTTTTTTCCAACTTTTCCAATTCATTTGCCGCCTGCAGGCGGACATGCCCAGGCAATTCTGTTTGCGCAATTTTCCTGCTGAGATCAGACAGCTGCCGGGACTGGGCTGATGAGCTTACCGACGACAAAACATCTTCTTTTTTTTTGAAGAAAATCATAAAACTCCTGCCTGGGAAGCAGGAAATCAGCTACCCAGATACGTTATGAAATAATACCTAATCCGCGCTGCCCAAACACAAAATGATCCGGCCGGCGGGCACAATCCTGCGGCTGACGCTGCCTGTGAAAACCATGCGGCCCGGGATTAAATTCAGTATGGCTTCCCCCCTTCCCTGCCGGTGATGGCTTGTTGGCAATGATTTTCTCTTCAGGACAGCAACCACTGTGCCATGATTATTTATTGCCGCTCATGCCCCGCCGCCAAGTTATGGATGAAGAAAACTGGCAACAGGCCTGCACGGCGCAACCCTTGAACACGGGCGCATCGTTGCAAACTGAAATACTCTTTTCCCAAAGAGGCATTTTATTGCCACACCACACGCCTCAAGATTTTGCGCAAAAAAAATGGCAAATTTCCGGGCGAACAAGACATTGATGTTGCCATATGCAACGTTGCATACTACAACAATAGTACAATTTGCAACACAAGGGACATCTTATGTATGCTATAGCAACGGTAGACTGCATGCAATGAAACAAAACCTTATCCACCTTGGGCCCGGCATAGCTTTTCATCGAGAATACCGATGGAGGCATGCCTGCGGCCTGAAATTTGCTAGCTCAACTGCAAAGCTGAAGTTAAGCCGTTGTACATAAAACATGGCCACCTGAATGCCCGAACGGCATAAGGAGCCAATTTAAAAAAGACTGAGAGATGTTCCAACTTAATCTACGACAAAAAATGCTGGGCTTTTTCGTTTTGAAGCTTACATTTTTTATTTCATTAGCGGCCTTCCTCTACCATGATTTTGAGAAATTCAATGAGGACGCAACCATTCTCATTCGCGCCATACGACTCAGCAATGCCTGTCTTGAGATCAGGCGATACGAGAAAAATTTCATCATGCGCGGCGAATTGGAAGATTTCCTTACGGCTCAGAAATATATTAATGAGGCTATTGAATATTTAGAGGTTGTCCCCAATGATCTCAACAGTCCGGAAACCGAATTTCTTGACAAGATCGAGACCAAATTAGAACAATACCGGTCAGCATTCAAAACACTGAAAGACACCTGTGACACCTGCAGTGAACATGAAATAAAATTGTCAAACGACTGCCGTGAACTCTTGCGGGCCCTAGGGAAAGAGCTGATCGCGCTGACTGATGAATTCGTTATTTTCGAACAGATCAAACTGACCAGATTCGTTCAGCATTTTCAGATACAGATTATTTTCTACCTCCTGCTGCTGGTTGTTTTTACTGTCATCACCACGCTCCTGTTATTTAAAACCCTGATCAGGCCGCTGAAATTGATTGAGGTGGCTGCTAAAACCATTGCCAGGAATCGTTTTACCCCGCTGCCTCTTCCGGACAAAAAAGATGAACTGCATAGTGTGCTGCGCGCCTTCAATAAAATGGTCAAGGAAATTGCCGAGCAGCAGGAACAGCTTTTCCAGGCAAAAAAGCTGTCCTCCATCGGCACACTGGCATCAGGCACCGCCCATCAGCTCAACAATCCGCTCAATAACATCTCCACCTCCTGCCAGATCGCCCTTGCCGAGCTGAAAGAGGGTGACTGCCAATTTATTGAGGGATTACTCAAGAACATCGAGCAGGAAACCCAACGGGCCAGCGAAACGGTCAAGGGCCTGCTTGAGTTTTCCCGGGCCCAGACCTTTTCCCTGCAGCCCGCTTTTCTCGGCGAAGTGGTGGAACGGGCCATCCGCCTTGTTTCAAGCGATGTTCCGGCGGACATAACCATCAAAAAGAAGATTCCGGCTGATCTTGCCGTCAATGTTGACATCCAGAAATTAACCGAAGCGCTGCTCAATCTGCTGCTGAATGCCATCCAGGCCATCCCTGAGCCCCCCGGAACAATCTCCATAACTGCGAACATTGACAGTGAAAACAAAAATGCGGTTATCGCCATCGAAGACACGGGAACCGGAATTGATGAAAATAATATCCAGAAAATCTTTGATCCATTCTACACCACCAAAAACGTGGGCAAAGGAACGGGCCTGGGCCTGGCTGTCGTGTATGGCATCATTAAAAAACATAACGGCACTATCAGGGTGGAAAGCAAACTGGGGCAGGGGACAAAATTTATCATCACCCTGCCGCTGGCCATTGACAAGCCCCAATCTCTCGAATCTTAACCCGAAATAAAGAAATGCCAGAAGACAAAGCAATACGCATCCTCGTTGTTGATGACGAGATTATTAATCTCCAGAATATCCAGCACGTTTTAAGCAAGGAGGGCTATTATGTTGAAATCGCCTCCTGCGGCAAGGATGCGGTGGAAAATATCGCCCACAACCATTTTGACCTGGTCATAACCGACCTGAAAATGCCGGACATGGATGGTGTGCAGGTAATGAACATCGCCAAGGAAATGCAGCCTGATGCGGAGGTGATCATCATAACCGGCTATGCAACGGTTAATTCCGCCGTGGAGGCAATGGCGGAAGGCGCGTTTTACTACATGGCAAAACCCATCAAACTCAATGAGTTGCGCGCCCTGGTCAAAAAGGCCCTGGAAAAGACCCTGCTGAAAAATGAGATATCCCGCCTCAAGCAGCATATCCTGTCAAAAAAAGGGGTTACCCAGTTTGTCGGGCAAAATCCCGCGGTCCTAAAACTCAAGGACAATATTGCCCAGGTTGCCCATCTCGACTGCAATGTGCTCATCATCGGAGAAACAGGAACCGGCAAGGAACTCGTCGCCCGCACCATTTATGAATTGAGCCCCAGGGCCGACAAACGCTTCCTGCCGATAAACTGCGGCGCCTTGACCGAAGAACTCATGCTCAACGAACTCTTCGGCCATGAAAAGGACGCCTTCACCGGCGCATCCAAGTGGCGCAAAGGCCTTCTCGAATCGGCGGACGGCGGCGTGGTCCTGCTTGACGAAATCGGCGAAATGCCTTTAAACATGCAGGTCAAACTGCTGCGGGTCCTGCAGGAAAAAAAGATCATCAGGGTTGGCGGCACCACGGAAATACCGGTTGATGTCCGCATCCTGGCGGCCACCAACCGGGACCTGCAGGAAGAAACCCAGCGCGGACGGTTCCGCCAGGACCTCTATTACCGGCTCAACGTGGTGTCGCTGCATATTCCCCCGCTGCGGGAACGCAAAGATGACATCCCCCTCATTGTCCACCATTTTCTGGCAAAATATCCCGCGCCCGAGGGGAAAGTAAAATCCATTGAACCACGCGCGCTTGACATGCTGCAGGATTACGATTATCCGGGCAATGTCCGTGAACTGGAAAACATCATCGAGCGGACCCTGGCGCTGTGCGGCGAGCCGGAGATAAAGGCATATCACCTGCCGCCGGAATTCGGTACGCACCAGCCCCTTTTCACAAGCGCGCTCAAGGCGGAGAAACCGGCCCAGACCCTGGAGAACCACGAGCGCGACTATATCATGTCGGTGCTCAAAAGCGTGGACGGCAACAAAAGCCAGGCTGCCAAGATCATGAACATCGACCGGGTGTCCCTGTGGCGCAAACTGAAAAAATATGAAGAAAACGGCTTCAACATCGACGAGTATCTGCTGAAGAAATAGGGGGTCTGCCTGTTCAATCGCCTTCTGCGCGGCATGACGCAGACCGCCTTTTTCAATACGTGGGGATGGTAGATGTGCCGGCGGAAAAGGAGCCAGCCAGGATTAATTCCTTATCATGGCGAAAGGTGGGAGAAGATGTAGATCTAATAACCTGAGGGCAATTTGATTTATCGCGATGTTCGATGTGGCAATCTCAAGGGCTGAACGAGTCTGTAGAAAAAGGTAAAAATGGCATAAAAGCTCAAATTCGCTATTTTGCAACCACTTGATATTATTGAAACTGCTAAAGTTTGTTTTCGCTATTTTCAGCCTCGAAAAGGGTTTTCCTACATCCTCAACGTAGAGCTAACCGGGCGCGGCACGGAAAGCTGGGAAATAAAACCGCATTATAACCGCGCTCCGGTTGAGCGCCATGATGGTTGTTTAGTCAGCATCTCTTAAATGTTTACTTAAAGAACGTGCAAATCCTTCCAGCCCCGGAAACAAGGTTGCTGCATTAATATTCATTTTATCTAAATCATATAGAGCGGAATTGTAAATTTCTACTGGTAAAACAATTTTTACTATTTCCGCTTCTAAACAGTCAATGTCTGCAATTTCATGAATGTCAGTAGGATTTAGTAAGCTGATTTTATGTAATTCTTTTAATGAGAAGCTAAACGTTTCTTCTAAATTTTCAATAAAGGAATAATTTAGGTCTCCAGGGATAACAAATACTCCTTGCTGTACAGAAATTCTTTCATTCAACCTTTCAGGAGTCGCCATCATTACGATTTTTTGACTATGTTTTCCTGAAATATTCTTTTCAACAACATTTCTTCCTCTCTTCTCTAAATCATATAAAGTTTCATTTTCGTGAACTACATTGTCAGTATGCTGCCATAAGTACTCTTCATTAAGTGCCCATATAGCGGAATTTTGGGTAGCATTTTCCATTGCAAAGAAAGCTGAAATGTATATAGATTCAGTAAAGTCTAGCAGTCTAGTTGGCCCACCATAATGTTGGATTAAGGCTAACTGTAGCGGCTCGCAATGATAAACGGCCAGGCTCGCACTCATATCAATTCTGGGCTCACATTATTTGACAATAGAAATGGTGCCGGGCTCACATTAGCTGCCACTGGGCTCAGATTAAGTGTCACTGGGCTCGCAATGATGAGCTTGGACTCACATTAAATGAGAATATGCAGAAAACGTTGTCTTTTTAAAGAGGGATGCCGGCAGCGAGCATTTCCACTTGGATCTCCTGAGTTTGTCCAGGGGATAATTTCCCATTCAGAAAGGATCGAATAACTTTCGGTTGCACGTTGACTGTCGCAGCGAGAGCTTTCACATTGTATCCTTGCCTGGTCAGTTTTTGTTCAAGACCATCAATATCTTTTGCGAGAATAGATTCAACCACATTTACCGGGACAGGTGTTTCGCCAATCAAATACCCCTCTTCAAGGGCAAGCGTAAGATGATGTTCAATTTGTAAAGGAGTGAGAAGGCGCTCGGCCAATAGGTCAACAGCCTCCTCGGCAAGTATGGCATGAATATCTGTTCCGGCTTTTGAGCATTCGCGAAGGAGCCATTCAATAAATTCACGTTTGCTGGCCGCTATGCCATCCAAATTAAAGACAGTTGTCCTGGAGCCAATTTCTTCAAGGGATGATCGGCGGAGGTCATTTTTTAATTTTGGGTGCCCGGCAAGAACCACTGAGAGTATGCCGCCGCAATCCTGCACCATCTCGATGAGGCGTTTCAGGCCAATCAAGGTGTTACCATGAAGATCATGAGCCTCATCAATAAAAAGAGCTACAGGCTTTTTCCTTTTCATTATAAGCTCTTGAAGCTTACGTTCTCTTTTTTCTGATTGAGTCGGAATTTTTACATCCTTTTCAGTGGAAAGATCATAAAACAGTGCCATCATAAGAGTGCTGAGGGTAACTCTGGCTTTTTCAACAGAAAGGGATTTGGCAACGATTATTTCCCCCTCTTTTATAAGTGTATCACGTATTTTTTTCAGCGTGGTCGTTTTACCGCACCCCACAATTCCGGCAACGGCAATGAGCTTTCCTTGCCGGATCGCCATTTTGAGTTCTTGAAAAATCTGTTTATGGTGGTCTGTCTCAAAATACCCAACGTTGCGAAATTCCTTCACCAGTTTAAAATGACTCATCACATCACTTAACATCTCTTACCCCTTGTCGTTGTTGCCGAAAATATCGTCTGACCTCATCCATGATTTCTTTCTTTTGAAGAGAGCCGGATAATATTGTATCGATTTTCTCTTTTTCCTCTTCCGACAGCTTGGAGAGAGGAATACCCAGATAATTTGCTATGGCCTTTTTAGCTTCCAGGATGCCAGGATAGGTGAATTCTTGAAAAGGATCAGGATCTTTAAAGGGAACGACAGGTGTTCCCTCGAAAAGACATCTCTTAAACGCTGCCATTGTTCTGCTGTCATCGGTGAGGGCCTCTTTGGGTAGTGCAATTTCCTTGGCCAGTTTTTCAATGGAATCCGCTCTCTTTTCTGCCTTGGTTTTGCGCATGGCACGGAATTTATGAAGGGGAATGGGTCCATCATCGGGATGAAATGGGCCGAATTTTTCCTCTCCATGCTCTATGTACAGTTCCGTGTCAAAAAGCCCCCACCATAAAACCACATCATGTCCGGCAAGATCCGAGTCGACTCGATACGTTCCGCCATTCACCTTAATAGTTGCATCACCAGCTACTTTCCGACGTTCCGGTTCCCTTGCGAAAGTTGCAAATCTATCCCATGAGCACACCTTCCGCAGCCCGGAAGCCGGCAGATTTTTTATCCAATCCTCTATCCGCGAATGATTTTCTGATCGATGGCTCTTTTCGTTATAACGGAGAACATAATTCAAGAGCCAATTGTTTGCTTCCTCCTTATCTTTTGGTGTATGAAAATGATAGAGTGTTTCATGGATTTCTTTGATTGTTCGAAAGGGTCGTTCAACTTTTCCTTTTGCCCGGGCCGTGGTACGGCGACCATCCTTTCCCTTCGGCATATGTGTTCGCAGGTCAATGCCGAGATATTCCAAAACCTTTTGAAATACCTGGCTTTTGGCAATCGGACCGTTATCCGTGTAGATCATTTGCGGAATACCCTGGAAAGGAAAGCCTTCAATCTCTTTTACTGCCATCGCCCGGTAAAGAAAACGGAGAGCCGCCTCAACATCCTCTCCAAAAACAACGTGATATTCCTGGTAAGCGACACCGCTTCGGTCATCGACTACGCTATAAAGCATGAGTGTGGGCCTGCTTTTCCGGTTCTCAATCCATGAGGGCCATTCCGCTAACTGTTTCAAATCCGATGGACTCAAATCAAAATGCCAGCAATCGTTTGAATATTTGGCCTGAAATCTTACAGCTGCAGGTTCCACACTCAGGGAACGAAAATCATATCCCCATTTTTTTAAGTAACGGTTGACTGTGGCCTTTTTCAGTATATCTTTTGGAGGTTTTTTCAGGCCTTGGTTGGTTTCGACGCCATAGTTTTCGAGAAGGCGAAGGGCTTCCGTCGTGGGGAGGTGATGCCCTTTTTTATTGCTGGTCTTCAGTTTCATGGCAGCAATAATTTGACAATACAACTCCATTTCTGCATTAGGTAAAACCCTGGTACGTCCTGCATCGGCACGGCGCAGAGATTTCGGGGTACGTTTTTCCCTTACTGCACGATAAACGGCACTGACAGAGACAGCATAGAGGTCGGCGAAGATTTTGATCATCTTCATCCGTTCAGGGTTTCGCGGCGGCAGAAGATCTAAACGCTTCTTTAGTTCCAACAACCTCTCTTCCGGGATTTTCTTGCTCATAATTTCTGTGCCAAAAACCATCGTTTCAGGCACACTCCCAAGCTTCTCAATATAAAAGCCGTGAATAGATGAAAATGTGTGCCAAAGCAGATGACAAATTCAACATGCCAGTATATGTACCATGATAATGGTTTTGGCACAATTCGGAGGATGAAAATAATGTTGATAGGATATGCGCGGGTTTCAACCCAGAATCAGAATCTGGATCTCCAGGTCGAGGCTTTGAAAAAAGAGGGCTGTGACAAAATCTATAAAGAAATTATCAGTGGCGTCAAGGCGGAGAGGAAAATATTAAATGAGGCCCTTTCCTATCTCAGGCCCGGCGACACCCTGGTTGTCTGGCGGCTGGATCGTCTGGGCCGAAGCCTGAGGCAGCTCATTGAGCTGATCAACGCTCTCAAAGATCGCAAAGTCGGTTTCAAAAGTCTTGTCGAGGCCATTGACACCACCACACCAACCGGGCAGTTCTTTTTTCATATTACCGGCGCATTTGCCGAGTTGGAACGAAATCTGATCCGGGAAAGAACCATGGCCGGTCTTGTCAGTGCAAGAGCCCGGGGAAGGCAAGGAGGGAGACCGAAGGTTATGGATGCGGAAACGTTCCAGTTGGCCCTGATTTTATATAAGGATAAGAACACGACAGTGGCTAATATTTGCAACCGGTTAAATGTGAGCAAGAGAACATTTTACCGGTACCTTGAGAAACATCGAGCCAAGGAATTTGAGAACTCAAGTGGCGGCTGATCTCTTTTTTTAACAAATCCTAACATCTCCAGTGCCAGTATCTCAAGTTTTGGTATGCTACTCCAGACCAAGGGTTGCCAGAGGATATCTTTTCAAACTGAATCTGGCCTGAAGTAGTTTTAGTGTGATGTCATTCCCTTTCACGAAAGGGATATGGGACAACAATTTGATCATCCCAAATTATGATTGCACCTGAAGGGCATAAATCATATTTTTTCAGGCTATGTCCGGCGGCTAAAGCATCGGATACCGTCCCTGGCGGGCGCATAAAATGGGGTATGTAAGAGTGCGGTAGCAAGCTCGGTACGGCTCCCGCCTCCGCACTCTTACATAACAAATTATGCAACATGGCGGAGCACCAGTGGCCGGATCATAATATCTGTGCCAAGATATTCCGATGCGCATTGCCCCGTAGAGAGCTGTTTTTTAATCATCAACAAAATTGCAGAAAAAGGAAAGGCGGTTGAGGCAAAAATCCTCAACCGCCTTAAAGCTAAATCAAAGTACTTTTTGACTACATATCATTAAAGTGTTGAATGACTTCTCCGGTTGTCATATCGATAAGAGAACAAAAACCTCCCCCTAGGATACCACTACCCTCAAAAGCTTTTTGAGGGTAAAAGTAAATAATCCAAAACTTACTATTTAATATTTTATTCACTTCATCTTTAGAAGAAAGCCGAGCTATAACCCATGACATCCTTACAGGTCCCCTTTCAACGCCTTCGGCAACCTTTAGGATTTCAATATCTTTATTGTCAGTGTTATAGCCATTTTGGTTTGCTACTTTGGTAGCTATCCTTATTGCTTCTTGCTGGCTAATAATTTCTGACGTGAGAGTACCGGTACATGCAGTGAGAAAGAATAATGTAATCCAGATTAAAATTATTTGTATTTTCATTATATTAATACCTCAGTGTCTTATCGCCTATACCTGGAGTGTGCTTTTTAATTGTGCCTTTATTGGTACCGAGGTAGATAGGCACACCTTGCAGACCGGATGTGATATAATCAAATGGAGAGAAGTACGGTGCCATTTTGCTGTCTCCAGGATGAGTATGATATATGCCTTCTTTTTCTGTTTTTTCAGGTACACATTCAAAGTCTGATGTATTCATTCCAGTTTTATCGCCTTGAACAGGCGGTGCGTAAGAATACATTCCGTCAGGAGTTTCATAAATATAGCCTCCATATTCACGTCCTGCTTTTTCAGACTTTGGCATGGAATAACCAATCGCATCAATTGCCGCATCATCAATACTTTTAAATAAATCACCTGGAGCCAGCCCGAACGGATCAACATAATTGACTGGATTTTGGTAGCTATAGGAGTAGAGGTTCATCCCCCCTTCAAGCCCAATCGGATCAGGGGTTAAATAGCGACCAGTGGCCGGATCATAATATCTGTGCCAGTTATAATGCAATCCCGTTTCAGCATCAAAATACTGGCCCGGAAAGCGCAGGTTGTTGTCGATGGTCGCCACCAACACCTGGGCCTGGCCGAAGGGCAGATAGGCTGCCTCCCAGACCATAGTGCCGGTGCTGTCAACAATCTTCTGCGGGGTGCCCAGGTGGTCGTTAATGAAATAGTAAATTCCTGCCTGTGCTCCGTAGACCTTCATGGCCACCGGCGCACTGCCAAGGTAGATGTAATCCCTCAGAGGTGTACCGTTACCATCAGTTTCGGCAATAAGATTGTTGTTTGCATCATAGACATAACTGGTAGCCATGCCTCCGACTGTCTTCTTCACCCGCCTGCCCTGGAAGTCATAGGCATATTCGGCCAGGGTTTCCGTCCCCTGGGTGATACTGACCAGTCGGTTATGCCGGTCATAGGCAAATGTTTTGCTGCCGTCCGAAATGGTGTTGCCGTTGGCATCATAGCCATACTGCACTGGCGGGTTGGTGTCGGTTACGCTGTAATCAAGCTGGTTGGTGCCTGAGACCTGATAGGAGTCGGTTACTTCCTGATTGACGGTTGTGGTCGGCACACCGCTGATCTTCCAGACACTGCCGTCAGCGTAATATTTGTACTGGTAATCCATCACGGTGCCGGCCTGGATACGGGTCGGCAGATACCGTTCATTGAAGGTCCGGTCAACATGCAGCAGGACGGCCCCGCCTGCAATCATATCATAATCCTCAGCCGGACCAAAGGGCATATAGCTGATCGAGCCGATGAGAGGGACATTGTCCGCCAGGATCGTGGCGATCCGGCCGTTGCTGTCACGCCCATAGGATACAACCAGGCCGCTCGGATAGGTGATGCTGTCCAGGTCGGCATTGGTCGAGTTATAGCCGTAGACCGTGGGAAGGTCCGTCATGCCGCTGTTAGTCCGTGTCTCCTGGATCAGTTGACCAAGACTGTTGTAGGAAAATTCCGTTCCGCCTGCAGAGTCAGTGAACGCGGTCAACCGGCCCATGCCGTAGCTGTTGGCGTCATAGCCTATTGTTTCCGTTGGCGAACCGTCCGAGAAGGTAACCCCGGTCAATCTGCCAATATCATCAAAGCTGTAGGCCGAGGTAAGGCCGTTTGCATCCGTGCTGTACATCCGATTGTTGACCGTATCATACACATAGCTAATCATGCCGGCATCAGGCGAGTCGGCCTTGAGTACCCTACCCATATCGTCATATTCATAGCCTGTCGATTTCAGGGTGGCATCGGTCACCGTTTTCAGGTTGCCCTGGCTGTCGTAGTCATCATATTTCGTGATGGTCGGGCCGGGCTGATCAATCTGCCTGAGTTGATTCAAGGCGTCATACTGATAGCTGGTGGTCTTGTTTAAGGGGTCGGTCACGGAACTGATGTTGCCGAAATTGTCATAGAGGTAATGGGTAGCCCCACCATCAGGATAGAGGACCCGCCACAGCCGGCCCGGATCATCGGGATTATTGTAATCATAGTTAAGCCACTGTTTTTTGACACCGGTGCTGTCATAGGTGTAATCCTCGGTGAGACTTCCTTGGACGTCATAACCATAGGAAAGAGCGTTGCCCGGCATGTCGGTGATGCGGTGCAACCGGCCGGAGTTATAATATGAATAGGTCAAAGCCCGACCGGCGGGATCGGTAATCGCTTCGAGATCCCCGGCCGCATTGAAGCTCCTGGAGTTCTCAATGCCATTAATGGTTGACGAGAGTTGCCGGTTTCTGCCGTCATAGGTGAAACCGGTCTGCTGGCCGTTGACATCAGTCATGCTCCTGGGGTTGCCGGCATCATCGTAATTGCCAAACGTAACGGTGCCGACAACGGGCCTGATAACAGTGAGCAAGTCACCGGTTACCGGGTCATAGGTGAAGGTCGTGGTGTCAGCCGTGCCGCCAACTGGCCCATCGATACTGATCAGCTGTTTCTTGGTATTGTAAGTGTACTCAGTAACGTATTCGTAAGGCACTGGCCCATTTTGATCGTTAGTGTTACCTCTTTCTATTTTGCGGTGAATAAGCAAAGTAGGATTTTCATTCGGCAGGCCAGTGCCTCCGTCATCGTCGTAATCCCAGGTGGTTACCTTGTTGCCCGCACCAAGTACCGAAGCTTCCGTGCGGCTGAGAGGAGTATTGAGGATTTCATGGTATTGGTAATCGATTGTCCGGAGAATGGTAAAGGTGCGATTCGCGTCATAGAAGCCATATTTGATGGTCGTCGGATTCCCACGTTCATCTGGGGTGTACCTGATGGCCTTGCCATTGGCGTATTCCTCTTCCGTCACGTTCAAAAGGGCATCGTAGACATAGTGTACCGGTTTTTCACCAGCACAGCTCGTACAACCGCCGGGGCCTGTGATATCGGTGACGCGGGGATATAAATCGTTGATCTTGGTGATGGTATACGTGTGGGTAACACCGTAGCTGTCGCTGACATCTATAGTGCCCGCCGTTTCATAGTTGTCATAGTTGACGGTAACGGTTTTCTTGGGGTCCCTGGCAATACTTGATATAGCCCTGCCCTGGGCATCATAGGTCCAGGTTGTCAGGACATGGTCCATCTTATCCTTTTTGGCAGTTAGATGATGAGAGGCGTCATACTCATAATCAAAACCGGAACCGTCCGCATAGGTCACGGAAGTAAGATTACTATCAGTATCATAGCCGTATGTTACCCATACGCCATCGGTAACTGCATCAGTAACCGGACCGATTATACTTTCCAGCAGACCGTTGGCATTATAGGTGAAAGTGAGGCTGCGTCCGCTGGCCTGGTCAATGAGGCTGGCAAGCCGGTTATTGGCATCAGGGGTGAAGTCCTGCCGGTTCCCAAATTCGTCTTTTAGCCAAGTCAGGAAACCCGCACCATTAAATCTGTACTCGGTCCCGTCTGTTTTGTGCCAGGCGTAGCTACCGTCTGTTTCAGCGATGACAAATGATTTTTCTTTGAAATCGCCGTACCATCTGTTGTCAACCCCTTGCTTGAAATAGTGCCCGCGTCCAGACTGATCCTCGATGCGGATATGTTCATCCCCCCACAAGATGACAAATGACAGATTTGCGGAATAGCTGTGTGTCCAGCCATACCCCAAGGTTCCGGTAAGAGTTGATTGGCTGTTATAAGCGCGGCTGAATCGGATCTGTTGCCTGTTTGGGGTGGGTAGAACCAAGTCTGTGGCTGATTCGTATTTGTTACCGTTCAGAATGTTTATCGGATTGCCGAGATATTGCGGGGTGTTGTTTGGAGAATCGTCATTTTGATGACAGATATCTTTGTCGTCAATCCCTTGCTCCAGGTCTAGGGGTACTGATAGATCACCGCAGCCTCCTTGCAAGGCATCATTTGGATTAAATGATGTATAAGTAAAAACATCCTCTCCTGGAGCACCGCCAGTAGGGGAGGCAAAAACAAGATACTCACCAACGCCATGGTTAGACCATTGCTGTAATTCACGATGCCAGTAATATTTATCAAATTTTATAAAATAATAAGGAGTTCCAGCAGGAACTTTAAAATTACTCCCCGTAAGAATTTTATCCAACCAAGCGCAAGAATGATCCCAACCTGTTACTGAATAGGGTGTTAGCCATTCATCTTTGGTAGAAGTTTCGACAGTAATCCTTCTCACAAGGAGAACACAATCCCCTTTTGTTTCACAGGTATTTGTAGAATAGGAAAAAGAAGGAAATAACGAGAAACACAGAATAAAAAAATAAAAAGAAAACATTATTCTTTTCATACTTCTCACTCTTATTTTCGGCAGGTTTGTATAATACCCCGCACCGATGCTGGACAACTCCCATAACACTCCAAATTTCTTTAAAAAATCCATTTCAATATCCTGTTGCGTATTTATAGTGAAGTTTGAGAAATGAGTAGCAATTGTTGGGCAGTTTTAAGGGATACTCACCATCAGATCTCCATCATCCAGATAGGTGTAATCAAAGGTGTTCTCATTTGAATCGATGTCCAGGACAGCCTCAATTCTGATATTGTAACTTCGACCACCCCGGGAGTAGGTATGAGTTATGCCAGTGGAGAAATCGTTTAGCGGATCAAGGGATTGGTTAGTTGTCCTGTCGCCCCAGTTGATTGTGGCGGTTGTGATGTCAGCCGGCATGGCGGCTGTTATGGTGACCGTGGTGGCATTTACCGAGGTCATGAAATCAATGGCCGGTTTTGTTTTTTCCACCGCCAGGGGGGCGACGGAAACTGTCTGGCTATCCGCGATTAAAGTGCCGGCGCTGTCAACAAATGAAGCGGTGAGGGTGGCGGCATAGGCGCCCGGGACATCATATTCGTAAACCCAGACATCAATCCCGTTGCCACCGACAACCGTGCCCGCTCCGCCAAAATCCAGGTAATAATCACAGGTCTTTTCCACTCCGTCCTCAAAGCAGGCGGAGCCGGACCCGTCAAAATACACGACAAAATCAGTATCGGCAGAGGGTATGGCATTGAGCGAGGGCGCGGCAATGCTGCCCAAGTTTACTGAAGTGAGCTTTTGCCTGTTACCCACCGCATCGTAGGTATAATCAACCCGGTGTTCGTTCTTTGTGACCACTTGCTGCAGCCGGTTGACATCGTCGTAGGTATAGGTCACGGTTCCTGCATGTGATGGCAGCCACGGCAAGACAGTTACAAAAAATGAGATAACAACTTCTAGAAAAAAGATTTTCCTCATAAAATCCCCCCTCTCTCCTTGTAATCATTGAATTTGATGACACTCTGGTTATTCAACTGAACAACGCACAAAAGTCATGCTAGCCTGGATTTCCACGGAGTATAAATGAACTAACATGCACTGGCCTGAAGGATTAACCGGGCTCCATTCCACCAAGGCACGGAGGGTGCCTGCGCAAGGAGGTCTGAGGCGAGCAGGATAGGCA
>JBFMAY010000038.1:0-42327 GCA_040755455.1 Thermodesulfobacteriota bacterium | reverse complement strand
AAACTGAGTGTATCGGTGACAGAAATAGTTAACATAAAGACGCTAGAGAACGCTCGACTTGCCCTCCAGGCTTATTGTGTGGAGTTTTACGCGTTACACGTTTTTGTTCCGTGGAAATCCAGGCTAGTGTTTCATTTATCACCTGCTCAGGCTTAAAAGGCCGACCAAAAAGTGTGGTTGCAACCTCAGCGACCTGTTTGCGTTGAGACTCGGCACTACCGACAGATACCATTGTTGCAGATGTGCCTATGCAGGTGATCTCGTTTTGACATCGAGTTTGTATTCTACGAATTAACATCGCTACATCGGCACCTTGCCTGCCGCGATAGGTGTGAAGTTCGTCGAATACCAGAAAGTGCAGGTTTTCGTAAATTGCGTCTCGTATAGGTCTTTCACGGAGACGAGTCAGCAACAACTCAAGCATCATGTAATTAGTCAGGAGTATTTGGGGAGGCTTTTCCCGCATCTCCTGACGCTTTTCTTCCTTCTCCTGTCCAGTGTACTGGCCGAAGGTAATCGGAAAATCTTTTCCACTCGCGCTCTCGTAATTCTTTTTATACCGGTCGAACTCTTCTGATTGGGAATTGATAAGGGCGTTCATTGGATAGACAACAATAGCAGTCACACCAGAGGACCCTTTATTGGACAGCAAGTGGTGAAATATAGTCCCGATATAGGTCAGCGATTTACCTGATCCTGTTCCCGAAGTGACAATAAAATCGTTAGGAATAGTTCCAAGTTTGATTGCATCCACCTGATGCTTGTAAAGAGAATATCCTTTGAAAATATCTGCGGTATCGGAGTGTAAAACGCCGGCATTGGTTAAATCTCTTATCTCACCGGCCATCTTAAATGATGGATTAAACTGCAGGAGAGGCTCAGGCCAGAGTTTCCCTTTACTTAGCTCATCTTCAACAATCTCACGGGTCTTGGTGTCAGCAATATTAATAAAACTTCGGATATACTGAGAATAATCATCAACGATATGAGCATGTGTTTTGAATACGTTCATGGCAGCCCTTTAAGGATATATTGCAATACCAACTGCGAACAAATAATTTTAAGGCTATTATTGTGCATCCTGTAAACATAGTTCCAAACCAACTGGCCTTTCTCCAAAAACAATTCCCCTAAACTTCATTAAAATTCAGCCAGTTTTATCTCTAATAATTCGATAGGGTCCAATACGCAAGTTCAACCTTATCAATACCCCTTTTTCGTTCCATAATCACCGCGCTTCCCACCCAAACATTTATCACAATATTCTTTTTGGTCATTCCTGCACCTCGCAGCTCCTCCCGAATTAACTAACCTCCTATACATGTAAAGAGAATGACAGTTTTTGCTCTGACCATTCAAGGCTAGGGCTGGGAATTAACTGACCTCTCTATAAGTAGGAACAAAAAAGAAAAATTTAACAAAAGGAGGATTCACAATGAACAGTTCCGACAAAAAACCAGTTTCCATAGGGGAAGCAGCCAGAGCAACGGGCGTAACCGTCAAACAAATCAGGCACTGGCATGAGCAGGGATACATTCCGGCTCCAGAGCGAATCGTCTGCGGAGAAAGGTCGTATCGCTATTTCAACGACAATGACCTGAAAATCATCAGCCGAATCAAAGCGTATCTCGACCAGGGATACACGGTTAAGACCGCAGCTGAGAAAACAAAAAATGATTTTAGCCTATAAGGAGAAATAAAGATGAGAAAACGTAATGAAAACAACAAAGTCAAATTCTGTCCATTCCTGGACAAGCTATGTATCCAGGAGGATTGCGCCATCTACCACGACCAATTCAAGAAATGTGAGATCGATATCCTCACCTACAATCTTTGGCTTGTTGGGGACAGGCTCAAACCAGCGGAAAACAATTAATCACTACCGCCCGTCTTTTTCTATCATCCAAGAATCAGGCGGGCTAAACCAATGAGGTAAGACTATGGACATATCAACACAAAACATTCCCCAGGCACTTGTTGATCGAGATCAATGGGTCTGCTGGGCTGAAACCAAAATAAATAACGGGAAAATAACCAAAATCCCAAAGGACGCAAAAACCGGGCAAGCAGCCAAAACAAACGACAGCTCCACATGGGGCTCCTTTGATGAAGCGCTTCTTTATTGCAGAAACAACGGACTTTCAGGCATCGGCTTTGTATTCACCAAAGATGATCCGTTCGCGGGAATCGACCTGGACGACTGTCTTGACCCGAACACGGGAAAGATCGAACCATGGGCGGAGGAAATATTAAATCGATTTAACAGCTATACCGAAATCACCCCATCAGGCCGAGGTTTGCACATCCTGCTCAAAGGTAAACTTCCTGGCAGCGGTCGAAAAAAAGGGAAACTGGAAATGTATGACCAGGGCAGATTTTTCACGGTCACAGGTAATCAGCTTCAAGGTTCTGCATCAGAAATAATGCAGAGAAATGATGAGCTGATAGGGCTGTATAATGAAATAATTGATCCTTCCCCTCCAGATGGATTGATGCCACCTGCCGGCGCTGAGCTTGATATAGACAGCATTCTGAAAAAAGCTTTCAGCGCCTCGAATGGCGAAAAATTCAGGAAGCTATGGGCAGGCGATTTCCAAGAATATCCCTCGCAAAGTGAGGCTGACCTGGCGTTGTGTCGGATGCTCTGCCAACCCTGTAAAAACGATTTAACAAAAATTGACGCTATGTTTCGGGCTTCCGGCTTATATCGGCAGAAATGGGACAAACAGATCAGAGACGGCATTACCTATGGGCAGGCAACCATCCAAAAGGCGATACAGAGCGATACTTGGGAGCCAGATAATAGACCACCGAGGATTTTTAAGTTGACCGATCTTGGGAATGCGGAAAGACTAGTGGCATACTGCGGGGAAGATATCCGCTACTGCCATCGCTGGGGCGCATGGCTGATATGGAACGGCAAGATATGGGAGCTGGACAAAACCCTGCAGATCAACGGTAAGGCCAAGGAAGTGGTAAGAAACATATACAAGGAAGCAAGCCAGGCCAGTGATTCCGCCGAGAGAACCGCCATCTCCAGGCACGCGGAAAAGTCGGAGTCCGAATCACGCATAAGGTCAATGATTAACCTGGCCAAATGCGATCAGAGCCTGGCCGTTCACCCGGAAGATCTGGACCAGAATCACTGGCTCTTGACCTGTCTCAACGGCACCATCGACCTGCGTACAGGGAAACTGCTCAAGCATGACAGAAAGCATCTCATCACCCAGATTGCGCCGGCAGAATATGATCCAAATGCCACTTGCCCGACCTGGAAAAGCTTTCTCGATAAAATTCTGGCCGGTAATGACAACCTGATATCCTTCCTTCAACGGGCTGTCGGCTACTCTCTTACCGGGGATACCAGCGAGCAATGCCTGTTTATTTTTCATGGCTCGGGAGCCAACGGGAAATCAACCTTTCTTCAGGCTATCAGTTCCATGCTGGGCGAGCATGCCATGCAGACCCCCACAGAAACTCTGCTGGTCAAAAGGAAGGGAGCCATTCCCAATGATGTGGCGCGACTGAAGGGTGCCCGTCTGGTTACTGCTTCTGAGGCGGAAACTGATCAACGGCTGGCCGAAGGGCTTATCAAGCAAATGACCGGCCAGGATACCCTTTCAGCAAGGTTTCTGCATCAGGAGTGGTTTGACTTCAAGCCGACCCATAAGATTTTCCTGGCCACTAACCATAAGCCGACGATCACCGGCATCGACCCAGCCATCTGGCGAAGGATAAAACTGATACCCTTTGATGTCACGATCCCTGAGCACAAGAGGGATAAAAAGCTGCTTTCCAAACTTGAGGCTGAACTTTCCGGCATTCTCGCCTGGGCAGTCAGGGGCTGTCTTGACTGGCGCGATAACGGCCTGGGGATACCGGTTGAGGTCAGAACCGCCACGGATCAGTATAAGATCGACATGGACGTGATGGCGCAGTTTTTAAGTGATTGCTGTGATATCCAGCCCAAGGAGAGCGTTTCCTCGAAAAATCTCTATGCCGCTTACCTTTCCTGGTGCGAGGAAGTTGGGGAGGAACCACTGAAGCAGAGAAATTTCGGATTAAAGCTCAAGGAAAAGGGATACAAGAACAACAGGAACCGGGATGGCCGTTACTGGAAGGGCCTAAATTTGTTGCCTGTGACGCATCTAGCCCCCGTGACGCATGGTGACGCAACAAATCATGTTTTTCTACATGATACAGGTTCTATAGGGAAAACATGTGACCTTGCGTCACATGTGTCACATCCGTCATCAATCTCTCAAAATTCCTGTGTCAATGACCAAGACAGGTTGATGTAGTCGCCCGGACCATCAGCCAGTCCAGCTAGTCTCGCCCTTCACCGGCATTGCTGGGTGAGCGGCACCGTCAAGAAGCTGCAAAAGAACATAACGTCAGCTACGATGCTTACCGCAGAAGATTGCAACGCAAATTCAATGAATTAAAATCTGTAATGTCAGAGTCGGGTTATATCAATTAATCTTCCAAACTTCTCCGGCTGAAACGTATTTTAAGAGTTGCTTCAGCCTGGAGCCCTTCTCAGTAGATATAAAATCTGAGGGTAGTTTCATATTTTCAGATGTTCGATGTGCAGCATTCTTCAGGGCTGAACAAAAAGTTAACCGGTCGCGCCGAAGTCGTACTGAGCATCACTTTACAGCGACTTATGTTGACTACCACACGGATGTGCGGTCCGGTTGAACGAGTTAGGTGGTCTTCATGGTGATCATCATCCGCTGAACCTTCACGCCTTCGCTGCTGACGTGAAAACGATAAATAAAGGAATCGCTTTTGTTGTTAGCTAAATATGCGCCGATGACTGACCAAGCGGCTGGCTTAATCATATGATTACCTGAGTTGTCAAAATCAAACCCAGCCACTGTACCGGTAATCAAGTCTGGAATCCTCGTTAATTCAGTGTACCATTCATCTGAGTCTGAATTCGCAGTCGTAAAGGAAAATGAAATATTCTTTTTCACTATGTCCACAAGTGTGACCTGAAAAAAGTCCCTGACGAGATTGTCGCCGAGCTCGTTTGTTCTGTCTCGATCCGATAGCCAGCATAGATTTGTGAGAGCGGCTTCACGACAAACTATGCTGGCAACATAGCCGCCGAGCATAGAAATCAGAAAAGCTTCACAGAGCAATCTGATTTTCTTCTTCTGTCGCAGTAGTCCTTGGGCAAAGAGAATATTTCGTGACAATTTGTCGAGTCGAGTATGATTCGTCGTGTCCTGACGCCAAAAAGCAACATATGCAGACAGAATTTCGCAGAACTCGGCCATGTAGAGCTGGAACTCGCTACTGTTGGTCCAAGCGAAATACTTATCCTGTTGAAAAATGAAAGAGACGTTGAGTATCGGCAATTGGCGAAGAAATTCGATCAGGCGTGCATCAATCGACCGTGTATGTTTGATATCCTTCGGAGCGAGGGCGCGGATGATGGTTTGCAACTGCGGCACTGCTCCAAGATACGGCAAGACCGTAAAGGTGATCACCTTGTTCGTTTTTTCGTTTCCAAGGTAGTAATCACTCAGAATCATCCAAGAGTCGAGGTCTTTAAGGTGGTGAAAGTAGGCGCGACGCATGTCATCAATAGAACTCTGGAAAAGCACTTCGTCGAGCAACGTGGTGATATGTGAAAGCCTGTCTATTGCGACTTCCATGTTCGTGTCTCGTTCTCACACATAAGGCCAGTACAGCCGTCGTTCCACACCGCGACGCTAAGCGGTTTTTCGAAACGAGGGAATCGGTCCTGTTGTTACGTCTCAGCGTCCCACGCTGTCTTCAACGCGTTTTTCACGACCTCCGCGACTGTGTCTTTGTTGATTCCGCGCTGCTTGCAATAACTCGACCGCATCCAATCAGAGAGCTTCTTTGTCCCTTTGCTTGAATTGCAGGCAAAGCAACATCGGGCAATATTCTCACGAGTAACAAAACTCGCGTCGTTGATAATGTGTTCCCACGTCGCGACAGCTTTCCGGGAGCCATCTGGAGGCATCCGATCGACCATCTGGATGCCACAATAGACGCAAGCCTTATCTCGCTCCATTACTTCCTCTTCGAGCCAGTCAGGGATGCCCCAACGATTCATGTTTGCTCCTGATTGCAAACCTAACAAAATAAGAAAAGAGTAGACAACCTAAAGACGTATAGTCGCCCATTTGGAGTCTGAAAAAGTATATCCAGTGATTTAACCAGATAATATCACCCAGGCTGTTTTTATCCAGCTTTTTCCTTGTCAAGGGATTGATCTTTTTCAGGCCCCTCTTCAAGCAAGGTTTGCCAGAGAAAGTAAAAGATTGGTAAAAATTCAGCGAACTAACCATATTCCTGAATCAGCGCAAAAGGAAAGTCATCATTACGGGACAACGCCTGAAGCAGAAATTCTTCTGCGGGGGAGTAGGACGGCCCGCACCAACATTAATCTGCCGCAGCCATGCTTATCACTGCGAAAGCCATCCTGCCTGGCCGGCAAACTGGCGGCGCGCTAACAGTTTCCTGTGCGAGGGGAAAGAGAATTTTCCGGACCCGGAAACGGGCAGACCTCCATTAAGAATAGAGAACCAGGGTTGGGACCCTGGGCACGTAGGCTGCTGCTCAGCCTCCGCGCAGCTAAACTCTGTGGAGTTTTCTGAGGAGGCTGCTAGTGGATATGCTTGTCAGCCGGTGAACTTGCTTACTGCCAGTATTCCGGTAAGCTAGATCAGGTAGATCCTAGCTGTCTTATTTCTACTCTACATATTGTCTTTTTTTGGTGCCCATGGGACAAAAAAAGTGCATTTTTTTACTTTTTTTCAAATTGCTGATATCGGCTATTCCTGGGCAGCCATCAGCTCCTGCCATAAAATGACAAGCTATTATTTCTGTAAATTCAACTTGTTGGACGATAAGGACGATATGGACGGTAAAATTGGGTGCCGTTGTTCTTTTTCTGTCTTCCCGATTGATTCCAGTTTTTTAGTAATATAAAATATTATCGTAGCATCATCCTAGACTTAACGACAGCCCAACCCCATAAACACAGCCTGCATCAACTCATAAAGAAAACCGCGTGGAGTAGACGTTGATTAATCTCAACACCGTATACGGGAAGACAACATTAGAGGAAAATGCAGATTTTTCCTCTCTCCCCACATTCTGGTGTGAACATTGCGGACAAAAATACACGCCTGATGTGCTGCACCTGGCTGTATCACTCTATGGTATCTTTTTTCTGGTTGGTGATAAAAAAGGCTACTTGGGCATTACCTGTCCAAGCTGCTTGAAAACTATTCTCGCGAAAGGAGACACCTCTTTAGTTCGTGCCACCAGAGATAATCTGCTGGACTTTGAAAACAAGCTTTTGCCGCCTCTTAACGAGGGGCTGAGTTACAACTCATCTGTCGTATACTCACTTGATCATATCCCTG
Source organism: Thermodesulfobacteriota bacterium (assembly GCA_040755455.1). Taxonomy (GTDB): domain Bacteria; phylum Desulfobacterota; class Desulfobulbia; order Desulfobulbales; family SURF-16; genus SURF-16. The sequence goes on along the minus strand of JBFMAY010000038.1, from coordinate 34,915 downwards.
GAATAGGAAAGTTTAATATTTTATCATTTGCGTGTGCCATCAAAGACCGTCCCGAGTTAATCGAAGATGGATTGGTTTACCAGTTGGATGATTATAGTGGTTACCTTTGCTCATATTTGTTTGGGATAGACCTCGATAGTTTTCCCCAGAAGCTCCCACCTCAAGGCGCTTATTTTCTGGTTCTCTTTTTTCGTGAGAATCAAATTGAGGATCTTGTTGAATTAGAAAGAAAAACTGGGCAGAAAATTTTTCCACGATATTATTTCAAGAATGATCTCATCGACGCGACAGAGAAGTTTTGCTGGGAAAACTTTTTGTGTCTCGAAAGCCTTAAAAGAGCCAAGAATCCAAGGCAAGAAAGAATCGAACAAGTTGAATCACAAATAACAAATAGTGTTAGCTTAACAAGTGAGTTTTTAGAAATGCTGACCTACGATTATTCAAACTTCAACTCGTTTGCAAAGAATTATCCTGAACTCAGAGTAGCTTATGCCAAGTATCTGAAAGATAACAATTTAGAGCCTATAGCAGATGATCAACTTAATAATTTATTAAATTATTATTACGCTAAATTATATACCAACATGTTCTGGATGTATTTATGTAAAAATCCATTTTCCAAACAGAAAATACCGACAACATCATTTCGGATTTCTCATACAGAATTCCCTGAGAATATTGCCCTGAGAAATGTTGAGGCCTTCTCCAAAGAAGCTCTAAAATACAAAGATAAAGTCTATACACAGAGCTTCTTGAAAGAAAATTATGATTCTTTCATAAAGGAATATGTTGATATTGCCAGACGAAGGACATTCTCTTTAGCAGATTTTTTCTTTCTTCATGAAGAATTTTTAAACGCTCTGCACCGTGAAATAGCAAAAGGAAGAAGGAATGAGGCTGAATATGCTTTTTTTAAGGAAGGAGACACGTGGACAATAATTTTTGAAGGAAAGTCATTCAGAGGACTCAGAGGCTTAGGGTATGAATATATTCATTATATGATTAATAGACCAGGAGAATCATTTAGTCATTTCGAGTTAGATAGAATTACAAATGGTTTTTTAGTAGTACATCAATATATATCTAGTAACAATAACGATATAAATGAAGAATATACTAAAGAAGAACCTGAAGATGAATATTGTAAAATTCATTATATTTACGGATCAACATTCACAACAGATGGTTTATATCAAACTACGGAAGTGCAAGAGTCTGAAGTTGAACTGAAGGACAAAATATATTGGTGTGAGAGCAAAGTTAAAGAAATCATAGAACAAGAGGGGGAGAACTCTAACAATTTAATAAAATTAAAGGAATTACTCGCTGAGTATAAGAATGATTTATTTTATAAGAAAAAAAAGATAAAGGCTAAAGAGGACTCAACCCAACTACAGATAAAGACTAAGGCAGGTAAGCAAATTCAAAATAAAGTAGCAAATAGTATAATTAGAGCTATTGAAAAAGTCGAAAAAATTGCCGAAAAATCAGGCCTTGAATGGCAGAGTCGAGCACACAAGCATCTTAAAGAATCATTTCCCAAACCGTATGCCGATAAAATTGGTTATCAACCAATGAATAACAAAATCGATTGGCATAAGTGACTCTCTTTTTCCCCCCAGAAATATACTGATCAACAATTGTCCTTCTAATTTTTCTACAGTCAACAATCTGTTTTTATTGATATTTATTTTAACCCTCCCTTCTTTACGTATTTTTTTTCATTTTCCTACACGTTTTGTAGGCCTCCATTTTTAACAGGTGGTCATAGTGACCCCTTGTAGCTTAGCCGAACAATTTACTTCCTATTCGGAGGCTACACACCATTTGTCAAAACCGGCCGGTAATGACAAGGCAAATTTATGGTCAACGACAAATGACCACACATTTAACGGAGGTCTACGATGAAAAAAAATTATCAATTGAATGGCTCAGGTCTCTCCCATCAGAGCTTTCTAAGGCCTGATTTTTTAAACTCCCGGAAGGCGTCTGGCTAATGAGCAACACGATGCACTGCTGGAGAGAGCGAATTTCTTGCATAGACGGGGAAGTCAAATACCGCAAGTGGTATGAGCCCATCTATCTTGAACAAGTAGTTCCTCTCTCTGAGAGGGAGGAGCAGTGGACACGCATCAAGGAGGCACGAGTCAATCATCGGCATTACCATCTCGTCTCTTCAAAAGCGGAGGCCTATATCTATCTTAACGGCACGGCAACTGACAACGCTTTGGACGAACAGTGTTTGAAGCAGTTATTTGTCATATAAACCAACACTTACAGGGCAGTGAGATTCGTCTCACTGCCTTCATATACAGGAGATTAAAACCATGTACGAAAATAATCTGAACCAGATTGGCCCTTTGAATATCGAAGACGCCAAACCATCCATACCCGCTGATGAGCTGGTTGGTTTTCCGACGGGAAATCCATCTCCCGATCCAGGACCAGCCATAGACCATGCAACTATGGCCATTCCCTCTTTGGAATCACCGAATCCTGAGGATAATCATCGCAATAACCCGGACGATGATCCTGATTCCCCGGAGGGTGGGGACAATATTATGCCTATCCCCAAGGTTGATACTGTACCTGATGCCATTGGAATGCCCGCTGAGAATGCCCAAGACCTTTTACCAGCAGCCAATGACCCACCTTTATTACTGCCACCACCATCCGAAGAAGGGGCAGACAATCAAGTTACACAGCAGCCTGCCGAGAATAATGGGTTGCAAAACGAATATTCATTTCTCGTCCTGCTGCTGGTGTCCGCCTCCTTATTTCATACTCCAAACGGCGTTTCCTACGCGTCTGTAAAAGTTGGTCAGCGAATCGAAAACTATCCCATTAATAGCAGGGAATTCCGCAAGTACCTCTCTAAGGCTCATTACGATCTGACGAAAACCCCATTAAAAGCGAGGGAGTACAGAGAAATCGTAGCAATTCTTGACGCCAAAGCTTGTTACGATAGCCCGGAGTATCCGGTTCACCTGCGCATAGCGGAGCATGAGGGGGTAATTTATTATGATCTTGCCAATTACAAGGGGGAGATTGTCAAAACTGTTGACCCCGACTGGGAGGTCATTTCTTCTCAAGATTGCCCCATCAAATTCATCAGAACCACCAGGATGTTACCCATGGCTGCCCCGGTAAAAGGCGGCTCCATTGATCAGCTTTGGGATATTCTCAACATCAGCAATGAAGACCGAATGTTAATTATCGCCTGGGTGATGTCGACAATGCAGCCAGACGGTCCCTACCCGATCCTGATAATTCAAGGAGAGCAGGGTTCCGGGAAAAGCTGGATTAGCAGAATTCTGCGCGATCTTGTTGACCCATCCTTTCCGGCGCTCGCCAGTGCTCCCAGCAATGAAAGGGATCTTGCCATTGCGGCAACCAAAACCCGGATTCTGGCTTTTGATAATATGTCCTCAATCGGAAATCCATTTTCAGACGCACTCTGTCGTCGTGGCACCGGTGGTGGGCTTACAAAACGCACTCTTTATACTGACAACGAAGAATGTGTATACGAGTTGAAGGGACCGACAATATTGAATGGCATAACAGCCCTGAGTGACAGAAACGACCTCATGGATCGAGCGATTATTATTAATCCGCCTTCAATTGCCAGCGAAAATCGGCTCCCAGAAAGTGAACTGATCAGTCGCTGGAAAGAGGTCATATCAGGTGTTCTCGGTGCTTTATTCAGTGCGGTTTCTTGCGCACTCAAAAACCGCAACAAAGTTCAGTTGGAAAACTTGCCGAGAATGGCGGATTTTGTGTGTTGGCTTGCTGCTGCTGAAGGCTCTTTACCATATAGCTCTGAAGATATCATCGAAGCATACCTGAAAAACCGGACTGATATCATTGAAGATGCCATTTATTCTGATCCTTTGGCACATGCTATCCGGATGTTAGTGAATCATTCCGGTGAGTTTACCGGCACACCCACAGAACTGCTTACAACACTTAATAAGACAGTATCGGAAGCAATGCGTCGTCAAAGGGCATGGCCATCAAGCCCCAATGTAATGTCTAACCGCATGAAACGGGTAGCAACTTTTCTGCGGGAGAGGGGTATCGACATCCAGTTTTCCAAATCCGGTACACGCCGGATATCCATACGTTTGGGCCATTGTGCTGAGGATTGTAACGATGCTGATCTCGCATTAGGCATGTCTGAGGGCATCAGTCAGTCTATGAATGATTTCTATGCTAACACCATCCAAGCTGCAGAGGCTCTTCCATTAGAAACAGCTAAAATGGCTAAATCCACTATGGGAGGTGCTGCATGAAAATCCCTGATTTCATAAATGAGATTGAGGCCAAGGGGGTTGAGATCTCAATGGTGAATGGTGTTGTTAAGTGGCTTGATCATCATCACGCAATAACCGCCATAGAGAGACGTTTTTTGAGGCTTAACCTTCCAAAAATTATAGACTTTCTTGAAACACGCGCAGCCCAGAAACAGCTTGGCCCCGAGGAATATATTGCCTCTATTCGGAATACGGTTGTCAATGCCGACAATATGGACATCCTTACACGACTCCCTGCAGAATCCGTGGATGCCATAATCAGTGATCTGCCATACGGATATAATTTATTGGGGAAAAGCTGGGATAAGCCGGTTTCCTCTGAAACACTGGGCGAATGCCTACGTATTCTCAAACCAGGTGGGTGGGGGATATTTTTCTCCGCCCCCCGCCAGGACGTCCATTTAACTGTGATGCAGAATATAAAGGAAGCTGGATTTGAGATGCAGTTCAGCCCAATCTACTGGACTTATCCGTCGGGATTCACGAAAGCGGCGGACATGAGCGCAAGGATCGACAAACGCCTTGGTGTGGCAAGAAAAGTCATAGGTATAAAGATCAGAAAACCGGATTTCAATGTTTCAGGTTCAAGCATATTCGGGTTTATGGTGGATTCGAAAAAATCCTACATCATGAAGGATTTACCCTTAACTGCACCGGAATCGGAAAAGGCTAAAGAAATGGCTGGTTCTTTTGCCGGATTCCAGCCAAAGCCGGCGGTAGAAGTCATTCTTGTGGTCAGAAAACCCCTTTCCGAGAAATCCTGCACTGATCAGGCGTTGAAGGACGGCAAAGGTGTTACATGGATGGATGATTGCCGGATTCCCTTTGTGAATGAAAAACGTCCGGAACGTGATTTGGTCAAGCAGCGCTCCTCCTCGGGAGGACAGGTTCCAGCAAGTCTGGGGAAGTCTTGGGGGGGGTCGGAAAAGGGAAGATTCCCTGCCAACTTGTTGGTCTCCGATGATGTTCTGGATACCCACAAAAAACGGTATTCACGCTTTTTCTCCTTGGATGCGTGGGCTGCTTATAGATTCCCCTTTCTGATTCAGCCCAAGCCTGGAACCAAGGAGAAAGGGTTGGGATTAAAACCTGTTCCGGGGAGAAAAGTTAGTAGCGGGAGAGGCAAGCCGCTTGGCAGGCAATTTCAACGGAAAGAACCCATACGCAAAAACACCGTTCCTTGCGTAAAGCCCGTTGATTTGATGGCCTATCTTGTCACTATGTTTTCACGGCCAGGCGACCTCATTGCGGACCCCTTTGCCGGTTCGGGAACCACCTGCATCGCGGCTAAACTTCTTGGCAGGGATTTTATCGGGATTGAACAATCCGAAGAATATCATGCTATTGCTGAAGCGCGATTAAATCAAGCGCATCAAGATGAACCTTATTTCCGTAAATTCGCAGGGGCTGTCGAGCCTGTTGAGAATGCGGATGAGGCCATTGGCGTGTCGCTGGAAATGGAGAGGGCTCAAGAACCTCAGGCTGAGTTCTACACCAATATGCCGAAAATCGCTGATGATGCTGATGAGGATGCGGCATAAGAATAATTGAGGGAAGGGCCTGGAATCTTTCAGGCCCTTTCTGGGTATATAACCTCAACTAGATTAATAGTGGTCAGGAGGCTTAGTGCGGGAAAATGCCGCGCTTGGTCTCGGTTCAGGGAAAATAGAAAAAGGCCCCCGAATGCTTCATTCAACACATGACATAGACCGGAATCAAGGTATAATGACCCCTGATGAGGTTGCCCAATTCCTGCGGAAAAGCCTGAGCTGGGTTTACAAAAACTGGCGGGCATTGGGCGGTGTGAAGCTCGGAGGATCTCTTTTTTTCCCGAACAAAGGAGACCTTTATGAGCATATATTCGGTAAAAGGCAAGGGGTGGCGTTACGACTTCACCCACCAGGGGACCAGGTACACAGAAACCTGGTTCAAAACCAAAAAAGAGGCCCAAAAGGCCAAGGCGAAGAAAAAGGAGGAATTAGAAAATCCGGCACCACTGCCACAGGAGACGCCAACAGACATGGGATTCTTGGAACTGGTAAATAGGCGACTCGATCATGTCAAGGCCTACAACTCCGATCGGCATTATGTGGAATATTGTTACATGGCGAAAAGATGGGTTGCCCTCTGGGGGCATTTGCCATGCAGCGCGATCAGTCAGAGGCAGCTTGAGGATTTCATCCTGAAGAGAAGTAAGGTGTCTTCATTTACTGCAAACAAGGAGATCCGGTATCTCCGCGCCCTGTTTAACTTTGGCAAGAAAAAGCGCTTGATCAGTACGAATCCTCTGGACGGTGTTGACTTTCTGCCAATCGAAAAACGGGTCAAATATGTGCCGCCGGTGGAAGACATTGACAAAGTGATTGCAGTCGCATCCCCTGATGTCCAGGATTACTTGTGGGCCATTCGTGAGACAATGGCTCGGGTAAGCGAGATAAACAGGATGACCTGGGATGATGTAGACCTGAAAGCACAAGTGGTGATCCTTTACACCCGCAAGAAGAAAGGCGGTCACCTGACCCCGAGAAAAGTGCCGATGACCTTAAAGCTTTATGGCATTCTCTCCAGAAGGTATCAGGAACGCGATCCAGAAATTCCTTGGGTCTTCTGGCATCGCTACTGGAGCCGCAAGGCGAATTGTTGGCAGGAAGGGCCGTTCATAGACCGGAAAAAGTTCATGACCAGTCTTTGTGAAAAAGCCGGAGTGAAGTATTTCCGCTTTCATGCCCTGCGTCATGCTGGAGCCTCACTCCTGGAACAAAGCAATGTTCCTATTGGTACTATCCAGCGCATCCTGGGCCATGAGAACCGCAGCACCACGGAAATTTATCTGCACAGCATAGGCGATGCGGAACGCACAGCCATGCTCACGTACGAGGTGGCAAGAAAAAAGTCACACACAGATTCACACACGCAACAAAAAAGCCTTTAGCTTGTAATGAGCTAAAGGCTTGATATGTTTGGTGGGCCGTCCCAGGATCGAACTGGGGACCTGCTGATTAAGAGTCAGATGCTCTACCGATTGAGCTAACGGCCCATTGTGTGAACGGGTCCTATACTTAGCATACTGAGGGTATGATCGTCAAGTGGCGTTTCAGCTGTTTTCTTTCACAATCTTTTTAATATCTTCATGGGAAATGGTTTCATGATCAAGGAGGGCCTGGGTCATGGCATCAAGAATTTTCCTGTTATCGACAAGGATCTTGCTGGTGGTGCTGTAAGCAGAATTGATGAGGCCCTTTACGGCATCATCAATCTTTACGGCCGTGGCCTCGCTGATGATCGGGCCGGGGTAGCCCGGGGCGGGACTTGCCGTTTTAAAGGTCATGGTGCCTATTTCTTCGCTCATGCCCCATTCACACACCATTTTGCGGGCGAGATCAGAGACCCGGTCAATGTCATTGCCGGCTCCTGTGGTGATGTCGCCGAAAGCAACCTCCTCGGCGATTCTGCCGCCCAGCAGAATGCAGAGGTTGTTGAAGAGGTATGATTTCGAGTGGGAAAGTTTGTCCTCTTCCGGGAGCTGCATGGTGAGACCCAGAGCCTTGCCCCGAGGGATAATCGTTACCTTGTGCACCGGGTCGGCGCCGGGCAGCATCCATGCCGCCAGGGCATGACCTGCCTCGTGATAGGCGGTGATTTTCTTTTCCTTTTCCGTGATGATGAGGCTGCGTCTTTCGGCGCCCATCATCACCTTGTCTTTGGCCTTTTCAAGAATGTCCATGGTCACTTTGCTGCCGTCGGCTTTCCTGGCCACCATCAGCGCCGCCTCGTTGACCATGTTGGCGAGTTCTGCGCCTGAAAATCCTGGGGTGCCCTTGGCAATAATCTTCCAGTTCACGTCACTGCCGACCTGAATTTTCTGGGCATGCACTTTGAGGATCTGCTCCCGTCCGCCCACATCCGGCAGCGGAACCATTACCTGGCGGTCAAAGCGGCCGGGGCGCAGCAGGGCTGGGTCAAGAATATCCTGGCGGTTGGTCGCGGCGATAATGATAACCGCTTCGTTTACTTCAAAACCGTCCATTTCCACCAGCAGCTGGTTCAGGGTCTGCTCCCGTTCATCATTGCCTCCGCCTCCGCCACCGGCACTCCGGTGCCGGCCCACGGCGTCAATTTCATCGATAAAGATAATACAGGGGGCCTTTTTTTTCCCTTCTTTGAAGAGATCTCGAACCCGGGAAGCGCCGATACCGACATACATCTCGACAAAATTTGAACCGCTGATGGAAAAGAAGGGAACACCGGCTTCGCCGGCAATGGCCTTGGCAAGCAGGGTTTTACCGGTTCCAGGTTCACCGTAAAGCAGGACCCCTTTAGGGATGCGCGCCCCGGCATCCGTGAATTTGGCAGGATTTTTCAGGAAATCGACAATTTCCACCAGCTCATCTTTTGCCTCGTCAACGCCGGCAACATCCTTGAACTTGACCTTGGACTCCTGGCCGTCAATAAGTCTTGCCCTGCTTTTGCCGAAGGCCATGGCCTTTCCGCCGCCACCTTTATCCCCGCCCTGCTGGGTAAAGAAAAACCAGAGAAAAATAATGAGCAGAAAGGGAACCCAGGAAAGAAAGGTCTGCAGAAACCAGTGCGGTTTCTTGGGTTCCCGCACCTCAATATTTATCCCGGATTTGAGAAGGGGAGCGACAACCGCCGGGTTTTCGGGTGAGACGGTTTTAAAGGTCTCGCCATTGGAGTTCGTCCAGGTTACGGCGTTTCCTTCTATCTTTACATCAGGAATGGTTCCCTGCTCCACCCGTTTTAAAAAGTCGGTGTAATTGACATGGATGATGTCATCGGGCGGCTTTTTAAATACATTGAGGAGAAGGATGCCGATCAGTCCGATAATGAGCCAGATAGAAAGGTTTTTATAAAAATATTTCAAAAAAGTCCTCCTGGGATGTGATTTTTGTATATTTCGTCTTTGGGCGCATTGTGCGCCCATTTATTTCCTGGGGGTGGTAATTCGCCCGGAAGAAAAATCCCTCATGCAATAATTAGGATATAAACATAAGTTTGCGGAAAGGTAAAGCGGCTATATGCATGGAAAAGCATAAAAAAAAGACCTGGCCGGCCGGCCAGGTCTAGGAGGAAGAAGCTGTGTTGTTTTTTGGTTGATTACAGTGTATATCTCTCTGGTTTACTTTTAACTCCCCGGGCCGCCACCCAAGGGGTCAATTGGAGAAGCTTTCTCGTGTTGGCTATATAGAGCAAGCTTGATGCATTCTCTATATAGCAACAGGCGTGCCATGTGTCGGTTTGCTGTGAAAAAGCTTGTTGTCGTTTTTGTTTTTATTGTGATTTCAAAAAGTTAGCTGTTTGGTGCCGGGTTGGCGGTTGGGTGTGGTGATTTGACATGCATGACGCACTATGCGTCCTGTGTGTTTGTGTGATGGGCTCATGTTGCGATTTTTGCGTAAAAGAAGGCCTCATTCTGCTTTGTTGGCCTATTTGGATTTTCTTCCGGGCTGTTTTGTTTGTAATTTATTGATTTTAAAGTAAAAATAATATATTGACTGGGCTTATGGCGCAGAGCTGAAAGTGGAACGGGCAGGAAATGATCCATCGATGTTAAACTTAATTTGTAATTGCATTGATATTTTTTCTTGACAATGCTGATGTCCTGTTTTAAATATATCCTAAAGTTTAGTGTAATTGTTTGTTGATGATATTTTATAGAAAAATTTCTCAAGACTACGTTTTTCATTTTTTAAAAAGGAGGTGTGGGCAGACAGGAAAAGAGGAGACTTCCCGGAGTGGATCCGCCAATTTGTTCCGGAAAGAGAGAGAGAAAAGTTTTTGAGCAGAGATGCTCGCTTATTGTAAAGGAGAAGCAAATGGACGGCATATTATTTCTCGTTTTTTGGCTAGGTTGCGCTTCGCTCCATACGGTTTATGATCTCAAGGTCAGGCCGGTGCTTCGTGCGGTTCGTGAAGAAAGTGATTTTTCCTAGTCACATTTTTTAATGAATGTCCTTGTGATCCATGAAAAAAATCGAAGGAGTGAATGCAATGAACAATATATTAGCTCATGTTCTCCCCCAAGAGGGTGAGGGACTGTCGGTAAAATCCTCTGGCGGCTATAATGCCGCAATCGCCTTGAGTGCCTTGTTGGCCGTGGTTGGTATCGGTTTTGGTGTGCATGCCTTTTTGCAGGGCTATCATGCGGCCTATAATGTTACCAGGGAAGTTCCCTGGGGCATTCTGATCGCCACCTATGTTTTCTTTGTTGTAACCTCAACTGGTCTGTGTCTTGTTTCATCAATCGGTCATGTGTTTAACATCGAGGCTTTCAAGCCGATCGCCAAACGGTCGGTTTTCATGGCCATTACCACCATCATCGCAGGTTTTGTGGTAATTGCCTTTGAGATTGAAAACCCCTGGCGTATGGCTATCTGGAATGTTATTTCGCCAAACCTGACCTCCAACATCTGGTGGATGGGTACGCTGTACGGCGCATATCTCTTTTTCATGCTGATTGAGTTTGCCCTGCTCCAGGCCGGCAAACACAAACAGGCCGGATACTTGGGTCTGCTCGGCGTGGTATCCGGTGTGGCCGCCCACAGTAATCTCGGTGCGGTATTCGGATTGCTCAATGGCCGTGAATTCTGGCACGGACCCTACATGCCCATTTACTTCATCACCTCTGCCATGATGTCAGGTAGTGCTGCCGTTATCTTCTTCCACTGGATCGGCTACAAGGCTAACGGCTGGAAGATGAGCCCGGCCCTTGAGAGCTCCCTGCAGTCAACCGCCAAACTGGGCGCCCTGCTGATGACCGTCATTATGTTTTTCACCTGCTGGAAGGTGATTTCCGGTGTCAGTGGTCAACCCCCAGGAAAATACGAGGCCATGATGTCTATCCTGAGTGGTCCCTATTCGGTAAATTTCTGGATCGGCGAGGTCATGATGGGCATGGTTATTCCTTTCAGTATTATTCTTGCTGTCCGGGCAAAAAATTTAACCGCCCTTTTCATTGCATCCGTTTCAAGCATAATCGGTATCTTCATCATGCGCTATGATCTGGTGGTGGTTGGTATGATTGTCCCCCAGTTCCATGAAATGGGTATCCTGGGTCAGCCTCATCTGTGGTCATATACCCCGAGCCTCCATGAGATTATGGTTGTGGTTGGCGGTATGTCTCTTTGTGCCATGGGATTCCTGATGGGTGAGCGTCTTTTCAAAGGTCATCTGTCCGAGGATCACTAAAAAATGGCTTTATGGACAAGGAAGGTGGAGAGGCTTATCTTCTCCACCTCTTTCGCAAAAGCTGCAAAGCAGGACAAAGAGTCTAAGGAGAATATAATGGCCAGAAAGAAGTCTGATATACAGCCCTTACGGCCTGATTTGCCGATTTACCCGATTGGTGTTGCGGCAAAATTGCTCAATGTCCATCCGAGAACGCTTCGAATTTATGAAGCTGAAGGATTGATAAAGCCCGCCCATCGTGGATCACGACGAATGTTCTCGCCTAATGATATCAGATGGATTGATTGTCTGCGGACGATGATTCATGAGCAGGGCATCAGTATTCCCGGTTTGAAGAAGTTGCTGAAGCTGATTCCCTGCTGGGAAGTAGCCGGTTGCCCCGCTGAAATCCACGAAGGATGTCTGGCGCGGGTTGACTGGTCTTGTCCCCGCACCCTGCACGAGGTCGGCGATAAAGTTGCTGAGCGCCAGGCAAAGTTGGCAGATCTGGAAAAGAAAAAAAAAACCACTGGAAAAAAAAAGCGAGTATTACCAGGTTGATTTTCCCGCACAACTCTCCTCTTGCCGACGCTTTTCAGGAGCAGGCAAGAAAATTGTGTGGATAAGCAGGTATATCCCGGTTGAAAGAGGGGAGGAGGACTCTGTCCGTTTAGCCTCTTGAGATGAAAATCTGCTGATAAATATGTTATGTTAAAAACAGCGGTGTTCCTCCGTTCTGGAGAGGAACACCGCTGTTTTTATTTCAAGGTCGGGCCTGTTTGCCATAAGGCGTCACCGCGAGCTCTCTTAGTCAGTCTCCTCCCCAGTCGGGTTCGTCAGGCCGTAACGGTCAATTTTGCGGCGCAGGGTGTCCTTTGATATGCCCAGTTCCCGGCAGGTACCCATCTTGCGCCATTTGTTTTTCTCCAGGGAAAGATAGATCGCCTGCTTTTCGATTTCTTCCAGGGTCTGGGAAGCGGTCGGTGACAGCTCGACTTTCGCCTGGGCAACGCTGCCAGGGGTATAAAAAGGTTCGGGCAGGTGTTCGGGTTGGATAAAGCCTCCGTCGCAGAGAATAAAGGCGTATTCAATGATGTTTTCCAATTCTCTGATGTTGCCCGGATAATCGTAGCGCATGAGAATGTTCAAGGCCGCACTGGCAATGCCCACGATATCCTTGCCCTGCAGCGCGCTGAACTGCTTGATGAAATGATCGGTCAGCAGGGGGATGTCTTCTCTCCTCTCCCGCAAGGGCGGCAGGTGAATTTTCACCACGTTGAGCCGGTAAAAAAGATCCTCCCGGAAAGATCCCTGTTGCACCAGATCCTGCAGATTGCGGTTGGTGGCGGTGATAATGCGGACATCGGCTGAAATGGGCGTGTTGGAGCCAAGGGGTTCGTATATCTTGTTCTGCAGCACCCGGAGGAGTTTCACCTGCAGGGATTGGGGGATGTCGCCGATTTCATCGAGGAACAGGGTGCCTTTATCAGCAGCGGCAAAGCGGCCGATTTTGTCTTTCTTGGCGTCGGTGAATGCCCCTGCCTTGTAACCGAACAGTTCCGATTCGAGTAATGTTTCGGGCAGGGCCCCACAGTTAACGATGACAAAAGGTTGCTCAGCCCTGTGGCTGGCATGGTAAATGGCGCGAGCCACCAGCTCTTTTCCTGTACCGCTTTCCCCCAGTATCAGCACAGTGCTCGGGCTTTTGGCGATATCCGGCAGGATATTGAATATTCGTTGCATTGCGGCGCTTTTGCTGATGATCTCGTCAAAGGTGTAATTTTTTGTCAGCTGTTTGCGCAGGCTGGCGAGAGTTGACAGGTCGCGGAATGTTTCTACTCCGCCGATAATGTTGCCGTCATTGTCGATGAGTGGTGCAGCGCTGATGCTGACCGGAATTTTTTCTCCCTTGGCGTTGGTTACGGTGATGGAAAGATTGGAAACAGGCTTGCCGCTGTAAAGGCATTGGGCAATGGCGCAGTTTTTCCCGCAAATGCTTGAATGGAAAATATCACTGCAGAATTTACCGATAGCGTCATTGCTTGACCAGCCGGTAATTTGTTCCGCTGCCCGGTTGAATGAGGTGATCTTCCAGTTGCGGTCCACCGTGAAAACCCCGTCGGCGATGGAATCAAGGATGAGATGATTTTTTATGCTGCTCGTCATATCCCTGAAGGTCTCAATGCCGCCGATGATTTTTCCATGATGGTCCAGGAAGGGGGCGGCGCTGATATTGATCGGCACGGTTTCGCCTTTTTTCGATTTTATGTATATGGTCTGGTCGGTAATTATTTTTCGTTGTTTGACGCTCTGACCAAGAATACATGCCTCGCCGCAGACATTCGAATGAAAAATCTGGCTGCATGATTTGCCGATTGCTTCCTTTTCTGTCCAGCCGGTTATGGATTCCGCAGCCTTGTTGAATGAGCTGATCTTCCAGTTGCGGTCCACCGTGAAGACCCCGTCGGCTATGGAATTTAAAATCAGTTTTTTGGTGATGGTTGCGGTGATATCTCGGAAGCTTTCCGCTCCGCCGATGACTTTCCCTTCATGATCCGTCAAAGGGGCGGCGCTTATGCTGACCGGCACCGCTGTGCCGTCTTTTCTCTCGATAAAGATCGACCTGTCCAGGATGGTTCTGCCGTCACGAACACTCTTGGCGAGAAGGCAAGATTCGCCGCAGACATTGGAGTGAAAAATTTCCCGGCAGGATCTGCCGATAACCTCTTCCTGGGACCAGCCGGTGATGGCTTCCGCCGTTTTGTTGAAAGAGGTGATCTGCCAGTTGATATCAACGGTAAATACTCCGTCGGCCAGTGAATCAAGCACCAGCTGGTTGACCATGAATGATTGAGGTGTTTCCTGCAAACTGACCACAGCCCCGGCAACCTTGCCCGAGTTGTCCGGAAGAGGAATGGCTGTCACGATAACGGCAGGATTCTGCCCGGTGGCGGGATTTTTCAGCACCATGGGGAAGGATGTCATCGACTTGCCTGAAGCCATATTGGAGCAGAGTTTTAAAAAATCCGCCAGGTGATCGGGATGATTGAAAAAATCTCGGCAATTCATGCCGATGGCGGCCGCAGCTTTAACTCCCAGCAGATTTTCGGCGGCCTGGCTGAAGAAGGCGATCTGCCATTTGGCGTTTAGGGTAAATACGGGAAGTGAAACCTGGTGTGGGGCTATGTTTTGCTTTTTCATATTGCGAATTTTCTATGATGGTGATGGTCAGGCAGCTGGCTAGGTGGATCGATCTTGAGTTAAAGGAAAGCAACTTAGTCATAAGCTTGTCTGCAGTCAAGCCGTTTGAGTCTGTAAGCTGCTTCCTTGCTGAGTTAGCTGTTGCAGAATTGACTTGACAGTTTTGCTTTTGTGTGATTGTTTGTGCGACGCAGTTGTATATATTTGCCAAACGGCAGCTTGGTTGTTTTGTTTTAGATTTTATTGTTCTAACTTATTTGAATGACTCGCAAAAATTGGCGGCCTGCCTTTGCCGACTGCCGTGTTAATAATTTTTTGAGGGAGATGCACTATGAGAATTAGCGACTTGGAAAAGCTCAAAAATGAGGGAGTTGAAAATTTGCCCTCTCATGAGCGACGGAGTTTTTTGAAATTCGGCCTCTCGGTAACAGGCGTGTTCCTGGGTGGGTCCATCTTGTCATTGACTTCAGCCCGCAATGTGCAGGGTGCTGTTGAGGTCCTGCCTCCACAGGCTCAGAAATTCCCTTACAGTCCTCATTATTCCATGGTGATTCGCCAGAATCGCTGCGTGGATTGTGAGCGGTGCAAGGAGGCATGCGCAAAAACCAATCATGTGCCTTCCTACGGATACAGAACGACAATTCTGGAGATGGCGCGGGAAACCAGTCCCGGCGAAAATGAACGCATTTTTATGCCGGTTCTCTGCAACCACTGCAACCGTCCCCCATGTGTGCGTGTTTGTCCGACAAAGGCCACATTTAAAGATGAGAAGACCGGTATCGTCATGATGGATTATAAGAAATGCATCGGTTGTAAAACCTGCATGGCCGCCTGTCCTTACAATGCACGTTACTTCAAGGAAGAGAACCGCGCGGTCGATAAATGTAATTTCTGTTTTGATACGCGACTTGCAAGCGGAGAGAAAGAGACGGCCTGCGCCGCCGCCTGTCCAGCTGATGTTCGTGTATTTGGTGATCTTTCCGATTCTGGCAGCAGGGTTTATAAGCTTATCCATACTCCTGAAAAGGTTGCTTGGGTGTTGCGTCCTGAAACCGGAGCGCTTCCCAATATCTACTATATGAACGACTAATTGCCAGAGAGGGTAAATATGAATATCGATCAGAAAGGTTTTGCGGGTTTCTTAAGTGTATTGGCTCTTGCCGGGTTGTTTTTGGTCCTGGTGGGGGGGCAGGCGATTGGGGAGGAAGAGTATGATGAGGATACCTATGGCCCCGAGGCGCCGATTGTCTTTACCGCTCCGGTAAAGGCGGTGATCTTCACCCATAAGGTTCATACCATGGATGCAGGTCTTGAATGTGACAGCTGCCATGATGAGGTTTTTCAGATGGAGATCGGCTCTGCTGAGCAGAATGATGATTTCACCATGCAGTCCCTTTATGATGGCAAATATTGCGGCACCTGCCATGACGGGCAGACTGCTTTTGCGTCCAATACCCGCTGCACGGTTTGCCATATCGGCGTAAAGGGTTTTGATCGCATGCAGGGCGGACCAAAGACCGACGCCCATGGTGGTGGGCATTAATTGATATGATGTTCTGAGGTGAGATCCTGCAAAGGCGGAAAGGAGATAATTCCGCCTTTGCAGGAGTCTTTCTCCCATTAACAGAAGAATCTTCCTTCAATCAAGGCGTTTCTTGCGCCTCCTTCCAGACATTTTACCTCAAGCAAGCCTTATTCATATAATCGTAATCTTTTGATTTACAAGTTCTTGTCTATAGTTGTATGCGCCGATGTTCAATATCCTACTCGCTGTTTCCTCCTGTCCTGAGGCCTGTTTTAGCCTTTGCCCTTATCTTTTCCCCTTCCCTTTATTTTCTCTTGAGCAACCAGTTCTGATCGCCTGACTCTGGAGAATTTTTCGCTCTGTTTAGCTAATTTGCTGTTTTTTCTATATAAATTGTGCTCAGCAATTTGCTGTTTTTTTGACCTGTGAGTATTGCAATACTGGGCGAAAATTGATCAGTTCCGGTTAGGTGCGGGTAAGTTTCAGGCGCAGAATTTGTCTGAGGCAGATTGTCGCAGGGATAACATGTTGAAATTTAAACAATTATGCCTATTTTTGCTGCCTGGGCGCGAAAGGAGCGGGTGAGATTTTGCTGTCTGATGCATTTTGCGGGCGCAATTTGCTAGAGATTGTCTCGCGAGGCATGGCGCATTATGAGCCCATGCTGATAGATAATATGGATATAATTTTTGAAGAAAGATCTTGGAAATGAAAATATACAACAGATGATTTGCATGAAATTAGAAGGAGTTAGGGATTCCGGTTAGTCATGAAAACAAATTTTTCCTCCTGATGGCATACCGATTGCTCTTCTATTCAATCAAACGAGATAGAAGCCTAGCCAAGAACGAGAAAAAAGGAGGCTGTCATGAGTGCCTTAATCCATCTGCTTTCAACGGTTCAAAGTAAAAACGAGAAAAAATCAATAGTTACAAAGCTGGCTGATAAGATGAGTCAGTTAAGCGAGGCTTTTTGGTTTACTCTCTCGCTCTGCCTTTTCGTCATCATGGGACCCTTTTCAATAGTTGCCGTGATCATCGGCCTGCACAGCCTGGCGACAAAGAACGAAAACCAGCGCGAACCCGAACCGGTTTAAGCAGCTACTGCATGATGTTTGATCCTTCTGGTGCAACTTCATCGGATGGCGGTCTGAACTGAGGTTGTTAATGGATCAAACGAACAGGGAATTTTTAGCAGATTTGTGAGGTTGACGCAAGATTTTTTTTACAGGTATCAGTTGGACAGGAAAACTGTCATCTAAAATATCCAATTTAATTTGTTTAACGCAAAATGAGAGGAGGACGGAAAATGTCAAACGGATTTTCACTAGCAGCAACTGCGGAACCAAAGGTTGCCACACCGGGTTTGAATAAAACCACACTGCTTTTCGTGTTGATGGCTGTGGTAGGTGTCGGTGCCGGTCTCTACGGTTTTTATGCCGGTCACCACAATGTTTACAACAATACCCGCGAGATGCCTTGGGGGATTTTGATCTCCTCCTACGCTTTCTTCGCTATCACCTCAACCGGTCTCTGTCTGCTGGCCGCCATCAGTCATATATTTGGCGGCAACAGATTGGCACCGCTGGCAAACAGAATGGTCTGGCTGTCAATCATCACCATTATCGGCGGATTTACCTTAATCGGACTTGAGCTTGAAAGTCCCTGGAGAATGGCAATCTATAACGTCACCTCTCCTAACCTTACATCCAATATCTGGTGGATGGGAACACTTTACGGAATGGCCGTAGGCTTTATGTTTGTGGAATTTTTCCTGATCCTTACCAAGCAGTATAAGCTTGCCATTACCCTTGGTGTGCTTGGCGCTCTTGCAGAAGTAGCCGCCAATACCAACCTGGGTGCCGTATTCGCCACTCTTTCCGCCCGTCCTTACTGGTATGGTGCGCAGTTGCCGATTTACTTCCTGGCCTGTTCATTCATGTCCGGTGCGGCAGCAGCCGTGCTTTTCACCAATTTCGCCTATAAAATGCGCAATGAAGAGATGAATGAGGCAACCTATAAGGGTGTGCAGAGTGCTGCCAAAGTTCTTACCCTGATGCTT
This sequence comes from Thermodesulfobacteriota bacterium, assembly GCA_040755455.1. Lineage (GTDB taxonomy): Bacteria > Desulfobacterota > Desulfobulbia > Desulfobulbales > SURF-16 > SURF-16. The sequence continues at coordinate 16,630 of JBFMAY010000038.1, read as the reverse complement.
TTCCTGGTAGGTGTTGCCACCGCATGGAGAACAATTACCTTCTACGTCGGCGGTTCTGAAAGCGGCCGGGCAGCAGCAGACGCTCTGATGGGCGGACCACTGGCAACAAACTTCTGGATCTTTGAAGTCAGCATCGGCCTGATTTTCCCTCTGGCGCTGCTTGCCTTCACGAAAATGAAAAGCCTGCCCGCCATGTCTGCCGCATCTCTGATGGTTCTGGTAGGTCAGTTTTTCTCCCGCTACGACCTGGTTGTGGCAGGCCAGCTTGTTCCCCAGTATGAGGGATGGGACAATCTGCCGGCATACTTCAGCTATACCCCTTCAGTAAGCGAACTGCTGGTTACCATGGCTGGTCTTGGATTTGTCGGTGCAGCATTTATCCTTGGTGAAAGATTCTTCGGTCGCGCCTTTGAACATAACGCCGAACATTAAAACCGGGAAGATGACCGCGTACTGAGTTCATCCTGCAAAACCGGGGTACCGCAGTGGTACCCCGGTCATAACACTCAAAGTGTTGCGAGGTAGAAAATGATAGCAGACGATAAAGCAATCTTTACAATCGGTGTAGCTTCCAAGATGTTGAAAGTACATCCCAGGACGTTGCGGATCTACGAGGGTGAAGGGTTGATCAAGCCGATTCGCCAGGGCAAATGGCGCTACTTCACCATGGATGATATCAAGTGGATCGAATGCCTGAGAGGGATGATCCATGAGAGCGGCATCAGTATTGCGGCGATAAAAAAACTCCTGCAGTACACCCCGTGCTGGAATATAGCCGACTGCCCGTTTGATAAGAGAAAGCAGTGCACTGCCTTCATGGCAAGCGGTCTTGTACCGAGAAAGATCGAACTGCACAGGCCGGAACAGGTAAAAAAGGCTGATAGCGACTTCGCGGCTTAAGGGATGTGGAAGATTTATCTGGAGAAAATATGCCCGATCAGGATTTTTTCCACTGCAGTCTGCTCAAGCAGAACGGCAGATGCGGCTTTTTCAAGATTTTTCAGCACGGCCGGATCATTGCCGGTCAAGATGTGATGGCAGTTATAGTTGAGGCAGAAAATGGGTTTCACTCTCAGGATGCAGCCTTGGGGGCCAAGAAAACAACATTCAACAGCATCATCCCGCTGGGGAGTTACCTCAATACCCAGCAGCATGTTTAACAACAATAAGAGCGCGTCTGTTTCACCGGCCATGTAGGCACTGCAGCAGCCGCCACCAGCCTTTGCGGCGCATGTCTGGCAAAGGGAAAACATGGACATGGATGCCATGTGGCACTGTAAAGCCTGGGAGAGAACTTCGAGATTATGCAACTTATCCTTCATGCCCGGCAGGTTCAGCAGCGCAACTCCGCATTCTTCATGAAGTCGCCGGGCCCAGGAAAGTTTATGCGGCACTGCACTGAAGTATAATTCGTTTAACATCCTCATTCACCCGATCACTTTTCTGTTACCCAGCACCCAAATACACCATTTGTCATTTCGTTTTCTGTCGAGAAAGCGCATCCGCTCTGCAGGCAGTTCAGCCAGCAGCTCCGCCTCCATGGACTGCATGAAGCCGGACAGGATGTAAAGATCCGCTTCCCAGAAGGATGGTGCCTGAAAAAGCTGCTCCAGCAAGCCGCGGTAGAGATTGGCCACCACCAGATTATAGCCGCTGGTTTGCGGCTTGACGGCGCGCAGGTCCATCTGTCTGACATCTATCCGCCCATCCACCTTGTTCAATCGGCAGTTCGCCCGGGCGACCTCGCAGGCCAGGGGATTGTTGTCAACGGCAGTGATTTTTTCCGCGCCAAAGCGGGCCGCGGCAATGCTGAGCAGCCCGGTGCCCGTGCCCAGGTCAAGCATGGTCCTGATGGCTGCTTCAGGAGTTTGCAGGTAGTTGATCACTGTTTCCAGGCAGACCCGGGTGGTCGGGTGAAAGCCGCTGCCGAAGATAACGCTGGGGTCAAGGCGGATGTCTGCGCTGCCCCTTTCCCAAACAGGAGCAACCGTTACCCCGCCCACCGTAAAAGAAGAGATCTGCTGCCCCGCCTCCCAGTCGCAATAATCAAGATCTGCCTGATAGACGACATTGCAGTGGTGGCGGGAACAGAGATCAGCGACAAGGCGGTCTTTTGCCTGGTGGAAAAAAAGGACGGCCGTGTCATCCTCAATCCAGATGCCGATCAGGTCCGGATCAGCAAAAGCGGGAATTTGCGCCATATCAAGATGGTAAACATGGAGTCTGTCGTATGATTGATAGGGTGGGCGAAGCATTGGCAATCCCGCGCTGATTATTGTGTTTTTGTTATCTGGTGATGACCGCGCCGATTTTCAAATCAACCCTGTTACCCGGCCGACCTGCCGCATCGGCGGGAACAAGAGCGCCTGAGCTGTCCTGGATAACACGTTTCTGGTCACTCTTCAAGGCGGAAACCAGGAAATCGTTCACTGCCTTCTGCCGCTGCTTGGCGAGCTGCAGCAGTTCGTTCTTGCCCACCGAGAAGTCGGGGGCCGGGCGGGGGGGTGGGGGGGGCGCCGGCTGCTGATTGGCGGGAGAAATTTCCTCCTTGCCATATTTTTCCGTAATTTGCGCCGATCGTCTCAGCTCCAGCAGCTCTCGTTGCCGGGCAATTTCCTTTTTATCAGCCATAAGAATTTTTGCATCATGGTCCTGGTCGGCATACCCCTTAATCGATAAGGTGAGCAGCGGCCGCTGCGCTAAAACCTGCGCGAAAAGAGTGAGCAGTTTTTTGTTTTCCTCGGTTAAATCCGCTTTTCCAGGGGCGAAAAGCAGATGGTCGCGGGATTGATCCAGTTCCGGAAAACTTGGCTGCAGCTGGGAAAACGGGGAGACGGACGTTTTCAAGACAGTGTTACGCAGGGAACGTCCCAATGCGCCGGGCAGGGTGTATGCGGGGTCGGAGGTTGAGCCTTTAACCGGGAGGTGGAGTTTAATTTCCCCATTCTGGTCAGCCAGCAGGGCAATGGTCAAAGGCAGCTGGCTGCTCAGCGTTCCCTGGGGTTCCCCCAGTTTGAGGGCGGTGACCAGCAGGGTGTTGTCAGCGGTTACATTGCCGTTTTCCTGCTGATATCTGGTGGTAAACGCGAACCGGCCATCCTGCAGCCGGTAACCCAGCAGCGCCCCCAGGTAGGTGGAGAACTCTTTGAGCGGCATATTCTGCACGGCCGCTTCGAAATCAGCGCTGAGAGAGGTATCAAAAAAGCCGAGATCCCCGGCAATTGACCCGGTTGATTGCTGTTCGGCGGTGCTGGTCAGGTTGATGTGCAATTTTTCGCCGGGTTTATTGATGAGATTGTCCATTGTGCCGTTAAGCCGTAACTGGGATGAATAAACGGGAAAAACCCGCTGGTCGGCAAAAGCCAGGGTGGCGTCGGTCAGCTTGATGCTTGCGACCACAATCTGGCCGGTGTTGGCAAAATCACTTAATCCAGGGCGGGTGCGGCTGAAGAGGTCGCTGACATTTACCGGTTCCTTGGCGGGAATAATCAGGCGTAACAGGGGCTGAGCCAAGGATAGCTCGCCGATGTTTACGGCCAGGGGTTTGAGGGTGAAATCCAGGCGGGGAGTCTCAGCCGTGGTGAAGCTGACCAGCTCCGGCCCGCTTTCCCGGCCGGCGCTGAAATGATGCATGGTCAGCGAGCCTGTATAGGCGAAATGAGGCAGGCTGATCTCACCCTGGGCGTCCACCTCGCCGGCAATTTTTGTCACATTGAGCCAGTCGGTGAGCAGGGTGGGAAGAGTGGCGATGCGGTAATTGCTCAGATTGCAGGAGAAACGGGCGGCAAACGGGGAGAGGGCGACGGGCCCGGACAGGGTGAGGGTGCCTCCGCCCAGCTCAGCGGTTTCGATGAGCACATCCCCTTGATGGTCCGCTGCGGTTGCCAGGTCTGTTGCTTTGATGTGCACATTGGCCTGGGAAAGACTGATGGGGGTGGGCAGGGAGCCGTCTTCCAGATGCAGCATGGTCTGGCGTAATTCGAGGGATGACAGGGAAACCTGCCAGGATTTTTCACTGCCTGCCGGGCCTTTGTTTTTTTTCAGCTGGGCCCAGTTGAAATTGTTCTGGCTATCCCATTGCAGAACAATTTCCCCGTTGTCGGCCGTCAGGGTGACATCTTTAACCAGCGCGTTTCCGGGTTGCAGCATGGCAAGGCCCAGATGGGCTTTGGGCAGGGTGAGCCAGTTGCGGCCCTGGCTGCTGAGGATGAAACCGCTCACATCAAGTGCGGCGTTGTCAAAGCTCACCTGGTTTTTCTTGCCGCCATGAACGGCAAAACCACTGGTCAATTTTTCAATATCGCCCTGGGTGATAATGCAGCCGGCAGGTGCCAGGTAGGGGGATAATTTCTTCAGGCTGAGCCCGTTGCCCGTTGCCAGCCCCTTGATGGCCAGCGGGGCGGGCACAAGCTCCCCCTGCAGGGAAATTTTGCCTTTGCCGGAGGTCGTGCCTTGCAGGGAAAAGGGGGCGGCCTGGTTGCCCAGGTGGCTGAAATTGTCCAGAGTGCAATGCAATTCCGACAAGGTCTCGGTGAAGCCGCCGGCCACCTTCTGATCGACGAAAGACAGCCTGCCGTTTGTCACTTTCACCTTGTCCACAACAAGATTTGTTTTTTTATCGCCCTCCGCGGCTGTTGGCGGGGCCGGGCCAAGGACGGGGAAGGACCACTGTCCGTCGGCCTGTCTGCCCAGGTACAGGGCGGGATTTGTCAGGTTGATTTCCTTAAAGTTGTACTGGGGTGTCAGGGGATAGACGGTTGCCATGACCGTGGCTTCTGGAACCGTGCTGATATTGCCGTTGCGGTCTTTGATGGTGATATCCGACAGGCGGCTGGTGGTCTCAATCTCAAGGCTGAGCTGTTCAGCGGGTCCGGAAAGAAAGGTGATATCCATGAGGATGTCGCCGGCCCCTTTATCAACGCTGAATCCCGGTTGCGCGGGCAGATAGGCGAGGTAGGCGGGCAGATCAACGGCATTGAAATGAAGCTGCAGCTGGGCTTGAAAATTCTCCCCGTCCACCTTAGTTTTGCCGGTCAGTTCAACAGGGCTGCCGTTGATCAGCGCGGAGAACCTGGGATTGATGTAGCGGTCGCTGACCGGGTAGGTCTGCCGGGCCGTGGTTCCGTTGTCAGGGTTATGGAACAGCAGGGGCAGGGCAAGATTGATCTGCTCAAGGTTGTGGGTTTTCTGGGCCGGCATATCATCGAAGACAATCCGGCTGTTTGTCACGGTGATGTTCTGCAGAAAATAGGCAAAGGGTAGATTGATTACGGGAATGGCCTGGTGCTCCCGGACCGGCACGAGATCCGCCAGGTTGTATTTTTGTTCCTTATCCCTGACCAGATGCAGAAAAAGATTGTCCGCGCTAAGGGTTGCGCAGTTGAACTGGCGGCGGAAAAGTGATGACCAGGAAATATCAGCCTCGATGGCCCCGGCGGAAAAAAGGGGATCGATCTGGTCATCCGGATCGGCCAGGTTCGGGCCGATAATGGTGTTCTGCAGTGTGAGCTTCAAGGTAAAGGGGTTAAAGCTCACGGCGCCGAAGGTGATGGCGCGGTTGATACTTTTTTGGGCCTTTGCCGGCAACATGTTCCGGAAAAAATAGGGTACGCCGAGAAAGCCGATTAATGTATAAGTGATGAATACGAGAAAAACAATGGCCGGCAGAATGATCGCGACTCCCGGCACCGCTGACTGCCGCTGCCGGTGTTGCGGGGCAGCGGCCGGGCGCAGCTCATCTGGTGCGGCAGCGGCGCGCGTTGCTCTCTTTTTCAGCGTCCGGGGCTGATCTGCCGGTTGATCAATAAAGACATCAAGACCAGCCGGTTCGGGCTCGGTTTTTTCCGGTTCCGGTTCTTCCGCTTCCTGTGATATGGATATTGATCCGAAGGGATCCTGATCATTTTTTGACATTGAGCGACTACCTTAGGAGCCGAATTGCTGGCAATTTTTAACTATTACGTTTAAAGAAAAACGAAAATGATAGATAACACGAAATGGACTTCTTTTCCATAACTGTCAACACAGAAACAACCTGCATGCGTTTGCAGTAAATCGAGTTTGCTTCCATGAGATTATTGATCTTTATCAGAGGGGTTCTGGTTTTTCTGCTGATTCCGTTCAGCACTTTTATAACAAGTGTGCTGGCGATTCTGTTTCTGGTGGTGTTCAGGGGCTCGGCACAGAAGGCCCAGGTTCTGCCCCGGACCTGGGCGAAAATCATATTGGCTGCCAGCGGAGTAACGGTGAAAGTTGAAGGATTGGAAAATATTGCCAGAGACAGGCCCTATATTTTTGCCGCCAACCACCAGAGCCAGTTTGATATTTTCGCCATGCAGGGCTGTTTTGATCTTGATTTCCGCTGGCTGGCCAAAAAGGAACTCTTTCAAATCCCTCTTTTCGGCCGGGCGATGCAGCTGGCCGGTTATATTGCCATAGACCGGTCACACGGGCGGGAGGCGCTGAAAAGCCTGAAAGAGGCGGCGGAGCGCATCGCCGCCGGGACATCTGTTATTCTTTTTCCCGAGGGAACAAGGAGTCTTGACGGCAAGCTCCATGATTTTAAGTCCGGCGGCATGGTGCTGGCCATCAAGGCAGGGGTGCCGGTGGTGCCGGTGGGAATCTCCGGAACCTACGAGATTCTGCCGAAAGGCAAGCTGCTGGCCAAGCCGGGCCGGGTCATCATTCGCCTGGGAACACCCATCGCCACCAAGGAATTTTCCGCCGCTCAGAAGCACGAGCTGGCGGCAAGGATCCACAGTGAGGTGGCGCGGCTGATCAGCGGGCCAGCATAGGCTGGGTTTTGTCCTGCGCGCTTAACGGGGGCAAGTACTGCAGATAGCATATAACATGCTTAAATTATTGAAATCGTGCGCAAGCAATATTGTCGATTTTGCCCTGCCTGTTTACCGGCAAGTTCCCGTTTACGACAAAACCCCACACACGCGGGGGCATGTTTTTGGAAATAGTTTGATTCTGGAAAGTATCAATTCCTAGAGATTCCATGAGTCGATTTCGCGGTAATTTTGTTTGTTACGTATATTCCTGAGATGGTCTTGGCAGGATGATAGGACTTGCGTATGATAAGCCTTAATTCAGAAACCATGTTTGACTTTTGTTAGGAACCGTGGTTGATTTCTTTTGTTTTTTTACAAAATTAAAAAAGTGAAAACAGCAAGGTAGGTCTGGTGCCTGCAGAAACACACCAATACGATCTGTTCCTGAGCTACCACTGGCGAGACCGGCAGGCGGTGGAGGCGGTTGCCCGTGGTCTGCATGAGGCGGGGCTGAAGGTCTTTCTCGACCGGTGGTATCTGGTGCCGGGACAGCGGTGGCAGACGGCGCTCGAGAAGACGCTGCTGTCCTGCCGGGCGGTGGCGGTCTTTCTCGGGCCGCACGGCATGGGCGGCTGGCAGCAGCGGGAAAAGGAGCTGGCCCTTGACCGCCAAGGCAAAGAGGAGGATTTCCCTGTCATCCCGGTGCTGCTGCCAGGTGCCGAGCCCGGTTTCGCCTTTCTGTCGCTCAATACCTGGGTCGATCTGCGCGACAACATCAACGATGCCGAATCCCTTGCCATCCTCGTCCGTGCTGCCCGGGGGGAGCCGCCCGGACCGCAGCTTGCCGAAAAAATCGAAACCATCCGCGCCACACTCTGCCCGTTCCGGGGGTTGAGCTGTTTCCGGGAAGAGGACGCGCCTTTTTTTTTCGGCCGCGAGGAGTTCAGCGACCGGCTTGCCGCGGAGGTCGGCAGACGGCCGCTGGTAGCGGTGGTGGGTGCTTCCGGCTGCGGCAAATCCTCGGCGGTGCGGGCAGGTCTCTTGCCGCGGTTGCGCAGGAATCCGCAAGGGGTGGCCTGGGAGATCGCCACCGTCGTGCCGGGCGACCGGCCGCTGCGTGCCCTTGCCGCAGTGCTCCTGTCGCTGCTCGAGCCCGAGATCGACGAGCTTGACCGTCTCGACAAAATCAAAAAGCTCACCGATTATTTCAGCGAAAATGCCGGCGGCCTGCGCGACGTGGTCGAGCGGGTCCTCGAAAAACAGCCCGGCACGGACCGTCTGCTGCTGGTGGTGGACCAGTGGGAAGAACTCTATACCCTGGCCGGCGTAGAGGAGTCCATCTGCTTCGTCAACCGGCTGCTCGAAACCCTCCCGCATGTTTCCCTGCACATCGTTCTCACCCTGCGCGGCGATTTTTACGGGCATGCCCTGGCGCAGCGTTCACTTGCCGATGCCCTCCAGGATGCAGTTATCAACCTTGGCCCGATGAACCGCGGGGAGCTGCGCCGGGCCGTGGTGATGCCGGCTGAAAAGGTGGGCCTTGCCTATGAAGCTGGCCTGGAGAGCCGCATCCTCGATGATGTCGGTGACGAGCCCGGCAATCTGCCGCTCCTGGAATTTGTTCTCAAGGGCCTCTGGGAGGAACGCCGCGGCGGCATGCTGCACCACGCTGCCTATGAGGCCATGGAAGGGGTGCAGGGCGCCATGGCCAAGCGGGCCGAAGAGGTCTGCGAATCGATCTGCGGCCAGGGTGCGATCCGGGAGGAAAAACTCCGTTCAGTCTTCCTCGACCTGGTGCATACCGAAGAGGGCGCCAAGGACACCCGACGCCGCCTCGAAATGGACAAGCTGAGCGATGAGGCAAAAGAGGTCGTGGCGCGCCTCACCCGTGAACGATTGCTGGTCTCCGGCCGCGACGAGGCCACCGGCAAGGAAATCCTCGATGTTGCCCACGAAGCCTTGATCCGGCGCTGGAAGCGGCTGCAGGCCTGGCTCGACGCGGACCGCGATTTCCGCACCTGGCGCCACCGGCTGGCCGCGGCCCTCGAGGAATGGCAGCGCTCAGAAAAAAAAGACCGCGCCACCCTCTTGCGCGGCGGGCCGCTGGCCGAGGCGGAGCGCTGGCTCGTTGAGCGGGAGGCCGACCTCGCAGAAGATGAACGCGCCTTTATCCGGATAAGCGCAAACACGGTGCGGCGGCGCAAGATCCTGCAGTGGTCCGCGGCGGCGGCAGTACTGCTCGTCATGACGGTGATCTCCATCTGGCAATATGCAAAACTTGCCGAAGACCGCGAAAGGCGGCGGCCGGTGGAGCCGGAAATGGTGGTCATCGAACCTGACGAGTTCAACATGGGCTCACCGGAAACAGACGATGAGGCATACGACGATGAACGACCTTCTCACCCTGTGATCATCAAGAAGCCGTTTGCCATTGGGCGCTATGAGGTGACTTTTGCGGAGTATGACAAATTTACCTATGATACGGACCGCTCTCCTGCATTTGACAACGGCTGGGGGCGCGGGAAACAGCCGGTGATCTATGTCTCATGGGACGACGCCGAGGCCTATGCCGCATGGCTTTCCGAAAAAACCGGCAAGCGCTACCGGTTGCCCACCGAAGCGGAATGGGAATACGCGGCCCGGGCTGGGACCATAACCCGACGTTTCTGGGGTAATGAACCAGAAAAGGCCTGCGACTTCGCCAATGTTTTTGACCGGAAAAATGAAGAAACCATTAAAGCAAGATTCAGTGTAAACTGGGAACCTCATGAATGTGAGGACAACTATGCATGGCCTGCGCCGGTTGGATCTTTTAAGCCAAATGGGAAGGGACTGTATGACATGCTCGGAAATGTCTGGGAATGGACCGAAGACTGCTGGCATGAGGATTATACCAATTCTCCGGAAGATGGGTCGGCATGGTTTGAGGCGGCCGGCGGGGAATGCGGCCGGCGCGTTGTGCGCGGCGGTTCCTGGCTCGACACTCCGAGGGGCGTTCGATCGGCTGTCCGCTACAGGAACACCGCAGCCAACCGGATCGACGACCTGGGATTCCGCCTCGTCCAGGACAGCGAATAACCCTGTGCGCTTTGGCCTTTTACCCTTTGTTTTTTTGCCGTTGTCTTTGTGTTGTTGCGGGGTCCAGGGGCGCAGCCCCTGGCCGCGATTTTTTTTAAGATGAAGAATACCACGCCCCAAGCGGTACAGGCCTGCCACGAACTCCTGCAGTGGATGATCCCGCAGCTCGACAAATTTCCGCGGGTGCGCCGCTACACCCTGGGCGAGCGGCTGGAAACCGGTTTGCTGGAAGTTCTGGAAGACCTTGTCGCCGCAGCCTACAGCAGAAGCGGCGCCAAGCAGGAGGCACTGGCCCGCGCCAACCTGCGGCTTGAGACAGTGCGGCACCTTTGGCGCCTGGCCCATGAACTCAAGGCAGCCTCGCCCCGCAGTTACGAGCATGGCGCGCGCCTCTTTGACGACCTGGGCCGGCAGGTGGGCGGCTGGTTACGGAGCACCGGAAAACCAGCCCGGCAGGGAGCGACCGACGATGAAAAGACTCGGTAACATCTGGGACGATATGGTGCATTTCGACAACCTCCTGCGCGCCTTCCGCAAGGCACGCAGGGGTAAGGGCAGCAGGACGGAAGTGGCCCTCTTCGGCCTGAACCTCGAACACGAACTTCTCCGCCTGCAGGAAGAGCTGCGCAGCGGGCGATACCAGCCGGGCGCCTACCGCCTTTTCACCATCTACGAACGGAAGCCCCGTCTCATAGCCGCCGCCCCTTTTCGTGACAGAGTGGTCCACCATGCGGTCATGAACATCGTGGAGCCGGCCATCGACCGAACCTTCATTGCCGATTCCTATGCCTGCCGCCAGGGAAAAGGCGTTCATGCGGCGGTGGACCGGTACCAGGGCTGGTCGCGGCGATACGCTTACGCCCTTAAGATGGATGTGCAGCAGTATTTCCCCTCGGTGGATCATCATCTCCTCAAAGAAAAGCTGCGCAGAAGGATCAAGGACCGTAATGTCCTGCAATTGCTCGATCGTATCATCGACACCAGCCCGGCCAGTAGCGCCCTTGTGAAGTATTTCCCTGGAGACGATCTGTTTACCCCTCTTCAGCGGCGCACCGGCATCCCCATCGGCAACCTGACAAGCCAATTTTTCGCCAACCTTTATCTCGACGGACTGGACCATTACATCAAGGAAAACTTAGGGGTCAAAGCTTACCTGCGTTATGTTGACGATATGGTTCTGCTTGACGATGACAAGTATCGTCTTGCTGATTTGCGCGCGGCTGTCCGTGAGAAACTGCTGGAGGACAGATTATTACTTCATCCTTGCAAAGCCCATGTGTCACCCGTGCGGCATGGCCTCAACCTGCTTGGCTATTTTGTCTTCCCGCGGCATCGTAAGCTCCGGAACGACAACGGCCACCGTTTTGCGAGAAGACTCCGAGGTTTTGCTGCTGCCTATGGTGAAGGGAGGTTGAGTTTTCAGGATTTTAACCCATCAGTACAAAGCTGGATTGGCCATGCCCGACAGGCAGACACCGAAGGGTTGCGAAAAAAAATATTTGCCGAAACTGTTTTCCGAAGAAGGGGGTCGGGCCATTAGGCGGCCGGCGCGTTGTGCGCGGCGGTTCCTGGAACAACAAACCGAGGAACGTTCGATCGGCTGTCCGCAACAGGAACACCACAGACAACCGGAACAACAACCTGGGATTCCGCCTCGTCCAGTCCACCCGCACGGCTAAGGCCATGCCCGGAGCCGGCTCGTTTACGGACAGGCCGGGAGTGGTGTGCGGGTGTCCATGAGCCTGGTTCCCGGCCTCGCACGGAGGCGAGCGCCAAATAGTTTGGCCAGGAAGGCTGAGGCCAGGGCTGGTAGGTGATAGCCGAAGGCCCTGGCTTTTATGAATGCATTTTTTTATTGCAGGGACTTTTCTGCCTAAAAGGACTTAAAGCAAATTGTTCGGTTTGCCAGCATTTAGGCATTGAGGCGCTCAGGAAATCTTTTAAATTACCTTCACCTCGCTGCAGTTTACACTATACTTTCTTAGCACAATTGAAAACAGGTGAAGTAATCTGAACTACGACAATTTTATTGTTCGCTGTGCTTTCGACATGATAGGAAAAAGCTTTGATTAGGGGGAAATTGGAAACAGCTCCCCAAATTTCAACAGCGCAGGGTGGCGGTAATACGCCTTGGATGCAGTAGAAGATCCAAGGCATTGACAATATTCGGAATGATGATATCCGCAGCAAGAAGCGCCTGCATTGCCGTGCCCTCCCGTTGGAGAACAGCGATTCCCAACCCCGCCTCTTTGAGCATGAGTCGGTCGTTGCGGCCATTGCCGATACAGACCGACGACATGCTCCCCAGCCGCCGCACATACTCGGCTTTGCCTTCCTCCTCACTGCCTGGAGGCAGGACATGGACCGTGAAAGTCGAGCCGGCAAAGGCCTGGTGAACACTGCCGAAGGTATCGGCGGTAATAATGTGAATCCGGAGATGTTCGGCCAGGAGCCCGAGCAGATCGGCAACTCCGCTGAGCAGCCTACCGTCGAATGCCAGGGTACCGTTATAATCAAGAACAAGGTGGGCAAGGCGCAGATGGCCAAAATTGGGGATGTTGATCTCAATCATGATCTGCCCCCGCCCTGATCAGGCTGCCGTTTTGCAGTTCAATAATGGTGTCGGCAATTCGGGTAACCTGGTCAAGATAATGGGATACCAGGAGAATGGTACAGCTCTGCTTCAACTCCAGCAGCAGCTGTTCGATTGCCTTGGCGGTTGTATGATCCAAAGCCGAGGTCGGTTCATCGAGGAGGAGCACCTTGGGCTGCAAAATCAAGGCTCTTGCAATGCACAGTCGTTGCTGCTGTCCTCCCGACAGATCAAGGGCTGGAGAATCAAGCCGGTCATGCACCTCATCCCAGAGCCGGACTTTCTGCAGACATTCCATAACCCGGCCTCGGACTGTTTCTTTCGTTACGCCACCCTTCAGCTGCAGGGGAAAGGCGACATTTTTGTAGATGCTCATGGGCAGCGGATTGGGTATCTGAAATACCATGCCGACTTGTCGGCGCAACTGGGTAACCGGGTAGTGCTTCTGGTAAATATCATGAAACCGGCCGTTGCATTGCATTTCAACAACTCCCTGCAGGGTGCAGTGGGGAATTGTTTCCCAGAGTCGGTTCAGGGTCATCAAAAAGGTCGATTTTCCTGATCCGGATGGTCCGACGATGGCGGAAATTTCATTTTCCGCAAAGGCAATCGAGGTATTGCGCAGAATCGTCCTGCCATTATAGGAAAAGGCAAGATTTTCCGTTCTGATTTTAATCGTTTTTTCCATCGATGTGGCTACGCCCTGTACAATGCAAGATAGGAAACCCGTTTTTTAATGACAAATGCCAGCAGGAAGAGAATCAGGCAGATGAAAAGCAGAATAATCGCTGCCCCATAGCCGGTCGCCAGCTCCTCGCTGTCGGTATACTGGGAAGATATATAATAGATATAAAACGGCAAGGCCTCATAGTGCGAAAGAAGAGAGCGGGGAATTCCGGTTGAGGCGACAACTCCGGTGAGCATAATAACCGCTGTATCCTCCGCGCAACGCCCGATGGCCAGAATTACCCCGCTAACGACCCCTGCCAAGGATTGCGGCAGCAGGACATGGACAATATTCTGCAGCCTGCTTGCTCCGAGAGAAAGCCCCGTCATCCGGGCTGAAAGCGGCAGCCCTTCCAGGGCCATTTGGGTGGTGCGGATAATATAGGGTAGTACCAGAAAGGCCAAGGCGATGCTTGAGATCAGCAGGCAGGGATGAATGTTCCCGGAAAAATGCCGGTTGAGGAAAACGGCTGCGGAAAAACCGAAAAGGCCGATCACGATGGAAGGCAGACCGGCCATGATATCAAAAAAAAGATTCAGAATCGCCTTTGTCCCGGCTCCTGCATACTCCGCCAGGTAGATGCCCGATGCCATTCCGACGGGAACCGCCAGGCAGACGGCAAGCACAACCAGGGAAAAGGTGCCAATCACGGCGGGGAACAGCCCGTTGAACACATGACGCTTCATGAGCAGGGCGTCAAGCGGAGGTGTGGTGCCGAAGATGAGGGATAGGCTGAGGCTTTTCCAGCCATGTACAAACAGATAACCGACCACTGAGAGTACGGCCCCGAGGAGAATGATGCCACAGAGCCAGGAAAAAATCGGCACAGCCAGTTCCAAAAAGCGTTTCACCTTGCCCACCTCTCTCCTCTGTGGCCCAGCAGCCGGGCAGTTATAACCAATAGGGTGGTGAAGAGATAGAGAAAAATACCGCAGGCAAAAATCGCCTTAAATTCCAAACTTTCATAATCCGCCGCAAAAACCAGGGCGATATGCGAAGTCAGCGTCCTGGCGGAATCCACCAGCGAACCCGGTGTCTGGACGGCGTTCCCCGCTATCATTAGGGCAATAAGCGTATCACCCATCGCCCGGCCGAGTGACAGGGTAAAACCGATGACAATTCCCGGCCAGGAATTGGGCAGGGTGACATACAGGAATCTCTGGATCTCGGTGCCGCCCATCGCCAACACCGCCTTTCCGTAGGAGCTTGGAACCCGCTCAAAACTATCGCAGAAGAACAGGATCATGGTGGGAGAAACCATCAGGCTCAGCATCAGCGATGCGGAAAGCACGCACATGCCGGAACCGGCGTCAAAGAATTCCCGCACCAGACGGACCAGCAGAAAAATACCGACAAAGCCGTAAATGACAGTGGGGATGCCGGTCATCATCTCCACTGTCTTGCGCAGCAGCCAGCGTATCTTGCCGCGGCTCACCACGCTTATCAGTATCGCAAAGCCAAGACAGAGCGGAAAGGCAAAGAGCATACTGAGTGAGGAAATGGCTAAGGTTCCCACGATCATGGGAGAGATGCCAAAATGGCCGAGATGAGGCGCCCAAGGCTCGGTTATGATGGCAAAAAAACGACCTTCCGCAAAGAGCGGAAGGCCAAGAGCCAGCATGAAACCGAAAATGGCGATTGTCAGGAGAGCACTGAAAAATGCCGAAAGAAAAAAGAGAGTCTCAACGGCTTTTTCGTTCGTTCGATTCATTTTACCGTAACAAAGCCCTTCTCCGCGACAAGCTGCTGTCCTTCGTCCGTAAAGAGGTAGTCTATGAATTTTTTCGACAGACCGGCGGGTTCTCCCTTGGTATTGCTGAATAAACCGCGGGCAATGGGATATTTCCCCTCCTTGACGTTCTGCAGGGATGGCTCGATTCCGTTGAATGTCACCGGAGCCACCGAGTTGTCGATGTGTCCCACCGAAACATAGCCGATGCCATATGGATCCTGGGAAATCGCTCCTTTCATTGCGCCGTTTGAAACAATAAAGTTGGCAGTGGCGGCAATATCACCCTTTTTCAGGGCTTTTTCCCAAAAAACCTCACGGGTGCCGCTCGCTTCGTCCCGAGTATAAAGGTTGATCCGCTTGTCCTCTCCGCCGACCTCTTTCCAGTTGGCAATCTTACCTGCAAAGATCGCCTCCACCTGCTCCTGGCTAAGAGAACGGACACTGTTTGCCGGATTGACCACAAGGCCAACCCCGTCAATGGCCCATTTGAACATCTGCAGACCATATTGCTTGATCTCGTCGTCACTGGGATTGCGTCCTGTGTTGCCGATATCCACCAGCCCTTCCCCCACCTGCTTGATGCCGACGCCGGAGCCTCCACCGGCGATACTAATCTGGATATCCGGGTTCAAACCCATGATGCGAGCAGCGGCCTCTTTCATCACCGGGATATGGGCGGTGCCTCCAGCAATCTTGATTTCGCCCTTCTCCCCCTTGAAAGCGTCCAGTGCCGCGGCATAAGGACTTGAGCAGAACACCAGGCTCAGCACGGCCACAGCAAAAATTGCGGATAATTTTGTTTTCATAACTTTGTTCCTCACGATATCGCGGTATTACCTTTAAATGTTGCGTTCCTCAAGAGTTCAGATCTGAAATGCTGAGCTTAATATTATAGGATATGTCCTGGAGATCAAGCAGGAAATACCTATCGAAGTAGCTGCAATTAACATAAAAGGCAATAAATGGTAAGCAGGCTATCACAAGGATACCTTCGCTCGCGCCGCTGCATTAACCAGCCACTCAAGCTGGATAATAATTATTGTATTGAGGTGTTTCTTTTCTGAATGAAGTCCCCTGTGGCTAATTATGTCCGTTAGATCGAGTTTGCAATATCGAAAATTACAACCGATGAGTTTTGGGCGCGTTTTTTGAGCGGCAGAGGGGTGAGCCGATCATCCTTCCCGGCCCACCCCTGAAAAAGCGATTTCTTATCACCTGTCACCGATTTGCCGATTCGCGCCTCCCAGCCGATTTGCCGGCAAACTCCTTCTGAAAAAACCGTATAATAAATTCCTCATCCATTCCTTCCGCCCACTGCCCCGGCCTGGTCCTGGCATCCCTGACCCACGCCGGGATATCTTCCGTACTTTGTATTTTATTATCGCTTGGATGCACCTTCTCCGTGCAACTGGCAAAGCTGTCGCATATGCGAAAAGAGGCAGCCATTATCTTCAGCTCTTCTTCCGAGTACTCGCAATATTGGCTTATCTCCGGCATGATAGCCCTGAATCTCTCCACGCCCAGCATAAAGATATGACTCCTCAGAGGAATATTCAGCCACACCCAGTCCTCGTGCGTACTCGTCAGCATCTTCAGCGAAATGATCTCATGCCTGTCCCAGAATCGATACTGCCGTTGCGTAAAATCCGCCTTTTTCAGATTCTCGCCAAAGACCAGGACCGCCTGTATCTCTTCGCTCTGTAATTTGCCGATGTCATGTATCA
>JBFMAY010000037.1:0-42998 GCA_040755455.1 Thermodesulfobacteriota bacterium | reverse complement strand
GACCATCCGGGAGATATGAGCTGTTTTTCATCAAGTCAGTTATGCCAGGTAGTGCCAACACTATTTTTGCATGGCGTATTATGCCGAAATCGTTTAATTATTTTTTTTAAACTGTAGAAGATGAGTTA
Source organism: Thermodesulfobacteriota bacterium (assembly GCA_040755455.1). Lineage (GTDB taxonomy): Bacteria > Desulfobacterota > Desulfobulbia > Desulfobulbales > SURF-16 > SURF-16. The sequence continues at coordinate 42,870 of JBFMAY010000037.1, read as the reverse complement.
AATCTAATGCTGAGGGTTGTCAGATCGAGTTTGAACTACTACAAATAAATACTTATCTTACGGATCGTTACAACAGGCCCGCGCTAGGTTGGGGGCGGCAGTATCAAAGGTGAGGGTCACTATGAAAGGCTTACCGCATTGTCTGTTGCCAGGATGCGGCTGCCTGCGCTCGGGTTTGGGGAAAACTGGCCTCAAAGCGAAAGATATGAAGAGGCGCCGCCTTTATTGGCAACACCTCCGTTTATTATGGATTGATCACCGTGACCTCAAGTGACGGCTCCTCCAGATAGGTGTAGGTCATTTTGCCGTAGTTGCTGTCATAGACAACCACCCTGATCCGGTAGGTGCTGTTGCGGCTGTAACGGTGTTGCACCGGGAGGATGGGGGGCGTGATCGTGGTGGTCGTCCGGTCGCCCCAGTAGACATACACCTTGGCCACCGCTACCCCGGCGGTGGTTGTGTCCGGAACCGTGACACTGACCAGGCCGGTGGCCGGATCAAAGGCAGCGCCAAGGCTAACCCCGGTGGGAGGGGCAATCTCCTCGGCGGTTACGGTGGTGAGCTTGTCGTATTCCATGGAATGGTACTTGCTGTCCCAGACATTCCAGGTCACCTGATAGCTGCCGGACAAGGGATAACTGTGGCTGGTCGTGCAGCTGCCGCTGGCAGAGGTGCCGTCTCCCCAGGCAAAGGAGCAGGTGAACGGCGTGTTGCAGACCGCGGAACCGCAGTCAGTGACATTGACCTGGAAGTTGATCTCGTTTGACTCATCGCCAATGGTCACGGAAGGGGAGGCGTGCAGATAGACGTTACCCCAGCGGATCGGCGTGTTGAAGCCGAAGTAGCCGTGGCAGGAGTTGGTTGAACAGGTGCCGCCGCCGGCCGCAAAAGTGTAGACCAGATCAAGGGGATGATCCTGGCCGTTGGCATGGAAGGTGGGGGCGCCGGCCACATCAAAACGGCCGTTGGCGTGCTTGCCTGCGGGGACAATGCTCACTGCGTCAGTGGTGGTGCCGAAATGGCAGGTGCTGCAGGTGAAACCTGCCATGATGTGGCGCTGATGGCTGTTTGATTTGGGTTGGTCCTGGCTGTAGGCCGGCGGGTAGCTGTGGCAGGAATTGCAGTCGGTGCTGCCGGTTGTCCAGGCAGGCGAGGTTTGCCCGGCCAGCACTCCCGTGGCCACCGAGGTGCCGTCGCTGTGGCAGTAGACAACGCAGGTCATGGAACCACCCGTGGTCACCGTGGTGTTGTTGGTTCCCTCATAGCTGTATGCAGGATGCAGGCGCTGGCCGTCGTAAAGGTTGCCTGCCGTGCCCTGACCGGAAATCTCAAAACCCATCTGCAGCCCGTAGTCGTCGACAATGGGCGTGACCGGCATGCCGCCGGCATGGCAGGTTTGACAATTTATGCCATTGTCCGTCACATGGGTTGCGTGGGCCCCGGCGCTGGTTGAACCAGTGGGGACGGGGTTCCAGATCAGGCCGTTGACCTGACCTGGCGCATCAACCACTGGCGGAAAACCGTGACAGGCGTTGCAGCTGGGCCGGAACCCCAGCTCGTGCTCGTGGCAGCTGGTGCAGCTCTCGCCGTTGAAGTGGTCGGCCATGGTGCCGTCGCTGCGCCAATGGCTGGTCCGGGTATGGCAGACCTGGCAGACCCCGTCCGGCGTGGGGTCGATGGTTCCGGCCGATTCATTATAGGCAAGCCCGCCGGGGGTGCCGGCAAAGGCAACCGGCGCGTTGTTGATTTCGCTTTTGATATACTGGCCGTAAAGGATCTTAAAATCCCTGCTGGTGGAAAACTGGTTCACCTCGCCCTGCACGGTGATGGCATTGGCTGTTGCTTCGATGATCTCAGCGGAAAAGTCAACATAACTGTTCTGTTCGGCATCCCACAGCATGCCCTGCACCAGCAGGATCAGGCCCCGCTCCGCCCCGGTTTTGGCGTTCCAGGCAGCCGGGTTCTGCCAGCTGCTGTCATGGACCATGATGTTGTCCACGGTGAAGGTGGTGGTGCCGTTGGCCGCGCTGTAAGAGGAAAAGCTGCCCTCAACAAGCGGGGTGGCGCATTGGGCGGAGACGTGGGGATCATGGCAGTCCACGCACTGTCGCTGCCACTGGCCGTAAGTGTCACTGCCCAGCACCGCCGACGAATGGGTGGCCACTGCCGGCGCCGCGGTTTTGCTGTAGTTGCCGCTGCTGTTATTGTGGCAGAACTCGCAGGGGGTTTTGGGCCCCATGTGGTTCCGGTGGCAGTCAGTGCAGTCGATGCTGTTTGTCGTCCAGTGCGGGGCGGTATTGGCGACTCCTGGCTGCGGCGTTATTGCTATCCCCAGCGCCAGCATGCAGCTTACCATGACCTTCTTCATATTTTTTTTCTCCTTGGCGGATCCGTCCGCGCGGTCATCAGAAATTGGGAACAACAACCTGGATGTTGGGGCTTAAGGCGATAGCGCTTGAGCCGGCATTGTCACTGACGGAATACTGGACGTATCTGGTGCCGCCGGAGGTGTAGGTATGACTGAAAGTCTGTCCTGACGGCGCAGCGGTTAGAGCAAGCGGCAGCAGGTCGGTTGCCCCGTCACGCCAGACGATTCTGGCGCTGCCCGGACCGGCGTGGCCGCAGGCGTCAAAGTCAGGATCAATGGACAGGTCGGTGAGGGTGACGGTGTAGCCGGTGATCTGGGTCGGCACGGCGGGATTGCCATGGACCGGGGTGTAGACAATGTTGGACCGGTTGACATTGGGCACTGGATTGACATTGGCAACCCCGGCGGAGGAGGTGACCGGATTGGTCTTGGTGCCGGTCTCCAGGGTATGCATCTTGGCATCCCTGACCGTCCAGGTGACCTGGTAGCCGGTGTTTGTCTGGGGATAGACATGGGTGTGGCTGTTCACCGTCCCTTCATAATCCCAGCTGCCGTCGCTCTCCCAGTCGATGGAGTAAAAATAGGGAGGTACCGCGTTGCTGGAGGTGACATTGATGGCAAAGTTGATGGAAGCGCACAGGCTGCCCGGGCTCCAGGACACACCGGCGGTAATGGCGCTGAATCCCCAGGGCCGGTCGGCGCTGGTGCCCATGTTGGCATGGCAGCTGATGTTCGCGCAGGTGCCGCCGCCGGGGTCATAGGTGTAAGCGAAGCTGACGGTGCTGGGGATCTGGCCGACCACGTAAACCGTGGCCGTGGGGTCGGGGGCCACATCATAGCGGCCGTTGACATGTTTGCTGCGGTCGGTTATGGCGGCGCCGTCGGTGGTGGTGCCGTAATGGCAGATGTTGCAGCTGTAACCGAAGCCGGCATGCAGTGCATGCTTGTTGGCCTTTGGCTCATCGGCGGCATAGGCCGGGGGAAAGCCGTGGCATGAGGTGCAAGTAGTTGCGCCGTCCCAGGCTGGCGAGCTCTGATGCGGGCCCGTGAAGGTCGCTGGATCAAAGAAGCTGGTGGCTACGGCCGTGCCGTCGCTGTGGCAGTAAAAATTCTCGCAGCTGGTGGCGGCCCCGGCAGAGGAGATCATGGTGCCGTTGGTGCCGGAGTAGCTGTAGGGGCTGGCCAGGGTCTGGGCGTTATAGATGGAGCCGCTGCCGGCAAAGCCGAAGACGTCAAAGCCCATCTGCAGCCGGAAGTCGCCGGAAACCGGCGTGTCCGGCATGCCGCCGAAATGGCAGGCATAACAGGAGATCCGGTAATCCACGGCATGTTTCTGGTGGGCGCCACTCGTCATAGAGCCGGTGGGCGCCGGGTTGACCACCAGGCCGTCCACGCCTTGGGGTGAGTCCACCTGCGGCGGATAGCCGTGGCAGGCATTACAGTTGGGCTTGAAGCCGTCGTTGTGTTCGTGGCAGACCACGCAGCGGGTCGTGGCGTTGTGGCCGTCGCCTGCGGTGGCGGTATAGTGGTTGGTCGCTGTGTGACAGGCCTGGCAGACGCCGGCAAAGGGGGCGGTGCTTGCGGCATAATCGCTGCCAATGGTGTTGTCCCTGAAGGAGACCGGCGTGGTTTCGATGGGGATGCCGAACTGGCCGTCGGAGTTTTTGCTCACCTCGTCATGAATCATGGCGATATTCGCGTCACCATGGGGATCGTGGCAGTCCCAGCAGAAAAAGCCGCCGTCGCTCTGCCCATTATGGCGGCCGCCGCTATGGTTGGCGTCAATTTTGACCACCGAAGTAACCGGGGCAAAAACTGTGTCTTGACCGTCCGGATCATAACCCGTTGCCTCCGTGCCGTGGCAGGCAAGACAGTTGCCGTTCTGGCCGGTGGCCTCCGCTGTTAAGGTATTGGCCAGCCTGAAGGGGTTGGTTGGTTCACCATGCCTGACTGTGTCATCGTGGCAATAAACGCAGTCAAGGACGATGCCCGGCCGGCCGTGGCCGCTGGTTTGCCATTGCTCATTGTCAATCACGGCGCTGGTGAAATTGCTCAGGTAGTCATTGACATCGCCGCTGCCGAGGTGGCAGCCTGCGCAGGTGCCCTGGGGTTTGGTCGGTGTCTGGCAGCCGGTAGTCCCGTGGCAGGCAAAACAGCCGGCAAAGGTGACGGCCGGCATCATCATGGCCAGACCCGTCAGCAGGCCTGCCTTGGCAAGAGTCTTTTTCTTCACTTTTTCCTCCCCCCTTGTGGAAAATTGTGACGGCTGGTCCAGCCCGCGGAATTTGTAGTTTTATCAGGTGGCTGAGATCAATAAAACACTTCAAGCAAGAAATGCACCAACTGTTTGTTGTGGGGAATTTTTTTCAACCTATTAAAATAATGGAAGAAAATTTGTTGGCGCCGGCGGACGATGCCGGGAAATTGGCAGGGATGCCGGGTAATATGCCCCGCTGCAGGGGCATATTACCCATATTGCTCTGCGCTGCGTTAGGCAATGAAGGCTACGCAGGGCGGACTGGCGGCTGTTTTTTGGCCGCTGGCAATGGCGGCTACGGGTAGGTGTATTGCGGGCTGCCGTCATGGATTTTTCCATGGCATACCAGCAGGCAGCGGCCGGCACGGGTGCCCAGGTCGTAAAACAGGGGGGTGGCATTGCCCGGATAGGGCTGCACGATGGCGCTGTCAAAGTTGATGAGATGGGTATGGTCACCGTTGCCGTCATAACGGACCCCATGGGGATCATGGCAGGCGGAGCAGGGGGCGCGGGCGTCCACCACATGCTGCTTGTGGCCGCTGGCATTGTAAAGGCCCTGGTCGTCCAGCAGTTTGGTCCGGTCATGGCAGCGGTAGCACAGGGCGTAGGAGGACTCGTTTTCCGGCAGGTTGTCCATGGTGTCATAGCGCTGCCTGAGAATGGGCCGGTAGATGGAGCCGTGGGGCCCGCGGGGGCCGGTGCCGCCGATGGCCGAACTGCTGTCGCTGTCGTGGCAGTCGGTGCAGGATATCATCGAGGTGGCGGTCAACTGGGGCTCATGGGTGCTGGGCAGGCTTGGCATGTCCGGGTTGCGGCCAATGGCAATGACCGGGTGGTAGGAGGGATTGCCCGGAGCAAATTCCAGTCTGGTATTGTTTTCGTTGCTCCAGCGGTTGATGAGGGGAATGGAATCGCTGGAGTCGCCGTGGCACTTGAAACAGACTTCATATTCGTAGATTACCGCCTCGACAATGGCGTTGGTCTGATCCTTGCCCGCCACCTGGGCCAGCCGTCCTGAGGCGTTGGGCACCGTGGCCTGGTCGCTGTTTGCCGCATGGGGATTATGGCAATCCACGCATTCGACATGGCCCTGCAGAAACATGAGGTCTTCCGCCGGATCATGGGCGTTGCCGGTAAGATCAATGGCCGTTGCTTCGATGGGATGGTGGGATATTTTGCTGAACTGCGATTTGATATCCCTGGTTGCCACCGTGCCGTCATGACAGGGGTAGCAGTTTTTTTCCTCCTCAAGCTGATGCATGAGGCGCTTGGGGCCGCCTGCCCCGTGGGGGGTGTGGCAGCTGCCGCAGGCCCGTTCCGCCACGCTCTTGGCATCACCCGGCCCGCCGGAAAACCAGATCTTTGACGAGGTGGCGTGGCTCGAACCGTTCCAGCCGGCCACGTTGACATGGCAGGTGGTGCACAGGGCGGAGAACTGGTTGCCCATGACCAGGAATTTCCCAAAAGTGTCATCATGGGGATCATGACAGGTGGTGCAATGGATGTTGCCGTTGCCGTAAGTGCGCAGCCCGGCCGGAATAACCGGCGACAGTTCCGGATTTGGCTGGGCCTCGTAATAGTTGAACGATACCGGATGGTCATTGGAGATGTCGGTGTCAAGGTAGGAGCGACGGTTGGCCGTCAGTTCCATGTTCATCTGGATGCCTGCAACCGGCTGCAGGACATTGCCCAGGGCGATGGTGCCGTCGTGACAGCTCAGGCAGAGACGGGTCGGACCGGACGGCTGCCGGGGGGTGGCGCTTAAGGTGCTGCTCTGGTACAGGATATAGTTGGTCGGCTGCAGGTTTTTGTTCCACAGGGGGGTGCTGGGTGCGGCATTATGCGGGGTGTGGCAGAAGATGCAGATCCTGTCCTCGGTAAGGGCGCGGATCTCCCCCGGTCCGGTGACGGAGAGGTTATGCTTTGAGTTGACAATGCTCATGTCGGCCGTGGCCTGCCCGGCCAGCAGCAGGCTGAGGAGAAGGACGGCAAGCGGTTTGGCATGCTTCATTTTTCCGTACCCCCTGGCGCGGGCGCCGTTTCACCTGCTGTTGCGGTCAGCAGGTCAAAGAGCTGGATGCGTTTATTGTAAGTGTCGCAGACATACAGCCGGTTGTTTTCGTCGATGAACAGCCCGGAGGGCATCCAGAACTGCCCCGGTCCGCTGCCCTGGGAGCCCACGGCCAGCAGGTAAGCGCCGCTGTTGTCGAAAATCTGCACGTTGTCGAACAGGGCTTCGGCTATATAGATGATGCCGTGCTGGTCAGCGCTGATCCCCTTGGGGCTGGCGAAGTCGCCCGAACCGTTGCCGTGCCGGCCGAAGGCAAGCCAGGTGTTGCTGCCGGCCGGCAGGATCTGGGCCCGGAAATTCATGGAGTCGGTGCCATAGATGTTGCCCTGCGGATCGGAGCCGAGATGGGTGGGGAAGTTGAAGGCGCCGGGCTGGTCACCTCTGGTGCCGAGGCGGGCAATGAACTCGCCGAGACGGCTGAAGACCAGTATCTGGTGCTGCATGGTGTCCGCCAGGTAAATACGTTTGTCATGGCGGTTGAAGGTAATGCCGGTGGGACGCCGCAGGGGAGTGCCGTCTGCCTGGTCGACGGCCTTGAGGAAGTTTGCCTGGGCATCATAAATGAGCATCTTGTTGAGCTGGGAGTCGGTGACATAGAGGTTGCCGGCATCATCAAAGGCGACCCCCACCGGGGTGGCGAATTTTTCCTGGCCGGCCATGACAAGCACCCGGTAGCTCCTGTCCGCCGGATCGTACAGATGGATGCCCTGCCGGTCCTGGTCGGCAATGGCCATTTTCCCGCCTGGGCCGATGGCGATGGCCACCGGTTTGAGAATCCTGCCGCCCTGGCTTTTGCCGGTGATAAGGGTGGCCAGTGATTGGCTTGTCTGCTCAAATTGCCGGATTTCGCCGGCATAGCGGACCTTGCACTCCGCACCGGGCGGCCAGCAGATATCGTCGGTTTTCAAGGTCACGGGCTGCCACTCGGCGGCCGCGCAGCCACTGAGGAGGGCGCCGGCCAGGAGAAAAACAATAAGATGATGCGGCCAGGTGCTTGCTGGTTTCTTCATGCCGTTATGCCTTATTACTTGCCGTTTTCCTGCAGGACTTCATTAACGATGACGATATCGGCATCCTGCAGCAGATTGTTGCGCCATTCGGTCAGCAGCTGGTTGCGTTTGTTTGCCTTTAACTGATTGGCGATGGAGGCTTTGGCCTCTTTGGCCGCTGTTTCCTTGCGGGGCTGGTAGAAATCGGCTTTCAGCAGATGGAGGGTGCCGTCAATGGCGAGAGGTTCGGACAATGTGCCGGTTTCCATCTTTCTGGCGATCTGGTAGAGTTCCGGTCGGTTTTCCGGGGAGACATTGAGCTGGCTTTCCACCACAAACCCCTCGGGGGTCAGTTTTTCCGGATTGCCGCCCAGCTCATCGACGAGCTGCCGGCGAACGGCCGCCACTTTTTCTCTGGAGGCCGGGTCATCAGGGGCGAGGAAAAAGATAATGTCCGTGACCACCACCCTTTCCGGGATGGCGAACTGCTCTTTGTTGGCCTCGTAAGTCTGGTTGATCTCGTCATCCGAGACCATTACCTTGCTGTCAACCTCCTGCCTGATGGCCTCTTTGACCACCATGAAACGACTGATCTCCTCTTTCAGATCGGCAAGGGATTTCTTCTGCTCCGCCAGGGACTTTTCCAGGGCCTCCCTGCCGCCCTGGCTGGTAATGACCGCGTCAAGTTTCGCCTGGACCACGGCCGGATCAGCCGTGATGCCGAGGGCCGCGGCGCGCTGAAAGGCCAGCTCCTCCAGGGCCAGCTGCTGCAGTGCCTCCTTGCGGATGCGGGCCGCCATCTCTTTGGTCAAGCTGTCCCCGCTGTAGCCGCCCTGCATAATGACATCCATCATGCTGTTCATGAGTTTTCCCATGGTGATCTCCGTGCCGTTGATGGTGGCAACCACGGTCTGGGTATTGCCTTCATGGCCCATGATGTTCATGTTTTTCATGCCGCCGCCACCGCTGTTCATGCCGCCCGGCTCACTGCCGCCTGATCCCATGCCCTTGAAGGCCTGGATCTGGCAGGGGCCACTGATCAGCAGGGCGAGGGTCAGGGCAGATGCGAGGAGTATCTTTTTGTGGTCAATGCGTTTCATTATGCTTTCCTTTTGCTGAATGATTTAGAAGAGTTTTCGTTTAATCATGAACCTGACCATGGCGAACTGCCTGGAGGAACTGGTGTCGCCGACATTGGCGTCGGAACTGGTATAGGAGGCGGTCATGTTGAGATCAAGCAGTCCCACGTGCCATATGAGGGTTGAGAAAAAAGAAATGTTCGTCGATTCCCCCAACCCCTGGTACAAGGTGTAGTTCGTGGCGAATGAGGCGTTCATGTTTCTCTGGGGCAGCACGGTCTGCACCTGGGCCTGGGCCGAATAAAATTGTTCCGACAGGCTGGTGGTCGGACCGACGTTGCCCAGCTCATACTGGGTGGTCTGCACATCTTCAAAGGACAGGCTCAGATGGCCGGAGGTGTTGGCGGTGATTTCCCTGCTGTATGTTGCGTAGGTGGCCAGCCTGTCTTCATCCGTGGTGTTTGATCTGAGCCAGCTCCGGGTCACGTCGCCGGTGAAGGGATAGGCGTTGAAACCCAGACCCAGGCTGTGGGTCTTGACATGGGCCGGATCGCCGGGGAACCAGCCGTCCGTCACCTTCTGGTCGTTCTGGCTGTATGCGTAATGGGGGGTGATGAGACTGTCGAACAGGGCGACCTGCAGGGAGCTGCCCCAGTCCTTGTTGCGCAGGTCGTAATCGGCCGGGATAAAGGAGTAGTCCACCTTGTATGAATAATCCTGGATGGCGCCGGTAAGGGGGTTGTTCTGACTGTCAAGGGGTAGTTGGATAATGAAAATGCGGAAGGTGTTGTGATAGGCCCTTACCCAGTAATGGAGCCCTTCGCTGAGCAGGATGGCGCGGTCGTTGTTGTTGTGATCAACGATGCGCACCTCAATGGAGGACGGTTCAATGGTCTGGTATTTGAGGGTGAAGTACTGCCCGGCTTCAATGGTGTGGGTTTCAAAAAGGGTGACCGGCGCCCCTGTGTTGTCAATGTAAGAGAGGCCGTCCCACAGGCCGGCCAGGACATTGCCCCAGGGTATCTGTTTGGAGTAATCGAAGGCCAGACGGTAATTCTGCTGGTCCATGTCGCCGCCCGCGGCGTCCGTCGTCTGCTGGCCGGCGGAAAAGGACGAGTTGAGGCTTTTATAGAGGCGGTGGAGCAGCCTGAAATTATAGTATTGCGACTCGGTGAATGATTCCAGGGTGCCGGTATCCCTGACATAAGTGGAATTTCTGTCGGAGTTGAGGCAGGAGAGAACGGTGTCGAAATTATGGGGCAGCTCAACGTCCACCTCACCGTACAGTTCATCCTCTTCAAGAAACGAGGAGGATTCGGCCGCGTTGTAGTAAGATTCCTCCTGGTCATGTTCGTCGTGGGTCCATCTGGAGTTGAAGCGGACCTTGTCAAGTTTCTTGATGAAATTAAAGTTGTACATGTCGCGGCTGGTATCGTCCGCTCCGTCGTTGGTCATGCTGGTGTTATGATTGTAGGTCCCCGTAACAGTGGTGCCGGTCTGGAAATAGTTGAGATTATAGAGTAACGATTGATTATCGGAGGAAAGCTCCCCCGAGCTGTCATGGTTGATATAGCTCAGCGTGCTTGACCAGGGCCGTTCGTCATAGCGCGCCCGTGCTCCCTCTTCATAAATGACCACCGAGCCGCTGCTGCCCGCCGTTCCTCCCGTCATGGGGGTTCCCCTCAGAAAATAGAGTTCGAGATTGTAGGGGTGGCTGGGCAGGATCTTGAACTCCTGCCTGAACTGGTTGGCATCGCCGTCATAATAGCTGGATTTGTCTCCGTTGTTGTCGATCTGCTCCTGCTCCAGTCCCAAGGTCACCGTGGTGGCCATGCTGACAAAGAGCGGGCTGTAGATATAGCCGAGCCCCTGCAGATTAAGCCCCTCCTGGACGGTAAGGTCGCTGCGGGTGGAGGTGGAAGTGGATTCCACCTTGTCCCATTCATAGAGGGAGCCCACCCCGAAATCACCTGAAAAATCGACATATTTGGGAATAAACTGCCTGGCTGCTCCCCAGGCGCGACCGGTGAGCAGCAGGCAGCAGCCGAGCACGATGGGCAGCACTCTGGCCGCCGGCCGGCCGGGCCGTTTGTGCTTATGCGCCTGCGGAGGTGACTCCATCTGTTTTCGCCCGCCTGCTATTTGCTCTCTTTCTGCCACTGCTTGAGTTTCTGTTCCGCCTTCTCAACCAGTTCCTCCTCGCTGGGGTAGGTTCTGCCCTTCTCCTTGCCGAAGCCATAGACATTCACCAGACGCTGGCCGAACTGGCTGGTGACGAAAACCAGATATTCAATGTCAAAATTAGGATCGGCATCTTTGCGGAAGTATTCCACATTGTCATAATCAATGAAGACATCGGCCGGCAGAAAGAGCTTGCCCGGCCCGGTGCCTGAGCCGCCGAAAAAGAGGAGAAGCTGGCCGTCATTGCGGAAGATCTGCACGTTTTCAAAGGCTGCGTCCACGGCAAAAACCCTTCCTTGCCGATCGGTGGCCACGCCCCGCGGCCGGGCAAAGTGGCCGAGATTGGCGCCGGGTCTGCCGATGGCGCTGCGCTGATGACCGTCCCGGTCATAGACGACAATCTGAAAACGGCCGGAATCACTGATGTAGAGCAGTTCATCCGCGCCGATGGTGATGCCGGTGGGCAGGCCGAGATTTTCCTCGGGTTTGTTATCGCGGCCCAAACTGCGGATTTTTTCGCCTGAGGCGATATCAAAAACCTTGATGTCCTTTTCCTTGGCATCCACCACATAGAGCATTCCGTCGTAGGCGGCTGAGTCAACGGGCTTCCATTGGCCTGAGACGCCGAAGCTCTTTACGTAAAAATCCTTGTTGTCATACATGAGCACCTCGCCCCGCACCGGATCAGCGACAAATTTGTTGCCCTGGGCATCCAGCGTGATGTTGAGGGGCTGCACGACCTTGCCCAGCCCTTTGGCGCCCTCCATGGTATGGAATTTTTTGCTCTGCAAGTCAAAGACCACCACCGTGGCCTGGGAGTCGCAGACATAGAGCTTCCCTTCGTTGATCGCCACGCCGTATGGCTTGACAAGATGGTAGCCCTTGTTGGCGTCGCCGGTCAGGAAAGAGTCAAAGGCGGTTGCGCCGGGCTCGATGTCGTCAGAGGTGGTGAAGCTCCGCAGGAACTGCAGCCGGGGCGGCGCAGGCGGGTCAGGGAAAAAGACAGCCTCCTCTTTATCAACCGGCTTGGGCGTGGTCGCGCAGCCGCTCTGCATTGCGGCGCCAATCAAGAGGGTCAGGAGAAGTGTATAGCGGAAGAAATTCTTAACGTTGTTCATCAACCCCACCATTTTTCGTAGTTTGTCTTGTACTGCCATGAGAGCTAACAGAGAGATTAAGTATTGACAGCAATGATGATGCCAAAAGGTAAAAAATGCAAGGGGTTTTGCGGAAATCCCAACAATGTCTTTGCATGCCCGCGCGAGTGACCGGGTGTGTGGGCAGGGCCGGGGGAGGAAAGGCGCAGGCGCCTGCCGGTGCTGGGTGAAAGAACGCAACTGCCGGGTGAAAAGCCCCTTTGCTCCATTGCCTGCCCTTGCGCCATTGCCGGCTGTTGTCCGGTTTTTCCATTTAATATGCCGGAATTAATGGATAAAAAAAGTTTTCCAAGCGTTGCCGCTCTTTGGCATAGTGTGTGCATTTTGGCCAGGCAGAAGATGATCTATCGTGATCATTCTTGTAACGCGCTCATGGAATTTGGGGAAATTCATGGGATGCTGTTCTAGTTGAGGACAGCTATTTAGTAAAAGGTGACTGCTGTCAAAAGTGACAAATGTCGCAAGCAGGAGGAAAGATGATGAAAAAAAGTATTCTCTTAGCAGCTGCTTTCGGTCTGATGGTAGCCGGCGTGGCTTACGCGCAAAATTCAACCACCGGTTCCTTTAACGCCGCCGCGGGTGCCGGTATCGTCGGCTCCAAGCATGACCTGAGCAATGCCACGGGTATCGGCAGTATCTATGGGCAGACCGATGCATTGGATCGTATCTGTATTTACTGCCATGCTCCTCACCATGCAATCCAGGAGGCCAATGCCGCAGGTATCGCCTATCTGCCCCTGTGGAACCATGGTGTAACCACCCAGTTTTACAACACCTATCAGAGCGATTTCGGTGACGGACCCGATGCTTCCGGCCTTGCCGGCGTAGGCGTTTCCGGTAATGCCCAGCAGTTTGCCGATCGCCATCTCTTCAATGGCGAGGCCACCCTTGGCGAGCCCGGTTCGGTTTCCCGCCTCTGCCTGAGCTGTCATGACGGCACAGTTGCCGTGAACGAGTATGGTTTTGATCCGGGCCGCGCCGAGTCCCGGGGCGCTGCCACCCATTTTATTGCCGATCAGTTCAAGATCGGCGGTGGAGGCAATCTGACCAACCATCATCCCATCGGCTTCAGCTACATCGATGTAGCCGCCCATGACGATGAGATTGCCAATCCTGATACTGTGATCAACGGCGCCGGCGAGTCCATGACCACCATCCGCTCCTTGCTTTACGGCGATAAGATGGAATGCGTGACCTGCCACGACGTGCACAACACCAAGAACACCGGTGAGACCTTCCTCTGGAAATCAGATAGAAACAGTGGTTTCTGTCTGACCTGCCATGTCAAATAAGTAATTGCCATTCAAGAAGTAGCAGTTCCGCGGGGGAGCCGTTCGGCTCCCCCTTTTTTTTGGCCTCAGCAAGCCTCTTCTTATGCCTGTTTCCCGGCAGACCTCCGCGTGATCCGGACACTTTCCTCTGTATGATTAGTGGGGGCATTTGCCCCAGGTTGGGTGAAATGCACCAGGGGCGGCCTGGTGGCCTCGGAGCAATATTGCGCAGGCTACCAGGGAGAAAATAAAAAAGATTCGTTATGTCAGGAAGATATGCTGGTAGGCAACCGCCTATATTTTTTATGAAGCAACCACTACACCGTGGCATAAGAATTGATGCCTTTCTTCACAGGCAAATAGAACCCAAGGTTCTGCTCCGCCCATAACACTGTTCACTACACCTTCAGCGAGGATCCTGAGCTGACGGTTGCCATGCCATGATGCCTTTGCTGGGTCATGAAAATCGTGCTGTCATCAGGGAATATTTCTTTTGCAAGGGGAGAATAAAATGAGGAAGAAATTCTGTGCAGGTGCTTTAGCGATTGTGGGACTTGCCATCCCTTCTCTGGGCCTGGGGGCATTTGGTGACGTCCCGTGCTCTGACTGTCACGTGTGGAATGACTGTAAGAGCCCCAAGGGCGAGTGCGGCTCATGTCATGCCCTGCCGCCGGCCACCGGTGCCCATCTCGCCCATTTCGGCGGGGTAAATGAGCCAGTGGCTTATGGCGATCTGCGCCTCACCGCCGATTTTGCCGGCGGCCAGGCCGTCTCCGTCAACATGATCGGCTGCGGCAACTGCCATCCCCTTGATGCCGTCTCCCACGGCAACGGGGTATGGGGGGATATCGAGCTGGCCAGTCCCGCGGCCCCGGCCGGCAGTATCAAGGCGGCCAACGGGAGCGCCGCCTATGATCCCGCCACCGGGACCTGCAGCAACGTTTACTGCCACAGCGCCAATAGCTGGACCACTGACGGTGATGTGCCCATGCCATGGCCGGCCGGCTCTCTGCCTGATAATATCGTCACCACCAGGGTGTATAGGGATGTGCGCTGGAATAACGGCACCAGCCTTGACTGCGGCGGCTGCCACGGCAATTCCCCCAGGACAGGCTCTGCTGACAACAGCGGCGGCTCAGGGGACAGCCATTACTGGGTCGACGATTTCGGCTACGAGGATCTGCATGTGTGGAACCATGGCTTTGCGGCCATAGGCTGCCGGACCTGTCATTACGACACGGTGCAGGAACCCAGCACCACAGGTATCGGCCCGGATGGCCTGCGCTTTTACAACGATGTTGCCCTGTTTGACAAGGCGAAACATGTGAACGGCGCAGTTGACGTGGCCTTTGATACGGTTAATGGCTTTACTTACGACGCCTCTTCAGGGGCGGTCACCTACGACTTCTCCGGCGCCGCCTATGACCCGGCGACCAAGACCTGCAGCAATGTCGGTTGCCATAACGGCGGCACCAAGGGGGAGGACAACGTGGTCTGGGGCACGCCCTACCGCTTCTGGGATGATCAAGAATGTGACCGCTGCCACCAGTTTTACGGAACACCGTAAAACTGGTGGCGCGATTAAGGGATGAAGCGCTTTTTCGTTCAATTTGCATATCAATATGATGCCGGCCCGCCGTCTTTCAGGACCATGAGGGATGCCGGTGCCGAGGGAGAGTGAAAATGAAAAAGAAATACACCTTGAGCGGTTTCATGATCATGACCGGATTGCTGCTGCTCGGCAAGAACGCCGTTGCCGCCCAGTCACCCCATTGGCTGGAGAATAACATTTACTGTCTTGACTGCCATGTCGATCACCAGGGCTCGACAACGGCCTGCACCGATTGCCACGACAATGACACGGGCGGCAACTATGCCAAGCTGGACGCCCCGGCGGTGCAAAGTCACGCCGGTTTCAGCTGCGTCACCTGCCATGACCCCCATACCTCGGCCCAATGCACCGTGCCGGTGGTGAGGGGTACCTTCAGCGGTTATCAGGTCAACGGGCAGACCACCACCTTTACCATCAATTCGCTGAGCGTGGTTGATCCGGCCTGGAGCGATCCGGCTCGGTGGAGTGTGAAAAGCGGCCCGGAGCGGGGTCTGATCTTTACGGTTACCCTTGGTCTGTTGGATACCAGCCGGACACCGCCGGAATATGTCGATTATTCGGCCGAGGTGGTGGCGGCTGACGCGGGCTCAATCACGGTGAACGGCACCCATGCCGGCAGCAGTGCCTTAAGCGGTTCCCCGGAGTTCAGTCTGATATTCGGACAGCTGATCAAAAGCGAGATCAACGGCCGGCCGGTGGTCTTTAGCGGACCCGCCAGCTTTGCGGCCAACGACGGGCTCGGGCCGGAGGGCGGCGATTCCACCCCGGACGGGGTATGCCAGGTCTGCCACACCCAGACCAAATACTGGCGCAATGACGGCTCCTTGGCCGGCCACAATAATGGCCAGGACTGTACCACCTGCCATGAGCATATGAGCGGCTTTAACGCCAACTGCAACTCCTGTCACGGCAATCCGCCGGTGGTGGATGCGGCCCAGGGCGGTGACGGCCTGGTGGCCGTGCCGGCTGCAACCGGCTCCGTGACGGCAGGGGCCCATGCCCTGCACGCCACAGCGGCAGGCTTTAACTTCAGCTGTGACAGCTGCCACGCCGGCGGCATGCCGGCCTCACCCATCTCGGACAACAACAGAATCCAGATCGGCTTTGCGGTCAACCCCGCCGGCATCGCCTCAGGCTATGACGGGCAGACGGGGCTGCAGGCCCCCTACAGTTACGAAGGAACCGGCGATACCACGGTAACCGGTGGCAACAGTCTGACCTGCAGCAACGTTTACTGCCACAGTAATGGTGCCTGGGTGTCAACCGGCAAGTTTAATTCCCACGTCACCCCTTCCTGGGATACGCCGGGGCCGCTGTCCTGCAGCAGCTGCCATCCCTATCCCATGGCCACCGGCGCGGATGATCCGCGCAAGGACACCCACGCCGTGCATGCCGCCAAGGGCTATGGCGACTGCGGACTCTGCCATTACGCCAACCTGACGAACCATGCCTTGCATTCAAACAAGGTCTATGACGTGGTCCCGGCGCCGACCTTCTCAGCCCGGGGAGCAAATCAGCCCCTTGATTTCACCTACAGCTTTGCCAAGGGCGGCGGCACCTGTTCCGCCAATTCGTGCCATGCCTACTGGGGCTATTCCGATCCGGCCCGCTGGGGGATGAACAGTGATCTGGTGGTGACGCCTCATGTCAGTGCGCTGCCCTCCCTCACCGCCGACCGGACCGTTACCTTTGATGCCACCCGCTCCGCCTGTTACGAAAACGTGGGCGGTGTGCCGGTGGAGCGGGTATGCAGCTATACCTGGGATCTCGGCGGGGCCGGCGGCATGGTCGGGGGCAACGGTACTGATACGGTGGTTTATCAGTATGGTGCCGAGGGTAATTACACCGCCAGCCTGACCATGCGGGAGTCGGTGACCGGCAAGTCAAACACGGCCAGTGTCGCCGTTACTGCCGCAAATGTTGCGCCGCCTCCCGCTGCGGCTGATTTCGTCACCACGGTGACCGGCAGAACCGTGAAACTTACGGCCACGCTGCCCGCAAACGTGGTAAGGCTCTATGTCTACTGGGGGGATGGTAAGAAAACCGTCTATGCCAGTCCGTCAACCGATGTCATGACCCACACCTACAGTGCGGGCGGCCGTACCTATTCCATGAGTGCGACCAGCTATGATGCGGCCTATAACAAGGTGAACTATACCGTGGTCCAGGACCAGGATCTCGCGGTCTTCATCCCCTGAAAGAGATGGCGCGGCAAAGGGGTGGGTGAAATTCCCCGCCCAGGTGGTTGGTGATGGAAGGAGTTGTGGGGCAAATGCCCCACAACTCCTTTTTTTGCAGATGTTTTAAGAATTTATTTTTTGAATCATCACGTTAGGTGGAAAGAGATAATATTTATCACAAAATAGGTTAGGCCGGGACTGGAGCAAAGCAGTGCTTTTTGCCGGGTGAAAAAGAAAAAATTGGATATTTAACCCCAGGATGAAATAGTGCAATTGGGCATAAAAACCCAATGGTTTTCGCCTGCTATGGGTGTGATTTCCCACGAAAAAAGCCGCAAGAGGGTGAAAGGGGGAAATACCCCTTTGCCGGGTGAATACACACTGTGTCCGGCAGGATGCGGGGTGGAAAAGGTCTGGTTGTTTTAAACAAAATAAGTATTGAATTTCAAATAGTTAAATAAAAAATTATGTTGTTGTTCCTGATGGGCACGCAGTTTGCTCTATGGTTGGGCATGTTTCTCAGATTTTCAGGTAGCGCTGTTACAAGCATGAGATTGTTTGCCTGCGGTGAAGAGGAGTAACGGTTCCCCCAAACCGTGTTGACCGCCGGCAAAGATCGAACCAAAAGAAGAAGTTAACCAAGGAGTGAAAAATGAGAAAAAGGTACAAAAACGGCTTACTGGTACCTGTCCTGACCACAGCGGCCCTGATGGTCGGCGTCAATGCCTTTGCCCATCCTGCGAACATCCCGTTTAGGGACAGTGCCGGCAATATTATCAGTAATGCAACCACGCCCTACAGTCCGAAAACGACCTGTGGAGCTTGCCATACCACGCCTGTCGTTTATGACGCCAATGGTAAGGAAATTGATGCCCCTGTCAGTGTCAAAGGTAGCTATGACGGCGGCGGAGCAACCAAGACCGTTGTCAAGACCCAGGGTATCATGAATGAGACCACCGGTGAGGCCGAGTGGGTAACCTATACTGTCGAGGACTACAAGCATGGTTTTGTCACCGGCCGTCATTCCCAGCAGGGACGAAACGAAGACTACGGCAACCATCTGCGCCATGCGGTCGGCGGCAAGTTCTGGGAAAGTTCCCCAGGCATGTTCGGCAAGTACTGACCCCCGTCAAACCGCCAGTTGGCGGCTAAAAACGCAGATCCTTTAACCAATCCCCTGTCCGTGGAAATGGGCGCCCAGGAATGGGGCAACACCTGTGGCGTTTGCCATGTCGGCGGCGGCCAGCTCGAATACAACCGTGACCTGCAGGCCTATGGTTCAGCCGGTGAAGGTGCCGGTGATACCTATGTGCTCAAATATGCCCGTCCCGATGATCCCGGCACCGCCATTGATGAAACCTCATGGGATAATGTCACGGTCGGCAACATGAGCGCAACCAACAAGGCCGAGATGGACTGCCTGATGTGTCATCTCAATGGTTCAAATCCCGGTTCCGCCTGGCTGAAGACCCTTGACTGCGGACCAGGCAATCCCATCGGACCGATGAACGATCCGACCTGTTCCGGCAACTCCATGATACCCGGACTTCGTACCGTGTCTCCTGACAATGTTTTCGCCTATGACATGTTCAACCGCAACTTCGGTCTGAAACAGCGGCGTATGGATCTCATCGCCTCCCTGGGTGCGGGCGCCAAGGGTACCTTTGATCCTGCTACGAATCAGCTCACCGGTGTTGACTGGGGTGATAAGCTGATACATGCCACACCTGCAGAGCTGGCCTTGGCAGGCACCGTTGTTACCAGGGCTCAGAGGGATGCTATAGGCGCGTGTTATACAACCGGTACTCCCCCCGCCGGTTCAGGCATTACTGTGCCGAGCGGTTCGTACTATCTTGTTTCTGTTACAGACTGCGTAAAAATAAAGGATACCAATCTCGCCTATACTCCGAAGAGCGAAAACTGTTCCGTCTGCCATGCCCGCGATGACCAAACCATGGGTCTGCCCGGCATGATGGCCATGCGCACCGGTTACGGGAACTACGGCCTCATCCATGATCCGTCCAACCCCATGCCGTCAGGCAATATGGGCGCCAGCCGCGATCTCGATACCGATAACGGACCCGGGGCATTGAACGATGACTACTGGTTTGATTTTGGCTGCAAGACCGGTATGGGTAAACGCGCTCACAAGATCACTGCTGAAAACGACGACTACGGCGTCAACGCCCGCTGGGGCATGTCCATGTTTGCCCCGAGCACCCTGGATATGAATCCGGCCACCGTGCCCAACGCCGGCGACCCGATCCCCGGCAAGATGCCGGACATCGATGTCCATGACCGCAACGGCATGGAATGCGCCTCCTGCCACTATGCAGTCGGTTCCACCACCAAGGATTTGAGCGATGCTGACGGTGATGGCAATACCTCCGAGAATCTCGGCTACGAGGATATTCCCGCCAAAGAGGTGCACGGCTATGAGTATCCGGCCGAGCGGATCTACGCCATGGACCATCAATTTGCCCAGGCTGACTCTTTCCCGGACACCAAGGGCAAGAACAACCTCGACGCCAAGATCAGGTGCGATGGCTGCCATACTGTGCGTGACAATCCGAAACTGGTGGAAAACGGCGGTACCCTGGTTGCCCCGATGCCGCTTCATAACGGTCTGCCCCAGCTGCATATCGACCGCATCGGCTGCGTGACCTGTCACGTGCCCGAGACCTATTCCGCTCCCGGCCGGCTGAAATACCGCGACTGGACCGCAGGTTTTGCCCGCGGCACCTTCAGGAACACCCTGGATTGGAACTTCGACCTGGTGACCGGCAGCCATAATACCGTTCCATCGCTGCGCAAATGGGTGACCAAGAACGGCGAGCGCAAGATCTATCCTGTTCTGCCGTCACTGCTGCCCACCTGGTTTGAGATGGTGCCGAACAGCGGCGTGCTGGTTAAGGATGATGCCGGTATGGCAGCAGCCGGAGAGCCCATGGACAATATCCTGGATGAGCATTCAGCAGCTTTTGCCTCACCGGTCAAGAACCGTGACCTGCAGAAGGTTGCCGAGTATGTCCGTGACAATCATCCGGAATTTGACATGCGGCTCAACGGCGGTAACACCGTGCCTCTGTTTGACGGTTTCCAGATTGTTGACTCCTGGGAGATCGACACCGAGGCGGAGATCAACGCCATGCTGGGCGGCTTTAATGGCCAGGTCAATGGCTCCGATGCCCGTTTCGTCAAGTTCCTCAACGTTATTCAGGCTGACTTCGACGTCACCCACGGTGTTGTTCCCAAAGAGTGGGCCCTGGGCGGCAAGAGCCGCGGCGGCTGCGTGAGCTGTCACTCCAGCATGAACGCGGCAAGTCCCAACTACTCACCCTACTCCGTGGGTTTCTTTGAGGGCTATGTACAGCCCGTAGCCAATGCCGGTATGCCGGGCTTCGGCGTAGGCGGCTACGAGATCGTCAAGAACTGGATGGCCATGTTTGCGGACTTTGACGCTGCCGCCATGTGCGGTATGGGCGATCCGACCAAGATGGCCACCGATGGCATGGGCGGGATGATCAATCCCAATACCGACCATCACAACTTCTACTTTAACCCCATGACCGGCCAGCCCAACATGACGGCCGAGTGTTCACCCAATTCATGGTTCTCCAATAATCCGATGTTCGGCACAACCGGCGGCAACGCACAGCTGCAGCATGTGATCGGCATGATGACCAAGACCTTTGATGAGGCCATGGGCTTCCCGGCCGGCACAGCCATGCAGATGGGGATGTACGACGGTGTTGCCGGTATCCAGGGCTTTGCGCTAAAAGAACTGCAGACCGCAGGTACCCTGGGATGTAATCCTTTCGCCGGCCCGGTAAGCTTCAGCCCGGCTCCGGACATGAACGGAGACGGCAAAGCAGACCAGACGGTGAACAACTGTATGCCGAACTATGCGGGCATGCCCGGCATGGAAGCTTATGCCGGCATGATCAACGGCACCTGTACCGGCGCCGCTGCTCCGAATCCCGGTACCTGTACCGGCGGTTTCCGCAATGGCGGAGCATGTATGGTTGATGCCGACTGTGAAGGCGCCATGACCGATATGGCGGAGATCGGGCACAATCCGTTCGGTCTGATGCTTGGTCGCGCTGAGGCAGTGTCCCACTTCAAGATCGACCTGCAGCAGTCCTACAATGCTGACGGCACCCCGAAAATCAAATGGGCGGTCGGCGGCGAGCAGAACCCGAGCAACGCGAGCCATGTGAGCTCATGGGACCAGGCAGCCTATTGCTATGACTATATGGGCGGACCCAATCCCATGATGCCGGCAGTGGTACCGTGTAACTCGGCTGCAGCTACGGCCATGGACGGCAAACGGCATATCGCCACCGCCCAGAGCGCCAACCAGTACCTCGGCTACACGGCCCAGACCCTGGCCCTGCTCATGAACCAGGGCACCGCCGTGGCTGACAAGACCTATGTTGTCGACGCCATCTTCAGCGGTCTGCCTTCAACTGACACGGACCTGACGGTGACCTATGACGCCAGCCGGGCGGCATGTTACAAGAAGGACCCTGCGACCAGCGCCATCACCCAGATGACCTGCGACTATGACTGGGATACAACCGGTGGGGTAGTGGTTGGCGGCAACGGTTCGAACCAGGTTGTTGTGCAGTATCCGGCTGCCGGTTCGTATACGGCATCCCTCACCATGACCATGGTTGATGATCCGGCCACCTTGGGTGACGAGTCAAGCGTAAGCGACAGCCAGAGCGTCACGGTGAAGGCCGTGGTCGTCAAGCCGCCGGTGCCTGTTGTTGACTTTGCCACCAGCGTTGCCGGGAAAGTGGTCACCCTGACTGCTCCGACCCTGGATGCCAGTGTGGTTCGCGCCTACATCTACTGGGGAGACCGGACACGTACCGTTTCCACCAATCCCCAGGTTGATCTGGTTGCAGGTGTCAACCATACCTACGCCCGCGGCGGCCGCAGCTACAACATCATTGTTGAGGCGATCGATGCGAAACATGTCAAGACCAGCTTTACCTTCACCCAGGATGGTGATCTCACCGTCACTCTGCCCTAATAAGTAATTGAGCGACGGAAGGTAAAAATATCAACCAGTGACTGAGCAGGCGGGGCAAATCCCGCCTGCTCTTTTCATTTGAGATTTAAGTATTAAATTTTAAGAGGGTACAGTAAAGTAATTGCGAACCTTGCTGCCTGACATGTTGTCCTGTCTGTAGTTTCTCCGCATATCCCCTGCTTGCAACTTAATACTTAGCACTTAAATAAAAAACTTCCCATAAGGAGCTGTCCATGAAGCAACTCAAATACTCTGTCACGGCAATTTTTCTGGGGGCTCTGCTCCTCACTGCTCCTGCTGGAGCAAGCACTCCCGCACCCCCTCCAACACCAGCCGCATCCCCGGCGACCAGCGAGCAGGCTGTTGCCGCTCCGGATGATAAGCAGGAAATAGCAGAAAACCGCAAGAAGGCCGCCGAGGCCAGGAAGGAGATCGTGGCCCGGGTTAATGGCGCCGAGATCACTATGTATGACCTGCTGGGCATGATGAACCGGGTGGCCAAAGCCTTTTACAAGGATGTCCCGGAACCCACAGAGGAGATCACCAGGGAGATCAAACAGCGGGCACTTGACCGCCTCATCTTTGAGGAACTGGCGGTGAAAGAGGCGGTGAAGCAGGGGATCAAGCCCAAGGCGGAAAGGACCCAGGAGGTAATCGATAATCTCAAGAACAGCTATGGTTCGGCAGAGGGATTTGCGGGCTATCTTGCTGACATTGCCCTGACGGAAGGGCAGCTCAGGGCCAGGATTGACCGGGGCCAGCTTCTGGAAGGCATCACCGGCCGCGAGGTGTTCCAGAAAACGGGCAAGGATCCCGAGGCGGTGGACAGGCTGTACAAGGAGTATAAAGAGGCAGGTAAATTAAAGAAGACGGATAATTACCAGGTCAAGGAAATACTGGTCATGGCCGGCAAGGATGAAGCGGCAACAAGGGCCACCGCGGAAAAACTGCTGGGGCAGCTCAAAAAGAACAACAATGACTTCGGTAAACTGGTGCTGGACGGCACCTTCATTGTTCGCCGCTTCCAGGTCAGCAAAGACAAGAATCCCGCCGTATTTGCCAAAATGCAGGACATGCGGATCGGCGAGTTCAGCGGCGTGGTGCAGGACGGCGATTCTTTTCATATCTTTGAGGTGCTGACCAAGGACCCGGCCCGCGATCTGACTGAAGAGGAGGCGCGGACCATGCTGGAAGACCGCCTGGCCCCCTATTTCCAGGAGAAGCGGCGGGCAGAATGGGTGGGGGAGCTGCGGAAGGATGCCAAGGTTGAGATACTGCTCGATGATCTGCAGCAGGAGGCTGGGCAGCAGGCGGAGGCCAAGGCGCAGCAATAGGAGAATGGCGCGAACGTTCCAACGTTTAACCGCTTAAGCGTTGGAACGTTTACTTGACCATTTCTCCGTCAAGGAAGAGAACCTTATTCGTATGGCCGTTGGGGAAGGTGAAGACGCCTTCCCCGTGGCGTTTGCCGTCCTTGTATGTTCCTTCGAAGGTGAGTCCGCTGGCAAAGGTGAAAATGCCGCGGCCATGGCGTCTGCCGGAGCGGTATTCTCCTGCATACTTTGCCCCGCTGGCCAGGGTGTCGATGCCATAGCCGTGACGGCTGCAGTTGACAAAATGGCCGGTGTAAACAGAACCGTCTTCCAGCTCCAAGGTGCCTTCTCCATCGATGCAGTTGCCTTTGATGCAGGTGCCTTTGGTGTTGTTGGGAAAGGTGATCCGGCCCTGGCCGTCAACCGCCTCGCCGTTTTTAAACTGGCCGAGATACAGGTGCTTGGAGGGAAAACTGACCCGCATCTCGCCGTTGAACAGGCCGTTTTTGAATTCGCCGCGGTATTCGGTGCCATCGGGATGCGTGAGGGTGCCTTCACCCTGGTAGCTGTTGTCGGCGAAATTGCCTGAATAGGTGGTGCCGTCATCGTATTCCATGCCGCCGAAACCTGCGCGGATTTCATTTTTGAATTCGCCGCTGTAACGGGTTCCGTCAGCCCAGAGCATGATGCCGCGGCCGGTGACGCAGTTGCCCCGTTCGCATTCCGCATCGGTGCCGTCGGCAAAGAGGACGTAGCCTCCGCCATCATACTGGCCGTATTTGAAGCTGCCTTCATACCTGGAACCGGATGGGAGAAAAAGGACCCCTGTGCCGCTTGGTTTGCCGGCGACAAAAGTTCCCTCATAACGGCTGCCGTCGTCATAGAGCCAGGTTCCCTGGCCGGTCTGGCAATCTCCGGCAGTGCATCTGCCGGAGATTTTTTTTGCCGCCGGGGCATTATCGTCTTGCTGCTTGTTCGGCTGGATCAAGGAGCAGCCCCCTGCCAGCAGCAGGGTGGCAACCAGCAGGGAGTATGTGGTTTTTTTCATGTTAACGCACCAAACAGGTCGGGGATGTTGCACAGTGCAAATTGCTGATCCTGGAAAAACCTCTGGCCGCAGCAACCGGTGAAGAGCAAATCATGGGGAACCACTACGCCGATGACCGTGCCTATTTCTTGCGAGGCCAGCGGCGTCCGGTAGTGAAAAAAATCACGATAACACTGTGACATGAATATTATTTTGATAACTTGACATCACTAAATTTTTTTGTCAACAATCAAAACAGATGAATCTGAAAAATATTATCAATCTCTTTATCATCTTCGGCATATGCGGGTTCATAATTGTCCAGTTTTCACGGCCAGTGGCGGCCCAGGGGCAGCACAATGCCGCCGTTCAGGCTACTGTCAGCGCCGGGGATTGCGTCAAGTGCCATGACGGCATTGTCCTTACCCTGCAGCGCAAGGGCGAGGCCCACCGGCCGCTCTGCATGGATTGCCATCAGGGGCATCCGCCGGCAGACATGGAGATCGTCCCTTCCTGCGGCCGCTGCCATCGGGACGGGCCTCATTTTGCATTGCCCGGCTGCATCGAATGTCATCTTGACCCGCATCAACCGCTGGAGATCAGCTTCAGGCGGGATATAACCGCGCCCTGTCTGACATGCCATACAAAACAGAGTGAACAGCTGCTGGCCAACCCGAGCATTCACAGCAAACTGGCCTGTTCGGCCTGCCACACCTTCCATGGCCAGATCCAGCCCTGCCAGAACTGTCATCTGCCCCATGCCGATACCATGGGACGCGACAGCTGCCGGGGCTGCCACCAGGCCCACATGCCTCTGGTGGTGGCATATGGCGAGAATATTGTTTCCGAAGACTGCGGCTCCTGTCATAAGGGCGCTTACCAGACCATGGCGGCAACCTGGTCGAAGCACAGGGAGGTGCCTTGCGCCCAGTGTCATGCCGGACGACATGCCATGATTCCCCGCTGCCAGGATTGCCATGGGGTGCCGCACCCCCGTGAAATCTTGGGGCAGTTCAAGGAATGCGGCGATTGCCATGGAGTGGCCCATGAGCTGTGGGCGACCAAGGCCAGTAAAAATAAATTCGCAAAAGAATAATGAAGAAGACGCGGCATGTACTGTGACAAAGCGACAATAATGCAGATGTTGGCTCATCATAACGGCCCGGCGGGCCAGGGAAGTTATCCCTTTTCTTTGACTCTCCGGGTCCTGGCGGTTTGCGCTCTTTTCCTTTTTGCCGCAGCGGTGAATGACTGCCGGGCCGACAGCTGTCTGGCCAACGGCTGTCACGCCGCCATCAGGGCCAAACAGGTTGTCCATGCCCCTGTTGCCGGGGATGACTGTCTGTCCTGCCACCGCCAGGTTAACCAGCAACACCCGTCCCCAGCCGGGCAGGATTTCACCCCGGCGGCGGAAGGCGGCGCCCTCTGTTTTCAGTGTCATGAGCAGGCGGGATTCACCGGCCAGCGGCAACATGGCCCGGCGGCCTCCGGGGCCTGCACCGCCTGCCATGACCCGCACAGTTCCGACCAGCAGGGCTTGCTCAAAATGCCGCTGAAGGAGTTGTGCCTTGATTGCCACCAGGATTTCGCGGCGAGCATGGAGGAGGCCGCCCATCTGCATACCGCTATCCGCAAGCTTGACTGCGGCGCCTGCCATCTGCCCCACAGCAGCGACCAGCCCAGCCTGCTGAAAGGGGACAGCATCAAACTCTGCTTCGGCTGCCATGGGAATATCAAAGACAAATACGACTCATCCCTGAACAAGCATAAGGCCCTGTATGTCCGGCAGCGCTGCGGTAACTGTCATTTTGCCCATTTTTCCCCGTATCCCGCTTTGCTTGTCAGGCAAGGGTCTGAGCTCTGCTACAGCTGTCATGGCCAGGATGATCCGGGCCGCTCCGATGCCCCCACCAACATCCGGGCGCAGATAGAAGGCAAAGCGGTGGTGCATGGACCGGTGGGCGAAGGACAATGCGGCGAATGCCATGATGTCCATGGCAGCAACTTCGCCAGTCTGCTGGCCGGGCCGTTCCCGCGGACCTTTTACGCCCCTTATCAGCCGGATGAATATGATTTCTGTTTTCAGTGCCACGACAAGGAGCTGCTCACCGCCCAGCCGGTAAAGGAGCAGACCGGTTTTCGTAACGGCACGGACAACCTCCATTACCGCCATGTGGTCAGAAAGCAGAAGGGCCGCACCTGTTTGGCCTGCCATAGCGTCCATGCCAGCAATGGTCAGAAACTGATCAATCCGGAAGGGATTCCCTTCGGTAAATGGAAGATCCCCATCAGGTTCGCGGCCACCGATACGGGTGGCGGGTGCGTGCCCGGCTGCCATCGTTCACTGGATTACGACCGGAAGACCCCGGTTGATTACAGCAAACCCGCGGCGGCAAAAGGGCAGGCAGCACAACAACAGCCTGCCGGTAAGGAAAAGAAAGACGGCAAACCACCGGCGGTGAACCAGGAGTCACTGGAAGTTGAGCCACTCGATACCGAGCAGATAACACCATGAAACGGCTATTACTCTTATTTCCACCAGTCTGCGGAGCATTGCTGGCTTTGGCCGGCTGCTCCAGCGATCCCCTCATCAACCATAAAAGGCTGACCAATGTCTTTGACGGGGTGCCCGATCTGCCGCCCCTCGAGCAGCTGTGCAAGGATAACATGGGGGATATCTTCAACACCTATTACGAGGAGCGGCTGGCCGAGGCCGCGGCCGGCTCCATTGAGGAGGAAAAGGCGGTGGCCGTCGGTTCGAGCCATCCGCCCTATGCGGAAAAAAACTGCCAGGGCTGCCATGACTTCAAAAAGAAGAATCTGCTCCTTTACCCGGCTGATCAGCTGTGCGAGACCTGCCATACGGGCTTTGTCAAAGGGAAATACATCCATGGCCCGGTGTCGGTGCGGGACTGCCTGGCCTGCCATCTGCCGCACAGTTCAAAGAACAAGTCCCTGCTGCAGGAGAGCGTCAGCGAGATCTGCGCCAAATGCCACCAGGAGGAGCGGCTGGCCTCGCAGATGCATAAACTGGTCATGCAGCACAATATGGAATGCGTCAACTGCCATGATGCCCATGGGGGGGACACCCCCTATTTCCTCAAATAATCCGCCGGGAATGGGCAGGGAAAACTCCGGCAGCGGTCATTTTGGTGGTGGAATTATCAAGGTGAATTTTCAGCCTATGCGACCATTATTTTTCAGCATGATCATTATTGCGCTTGTTGTGTCCGCCGGCCGTGCCATTGCCCAGACGGGCTGTGTCACAGACCAGTGCCATGCCGGCTTTACGGAGAACAAGCAGACCCATCCCGCTGAGGCCCAGTGTCTAGCCTGCCATATCGACAGCGAGGATAAGCATGCCAAGGGCGGTGCGCCGCCGCCCCCTGCTCTGCAGGAGGATATGTGCGTCTCCTGCCATGACGGCGTGCTTGGCCGTCGCCATATGCATTCGCCTGTTACCAGGTCGGGCTGTCATCTCTGTCATGACCCCCATGGCGACATGGCAAGGAAACTGCTGCCGGCCGGCTACTCGGATAAACCGTTCATCAACTATGACGCCGAGGCATACAAGTTCTGCTTCTCCTGCCACAAGAGGGATCTGCTCATGTTCCCGGATACCTCCTATTCGACCCGCTTCCGCAATGGAACCAGCAACCTCCACTATCTCCACGTCAACAAGGCCAACCGGGGCAGGAGCTGCAAACTCTGCCATGAAACGCACGGGGCGGAGCAGCCGAAAATGATGGCGGACCGGGTTTCATTCGGCAACTGGCGGATGCCGGTCAATTTCAGGATGACGGAAAACGGCGGCAGCTGCTCACCCGGCTGCCATGCGACCCGGCAGTATGACCGCCAGGCAAGACCGGCGCAGCCGGTGCCGGTGCCGACAGCAAGCCCGGACACGGAAAAGAACAAATAAGGTAATGAATTATGAGTGATGCACGGTCTCATCAGGTCATTGACCGATCATACCTGCGCATGATGGTTATCCGCTGCGCCCTGATTTTTATTGCCGGCCTGCTGGTCACGGCCGGTATTTTTTTTCTGCTGATGCGCCAGCCCATCGGCCCGACGTATGGAGAAGGTTTCCGCATGCTGGCCCAGCTCAACCGGGATATCTTCTACAAATCCCTTGCCATATACGGCTGCACGGTGTTGGTGGTGCTGGGCTGTATCGCGGTCAGCACCATGCTCTATTCGCACCGGGTGGCCGGACCTGTTTATCGTCTGCGTCTTTTTGCCGGCCGGATCGCTAAAGGGGAGGTGAGCGCTCAGGTCACCCTGCGCCAGACCGACGCGGTCCATCCCCTGGCCGTGGAAATGAACCGGATGAGTGACAATTTCCGGCAGACGCTGACCGGGATCAGGGGAGAGATGGAGGCGCTGGAAAAACAGGCGGAGCTGCTGGAAAAAGCCCAGGACCGCCGGGCGGCGATCGATGCAATCAGGGATGGGGCGGAGAGAATTGCCGCGCTCATCGCCCGATACAGGCTGTAATTGCCCCGTGCCATGAAAAGGTCAGTTCTTTTTTTCCTGCTTTTTCTCGGCGGCCTGTCGCTGCTTGTTTATTGTCTGGAGCGGAGTCCCCATGATTTTGCGGAGAGCGAATGCGGCATGTGTCACCGGGGCGACCCCGCCGCCGCCAGCTCGCTGCTGCCGGAGGGTTCGACCGTGGCCTGTACCGGCTGTCATGGCGACATCCTGCGTTCGGGCTTCATGCATCCGGTTGATGTGCGTCCCGTGCAGGTGCGTATTCCCAGGGACTTTCCCCTGGCCCGGTCAGGGATGATTGTCTGCACCACCTGTCATGGCGTGCATTCCGCCCATATCGACACGCTGGGGCAAAAAACGTATTTTCTGCGGCGCCAGGAACGGGGCCGGGCCTTCTGCGCCGGCTGCCACAGCCAGGCCACCCTGGCCGGCGGCGGCCACGAACTGGGTCTCGGTGAGGCGCATTTCCAGTCGAAATATATCTCGACCGGTTACGGGCAGGAGCTTGATGAAACTTCGAAAAACTGTATTTCCTGCCATGACGGCACCTATGGCTCATCGGTGTCCATCTCCAGCGGGGTCTGGCAGCATGGCGGCAATTATGCTTCCGCCGGGGTGGGGCTTGACCGCAAGCATCCAATCGGCATCGATTATGAAGAGGCCCGCGCAAAGCATGGCCGGAAAACGGACCTGCGGCCCCTGGCCATGGTTGATCCCCGGATCCAGCTGTATGACGGCAGGCTGGGTTGCGGTACCTGCCATAACCCCTATTCCCATCTTGACAAGGATCTGGTGATGAGCAATGAGCGCAGCGCCCTCTGTTTTGCCTGCCATCAGATGGATGAGTGAGAAGGCATAAGGCAAAAGGCAAAAAGGGGAAGGCAGGAGGCAGGGGGCTGAAAAACGGGCCGCCCAAGTGAATTGCATGGCAAGATTTTTTCTCCTCACCTCATTGATTTACAAGGAGAACAGATGACGCAGGTTTTTAAAAGAAGAAATTATTTTATCGATAAGGTTGCCCAGGGCCGGTTTATCGTCGGGTTCTCCGTCGCCTCCCTGGCCGGCGGGGTGGTGGCGGTTTGCTGTTTCAGGTATTTTGCCCGGCAGAAACTGGAGGCCACCCTCTACGCCATGCGTCTGCCCGAGATAGCCATGGGCCATCTGCTGCTGGAGGAAATGGTTATCACCACATTGCTTACCGCCCTTATTGTCGTGCTGCTTTTTGTCATTACCGCCCGCCGGATTTTTGCCAGGATCGACGGGCCGCTCATGAAGATGGCCGGCTGCCTGGGCGGCATAGCCGCCGGTGATCTGCGCAGTGAGGTGAAATTGCGGGAAAATGATGAATTCCAGGAATTTGCCGAAGAGGTGAACAACATGGTGCGGGACATGAACAGCAGGTTTACCGCCCTGGGATTTCAGGCTGGAAGAATCAGTAATCTGTGCGGCCGGGAAGGGGAAGAGGAAAACGTGCCGGAGCGCATCAGGCACCATCTCCGAATAATGAAAAACGAGATGCAGGTTTTTAAGTTATGATTCGCCGGTTTTCTCTTTTTTTGCTGATCATGAGCTGGCTGGCCAGTGGTTCACCCCTGTCTGCCGCGGCGCCCCATGATGATTCGCAGGTCAGGTGCCTTGACTGCCATGTGGCCCTGCCCCTGGCAGGGGTTGCCCGGCGTTTTCATGCCGATATCCAGGATATCTGCCTGCAGTGCCATGAGGCCTATTCATGCAAGCCCCGGCAGGCCAGCGGCGGGTTTCGCCATCCCGTATCGGTTGTTGCGCCGTTTAGGATTCCGGCGGATATGCCGCTTGACGAAAAAAAGCGGATCGGCTGCATCACCTGTCATCTTTTCCATGAGGGCAACAGGGCCGGGGAGGAACTACAGGCCTATCTTCTGCGACGGCCGTTCGGGCCGACTTTCTGTACCACCTGCCATGAAAAATTATCGGTGCCGTAAATGGAAAATGACTGGAAAGGAAGGGGCAGGAGCCAGAAACCAGGAGACAGAATTAAGGAAATAAGACGGGGAAAATCAGTTTTTCTTACATCTGCATCCCCCTGTTTTCTCACTTCCGACTTCTGGCTCCCGACTCCTGTCCTCCGGTTCCCGCATGTTGTGGAAAAACGAATGTCTACTCGGGGTGTGAGGTTGGTGCTGACCAAGATATATCTCAGATTTTTCTCTGGCCGTCTGGCGGCAGTGCTCCCGCTGGTCCTGCTGCTGTTTTTTTTGGTGACGGCAAGATACGCTGGCGCGGAATTGCCCCGCACCGGCCAGCGCACCTGTTACGACGGCAAGGGGACCACCATTGACCATGCCGGCACCGGCCAGGATGGCGACCTGCAGGCTGGAGCGGCATGGCCTGACCCGCGTTTCACCGACAATGGCGACGGCACGGTAACGGACCGTCTCACCGGCCTTATGTGGCTGCAGGATGGCAGCTGCCTGGGGCAGTTGAGCTGGCAGGGCGCCATGGACATTGCCGGGGGTGGCGGAGCTGGGCAACAGCAGGGCAGCTGCCCCGGGCTTGCGGCCCACCAGGACTGGATGCTGCCTGAGATCGGCCAGCTTGAGACGCTGTTTCATGGGGAAGAGGTATCGGCCCCGGGCTGGTTGAACAGGCACCGTTTCAAAAATGTACAGGCAGCGGCATACTGGGCAAGAACCACTGGACCAAACCCCTATCGCGCCTGGGCCTTTCATTTTGACAGCGGTGAAGTCAGGCTGGCCGGCAAGATTGACCCCAATTTCTGCCTGCTGGTCCGGCAACCTTCGCCCCCGGCGGGTGAGGGCGCGCCGCAGCAAACGAACCAGCCGCCACCGGCTGGCCGCCTGGTTGACAATGGCGACGGGACCGTAACGGATAAGGCTTCCGGCTTGATGTGGCTCAAGGATGGCGCCTGTCTGGGCAGCGCTGCCTGGCAGGACGGCCTGCAGAGAGTAGCTGACTTCAATGGCGACCCGGCCACATTTTCCTGCCGGGAGCTCAAGGCCCGCTACCAAGACTGGTCTCTGCCCAACCGTCATGAATTGCGCAGTCTTATTGACCACCAACGCGATCTTCCCGCCCTGCCGGAAGGCTATCCCTTCCGCGACCCGGTTTCCCGCTGCTGGACATCAACCACGGCGCCCTCCAGGCCGGCCGCGGCCTTCGCGCTGCTGCTCGGTTCAGGCGAACTGCTTGCCGTGGCAAAGGACAAGGTGCAGGGGGTCTGGCCGGTGCGACCCGCGGCCGGTCGGCCGGACCGGAGCCGGATGAGGGAGGAGGAGCTGACGGCCGGCGCCATGAAGGATCCCTGCAGGCTTGAACCCATCGGCGGCAGCCGGCTGGTCGTCTGGCCGGTGAAGGGATTCACCGATCATGGTGACGGCACGGTGACCGATAATATCACGGGTCTTATGTGGCTCAATGACGGGACATGTTTTCAGCCGGAAACCTGGGAAAATGCCGGCAAGGCGGTGGCGGTGTTGAATACGAAACCCGACAGGCTGAAATGCGCCAGCTATACGGCCCGCTATGGCGACTGGCAGCTTCCTGATCTGGCCGTCATGCGGCAGCTGCTGCAGGGGGCTGAGGGTGAGCCAGCCGCCTGGCTGAACAGCCAGGGCGCTGCCGATCTCCTTGCCCGCGACTACTGGGTGCGGGACAGTAATCCCTTAAATCTCTATTTTGCCTGGGCCGTTAATCTGCGGGAGGGGACGCCGCGCAATTACCCGCGCTCATTCGAACTCCATGTCTGGCCTGTCCGCTGGCCGCAGCTGCCGGCAAGCGTCAGTCCTGCCCCACTCATCCTGGGCAACGGGGAAGAGGGGCGGCTTTTTCTTAAAAAAGGCAATGAGTTGCTGCTGGCGGCGGACATCGGCCATGTCAGCGGCGCCGTGCCCGCGGTGTTCAGAATCTGGTATGTGGCACCTGATGGCAAGGCAAGGTGGTTGAACCAGCGGGGCGAATGGGTGGGCGAGGAGACCGAACTGTATCGCGGCAACCTCTTTCTGCTGGAGGAATCTCCAGTTTTCCGGGGGGATACGGCGGAACTGGCAACCGGTGACTATACCTTTTTCTTTGCCGTTATTGCCGATGCGGGCGCGGGGGATGCCGGGTCGAACCAGTTTGTCTCGCAACTGCTGGTGACCGTGACGCCGGCAGACCCTGCCTCTGTCACCCCGCCCGCTGCAAAAACGGTCATTGGTGAAGAAACCCTCAATGAATAATTGCCTGCACGCCTGCCATAAAAAAGGCCGCCGGAGTAATCCGGCGGCCTTTTTTTATCAGTTGTCATGCGCTATCAGCCATGACCCATCAGTCTCAGCTATTTTTCCGGCTCAAGGGCCTTGAAACGGCCCTCCAGGAATTTCCAGCCTCTTTCCACATCCTTCTGCGACTGGGCCATCAGCTCGCCCGCCATGGAAGGGTTGGTGATCTTCAGCGCCCGGTAGCGGTTCTCGCCCAGGGCATACTCATCAAAGGGGATGGACGGGGCCTTGCTGTCAAGGTGCAGGGGATTTTTCCCTTCTTTTTCCAGGTCCGGATTGTAGCGGTACAGGGGCCAATGGCCGCATTTAACCGCCTTGACCTGCTGGTCAAGGCCCTTGGCCATGTTGATGCCGTGGTTGATGCAGTGTGCATAGGCGATGATCAGGGACGGTCCGTCGTAGGCCTCGGCCTCGGCAATGGCCTTGACCACCTGGCCCGGATTGGCGCCCAGTGATACCTTGGCCACATAAACGTTGCCGTAGGTGGAAAAGATCATGCCGATGTCCTTCTTGGGCATGCGCTTGCCACCGGCGGCAAACTGGGCAGTGGCGGCGCGCGGGGTGGATTTTGACATCTGGCCGCCGGTGTTGGAGTAGACCTCGGTGTCAAGGATCATGACGTTGACGTTCTCGCCGGAGGCCAGCACATGGTCCAGACCGCCGTAACCGATGTCATAGGCCCAGCCGTCGCCGCCAAAGATCCAGACGGATTTTTTGACCAGATAATCAGCCACATGGAAGAGCCGTTTGGCGATAACGCTGGAGCTTGCCGCCAGGACCTCTTTGAGTTTGGCCACCCGGTCGCGCTGTGCCTCGATCTCCATCTGGTTTTTCTGGGAGACATTGGTCAGGTCGGTGGCCATTTTTTTGGTGATGATCTTCTGGGTCACGGCTTCCTCCAGCAACTCCACCGCCTGGTGACCAAGTTTGTTCACCGTCTGGCGCATACCGAGACCGAACTCGGCATTGTCCTCAAACAGGGAGTTGGACCAGACCGGCCCGCGGCCGTCACTGCGCTTGCAGTAGGGGGTGGTGGGCAGGTTGCCGCCGTAAATGGAGGAGCAGCCGGTGGCATTGGCTACGAACATGCGGTCGCCGAACAACTGGGTGACCAGTTTGATGTACGGGGTCTCGCCGCAGCCGGCGCAGGCGCCGGAGAACTCGAACAGCGGCCGCATCAGCTGGCTGCCCTTGACGGTGGAGGGGTCGATCTCGGAATAATTCACCTCGGGCAGGTTCAGGAAGAACTTAACGTTGGCTGCCTCGGTGTTCCTGATGTCCTCACTGTTGGTGGTCATGACCAGGGCCTTGGTCTTGGCCGGGCAGACTCCCTCGCACAGGGTGCAGCCGCAGCAGTCCTCGGTGAACACCTGCACGATGGCCTTGCGGTCCTTGAACTCCTTGCCCACGGCGTCGGCGGTCTTCAGGGTCTTGGGCGCTTTTTTCAGGTCAACGGCTTTGACGATCTTCATGCGGATGGCGGAATGGGGGCAAACCAGGGAGCAGCGTCCGCACTGGATGCAGTTTTCCGGCAGCCAGACGGGTACGTGGACGGCGATGTTGCGTTTCTCGTACTGGGTGGTGGCGGTGGGCCAGGTTCCGTCGTCAGGCATCTGGGAAACCTTGATCTCCTCGCCCTTGCCCTGGATCATCTTGGCGGTGACCTCCTTGACAAAGGCCGGGGCGTCATCCGGCACGGTGGGCGGCAAGGCGTGGCCGCCGATGGTCTTGGGCATCTTGACCTCGACGATGTTGTTCACCGCTGTGTCAACCGCGCTGTAGTTCATGTTGACAACTTTTTCGCCCTTCTGGCCATAGGTTTTGTAGATGGCGCCCTTGATGGCCTTGATGGCCTCTTCCTTGGTGAGGATGCCGGAGATGAGGAAGAAGGCGGTCTGCATGATCATGTTGATCCTGGCGCCCAGACCGATGGCCTCGGCCAGGTTGATGGCGTCGATGATGTAGAATTTGGCCTTTTTGTCGATGAGCTGTTTCTGCACGGCTGCCGGCAGCTGTTTCCATATCTCCTTCTGGTTGAAGGTGGTGGTCAGCAGGAAGGTGCCGCCCTCTTCCAGGTTGGACAGCATGTCGTACTTGTCCAGGAAGGTGAAGTTATGGCAGGCGATGAAGTTGGCCTTGTTGATCAGGTAGGGCGCGATAACCGGGTTTTTGCCGAAACGCAGATGGCTGGTGGTGATGGAACCTGATTTCTTCGAGTCATAGACAAAGTAGCCCTGGGCGCTGTTGTCCGTTTCCGTGCCGATGATCTTGATGGTGTTCTTGTTGGCGCCCACCGTGCCGTCGGCACCCAGGCCGTAAAACATGGCGCGGTAAACGTCCTTTCCTTCAATGTTGAAGGACTTGTCATAGGCCAGGCTGGTGAAGGCCACATCATCATTGGGGCCGACGCAGAAATGGTTTTTCGGGGCCCAGGCGGCCATGTTGTCGAAAACCGCCTTGACCATGGCCGGGGTGAACTCGGCCGAACCGAGGCCGTAACGCCCGGAGAGAATCATCGGATGATTCTTCATAGAGGAGGTTTCTATGGCTTCACCCACCGCGGCGCGCACATCGAGATAAAGCGGCTCGCCGGGAGCGCCGGGCTCCTTGGTGCGGTCAAGCACGGTGATGCGTTTGACCGTGGCCGGCATGGCGTTGACCATGGCCTTCATGTCAAAGGGACGGAAGAGGCGGACAATGACCAGGCCTATTTTCCTGCCCAGGGAGACAAGATGGTCAATGGTGGCGGCAACGGTTTCGCAGCCGGAACCCATCATGACGATGATCTCCTCGGCATCCGGCGCGCCATGGTAGTCGAAGAGATGATAGCGGCGGCCGGTGAGTGCGGCGAACTTGTCCATGGTTTCCTGGATAATGCCCGCCGTGGCGTTATAGTACTTGTTGACCGTTTCCCGGCCGGTGAAATAGACATCCGGGTTCTGGGCCGTGCCGCGCATCATGGGCCGGTCCGGGGACAGGCCGCGCAGGCGGTGGGCGATGACGAGATCCTCGTCAATCATGGCCCGCATGTCATCCATGGTGAGTTGCTCGACCTTCTGGATTTCATGGGAGGTGCGGAAACCGTCAAAGAAATGCATGAAGGGGATGCGTGATTTCAACGCGGCCTGGGTGGAGATGAGGGCCATATCCTGGCATTCCTGCACGTTCTGGGAGCAGAGCATGCCCCAGCCGGTCTGGCGGGCGGCCATGACGTCGCCGTGGTCACCGAAAATGGAGAGTCCCTGGCAGGCCAGGGAGCGTGCCGTGATATGAAAAACGGTGGGGGTCAGCTCGCCGGCCAGTTTGTACATATTGGGCAGCATCAGCAGCAGACCCTGGGAGGCGGTGAAGGTGGTGCACAGGGCGCCGGTGGTTAAAGAACCATGCAAGGAGCCGGCAACGCCGCCCTCAGACTGCATCTGTGTGACAACCGGCACGCTGTCCCAGATGTTTTTCTGCCCGGCGGTGGCCTTGGAATCAGCCTCGGCTGCCATCGGGGAAGACGGGGTAATGGGATAGATGGTGATAATTTCGCTGGTGGCATAGGCGACATGGGTACACGCCTGGTTGCCATCTATGGTGACCATTTTCCGTGACATAACTTCTCCTTAAATGTTGATAGGTTAGATATAAGATAATAACAAATCGGAAGTGCCTTGACAGCACATGTATTGGCAAAATTATATATTAGTAATCCATCTTAGAAATTATTTCCACCCTTTCATCGGAAAAATGTTATTTTTTTGTCATTTACTGCGCCGGAGCATTGCCGGAAAATTTGGTTTGATCACTTTTTTGCCGATAGGGCTTTTCTGTATATAGCCATGACAAATCACAAGGATTTTTTTCTCCGCAGGCCATGTGCGACATTTAACCGCATTGACGAGTGAAAACATTCCTTTCGGCTGCGAGGAAAGCCTGGTAAATTGTTGTATTTTTAGGTTTTGTTTTTTTCAGGACTTTTGCCTGGCGCAAACAACGTAACATCCTGTTCTGCCTGCTTCATTTTACAGTGACTTGGCACGTGCCGCAGGCGCAACAAACACCATGGGGGCACCATGAGCAGTATCGGCAAAATCAGCAAACCGCGGCTCAGCGCCATCATGCCCCGCGACCGCCTGTTTCTGCAGCTTGATAAGGCCAGGCAGCTCCCCGTCACCTTCATCACCGGGCCTGCCGGTTCCGGCAAAACGTCCCTGGTGGCAAGTTATCTGGAAGCAAGACAGCTTCCCTGTGTATGGTACAAGGTGGACGGCGGGGATGACAATCTCAGCTCTTTTTTTCATTATCTCGGGCTGGCGCTGGAAAATTTTTCCCAGGACGCCGGCCGGATAATCTCCGAGTTGGCGGACAGGTCTTGCCGGGGTATTCAGACATCCAGCAGGAAATTTTTCAATTACCTGGCCGGTTGCGTCAAGCCGCCGTTTGTCCTGGTGCTGGATGATTACCAGGAAATATCACCTGATGCCCATCTGCATCGGGCGCTGCTGGCCGGGCTGTCGAGAATCCCTGAGGGTTTGTCGGTGATCATCATGAGCCGCAATGGCCCGCCCCCCAATTTTTCCCGGCTGCGCGCCAACCGGCAGATGGCTCTGCTGGGCTGGGAGGAGCTGCGGTTGACCGAGGGCGAGTGCAGAAAGATCTGTCAGCTGAGCGGATTGAGCACGGCGGACAGGGAGCGGGTCTCAGCCGTTTTTGCCCAGCTTGACGGCTGGGCGGCCGGTCTGCAGCTGATAATGAACGGCTGCCTGGCCAATAATGATGATAGTTTAGGGTGTTATGCCGTCAGTCTGGAGGATATTTTCGAATATTTTGCCGGGGAAGTCTATGATGAATTGGCGGAGAACATGAAAGACTTCCTCATGAAGACCTCGTTTCTGAACAGCATCCATCCCGATCAGGCCGGTCAGCTTACCGGTTTCCCGCACGTCAACAGCCTGCTGTCGTTTCTGTGCCGTTCCAACCGTTTTACCAAGAGGGTGGAGAAGGGACAACCGCTCTTTCAATATCATCCGCTTTTCCGCCGGTTCCTGCAGGAGCGGGCCGCCACGCAGTTTTCCGAGCAGCAGCAGAAGGTTCTGCAGCAGAAGGTTGCGGGCCTGATGCTGGAAGCAGGGGAGGAGGATCAGGCCTCTGTCCTGCTGCGGCAGGCGTCTGACTGGGAAGGTCTCGCCTGGCTGATTCTGCAGAAGGCGAGGCCGCTGCTGGAGCAGGGGCGCTGCCGGGTCCTGGCCAAATGGCTGCAGGCTCTTCCCGGCCATATGATTGAAAATGATCCCCGGCTTCTCTACTGGCAGGGCATGGCCGCAAGGGAGGCGGATTCACAGGCTGCCCGGCATTTTTTTCAGCAGGCGTTTGTCCTTTTCCGCGAGGCGGACGGGTGGCGGACCAATACCTTGCTGGCCTGGGCGGGCGTCATGGAATGCCTTTTGGCAAACCTGGATGACTGCGCTTCTCTGGACCGTTATCTGGCCATAATTGAAGAAATTCTGCCCGATCCGCGGCAACTTAGCGATGGGGAAGCAGCCGATCGGGTGACGGCCAGCATGTATGTGGCCCTGGTCATACGTAATCCCCGGCATGATGATTTTCCTGTCTGGGAAGAACGCGGCTTGCGCCTGGCCGCGACAACCCAGGATATCGGGGTCAAGACCCATATCCTGGTTCACGCCGCCGTGTACCGCATCTATACGGGAAATTGTGATGAGGCGGAGGGCGTCCTTGATATACTGCGCCAGGCTGCCTGTGATGCTCCCTCCAGCCCGGCTGCCCGCATCAGGATCATTGCCGCGGAGATATTTCTGGCCAACGCCCGCGGCGAGTTCAAGCAGGCCCTGAAACTGCTCAACGACGGTCTTGCCCTAGCTGATCTCTCCGGGGTGCATGCCGTGGACTGCATGCTGTTGTGCCATGGCATCCGGGCCGCCCTCTATATAGGTGACACGAAGACGGCGGCGGGCCTGCTTAATCGCATGGCGGCCATTGCCCAGATAAAATATTTATCCTGTCAGTTCTGGTACCATTTTCTCCATGCCGCCCTGGCCCTGCAGGAAGGAAGGCTGGAAAATGCGGCATCGGCGGCCACCCTGGCCATGGAACTGGCGGATTCGGCCGTGCCCTGTTATGCCAAAACAGCCGGCATCCTCCTGGGGGCCGCCATCGCCGGCGCCCATGGCGATCGACCGCCGGCGCGGCAGCTGCTGCTGCAGGGAAAAGAAGCGGCGGACCATGCCGGCTATCGTCAGTCTTCCTTGGAGGCCAAGTTGCTGGAAGCGTATTTTCAGTTCATTGACGGGGATGGCGAGACCGGCCTTGGCACCCTGCGGCAGGCCATGGAGCTGGGCAGCGGCCAGCATGGGCTGATGCCCTTCATGCTGCACCGGACGGTACTGGCGGAACTCTGCGCCAGGGCCTTTGTTGAAAAGATCCAGACCGATTATGCCCAGAAAATCGTGCAGTGCTGCCGGCTCCAAACCCCCCAGTCGCCCCAGGAGGTGGAGGAATGGCCATGGATGTTCCGGGTCTATACCCTGGGTCGCTTCGGTCTGGCCAAGTTCGGCAAGAAACTGCCCTATGCCGCCAAGAAAAAGACCAAACCGCTGGCTCTGTTCAAGGCACTGCTCGCCTTGGGCGGCCGCAAGGTCAGCGAAATGAACATCATGGATGCCCTGTGGACCGAGGCGGACGGTGAAAAGGCGCGCCGCTCCTTTGACACCACCCTGTTCCGCCTCCGGAGCCTGCTCGGCGCCCCTGAAGCCATCCTCCTCCAGAAGGGCAAGGTGACCATTGACCCGCATTGCTGCTGGGTGGATGTCTGGGCCTTTGAGCGGCTGCTCAGCCGGGCCGAGGCGCTGCTGAAAGAGAACGGCGACCATGCCGCCCAGGCACACGCCTTGGCAGGTAAGGCATTCCGTCTTTACCATGGACCCTTCCTGCCCCAGGATAATGATGAACACTGGACAATTCCCATGCGCGAGCGGCTGCGGAGCAGGTTTGAGCGGGGCATTGAACTGTTCGGCCGGCATCTGGAGCGGGCCGGCAGGTGGCAGGAGGCCGGCGGCCTTTACCAGCAGGCCATGGAGAAAAGCCCGCTCTCCGAAGTCTTCTATCAGCGGCTCATGATCTGTCTGCAGAAGCAGGACCGCACCCCCGAGGCGCTGAAGGTATATGCCAACTGCTGTCAGGTGCTGCGCGCCGTGCTCGATGCGGAACCCTCATTAGCCACGGAAAAACTGCACCGCTCCCTGCGCGCCGGCATGGACCAGAAGAATCAGCCGTTGTCGCAGCCGCCCGGGGCCGACTGAAGCAACCACAACGTTTTCCCGTTTATCTCATCTTCCGTGACCCAGTGCGGGACCGGCGCATTGCCGCAGCGGTTCCGCGCCATCCCCGGCGCCCTCGGCTGCATCCCCGCGCTCTTTTCCCGCTGTCTTTCCCCTGTTACACCTGTAAGGTGGCTGTAAGTTTTTAGCCGCCTGGGAAATGCATTAAGTAAGAAAGAATGGCGCAAAAACGCGCTGTCCCCTGTTGATAATTGTCTGCTGATTAAATTAAGTGAAAACAATATGTTATCGTCAGTGGTTTGCAGGCGGATTTTTCTTGAAAAAAAATTTTCTGTAAGCCTGGCGTAAGATTGTATCTGTCATATTAGGCAAGAACAGGTCAGGGCAGCTTTTGTTCCGGGGAAGGGGGCGGCAAGCGGCCCTGGCATTGCAAAGCGGGAAAATGATCAAGCATTGCCAGCGCATGGCATGTTTTTTCATTGAGATTAAAAGGGTGTTTGCCTCGACAGCAACACACAACAGGAAAAATCTTTAAAAGGAGGAAATGATGAAAAAGGGAAGTCTCGCAATGCTCGCCGCAACAATGGTCTTCGGATTCAGCCCGGCCGCCGGGGCAGCGCCGGTGCTCACCTTTGACCTGGATTTCTATGGCGGGGACACAAGTTTGGCCCAGGGGGTGCTGGACACGGGTGCGACCATCGACCTGGCGGTGGGCGAAACGGTGAAGGTGGACCTGCTGTACAATATTACCGAAGTGGGGCTGTGGAAGGCGGGCTGGGATGTGCGGTTTCCCGCGGATAATCTTACGGCCGACAATCTGGTTTTACCTGCTATTGGCGCCTGGACGCCCTATGAGGATGACCCCCAGGGCATCAGCCCAGGACACGTGAAATTCCGCGGCCAGACAATGAATGAGTGGGCTTTTACCGGTCTCGGGCCGGGCACGAACCTGGTGCTCGGCACCTTCGAACTCACCGCCACGAAGGAAAGCCTTATGAATGAGATCTGGTTATATGATTACAACCCGGACGGACCGGACTGGGCCGCTGGCATAATTTACAAAGGTATAATTCTTGATCAGCTGGTCGTTCCCACCAATCTTGCATCCGTTAACGTTAACGTTGTGCCGGTCCCCGGCGCCGTGTGGCTGCTCGGTTCCGGGCTGGCTGGCCTGGTCGCCCTGCGGCGCAGGATGAAAAACTGACGGAGGCCCGCTGATCCTTTTTCGTGTTGCCACGGGATGTCCGGCAGGGCGCCCGTGGCAGCAGGCGGATGAGCAGCCGTGCAGTGTTTCAGCTCAGCGGGGCATGGGGCTGCCGGCGGAATTTTTTCCGCCATTCCGGAGAGCGGCAAAAGCGGCAGCCTGCTGCCTGTTACACCGGAGGGCAGCGTGCGGGCCAAGAAATGGAAATCCCTGCCATGCGCGCGGAGAATGTGTCCGGCAGGTGAATAAACATCCACAAGGGGGAAAAAATGACAGGGAAAAAGAAAGGGATTTGGGGCATTCTCATTGCCGTCTTCATCTTGATCCATGCGGCCGGGCTGCATGCCGAGGAAACAGTCGTCTACGCAGAGGATTTTGAAGGGGGACTGA
Organism: Thermodesulfobacteriota bacterium; assembly: GCA_040755455.1. Lineage (GTDB taxonomy): Bacteria > Desulfobacterota > Desulfobulbia > Desulfobulbales > SURF-16 > SURF-16. The sequence goes on along the minus strand of JBFMAY010000037.1, from coordinate 694 downwards.
ATGGGTGGTACACTGATAATGGCGTGTGGGATGTCTGCCTTCATGACCCGCCGAATCCGCCATGGGGTGGTGGTCTGTTTTATGTGGCCACGGTCTGTGGCGGGAATTACCCGGCGACAACGGACAGCCGGCTGATCAGCCCTACCATTATATTGCCTCCTATCACTGGCGATGAGGAATTGCATCTGCGATTCTGGCACTGGTTTTCGTACTATTCCAGCGACTATGGCACCGTGCAGATATCCGTGCAAGACGAGGCGACGGGAAGCTGGTCGGCGTTCACCAACATCAGTGCTGCCATAGTCAATTCTTCAGCGGGCTGGTCGCTTATGAACATTGACATCAGCGCCTATGCGGGCAAGAAAGTCCGGATAGCCTTTACCCATTATGCGAACGACGACAGTTATGTTGCCGCGGGCTGGTCTGTTGATCAAATTGAGATCATCAAGAAGGTTCCTCAGTGGAGCGGTGATTTCGAGGAAGGCTGGGGTGACTGGTATACGGATAATGGCGTCTGGGAGATAGGCTCCCCCACTTACGGCCCGGCCTCCTGCTACAGTGGGACCAAATGCGCCGGCACGGTTTTGGGTGGAAATTACCCAACCGCCGCCAACAGCCGGCTGATCAGCCCGACCATTGACCTCGGTGAGTATGAGGTGGTGGGTGATGAGGAGTTGCACCTCCGCTTCTGGCA
>JBFMAY010000036.1:0-45668 GCA_040755455.1 Thermodesulfobacteriota bacterium | reverse complement strand
CACCGTGAATCTTGCCCCAACGGCGCCGGTCCCTGCTGGTGGATTACGTTGATGTCCTCCGTAAGGTGGTAGGCATGGTGAAAGAGCGGCATCCCTTCACCATCGACGCCATGGTGATTTTGCCTGAACACCTTCATGCGGTGTGGACCCTGCCGCCAGGGGACGCGGACTACCCCGGACGGTGGATGCTCATCAAAACGGGATTCTCGAGGCACATCCCCCATGGGGAACGCCGGAGCGCCAGCCGGGCGGGCAAAGGAGAACGCGGCATCTGGCAACGCCGGTATTGGGAACACCTCATCCGCGACGAAGGGGATTTTGCGAGACATGTGGATTATATCCATTTCAATCCGGTGAAACACGGCCATGTGACCCGTGCAGCGGATTGGCCGTATTCGAGCATCCCCGGTATATCGAGGCGGGGATGATGGACCACGACTGGGGCGGTGGAATCTGCGGCAACGATAAAAGCGGCTATGGCGAGAAAGAATGACGTTGTTGGGGTTCGTTCCTCACCCCAACCTACCGTGCTTGTTGATCATCTGCCGGCTTCGTCCCTCCCGAAAAGAAAAAGACAAAAGCCCCTGGGACGGGAAGACTGGACACGAAACAACGACGGGCAGGATGATCATCAAAGCTTGAAATTCCAGTTAAGGGTGTGCAACATGTTCAAAAAGCTCAAAGAATGGTGGGCGGGCAAATTCATACCCACACCGCTGGATATAGCCCTCAATGGCGGAGATTTTGAGAACATAATTAGACCGTGGCCAGTCCGCGCATGGCGAAAAATCATACAGTTTTGCGCACAACACTGGCAATTCCTTGTCAATACCATAATTGCAATTGTTGGCATAGTTGTCGCTGCCACGATGGCTTTATACATAGCCAAGCACTATGGCAAGTGACCACATCGGTGCCATAGCACAAATAAGCATTAGCCTGGTATTACTCGCCATAAAGACCACTCCGAGTCTGGGAATGAAAAATACCGGACAGCAGACCGGAAGCGAGGGCAGGACGCGGAATAATAACTGACAGACAGGACGGGCTGGGAAATGGATGAAAACATCGCGTTATATGCACCTGCTGTAATAAAGTGGGCATCTTCTATTCCTTACTCAGTGAGGATATACCTGTTTGGTTCACGAATTTTTGGCACTCCCAGAGCGGATAGCGATTTAGATATAGCTATTGAATTTATGGACACAGATGCTGAAGATGACGAGGTATGGCTTGACTGCCATAAATATTGGGCAAGGCAGCTTAGCCGACTTATTCCTTGTGCGCCGCATCTTGTGCAGATCGACGATGATGCCACAAAATTAAAAAAATACTTGCAATCTGGCGTTTTAATTTACGAAACTGGTATCTATAACATCCTAATTAAACAGGAAGCCGGGGGAATGGGAGGGCAAAGGGGACGTCCATAAAATCATAAATTAATCCATGATTACGCTGTCAATTGTGAGCACATGCAGACTGTCTCGAAGGCTAAAATCGGGCCATTGATCACATCCTTGCCTCAGTCAAAGATGATTGATGTCGGGCGGGCAATCCATTTTGCCCTCGATATTTGAGACAGGAGCGGCCAACCAAACAGTTCCGCCAAGTTCCGGTGATGCCATATTTAAATTCACCCCCATCCGAATCCATCGACATGGGAAAAAAACCGAAGTTGACACCCATGAATTTTACGAGTAGACTGTAAATATCATGGATAAAAAAAGGGTTCTTGCAGAGAAAATCAACCGGCTGCTCGATATGTTTCCTGCAGTGGCCGTCATCGGGCCGCGACAATGCGGAAAATCAACCCTGGTCCGCGGATTACGAGGTGACTGGAAATACTATGACCTTGAAAGCCCGGACGACTATCAGCTTATCAGCAGCGACCCTGTTGCCTTTTTCAACCTGAACACGGATCAAGTAATCATTGATGAGGCCCAACAGTACCCGGACCTGTTCAAGGTGCTCAGGGGGGTTATTGATGCCGACAGAAAGCGGAAGGGCAGGTTTATCCTGACAGGTTCAAGCTCACCGGAAATCGTCAAGGGGATTACCGAAAGCCTGGCCGGACGAATTGCCACCGTCGAACTATGGCCTTTCAAGCAGAATGAACTGCATGAAAAACCGCTGCCGGGCATCTATGAAATGCTCATTGACGGCGCTGCCCGACCGCAGGACTTTCTTGGATTGCAACCAGTCCTGCAGGCGAAGCAGAGCATGAATGTCTGGCTTAAGGGAGGCTTTCCCGAACCGCTCATCGAGAGTGAAGTCAATGCCATCTTCTACCAGCAATGGATGGAAAACTATATCATTGATTATGTCGGCCGCGACATCAGGATGCTCTTTCCCAGGTTGAACATTTATCATTTCAGGAGATTCCTTACCCTCCTGGCCCAGTTTTCCGGACACCAGCTCAACATGAGCGATATGGCCAGAGCCCTTGAGGTAAGCGTATCCACGGTGAAGGATTATCTGGACATTATCCACCAGACCTTCCTGTGGCGCAACCTGCCTCCTTATACCAAGAATCCCCTCAAAAAGGTGCAGAAGGCGAAAAAAGGATTTTTCCGGGACCAGGGTTTGCTGCATTACTTTCTCAAAATCGCCAATCCGGACAGGCTGCAGATTCACCCGGTCGCCGGTTTTTCCTTTGAAAGCTTTGTCATTGAAGAAATAATCCGGGGACTCCAGGCAACCATGGTTACCCAGCTTGAGTACGCATACTATAGAACCATTGACAAATCAGAGGTTGACCTGGTTGTGGAAGGCCCCTTCGGCATTGTTCCCTTTGAAATCAAGCTCAGTTCTCTGGTAAAGCGAATCTCTCTACGGGGACTGGAAGGTTTCATGGCCGACACCGGGGCGTCCTATGGTATTCTGATTAACCGGGGCAAGAAGGTGGAGCTGCTCACGGACAAAATAATTCAGATACCTTTCAATTTCATCTGAAAGCGCAGAGTGAGCGCGAGTGCGTTTTGCCCTCGACATTTGGGACAGGAGCGACCAACCAAGGGGCACGGACAACACCGTTCACCCATGCGCCAGGGCCCTGACCAGCCCGGATTTCCTTCTGGTGCGGCTATGCACCGCCTCGACAAAGACATCTTTCGCCCCCCAGATCTCCACGGACTGCACCGCCCTGGTGATGCCGGTGTAGACCAGTTCACGGCAGAGCACCGGCGAGGATTCAGCCGGCAGTATCAAGACGACATGGGCAAATTCCGACCCCTGGCTTTTATGCACGGTGAGGGCAAAGGCCGTTTCATGCTCCGGCAGCCTGGCCGGCAGCAGTTTACGCATCCCGCCTTCCGCCGGGAAAAAGGCCCGCAGCTCATTGTCCGCCTGCGGGTCGCGCAGGAGCAGGCCGGTATCCCCATTATAGAGCTGCAGGCCGTAGTGATTGCGGCTGATCATGACCGGCCGGCCATGAAAGTGGGCGCCGCCCTGGGGAGCAAGGAGTTCGCTGGCCAGCTGGTTGACGCCCTCCACGCCCAAGGCGCCCCGGCGCAAGGCGGAGAGCACGGCGGATTCGCCCATGGCCCGCAGCGCCTCCACGGGTGATGCGGCAGCAATGATCCTGCCATGCTGCCGCGCAAGCAGATCAACGACCCGGCGGCGCAAACCCTCCGCATCCCGGCCGATCTCATGCCAGCGCACATCCCCGTATCCCTCATCCATCAGTACGTCGAAAGCGCCCTCGCCGTCACCGTTGTTCACCGCCCGGCTGAGGGCGCCGATGCCGCTCTGCCCGGCAAAGCGGTAACTTCTTTGCAGCTCCGCCAGCAAGTGGGACAGGCCGCCGTCCCGCAGCCCCTGGCATATATCCCCCAGCACCGCCCCCGGCTGCACCGAGGCCAGCTGGTTGCGGTCGCCGAGCAGAATGAGCCCGCAGCCGACGGGGAGCGCGGCCATGAGCCAGGCCATGAGCGGCAGGTCCACCATGGAGGCCTCGTCCACCACCACAAGGCCGGCTGGCAACCTGTTTTTCCCGTCATACCTCCGGCCCTTCGGCGTAATGCCCAGCAGGCGGTGCAGCGTTACCGCGGTTTCAGGAATCGCCGCCAGCAGCTCGGGGCCACAGTCCAGGCTCAGCTTGGCATGCCTGATGGCCTCCTGCAGCCGGGCGGCCGCCTTGCCGGTGGGGGCGGCAAGAAAAATCCCCTCATCGTTGCCGCGCAGCTGCCGGTGCAGGGCAAGGATGCGGGCCACCGTGGTGGTTTTGCCTGTGCCCGGACCACCGGTTATCACGCAGAAGCGGCCGGTAATGGCCTTGCGGGCCGCCTCCTTCTGCCAGTCCGGCTCTTCGCCTGCCGTTACGGCCGACCGGGGAAACAGCCGGGCAAGATGCCCCTCCAGCATCTGCGCATCATATTCCTGCGGCCTCATCCGGCTGCGCGCCAGGATAAAATCAGCCACCTCCCTTTCATACTGCCAGTAACGCTGCAGATAGAGAAACGGCGGATCAAGAATGAGCGGCCGCCATTCCCCCGGCCCACCCACCACCCCGCTTTTTCTGAGGCCGTCAACCCAATAGCCCGGCTCGGGGCAGAGGACCTCCTGCCCTTCGGCCAGGGAGACCCCGCGGCCGGCAAACTCCTCCAGATCAAGGCAGATATGGCCCTGGGCCATCTGCCGGGTGACGAGCCGAGCGGCCAGCGCCAGCCCACCCCCGGCACTGCCGGCCAGGCGCAGGAGAAAGGCGGCGAAATGGGTCTCAAGCGAAGAAAAGTTTGGTGCGGTCATACGGCCACCAGCACCCGGCCCAGTTGCTCGACCAGGCGCGCCTCAGGGCGGTCATGATAGATGCCGCATGCCGGACCGTGCTCCCGGCTGACCCCCCGCAGAAAGATATAAAACAGGCCGCCGAAATGCTCCTCATAGCGGTAATGGGCCATGCGCCCGGCCAGATAATGATGCAGGGCCACGGTGTAGAGCAGATACTGCAGGGTGTAGCGCTCATGGAGCATCACCTCACGCAGCCGGTCATGACGGTAGTCGGCAGGGTCAGACCCCAGATGGTTGGATTTCCAGTCCACCAGATAAAAACGGTTGTCATGGGCAAAAACCAGATCGATAAAACCTCTGAGAAAGCCGTTGCCCGTGGAAAAATCCAGGCAGGACGCCGCAGGTTCACTGTAGCCCTGGCCGTGGAGAATCTCCCTTACTTGCCCGGCAGTCACCGCGGCAAGGGGAAAACAGAACTCAAGCTCAGTGAGCCTCCTGTCAAGGGTGACGGTCTGCAGAACCAGATCCGGCCGCTCCGGCAGCAGCGGGGTGGCCAGCACATTGCCGGCCATGGCCATAACGGCGTCCTGCCATTTGGCCGCAAAGCCGTGCTGGGCCAGTTTTCTGCCGATGAGCTGCCGCACCGTTTCCGGCTCCGTGCTGAGCTGCGGGAAATCAAGGTGCTCCAGCACATCATGCATGAAGGTGCCCGGGGCCGCCCCCCTTGGAAAGGCAAAGATCGAGGCGTCCGTGGGGGTTGGGCGCACCGCGTCATCCCTCGGGGTAAACGACTCCCCCAGCCTGCCATGGCTGGTGATGGCGGAAAAACTCGTCACCTGCATGGCGGCAATCGTGCCGGTGAATGTCCGGCAGGCCAATTCCTCCGCCCCCCCCTCCCCTGCCCGCCGCCTCTCAACGCGCAGGCCTTCCGCCCGGCGGACAAGCTCGATGCTGCCCGCCCCGCGGCTGAGCATGCCGGCCAGTTCCTCCGCCAGCTCCTCATCGGATAATTTTTTGAAGCGTTTTTTCAGCCCGGCAAAATCCCCCCTGCCGTGCAGCAGCCAGGCCAGGGCCGAACTCTCCGCCCCGTGAAAGCTTCCCCATACCAGATAGCAGCGATGCACGGCCCGGGTCAGGGCCACATAGAGCAGCCGCATGTTTTCCGCCAACTCCTCCCACCGGGCCAACTCCTTGTGCTGGTCGCTGTCGCCGGAACCCATATCCATGGCCGGCCGAAAGCCTTCCTCCGGCAGGTGAAACGACACAATGTCCCTTATCGCCCGTGCCCCGCCCCAGCAGAAGGGACAGAAGACGATGGGATACTGCAGTCCCTTGGAACGGTGAATGGTGACGATCTGTACCCTTTCTGCATCACTTTCCAGCCGCAGCTGATGCTCCTCCAGGGCCTTCTGCCGGCCGGTCATTTTCTCGGCCAGCCAGGCAAGCAGGGCCGCGGGGGAGGCCTTTTGCTGCCGCTCATGACCGTGCAGCACCTCGCCCAGATGGAGAACATTGGTGAGCCGCCTTTCCCCGTCGGCAAAACGCAGCAGCCGCACCCTGACATGATGGCGATCGAGCAGCAGCCGGAACATGGCCATGAATCCCTTTTCCTGCCAGCATCGCTGATAAGACAAGAAAGAGGCGAACCAGCGGCTCCACGCCTGTTCATCCCGCGCCAGCGCCACCAGGCCATGGCATGTGCCGCCAAGCATATCCGTGGCCAGGGCGGAACAAAGGCGCTTTTCGCTGCCCGGTGCCGCCACCGCAGCCAGCACCCTCTCTACCTCCCCTGCCTCGCGGGTGGCAAACAGGTCATCCATGCTCTGCTGCACGGCAGCGACGCCAACCTGCTGCAGAACCTGCTGCACCTGGCGGGCCTCCCGGTTTTCCCGCACCAGCACGGCAATGTCCCTGGGCCCCAGCGCCCTGTCGCCGATGAGCGCCTCCCCACGGCTACCGAGATCAAGCAGCCGTCTTATCTCGGCCGCCAGGGAGGCGAGAATCCTTTTTCCCGCCAGTTCCCTGGCCATGACGCCATGCTCGCCAGCTTCCCGCATGATCTGCCAGAGCTGCAACGGGGGCTCCTGCTGCTGCCGGACGGTGAAATGCTCCCGCTGCCTGCCGGCGGCGGCCGATACCGGCTGAAAGGCAATCCTGCTGTAGACAAAGGGGTCAGGGGCCGAGGAAAACAGGGCGTTGACCGCCTTGATCAGGCCCGGCTCGGAGCGGTAATTCTCCGCCAGCTCAAAACTGGAGGGCACATCCCTGATGGCCTCCAGGTAGGTGAAGATATCAGCCCCCCGGAAACTGTAGATGGCCTGCTTGGGATCGCCGATGATGTAGAGCAGATTTTCCGCGGCGCACTGGTAAAGGGTGGAAAAAATTTCATACTGGACAGGGTCGGTATCCTGGAATTCATCGATGAGCGCCGCCGGAAAGCGGCCAAGGATCTGGCGGGCCAGCATCTCCCGGCTCCTTCCCTGCAGCGCCTGCCGCAGTTTCCGCAGCAGATCGTCATAGGCAAAAAGATTTTTTTCCATCTTGCGCCGCTCAAACTCTTCCAGCCCGTAGCGGCCGGCCTCCTGGCGCAGGGCGATGAGGCCCTGCCGGAAGAGCTCGGTCAGCTGGTCATGCAGCACACAGACCTGTTGGCACAGCGCAAAAAACGAGTGCTGCGGCGTGCTGCCGTTCTTCTTGGTGGCCTGTGCCAGGCTGCCGGCGGAAAATTTGGTAAAATTCTCGTAAAGCTCGCCGTGGTAAGCAGGCTGCTCCCGGCAGAAGGCGTCCATCTCATCGAGCCAGACCGCAATCTTGCCGGGATTATACGAAGTGCGGTTCAGATCCCTGTTTTCCAGCAGCAGACTGGCCACCGCGGCCCGCACAGTGGGCCAGGTCCGGTAAAGCTCGGCAAGGGCCCGGGCGATATCCTGTTCCGCCTTGGCAACCACTCCGCCCGCAGCGATCTCCTCCAGAACGGCGCTGTCAACCTCGGGAAGAAACAGCAGGCCGGGCCGCAGTTTTTTGAGAAAGACAAAGAGATTGTCCGGCAGCACCTTGGCGCGGACAAAGGCGGTAAAGGACGCGGGAAACCTGTCCATCTGCAGCCGCCAGAAATCCGCCGCGATCTCATAGAGAATATCATCGACATCCGGCACCAGTTCGGTGTCAAACAGCGCACCACTCTCCAGGGAGTTCTCCTTGAGCATCCGCTGGCAGAAGGCATGGATAGTGAAAATCGCCGCCTCGTCGAAGTCCTGCAGCGCGCCGAGCAGACGCAACCTCGCCTGTTCATGGTCCTCTACCTTGGCCAGCAGGCTCCGCTGGAAATCATCCTGGCCTTGGCCTGAGGCAAAGGCCTGCAGACAGTTGCCCACCATCTGCCGCACCCGCAGCCGCAGATCCTCGGTGGCCGCCCTGGTATAGGTCACCACCAGAATATGGCGGACCGCCAGCTCCCTTTCCAGCAGCAGACGGACAAAAAGCGCGGAGATGGCGTATGTCTTGCCCGTTCCGGCACTGGCTTCAATGAGATGAACGCCGGCCAGCGGGTAATCGATCAATGCGGTCATGGATTTTTGGGCATTTCCCCCATGGAGTTGTGGTGATGCGCGGGGCACTGCGGAATTTGATAGCAGATCATCCCTGCGCCTGCAACAAAGTTACATCTTTTTTCATAATTAATTAATTTATTTTCATTTCCCGGCACGCCAGGCCGGAACTGTCCGGCCAGGCCGACTTTAGCGCTGCGGCAACACTCCGCTCATGATCTCCTAACCTTCTGGAATCCATAACAAATAGCAACCATGTTTTTCCGAGGGACAGAGAGCCCCGTCCGCGGCATAAGTGGCGTGAATTTTGCAGAAAATTCCCTGCAAGACCAGGCGGATTATCCTTGGCCCAGTCTGTTCATGGAGGACAAAATATGAAAAATGACGTCAAGCAGGACCTGCAAAACGAGGTGCTCATCAGCTGCCTTGATGTCCTTTGCCGGGCCAACGCAACTGTTTTCGAAAGCGACCCCAAGCTGGCCGCGGATATCGCCCAGGCGATTGAATCGCTGACAACCGCTCTGCAGAGTGAGGAACCATCGGCAAACACCTGGCAGCCCACCACTGCTCAATACCGCGAACGCCCCCTTGAGCCAGCGGATTACTGCAAAAAAAATAGTGTTCCCGGCTATTTCCCCAGTGACGACGCCATCGTCGATGTGCTCACCAATGAAGTCATCCGCAAACCAGCAGGGAAATAGGCGAATGGACACTCGGTCGGCCAGTGCCTTTTCACCGGCGGCAACACTCGCTGTCTCCTCATAACAACAGCCACAGGAATTAACACGCCATGAATGTTGAAAAAAAATATATCGCGGATGTCGACAGGCTGATTCCCCGGCCGGATATTGCCATAGATGTGCTGACCCTGGCCCAGGACACGGGCTGCTCCATTGCCGATCTGGCGAAAAAAATCGAGCAGGACCCGAACATGACCGCCAATATGCTGAGGATGGCCAACTCCTCCTATTTCGGCCATATGAAGGAAATTTCCTCGATCAGAGACATCATTGTGCGCCTTGGCTTCGATATGGTGAAAATTCTTGCCATCACCAGCGCCTCGGCCGGCATATTGACTTCGCCGCAGAAGGCCTATGATCTCGAACCACGGGCACTGTGGAATCACTCCCACGCCTGTGCCATTCTGGCCGAAATTATTTCCAGATATGCCAAACTGGAAAATTGTTATACCATTTACACCGCGGCGCTGCTCCATGATATCGGCAAGGTCGTGCTAAACAAACCGTTGCTCAACGCCTGTGCCGCCAGGAAGACGGATAAAAAAATTTCCTCAATCGTTGAACTGGAGCACTGCATGCTGCAGACCGATCATGCCCGGGTCGGCGCGGCGCTGCTGGCGGCATGGGGACTGCCGGACAGCATCACCATTCCCGTCGGCCGCCATCACACCGGCGGGGGCATTAAGCCGAACCGCCTTGATGTCAAGGTTGTCTCCCTTGCCAATTTCCTGGTTGAAAGCATCGGCATTCGCTCCCTGATGCCGGACAATTTCCAGTTCGATGTGAATGAATTTCTCCGGAAAAACCAGAACTCACCGGATGTCTCGAATTTCAGGGGCAACATGGCCAGCATCATGGAAGAATTTTTCAGCCGCTTCACCGGTGCCGACCTCATTCTCGCCTGAAAGCCGCCCTGCGGGAAATCGAAGCCGCGGGCGTCATTTCACCGCAATTTCCACCCGCATGCCCCGCTGACCCTCTGCTTGCCCGGCGCCGCCTTCCGGTTCGATGAGAAAAATTCTTTCCGGCTCAACCGGTCCCTGGGCAATGAGCGCATCCCTGACCGCGCCGGCCCGCTCCACCGCCAGATTGCGCAGGTCATTGTCGGTGATGACAATGTGATCACGGAGGAGCCTTTCCATCTCCTCCCGGGGCACATCCTTCAACAGGCCGAGAAAATTCTTCGGCCGCTCAAAATCCGCCGCCTTATAGGCCTTTTTCAGGTAGTTCTCATATTCATCCGGCCTAATCTCAATGGCATCCACATTTGCCAGCGCCGCCTCTTTTCTGGCCAGATCCTTCATCTTCTGCACCTTGAGCAGCCGGTCAAAACGCATCTGGGTCAACGTTCCGCCATCCTCCGCCGGGTCGACCTGGCCGGTGAGTTCCACCTTGATCGCAGGCCGGTCATACAGCACCTTGGCAAATTTTGCCAGCGTCTCCATGGCCTCAGGGCCGATCTCGGCCCGGGCCGGGGCAAACTGCACAAACTGCTCTTCACCGCCGCCCTCAAAAAGGGCACCGAGCAGAGAAAAGGGCGCGGTTGCCGCCTTGACGATGAGATTGTAGAGAATCTTGAAAACCACCCTGGCCACGCTGAATTCAGGGTCATCGAGCTGGCCGGAGACCGGGATGTTGAGATCGATTTCACCCCTGCGGTTTTTCAGCAGGGAGATGGCAAGCTGCACCGGCAAGTCGACCGCGGTTTCATTTTTTACAAAATCACCCAGGGTGATCTGATCGACAAATGCCTTGTTTTCAGAGGTGAGCTTTCTGCCTTCGACCAGGTAATGCAGCGTCAGATTCAGCTTGCCCTTGGTCAACGGATAGCCGATGTACTTGAGGGTGTAAGGGCTCGCCGGACTGAGCTCGATATCACTGAATTCAGCCGTGACATCGGTGTAAAAATCCAGCCACGGACGGATGGTGCCGGTCACCTTCACCGGGGAATGCTGATCAAGTTTTGCCGTGATATTCACCTCGGCCGATACATCCTTGCCGGTGGCAAGTCCTTTGATGCCGCCATCAACCTTCTGCAGGGTGGTGTTAAACTGCGGGACCACACTGCGGTCGGCGAAATCAACCCGGCAGTTCGCCAGCCGCACCTGGCCGATTGCCACATCAGGCTTTGCCGCATCCGCCTGCGGCGCTTTCTGCTGCTCTTCCTGGCCGGCCTCCTTGCGGACGATGGTGCTCAGGTTCAGCACCCCCTCCTGGTTCTTCAACACAAAGGCGGATAACCCGTCAAAGAGAATCTCCTCGACCTTGATGCGCATGGGGCTCGTCTGCACATTGAGCCTTTTCACCTGCAAATCATCCCAGGCCAGCAGCTTCTCAGCCTGCTTGGCATCAAGGCAGGCAAACCTGCGGCTGCGCGCCTCCCCCTGAAAGGTAACGGCAACCGCCCCGCCCTCCGGCCGGTCAAGGGTCATCTTGCCCTTTACCGCTCCCTGCCCGTCGGCCATGATGATATTGAGCTGCTGCTCCACATAGGGCTGCACGGATTTGAGCGGCAGATCGGCCAGATCGACATCAAGCCGCAGGGCCAGGGGAGAAAGTCCCGCCTTGCCCTTCACCCTCACCTTGCCGGTCTTATTGAGCCGCAGGTCAAGATCAATACTGCATTCCTCCTTGGACCGGGTCGTCACATTCTCGGCAGCCAGATGCAGCTTGTTCATGGTCAGCACCACCGGTTCCTCGGGCGCCTGATCGGTGAAGGCCACCTCGTAATCGACAAAATCCACCGCCTTGACCTCCACCTGCCAGGCGGATGGCGGGGCCGCCGCATCCTCTTTTTTCCCCTCCTCGGCTTTTGCGCCCGGCCCAGCGGGGGCGGCGGCCAGGAAGTCCTGCAGGTTCATCGTGCCGTCCTTGCGCCGGATAAGCGGGATGACGCCCCCTTTGCTGGCGCACCTGCCGACCAGCACCGTCTTGTCCTTGATATTGACCTCGGCCTCGCTGACGGCAAAATCAGGGATGCTAATCTTGTTTTTGCCATCCGGACCGGTCACGCCGAAACCGCCGAGTTCCACCCCCAGGCCGGAAATAAGCAGGGTGCCGTCAGCGGCGGCATAGTCTATATGGGTGGCAACCTTCACCTTTTCCGCCGCCAGTTCCGCCCGCAGGGCATGCTCATAATAGGGGCGGTACTTGCCGAGTTGCACATTTTCCAAACCCACATCAGCCGCCACCTGCAGGGGGTCAAGGGAGAAGGTGCCGCCGACGCTGAGATTCTCGCCGCTCTCACTGGTAAAGGTCAGATTGTATCCGGCCGGCTTGTCCGGTGCGGTGCTGAAGTTTTTCACCTGGAGATTGACCGGTTGCAGGGTCGTCTGCAGGGGACCGGCCACCGTCTGGTCGGTAAAATGGATGGTGGCCGTCTCCACTGCCGCCTCCGCCACCTCAAGCAACAGAGGGAGAGAAGATGACGCGGGGGTTGCCTTGTTTTCTTTCTCCGATGACGGGGCGACAAGGCCGGCAAGATTGACCTGCCCGTCTTGCCCCCGCTGTACGAAAAGCTCGGGTCCTTTCCAGGCGAGTTTCGCCAGGTGGAATTCCTTGCGCAGGATATGGGCCCGGTCAATATCCGCCGTCAGCTCAGGGAATGCAAGCAGCGGCTGCTCCTGCCGGTCAACCACCTTGATGTCACGCAGACTCGCCTTGCCCCGCATATTGAGGGCCGGATTGCCGTCCTCATGCTTGATGAAGGATAAGAAGAGATCAAGGTCAAGCCGGCCGCTTTTTATGATAAAGTTAAGGTTTTCCGGCAGATAGGCCAGATAGGCGGTGAGATCGATATCGGCGAAATTGAGGTTGATCTCTGATTGCCGCGTCGTGTGAAAAGGCTTGCTTTCGCCGAGCATGCTGATAGGCGTGGAGTTGATCACCCCAGAAAAGGCAGGTTTGGTGAAAATTTCCAGTTCGTAAGGCAGATCGGAGAGAAAGGGCAGGGCAATACGCAGGTCGGTGATCTGATGCTTGACATCCTTCACCCTGTCCTCAAAGTCGATCCTGCCCCCGTTCAGCTCAATATTGTTGATGGAAAAGAGCAGCGGCGCCTTCTTTTCTTCTTTCTTCTCCGCACCCCCGTCACCGGCGGCAAGATCCGAAAAGTTAAATCTTTGGTCCTTGTTGAATATGATCTTGCCATAGGGATTGATCAGGGAAAAGGATTTGACGACAATGGCGCGCTTGAAAAGAGAGACGGCCTGCAGATTCACCTGCAGACTGGCAAAGGAAACAAAAGGCTCCTTGTCATCGGCATCCTGGATATTAAAGCCGTTGACCGCCGCCTGCAGGGTATAGGGATTGATTTTCACCTCCTGCACCGTGGTCTGCCGGTGCAGGGCCTGGCTCAACTTTTTCTCCAGCTGGCTTCGGACAATGGCCGGCAGAATCCAGAAGCCGAAAACGGTGTAAAAAAGCAGGCAGCAGACCGCCATGATGCTCCATCGCTGCAAACGGGACAAACTCTTCCACCACTGCATCGGTTTCAGCTCAGCCATCGCCATCCTCCTTACTATGGGCAAACACAGGCGAAAAAATCCTCATCGCCAGATCGGTAAACATCTGATCCAGAGGGTCCTCGGCACCCTGGTAACGGAATCGCAGATACGGGTCGTCACCCTCGCCAGGGCCGCCGTATCCGCCCTGCCAGGCGTCATGGGCCTCTTGTATCGCTCTATCCCTTTTCCCCTGGCAGGCATACAGGGCATATTGATAGGATGTTTCACTAAAAAACGGCAACGGCGCCTGCAGCCCCTGCAGAAAGAGAACCAAAAGCTGCTCCAGCAGTTGCCGGCCGTTCTGCACCGGCCGGAAGACCACGGTCTGGTCCCTGGCCACCACCACTGTCCGCAGGGGCAAGTTCTGCGGCATGGCGTGCAGAATGAGATGCTTGAGCCAGGCCCGCAGCAGATCCCTGCCCTTCAGCCTGGCCGGGCGGGCGTGGAGCAGGCCCTGCTCGGTCATGTGATCAAGCCGGCCGCAGAGCAGAAAATCCTTTATCTTGATGCGGAAAAGAGGCGGCTCAACCGGCGGAGCCAGGTGCGCCGCCAGCTGGCCATAAAACTCCCTCACCTCATCGTGCAGTTCACGGGCGGTGATTTCGCCGACCTTGCCATGGGGGAGCATGCCCCGTGCCTTCCACAACCTGGCCTGACCTTCAGTATTATCCTTTTGCACGAGAAGATCAAGCAGTTCCGTCTCAAGCTGATAGCGGGCAAGCCCCTGCAGGGAGAAAGGCTCATGATCGTCAATGACCTCATCCGGTCTGAACAGCTCAACCCCGAGCCTGGCCCGGCAGAAACAGCGTACCGGATGGACAAAAAAATCAAGAAAATCCAGGAGTTCAATCTCCGGCCCCACATTTTCCGGGGGCGGCAGGGGAGACCCCTGCCAGAAGCCGGCCCCGGCATCGTCGCCAGCGGCAAGACGCAGGGCGGCATGAAAATTTTCCGTCGAATAACTGAAAAGATGGCTGCCTTGCTGAAAGTAGGCGGGATGAAAGGGCTGCAGCCGGTGCCGGGTGACAGAGCCTGCGGCGTGGCCGTACTTTACCGGGCAGACAGCGGCCATGTAGTCGAGCAGCTCACTGACCAGCACCGAGGGCGGCAGGGTGGTGTCGTCCCGCACCGACTGCCCCACATAGCTGATATAGAGCTGCTGCCGGGCGGAAAGGAGCGCCTCAAGGAAGAGATAACGGTCATCACGGCGCGGGCTGCGGTCGCCCCGCCGGGGGGAGCGGCTCATCAAATCAAAACTCAGGGTGAAATGGGGCCGGGGAAAGTCCCCGTCATTCATGCCGAGCAGACAGACGATTTTAAAAGGAATGGCCCGCATGGGCAGCAGGGAACAGAAGGTGATGCCGCCGCTTAAAAAACCGTGGGGGGATTTTTCCACCCGCAGCAGCTGATGCAGCCAGCTTCTCACCACCGTGAGGTCAAGCTCCTCGCCAAAACCCGTTTCCTCCTGCAGCTGCCCCATGCTCTGCAGCGCCGTGCGCAGGCCCGCCATATCTTCTTCCTGCTCGCTGTCCACCAGCAGGCAGTCATCCACCAGGGCCTGCAGCATCTCGCCCCACTCTGCCAGCCGCCGCTTGCCGGGCAGGCGGGACAGCCAGACGAAAAGCGCCTCAACCGCGTCCAGCAGCCGGCCGAGCAGATCGGCCTCGCTGCCCTCCATGGGGCCAAAAGGCAGGATGCCGGCAAACAGCGCATTGCGCTCCCCCATGGCATAACCGAGCAGCAGCCGGTCAAGCCCCGCTTGCCAGGTATTTTCGTCATAGGCGGGCAGACCCAGCTCTGCCTTTTGTTGGCCATCCCGCCCCCAGCGGATGGCAAGGTCCTCTACCCACTCCCGGATGAGCTCGCCGTCCGCCTCGCTCAAGGCAAACCGTCTGCTGACCAGGGGCGTCCGCAGCAGGTCGACCATGTCCCTGGCCGCATAACGGCCTCCTGCCAGGTCAAGCAGGGCAAAGAAGGCATCCAGCAGCGCACTGTCGGCCCCGGCGCTTTTGTCCGCCAGGGAAAAGGGCATGAAATGGGGATGGTCCCGCTCAAGGCCGAAAACCGCCTGCACCAGCGGGCTGTACGTCTCGATGTCCGGGGCCATGACAATGATGTCCGCCGCACTCAGCGACGGATCACTATCGAACAGGGCCAGCAGATGGTCCTGCAGCACCTCCACCTCACGCATCGGGCTGTGGCAGGAATGGATGACCACCGAACGGTCCGCCTCGCCGTACTCGGAACTGGTAAGATCAAGGATGTCCCGCTGAATGGAGGCAAGCAGGCTGGCATCTTGCGGCTCCGCAAACAGATCCTCTTCCTCGCAGTCCCTCTCCTGCAGCAGCACGAGGAAATCCCGGGCAAGATGGCCCATGGAGGCAAGCAGGGCATTGCCGGACTCGAGATAAAGCGCACCGGCCCCCTGCCCTGCCCGCAGCTGGCGGCGGGAGATATCCCGCTCCGGCACAATATCGCCCCACCAGTGCCGGCAGGGATTCATGAAAAAGAGATTGACCGGGATATGGCCGGACAGGGCGTCAAAAACCGCAAGATGAAAAGGCGGCAGACTGGAAATGCCGAAAAGGGTGATCCGGCTGGGCAGACCAGGAGGGGGACCTTGCTGCACCGCCCGGAGAAACCGCTCAAGCAATGCCGCCCGGTGCATCCGGCCGTGGCGGGCGGTGAACCTGCGCCACAGCAGGGCCTGCCAGCTGCCCTCCTCGCTGCCGTTTTCCCAGGCGGCAATCAGATCGGGACGATAGATCAAGTACTGATCAAAAAGATCGGCCAGCTGGCCCGCCAGCTGGAATCGTTTCAGCGGATCGGCCAGATAGGAGGCAAGATGGCGGAAAAGCGGTTCATCGCGCAGCTCCGCCAGCAGCGCCATGAGCTGCCAGCCCGCCAGCCGGCGTTCATACGCGGGCTGCTCACCCTCCGGCAGCACCCGGCGGAAGATGTCCGCCACCAAGGTATTCGGAAAGGGGAAAAGACCGTTGGCCCACACGGAGAGCTGCCTGGCCAGTTCCATGGTGAGCCAGGTGGCCATGCCGCGGCTCTGCACCACGACGATCTCGGCCGTAAGCGGCGGCAGCGGGTCCTGCCGGAAGATTTCAGCGCACTGCCGGGCGAGGATCTCCAGGCGGTTACTGGTGTAGAGATGAATGGCCATACGCTATTTTTACTCCAAGTGCCTGAAGGTGCAAGAAAAACCTTTGCGTCTTTGCCCGCTTGCGTTTATTTTCTGTGCAAAACTCGTTATAAGATAAAGTTTAATTCCGGGCAATGACCATGCGCACCTGTGTAACTCCCCAAGGCAACTTTCTTTACTGCATCCACCAACCTGCTTACGCGGTGAAAAATCTCCGCGCCGGCGACCGGATCGAAAGCCTCGGCAGCTGTGACGGCAAGGAATATCTGAACAGCCGGAATTTCCCGGCCGGCGACATAGCGGTGGACAAAGCCGACCGGGTGTATGAGATCCCCCATGTCTTCCCCTTCAAGGGCACCACCTTCATCAACTCCCGCTGGGCGGACGCCAGGGCCAGGGACCCGCTGAGCATCGGGCTGCCGGCCCCAAAACCCGCATCCTTTTCGCAAAACGTCAGCGCCTGGCTGGACGGCCGGAAAGAGAGCAGCCTTGACGGCCTGTTCAACTGCCTGCCGGAATCCGTCCTCCTGGCCCTGGCCACCACCTCGACCGACCCGGCTGATCTGGTGCGGCTGGCGCAGATGTGCGGCGAGTTTGCCGTTGACGCACACGGCACCCCGACCGGTCTGGCGTATAACCAAGACCCGCAGGGCCGGACCCGGGCCGTGATAAACAACCATCCCCTTTTTGAAGCAGTGGCGAACAACCCACATCTTCCCGACCCTTACAAACAGGCCATGGTACTGCGCCCCGGCGCCCAGGGCGGCAGTGAAATCGTCGGCGAATGGGCCGCGCCGGACCACCACGTCTTCGAATACCTGCGCCGCAACTCCTACATCCCCTGGGGACACTATGCCGCCAACATGGCCAACGATGCCGTCCGTTATGATATAACCAAACTCTCCTTGGGCGACATGACCGGCCTGCGCCATCTCTACTATCAGCGCACCTATGTCCGGCTGGCCGCTGATCTCGGCATCGAGGTGGACGGCGGCAAAAGGACCCTGTCCGCCGGTGAGCTTGAATCCCTGCGCCGGGAAATCCGCCGCCGCCTCGACCAGTCGGAGCAGCCGCCCTTTTTCGACTGCACCCTGTGGGGCTGGAACTTCGGCTTTGACTTCGCCCCCAGCCAGTACCGGCTCAATGCCTCCCACCAGCAGATCCACCAGCAGTTCGCCCTGCTGCCCGCGGCGGTTGCCGCGCGACAGGCCGGCCAGCGGACGGAGGGCTTTCTCGCCTCTTACGGCTGCGGCGACCTGGTGGCCGACTGCGTATGCGCTTACGCGAAAAAACATGGCCGCTCCCTTTTTGCCGACCTCATCACCTGCATCCGCGACAACCGGCGCATGGATGAAACCGGAGGAGAGCAGTCCCTTGTCGTCTATGAAGATGAGCAGGTGATGCTCTTTGTCCCCAAGGCCCAGACCTCCCAGTGGGAGCTGCAGCTCATGGCGCTCAGGCCGGTGGGCAATATCCTGGAGGCGGACGAGGCCATGCGCCGCTCCCTGGACATGGCCATGCACACGGCCATGCAGGTGCTGGGCGGCTTAGGCATGCGCATGGCCAACATCATCGAGTATGCCAAACGCTTCACCGACCAATCCGACCAGCGCCTCATCTACAGCTTTCTGCCGAAACTGCCCGAGTCTCCCGGCGCCTTCAGCGAACTCCAGCTGCGCTGGATCATGGGCCATTATCCGGAAGATTTCGCCACCGCCTGCCGCAACAAACTGCCCTGAGAATTTCTCATCCTCAGGCCATCCCGCGGCAATGCCTTTGCCGGTCAATTCATAATTGACAAAGTGCCGGTAAATGTCCGATAATTTTTCCTGATAAACGGTTTCCGCGCCCACCCGCCTTTTTTTGGCAGTAATGCGGATGCGCCATCAAACATATACGGTCCCGGCAAAAGGATTAGCCCATGAATATCAGAACCAAGATCACGGCTCCCACAGTCTTCTTTTTTATTTTCTTCGGCGTTGCCGGGGCACTGCTGGTGAGCAGGCTGATCACATCCAGCGTCCAGCAGCAGGTGCAGCAGGCCCAGGATGCCATGTTCCAGTCCCTGAAAATTTCCTCGGACGAAAAAATCAGGGAGCTCAACAATACCATCGACCGCATCGCTAAAAAAGCGCTGAACGAGGCCGCCCTGTTTGCCGGCAATTCCGAAGTGATCTCCGCCTACAAGGTCGCCCTGGCCGGCAACATTGACGACGAGGAGGACCCCAAGGCCCAGCAGGCCCGTGAACAGCTGCGCTCCTACTTTCGGCCCATCATCGCCGATTACACCGAGCACACCGGCGCCAAGGCGCTCAAAATACATTTTCACCTGCCCAACGGCCGCAGCCTGGTCCGTCTCTGGCGGGACGGGTGGCAGGCCGTACGGGACGGCTATGAGGTTGACATCTCGGACGACATCTCCTCCTTCCGGAAATCGGTCATGACGGTGAACCAGGTGAGCCACAAGGCGCTGACCGGCATTGAGATCGTGCCCAGCGGTTTTGCCATCTTCGGCATCGCCCCGATTAACGACGGAGCGGCGAATCATCTCGGCTCAAACGAGGTGATCTACAGCGTTGACAACCTGATGCAGGTCAGCAAAACCAGCAAGCTGGTTGACTACGCCATTTATCTCGATGCCGACCAGCTGTCCGTGGCGACCATGATGAACGATGCGGACAAGTATCCGCTTCTTGACAACAAGTTCGTGCTGGCGGCAGGCACCAACCCGGAACTCAGCACGCCGCTGATCAATGGCGCCCTGCTTGCCAGGGGACATGAAATCCCCACCTCCGAACAGGCAGGCAACTTTTATCTGACCGGCTTTCCGGTGCAGAATTTTACCGGCAAAACGGTGGGGGTCATGGTCATCATCACCGACATTACCGAGCAGCTCGAGATGATAACCAACATCAGGGAAGAGGGGAACAGGGCGCTCAAGGCCCTGCAGCGCAACATCGCCATAGGGATCCTTGTTGCCATTGTCTGTTTTGTCGGCGGCCTGATCTTTTTTATCACCGCGGTCATCAACCGGCCGCTGACCGCCTCCGTCGAGTTCTGCAAAAAACTGGGCAAGGGGGACCTCGCCGCCAACCTGCACATGGGCAAGGCCCAGAACTGCTCACAACTCAAGCAATGCAACAAGCCCGATTGCCCGAGCTTCGGCAAGGAGGCATACTGCTGGACCGAATCCGGCTCCTTTGCCGCGGTGGCTCATTGTCCGCACGCCGCGGCCGGAGGCGACTGCAAGGAATGCGCGGTCTACAAGCAGGGAATCGGCGATGAGCTGACCATCATGGCCTCGGCCTTGAACGCCCTGAAAGACGAGCTGCTGACCCGCACGGCAGTGATCGAAAGAATCGGCAATGGTGATCTGACCGGGAAAGTAACCATCACCTCCGAGATGGACACCTTCGGCAAATCAATCAATAAGATGATCGGCAATCTCAATATGCTGGTCAGAAATATTCTCGACAACTCCCAGCAGCTGTCCAGCTCCGCTAAAGATCTGTCCGACGTCTCCACCCGGCTCTCCGCCAGTTCGGAAGAGATCTCCTCCCAGTCGGCCAACATTGCCGGAGCCACGGAAGAGATCAGCGTCAATACCGGCAGTGTCGCGGACACGGTCCGGCAGATCTCCCAGTCCATGCAGAGCGCCGCAGGTGCCACGGAAGAGATGAGCGCCAGCATCGCCGAGATCGGCAGCAATGCCGAAGAGGGCACCCGGGTCACCAGGACGGCCCTGGACAAGGCCAGTTCCGCAACCCAGGCCATCAACGAGCTGCAGCAGGCAGCCAATGAAATCAGCGAGGTCACCCGGGTGATCGGCGAGATCTCCGGGCAGACCAAGCTGCTCGCCTTAAACGCCACCATTGAAGCGGCCAGGGCCGGTGAGGCCGGCAAGGGATTTGCCGTGGTGGCCGGCGAGGTCAAGGAGCTGGCCCGCCAGACCTCCGAGGCCACCGGCAGTATCGCCGCCCGCATCAGCGAGGTGCAGGCCAGCACCCGGCAGGCGGTGGCCATTATCACCGAGGTGACGGCAATCGTCAGCCAGGTGAACGACTCATCCGCCATGATCACCAATGCCGTGAGCGAACAGGTCGGGGTAGCCCAGGACATTGCCGCCGCAGTGTCCCAGGCCAACGACGGCACCAACACCATCAGCACCGCCATTGCAGAGCTGAGCAACGGCACCAGCGAGGTGTCCGCCAATATCCAGGCGGTGAACCAGCGGACCACCGAGAACGCCGAGGGCATCAACTCCATCAGCCAGGCAGCGGTGAGACTGGCGGAGCTGGCCCGGCAGCTTGAGGACATGATGAACCGCTTCAAGGTTAATGGGTGAAACTGAAATTTAGCAACCGCAGCTGGGCCGGATGACTGTTCTGCCCCTGTCGATTCAGGCTATCATTTTCCCATCAATTATCAATTTGATGATGGCGCCTGGCGCTCGTCCACCACACGGCTATGGATAAAAAAGAAATCATCGACATCATCAGGAGCAGCAAACCGGAAATTGTGGCGCGCTACGGAGTGCAACGCCTCGGCCTATTCGGTTCTTATGTTCTGGAACAAGGGTTTCCCAGAGCGGCCACTAAATCAATTCAAGTTTCTGTTTTTTATTCATCTTGATGAATTATGTGTTTCCGTGTACGACTGCCAATGCTCTATCAACAAAGGTCTTCAACTCTGAGGCAGTTATGACGACTGCTTCTGCGCCCCCAGGATTTGTATCGTGATGAAATTGCCCCGCATAGTCATTGATCTCATTAAGCTCATCCACCAGACCGGCAGCATAACAAAGCGGACTGGGCGCCACAGCATTTCGAATACAGTCTACCACCTGACCGAACAGCAGTGACTTAGGAATATGGCAGGGAAACCTACGATGGAGGTAGCCTTCAAGCATCGGTCGAATAGCTTTTGCAACTGACCTGGGGTTCCCTCCCTTGCCCCCTGCAAAATCGTTGAGCAAACGGTGGTGTTGAAAATAGATCGACTCACACTCCCTGTCTATGTCGAGTGGCGCAAAATCTGTGTAATCACCCGGTGCTGGAGCCAATTGAAACAATGCAATTTGTTGCGACGACTTGTCATCCTTATACAGTTTGTCTCGGAGGTCACGAATAAAATACGGATCGTGTGCAAGCACAATGAGTTGATCGGCTTTTGAGTATATCTTCTTCAATACCGTTCTCGTTTGATGCTTGCGATTCAGGTCCAGACTGCACATTGGGTCATCGATAACTACGATTCGTGTTGCCAATTTCGCGTCTGCCAGCGTACTTGCAATGAAAAACGCAAAGGCTAAAGTTCGCTTGTCTCCCTCACTTAGGGCCGTTGCAAAAGACGGAGGCCCGCCTTCGAGAGGAACATCTTTTCCGCGAAGCAACAGACCATACTCGCTTCGTGGCCCTGCTCCTCTAAAATTGGCACACATGCCCTTGATGCTGAAGGAAGCACCAAAATTTTTCAGATGGTCATTTATGGATTTTTCATACCGCCTCAACGTTTCCGTCATCAACGCATCAAGTTTCTCGCGCGCTGTCTTCTTGGAATTCTCGGCTTTCTCTACAGCGGTCCTTGCCTTGCTGAGCTGAATAAAGAGTTCAACCACTTGCGGGCTGTAACGTTCTTTAGTTACTTGCAGGAGCTTTTCCTGCTGTTGTAATTGTATGACATCTTCGGAGTTGAGTTGGGCTTTGTATGTGTTGATGAGCTTAATGGCTTTATTAATGGCCAAATTCGCAGTCTTTATCGGTGCGACCACCGATTGCCACAACTTTACAGCCTCTTCTTTTTCTTCCGCAGTGCCCATTCTTTCAGCCGGTGATACCTTCTTTTTCAAAGAAAGATTGAGAACAAGGGACTGAAATTTGTCTAACGCAGCACGGGCTGAATCCACATCAAAAGCTATCATTTCTGTTGGAACGTACTCGGCCCAAGCCCTCGCCTGCGCTGATGCCGTATCGACACTCTGCTCAATGCGGTCAACAATACCTGGAACGGTGTTGGCATCGACGTAGTTATACACTGCAGCGACCATATCCTTTAATTTGTTGTACTCTGCATTAAAATGGGTTCGATAGGCGCGTATGAGGTTGACACCTGACGTACTTTGACCGCAGTATGGGCATAATTCGCTGTCATCAAACTGCCCCCCCTGACTCAACCAGCTCTCTGCGCCTTTTTTTCTTCCTAGTTTCGCAATGTGTTGTCTGACAAGTAGCTCGGATTCCTTATGAACATTTTCGAGAGAGGAGGAAAGAACCATAAACAGACTGTCAATATTAAAAGACGGCTCAGCAACCATTATTGGGACTGGCCTTGCAAGAATCGCTGCCACATTCCGGGCAGCGCTGATTCGTTTCTGGATCTCAATGATCGTGAGGTCGATGTCAGTCACTTGTGGCAGCTGCTCGAACTGTGCCAGGTTCATACCTCCGTGATATCCGAAAAGTTGCCCGGTCAGCTTTTGAACGTTTCCGTCTGCCTCTTTTGCCTTACCAGTAGTTTTTTCGACTTCTTCACGGGCTGCAACCGCTGGTTCACCAAGGGCAAATTCAAGGAGGCTCTTGCGATGTCCAGTACTGACAGTGCCACCTGAATGTACATTGCGCTCAACAAAGTCAGCATCAAAAACCAGCACTTCTGGTCGTTGTTTTGTCCAGCTACCATTCTCAAACATAACTTTGTGGCCGCTGCCGAACTGTAGAATTACCTTGGGTGGTAATATTCCATCAAGCGTCTTGCGGGTGGTAATCAACCATGCCTCTCCAGTGGACACAGAGCGCAACATTGACGTTAATGTAGACTTCCCACGTCCGTTGTCCGCATAGATGAGTGTAGCTTTTTTACAGCTATGGGATTTGCCGTTTGCGTTGTGCAGCAGTCCTATCCCTTGAATTTCCAATATTCGTTCAAGCATGATTTTTTTCTGTTCGTCTTTGCATGATAAGAATTAAGCGCTCACCATTCTTTTTACGGACCAGTTAGTCATTGGAAGTAGCTGAACATGATATTTAAACGCTTTTTCAGGAAGATCGACCTTACTGGGAGTAGCATCATCTTTTTCCTATTAAACCGGTGATCGCAGGATGTCAATGGCAAAAGGAAAGAGGGACAATGCCATAAATAAACTGATAGCCATTTCATATACAATTCATCACCTCTAGTTGACATAGGGAATATTATTCCCTATACTCTTTTCATATGACCCGCCTCCATCATAATCGCAACTGGAAGATTGAAATTTTTGGCCGGGAGCATGGCATTCCCCACTTCCACCTGCGATGGCCTGACGGACGGGCATCCATAGCCATTGAAACGCTTGAGGTCATTATTGGCAACCCGCCCGCCATCATTCTAGCAGAGGCCCGTGAGTGGGCGGAGATCAACAGGGAGTGGCTTTGGGCAGTATGGCATGAACTCAACCGGAGGTAAACCGGCATGGATCAAAAAAGAATAGCTTCTGTTACGGCGGAAGCTCCGAATCTGCTGGTCATAGTCTGGCGCAAAGGCAAAAAAACCAAGGTTGATATATCAGGATACCTTGATTCACCCGGCTACGAACGGCTGCGGGATCCAAAATTTTTTGCAACCGCCGTGGTCGAGGAATGGGGGCATGGGGTGGAGTGGGCAGATGGTGAAATCGGTATCGACGCAGACACCCTCTATCGACTCGGCAAAGAGCAGGCAGGCACGGCCTTCTCCGTGGTCGAGTTCAATGCCTGGATGACCCGCAACGGTCTCTCACTCAGCGCCGCGGCCAAGGCACTCGGGATCACCCGACGAACGGTGGTGTACTATCATGGCGGGCATAAGCCGATTCCCATCTATATCAAACTTGCCTGCCTCGGCTGGGAGGTGCTCCACGCTCAGCAGGCCGCATAAGATTGCCGGACGCAAGGCCCAGGTGAAGATATTCACCCACCCATCCCCCTCTACACACCGGCAACCCGCAACCCGGACTCTCCCCTCTCCACGCCAAAAAAGGGTACTGATTTTTTAGCCAATCGGGTGTATAGTAACCCCCTTGATTTAATGACTACCAATTGCCAACGCTGAACCCTAAACGGATAGCCACACCCAAATGAACAAAACGAACAAGCCAGGATATTACGGAGAATGGGGCGGCGCCTTCATTCCGGAAGTGCTGTACCAGACCTTCCGCGAACTCAATGACGCCTTTCAACAGGCCAAGGCCGACCCGGCCTTCTGGCAGGAATACGTCAGCCTGATGAGCACTTACTCCTGCCGCCCCACCCCGTTGACCCATGCGGAGAATCTCTCCCGCCATTTCGGCGGGGCGCAGATCTACATCAAGCGGGAAGACCTCAACCACACCGGCGCCCACAAGGCCAACAATGTCATGGGCCAGGGCCTGCTGGTGAAAAGGATGGGCAAAAAGCGGGTCATCGCCGAGACCGGCGCAGGCCAGCACGGGGTGGCCACCGCCACCATGGCGGCCAAATTCGGTTTTGCCTGCACCATCTACATGGGTGAAGAGGATGTGCAGCGCCAGCGGCCCAATGTCTTCTGGATGGAAAAGCTCGGCGCTACGGTTGTGCCGGTCACCTCGGGCTCCAAGACATTGAAGGACGCCATCAACGAGGCCTTCCGCGACTGGGTGACCCGCATGGATGACACCCATTACGTCATGGGCACGGTGTGCGGCCCCCATCCCTTTCCGGCAATGGTGGCCTGGTTTCAGTCCATCATCGGCCGGGAGGCGTGCGGCCAGATCAAGCAGCAGTTCGGCAGACAGCCTAGCCGGGTCTACGCCTGTGTCGGCGGCGGCTCCAACGCCATGGGGATTTTCCAGGGGTTTCTTGACAACCCCGCGGTTGAGCTGGTGGGGGTCGAGGCAGGCGGCAAGGGCCTTGACAGCGGCCAGCACGCCTCCCGCCTGGCAGCTAAAGACGGCTCCCCAGGGGTGGCCCAGGGCTACAAGACCATGTTTCTGCAGAACAGCGACGGCCAGATGATGGATACCCACTCGGTGGCGGCCGGGCTCGATTACGTCGGCGTCTCCCCCATTCTCGCCGATCTCTGGCAGCAAAAGCGGGTGCGCTTTAGCGCGGCCACCGATGCGGAGGTCATGACCGCCCTTGATCTCACCATGAAAAAGGAGGGGATCATCCCGGCCCTGGAATCGGCCCACGCCTTTGTGCAGGCCTTCAAGGAGGCGGGCGATATGGGCCCGGACGAGGCGATCATCATCAACATGTCCGGCCGGGGCGACAAGGACATCTTCACCATTGCCCATGCCTTTGACGATCCGTCCTGGAAAGAATTCATCAAAAAGAAAGGAATTGAATATGGAGCTTAGCAGTCAGATCAAAACAGCGCTGGCTGATCCGGACAGGAAAATTCTGCTCATGACGCATATCGTGCTGGGCTACCCTTCCCTGGAAACCAACCGCCTGGCCATCGAGCAGATGGTGGCGAACGGGGTGGATCTTATCGAGATGCAGATCCCCTTTTCCGAGCCCATGGCAGACGGTCCGGTGATTGTCAAGGCCAACCAGGAGGCCATCGAGCAAGGCATCACCGTGCGGGGCTGTCTTGATTTTGCCGGGGAGATGACCAAGGCCCACCCCATCCCCTTTCTCTTCATGACCTATTACAACATTCTCTTCAAGTTCGGAGTGGAGGAGTTCTTCAAAAAGGCGCGGGAGATCGGCATCAAGGGCTTTATCATTCCGGACCTGCCGCCGGAGGAGGGCGAGGAGTTTTTTGCCTTGAGCCGCAAATATGATATTGCCCCGATCCTGATCTTTGCGCCGACCTCAACCCCGGAACGGATGCGGGAACTGTCCCGCTTCAGCCGCGGCTTTATCTACTGCGCGGCCCGCAAGGGCGTGACCGGCAGGCAGACGGATTTTGACGAGAGCTTTAACGGGTATATGCGCGCCTGCCGGGCCAATACCGGTCTGCCGCTGGCGGTGGGTTTCGGCATCAGCCGCAAGGAGGATGTGGACTATCTCACCGGCAAGGCCGACATTGCCGTCATCGGCACCAGGACCATCAACCTCGTTAACGAACAGGGAGTGGAGGCGGTCGGTCCCTTTATCGCCGGCCTGCGGTGATGGAGGGGCGGTAATTCCACTTTGCAAGGTTGGCACGCTGCCCGTCAGATTGATTGAGGTCGTAGAGGCAACCCTTGTGGTTGCCCGACTGATGACCACCCGATCGGGGGCAGTCCGAATGCTCGTGGCATTCCCGAAACAGGGCAACCACAAGGGTTGCCCCTACATCATAAATAGGGCGGGCATAAAACCCGCCCCTGCAGTCCATCGTTACAGGTCAATCACCCCGACAGATTCGCCGGTCTGCAGCTGCAGGCCCGGATAATCCCCGGCCCTGGTCAGGGGCGCAATGATGCAGTTGCGGCCGATGACCGCATTGGCCGGCACCTCGGCCTCCTTGCCCACCAGGGTGATGCCCGTGTAGAGATGCTTGGGAAAATCCTTGTTCGGTGTGGTTTTGTCCTCGCCGTGACCGACCAGGGCGCCTGCCCCCACCCGTACCCGTTTGTCCAGAATGGCCAGATCAAGCACCGCCCCCTTGCCGACCTGGCAGTCGTGAAACAGAATTGAATCGCGCACGCAGGCCCCGGACCCCACCCGCACTCCGGGGCTGAGCACGGAGTTGACCACCTCACCCTCGATGACGCAGCCGGCCGCGATCATCGAATTCTTCACCTTGGAGCCCGCGGCGAAACGGGCAGGCGGTCGGTCGGCGATATCCGCCACCCCGGCCTCGACATTGGGCCGGATGCCCCAGACCTCCGGGGAGATGCCGGAATCCTCGCGGATGATGTCCATATTCGATTCCCAGTAGGCCTGCACGGTGCCCACGTCCCGCCAGTAGCCGTGGAACGGATAGGCGAAGACATTGTCCCGCTCAATGGCCCTGGGGATGAGATGCATGCCGAAATCAATCTCGTCGCGGTTTTCCGTCAGCATGCCCAGCAGGTATTCGGTATCAAAGACATAGATGCCCATGGAGGCAAGGTTGGTGCGCGCCACCTTGGGCTTCTCCTCCCAGTCGATAATACGCCCCTCCTCGTTGGTGATGCCGGCGCCGAACTGATGGATCTCGCTTTCCGGCACCACCATCATGCCGATGGTGACATCCGCCTGCTTGCGGTGGTGGAAGTTGATCATGTCATCAAAGTCCATGCGGTAGATATGATCGCCGGACAACAGCAGAATCTCCGCGGAAGGATGGGCCTTGATGAAATCGATGTTCTGGCGCACCGCATCCGCCGTGCCCTTATACCAGTCGGAGTCCTTTGCGCCGGTGCGGGGCGGCAGGATCTTAACCCCCCTGCTGCGGCCGGTGAAATCCCAGGCCTCGCCGGTGCCGAGATGCTTCATCAGCGACAGGGGTTTGTACTGGGTCAGTACGCCAACCTGGGTTAAACCGGAATTCATCACATTGCTGAGGCTGAAGTCGATGATCCGGTAAATGCCGCCAAAGGGCACGGCCGGTTTCGCCCTGGTCTGCACCAGATTGTTCAACCGGCTGCCCACGCCTCCGGCCAGAATCAGTACAAGGGTACTTTCCTTTCTCATCGCACGATCTCCCCGGCTTTGATTTCCCGTAACAGCTTGTCAGCACTCAAGGCGGGATAAATGGTGCAGTCGGAGCCGATCACCGTCTTATCCGGGATGAAATTGTTCCAGCCGAGCACTGTCACCTCCTTGTCCCTGGCCGGTCCCGGCGCGCCGATGCCGACCTCGTTGCCGATGGTCACATTGACGTCGCAGATCACCTTGTCAATTCTCGCGTCGCGGCCCACCACGTTATCAAAAAAGAGGACCGAATCCCTGACCACCGCCCCTTTTTTCACGTGGACACCGGGAAAAAGAATAGAGCGCTCCACCGTGCCCTCAACAATGCAGCCGTTGTAAACCAGACTGTCCTGGATGAGTGCATCGCCGCCCACCTTGAGGGGCTGGCAGTCGCGGATGCTGCGGTGGTCGAGATTGGTGCGCAGGCCCCACCTTTCCATGTCGATCTTCGGCGACGGACCCAGCAGGTCCATATTGGTCTGCCAGTACTCCTCAGTGGTGCGGGAATAGCCCCAGTAGCCCTTGAACTTGAAGCCATACACCTTGCGCTGCTCATACATCATGCGCGGAATGATGTCGCGGCCGAACTCAAAGGATTCATCCTCCCGGGCATTGACCGTCAGCACCTCAAGCAGCACCCGCGGCTTGAAGCAGAAGACCGTCAGCGACGCCCAGTTGAATTTCGGCCGGTCGGGTTTTTCCTTATACTGCAGCACCCGCCCGCCCAGCTCGCCATCCTCGTTGTCGATGTCCGCCACCCCGAAGCGGTGCGCCTTCTCCATGGGCACCTGCAGGCAGGCGATGGTCAGATCGGCGTCCTTCTGCCGGTGGTAGTCGATCACCTCCTGGTAATCCATGTGATACACATGATCGCCGGACAGGATAAGCACCTCCTGGGGATCGTGGTACTGGATGAAATCGGCGTTCTGAAAAACGGCATCCGCCGATCCCTTGTACCAGGAGGTATTGCCGTAGCCGGTGGAAGGGGGCAGAATGGAGACGCCCCGGTATTTGCCGATCATGTCCCAGGCCGCGCCGATACCGATGTGGTTGATCAGGGAATAACTGCGGTACTGGCTGAGAATGGCAACCCTCTCAAGCCCCGCCTGCATGAGATTACTCAGGGAAAAATCAATGATCCGGGCAAATCCGCCGAAAGGCACGGCTGATTTGGGCCGGTAACAGGTCAGGACATTGAGTTCATCAACCCTTCCCCCGGCAAGGATCATGGCCAGTGTTTGCGGTTTCTGTTTCATGTGATTGGTCCCATTAGTCTGATTGGTCTCACTGGTCTAAACAGTCGGTTCATCTGACTGATCATGGCCGAACATCTTGGCCAGGCTATTTTCAGGTTGCCCGGACCAATTCGACAAATAAGACCAGCCTGACCAGTCGGACTACAAATGCCTGCTTGTCAGTTTTTTCAATGTCTTGGTGTTAAAATCCTGATCGGTTTTGGCAAGATTCTTCAGGGGCACCTCGGCCCGGGCTGATTCCCGGTGGCCCCCGGCCGAGCCGATCTGACCGAAGGTCTTGCCGGCCAGGATGCCGGCATTTTTCTTGTAGCCGTCGCAGCGGAAGATAACCACCAGCTTTTCCCCATGGATGCCCGAGACAAAAACCCAGGCAACCTCATGAACCCGTTTGAAGAAATCGGCGATAATCACCAGCACATCGGGCGTGCGCACCCTGCCCACATGGGCATAGAGACGATGCTTGCTGATTCTCATTTCGGCAAAGGCGGTTTTAAAATAGTTCAACTCCGACTTGCGCAGCTCGCTCAGCTCAATTTTCCGCACCAGGTTCTGGTTGGCGATATTGAAGAGATAGCGGAAGGAAATGGCATCGGCAAGCTGGGCTTTTTTCTCAAAATTCTGGGTATCAACCTTGATGGCATAAAAAAGCGCGGTGGCCAGGGCGACGGAAGGCTTCATCTCCGCAGCCCGCAGGTATTCGACCATCATGGAGGCAGTGGCGCCATATTCGGGACGGATGTCAACATAATCGGCCTGACATCCCTGGGTAACAGGATGGTGGTCAATCACCGCGCTGTACTTGATTTCCTCAAACCCGGGATTGTGGCAGGGCTGGGAGTCGACAATAATGTACTTGGTATACTTGTCGGACTTGAGGACCTTCATCCGTTCGGCTGGAATCTTCAGCAGCTCCAGCATGGTGAGATTGGCGAGCCTTCTGATCTCATTGAGATAGCCGATGGTGACGTTTTTCACCCGATAACGGAGCAGCCGCTTGATCGCCATGGCGCTTGCCAGGGAATCAGGATCAGCGCTGATGGCAACCAGCACCTCATCGTCTTTTCCAAATATATTCCAAAATTCTTGTAATCGTTCTTTCGCGGTCTTCTTTGGCAGGCAATTGCGCTTTTTTTTGGGCGCAGCAGCCGAGGGCTTGTCACTCTTCAATATTCTCACCGTACGGGATTCGCCCGTCATGCTTACTCGTATTCCAAACGCAGCAATTCCTTGTACCATAACACCTTTGCTGGTTGCAAGCAGTTCCGCCGATAAATTACCTATAAAAAACGGCGGGTAACACTATTTTTGCTTATTTTAGCGGCAGACAAAAGCAATGACCGGATCACTATTTTTTTGTTACCCCCCTAATAGTATCCGGCCGGGTCATTATGGACAACTGCATGAAAATATTTCAAAACCATACTGACAGCAGGAATTCAGCTTTTCGGAGCACCATAGTCAATCTCTATCGCATCATCTTCCGCCAAGGTTCCTCCCTGCAGGATTTCAATAAAAATACCTTCCCTGGGCATGATACAATCCCCCACCGTATGAAAAATCTGACAATGGGCATGACATTTCTTGCCGATCTGGGTGACCCGCCCGATCACCGAACTGCCCAGCCTCATCAGGGAGCCCACCGGCAGTTTGACCAGGTCTATCCCCTCGGTGACGATATTTTCCCCGAAATCACCATGGGTCACCACCGCCCCTTTGGCCAGCATGGTTTCATGGGACTCCCTGGCCAGCAGGCTCACCTGGCGATGCCATTTGCCGGCATGGGCGTCACCCTCTATGCCGAAACCGGCAACCAGGGTGATCCGCCGCACCGGCCTTTTTGCCGTCCCCTTGGCGGGACTGGTGCACACATTAACAACTCTGCCGTGTTTTTTACCATTTTCGCTTGTCGTCATCATTTCCTCTTCTTTGCCTGTGTAAAGCATGAACGATACAACATCCTGCCGCAACACCCATAATACTACAATGTGGTAAAAATCTGCCAGCAATTATTGCCGGCCTTGCAAGGAAACCAAATGTAACATCTTGAAACATATACAAAATCAAGATCAACCCAGTTAGCGATCAACCCGGCAAAGCTGCTTGACTCGCCCCAGGAGTAAATTTTTGTGCCCTATTCCTGACAACGCCGTTGATAGCGCCGAAGTTGATACTTACATTCCCCCATGAATTCGGCTAAACTGCCGTAACACGGCCAGCGGATGCAAGCAGCCGGGAAAAAGATCAAAAAACGGAAGGAGACCATGAATCACGCCTACGTACACGGCTACGAGTCAAGAGAAAACATCCGCCTGCAGGACCAGGCCGCCACCCTGGCGGAGTTATTGCACGCGGACACCTTTTATCCGGCGGGATGCCAGGTTCTTGAGGCCGGATGCGGGGTCGGCTCGCAGACCGTAACCCTGGCCGCCAACAGCCCTGATGCCCTGTTCACCTCCATC
The DNA here is from genome assembly GCA_040755455.1 of Thermodesulfobacteriota bacterium. Taxonomy (GTDB): domain Bacteria; phylum Desulfobacterota; class Desulfobulbia; order Desulfobulbales; family SURF-16; genus SURF-16. The sequence continues at coordinate 13,699 of JBFMAY010000036.1, read as the reverse complement.
GACATTTCCGCAGCCTCGGTTGCCGAGGCAAGACAGCGGGTAGCGTCTGCCGGTCTGACCAATGTCCATTTCCAGCAGGCCGATATCTTCCATCTGCCTTGCAAACCGCAGTCATTCGACCATGTTTTTGTCTGTTTCGTCCTGGAGCATCTGCCTAATCCGGTGGCAGCCCTGGCCATGCTGAAGCAATTCCTCAGGCCCGGCGGCACAATGACCGTCATCGAAGGGGATCACGGCTCGACCTTTTTTTACCCTGACAGCGAGGCCGCCCACCAGGCGATCCAATGCCAGGTCGAATTGCAGAAACGGGGCGGCGGCAATGCCATGATCGGCAGAGAGCTGTATCCCCTGCTCTGCAAGGCGGGATTTGCCGGGGTCCGTGTTTCCCCCCGCATGGTTTATGCTGACGCCGGCAAACCGGAACTGGTGGAAGGTTTTACCAGAAAAACCTTTACGGCGATGATAGAGGGGGTACGCCAGTCCGCCCTGGCGGCGGGCATCATCGATCAACCCACCTTTGACCAGGGCATCCGGGACCTTTACCGGACCGCTGAAACGGATGGCGTTTTCTGCTATACCTTCTTTAAGGCGGTGGCGGAAAAAGAATAAAGGCCGGATTGCCGGGAAAGGCGCCGGTCAAACGAGGATCAGATCTATGGCAACGAAAAATTCACCAACAGACAGCGAAAAAATGGACCAGCTGATCGCCGAGGCCCGGCGGAGCCTTGAACAGCGCGAGAAAACCTACCGGGAGAAGGCGCTCAAGATATTCCCCTGGATCTGCGGGCGCTGCGGCCGGGAATTCAGCGGCAAAAAACTGAAGGATCTCACCGTGCACCACAAGGACCATAATCACGAAAACAATCCGGCCGACGGCAGCAACTGGGAGCTGCTGTGTCTTTACTGCCATGACAATGAGCACAGCCGCAATGCCGTGGCCGAATCATACAGTGAATTGAAACCAGGGGAAAGAGGGCAGTCATTTTCTTCCCATACCCCCTTTGCCGGGCTGCAGGAGTTGCTGAAAAATAAAAAATAGCCGGCTGTGCCGGAAAAGCCCCAGGCCCACCAGGAACCGACCACCGAGGAAACAGCGGAGAGCATATGATCACCATCAGAAAGGAAAGAGCCGAGGATATCCTCCATATCCGCGACATCAACCTGCAGGCCTTCGGCCAGCCTGCCGAGGCGCGGATCGTTGAGGAGCTACGCAGAAACTGTTCCCCCTTCCTGTCCCTTGTCGCCGAGGAAGACGGCCGGCTCATCGGCCACATCCTCTTTACCCCGGCGGTAATCGACAACGACGGAAAATGCATGGAAGGAATGGGACTGGCGCCCATGGCGGTTCTGCCGCAGCGGCAGCGCCAGGGCATCGGCTCTGAGCTGGTCACTTACGGGCTGAAGCTTCTCCGGCAACGGGCCTGCCCTTTTGTCATTGTGCTCGGTCACCCGCAATTCTATCCCCGTTTCGGCTTCACCCCAGCCGCCAGGCGCGGGATCAGGAGCCAATGGGAGGGGGTGCCGGACGAGGCCTTCATGGTGCTGGTCCTCGACCAGGCCGCCATGCAGGGGATTTCTGGCGTAGCCCGCTACCGGGAGGAATTCAACGAGGCGATGTAGCTTCCCCTGGCTTGCTTTTGCTGATCGCCGGCGTCAACAGTTGTTGTGTCATTGCCGATCTGCTGTTATAGAAGAAAGCTGCGGGCCAGCCCATTACCGGAGATTTACAGAAAACAGGTAGTCACCTGCGGCCCTGATGACGGGGTGAGAGGAATCATCCACCTTACCCGGCAAAAAAAATCAACCAGGCATCAACATGGACACTTCACAGCTCGCCTATTTTCTCGGGGCATCCATCCTGCTCACCATCGCCCCTGGGCCGGATAATGTTTTTGTGGTGACCCAGGGCATTACACGGGGCAGGAAGGCGGCCGTTTTAACGGCAATCGGCATGTGCAGCGGCATCAGCGTCCACACCACCGCCGCCGCCTTGGGCATTTCAGCCGTCTTTTATTCATCCGCCGTGGCCTTCAGCATGGTCAAATTCGCCGGCGCGACCTACCTGCTCTTCCTTGCCTGGAAGACGGTCAGGGAGCGCAGAGACATCGAACTGCGCGGCAATGACCGGCAACTCTCCGGTTTTGCCCTGTTTAAGCGGGGATTCATCATGAACGTGCTCAATCCGAAGGTGGCGCTCTTCTTTGTCGCCTTCCTGCCCCAGTTCGTCTCCCCCGGCTCCGGCAATGTGGCGCTGGAGATGGCCATGCTCGGCCTGGTCTTCATGGTCCAGGGCATGATCATTTTTACCGCCATCGGCCTGCTCTCCGGCGCCATCGGCAGCTATCTCCTGCAAAAACCGCAAGTATCAAGGATCTTTTCCTGGCTCACGGCCGGCATCTTCGCCACCCTGGGCATCCGCCTGGCCCTGGCCCGGAATTGACCATATCACTGCAACAGAAAATGAGGAACACCTATGAAATGTCTTATTAAATGGAGCGCGGCAGCTGTTCTGCTTCTTCTTGTCCTGGTGGATGTCGCGGCAGGCAAGGAAAACCCGGTGATCAGGGATCTCGAAATCATCATTTCCCAGGGACAGCCGGCGACATTTGAAAAATTCGATGCGATCAAAAAAAACATCGAGAAAAATCCCAAGGAAACCCTGAATCTGCTGCTGGCCAAGGCAAACAGCCCGGACCTGCCCGAGGAAAGCCTGGCGGTCTACCTCTGGGCCATGGGCATGACCAAAGAGCCTGCGGCCGTTGATGCCATAATCAGGCTGACCGAGGGCAAACAAAATGAAATGCTGCTCAAAAACGCCTGCCGCTCGCTGGCCATGATCGGCGGCGACAAGTCGGCAGAATTTCTTTTCCGCCGGCTGCAGGAAACCACGGAACCCATGGCCAGGTATTACCTGCTTGATCTCCTCGCCCAGCTGCAATACCCGCCGGCACTGCCGGCAACCATCGACATCCTGCAGCAGGACCCGAACAGCTATTACTGGCAGCTGGTCTTCATCTTCGGTAAATACGGGGACATCGCCGTCCCGTTCTTAATGAACAAAATCAACGACAGCAACCAGAATGTCAGGGCCAACGCCATCATGGTCCTCGGGCAATGGCTGATACCGGGGGAAGCCGTTGCGCCGATGAAAAAACAGTTCCAGGCCGAAGGCGACCCGAATATCCGCGCCCTGATTCTCAGTTCCCTGGAAAAAATAAACAGCAATGCGGATGATATCAGAATCTTTTCCGAGGATGTCCTCAAAACGGAAAAAGATGAGAAGGTGGGCCAGTTTGCCTTTGAAACCATCAGCAATTTCGAGGAAATGAAGAACCATATCAGCGCCTTCAAGGCAGGCAAGAAGGATGACCGCGCCGGTTTCGAGGCGGCTTACCGGCAGATTTATGATTCCATGGGCAAAGGCGGAGATTATCAGCGGCTGGCCGCGGCCAGCACCAGAGCTGATGAAGCGCGATTGAAAAAGCTCAAAGAGGTCATCCTGCAGCGCAATTCCAACGAATGCTTCCAGGACTATCAGAAAATTAACGACGTCATCATGCTCAACAGACTGAGCGGATCGTAATTCCAAGTCGCCTTCAAACCAATACCTTTGTCGGCGGTGCTGTGCGGCTCCTCGCCGTACTCCATGTACTGTCTCGTCGCTGCTCGCTTGCCTTCGCGGTCTTGGTCTGAATGCAACTTGGAACAAGACCGACCCTTACCCGGCCTTCTGGGTATACGGCTTTAATTCGAAATGTTTCTTATAGGGGTCAATCTGCAGGTGGTAATACCGGTTCTGCGGCATGTAGATATATGGAACCTCTTCCTTGGGCCGGAAAACGAAATCCGATAAAATCATGCGGTTCACCGCCCGGTGGCCGACAATCATGATGTTGTCATTGTAGTTATTGAGGTAGAAGACCTTCTGCAGCCCGCGGTGCACCCGTTTTTCCATGGTGGCATAGCCCTCGCCCATGGGGTAGACGTAACGGTACTTGTTACGGTTCCTGCCATTGGCCACATTGGGCATCTGCCGGCGGATTTCCTCATAGGTCATGCCTTCGCAGTAGCCGGAGTAAATCTCGTTGAATTCCGGCAGGGCGATGATGGAGCAGTCCTTCTGCCTTTCGGCGATGGGCGCGGCCGTCTGCAGGGTCCGCTTGTAGTTGCTGGTAAATATGATGGGGATGGGCACACCGGCGAAATGTTCAGCCAGGGCCCGGGCCTGGGCCAGCCCTTTTTCCGTGAGATCCGAGTCTCCGCCGATGCGGTCTTCCAGGTTGTAATAGGTTTCGCCGTGGCGCACCAGAAAGAGATTCCTGACGATGCGGGTGGTAACGATATCGCGGATCCGGTCGTAATAGGGCACCACGTCGGCAATCTGCTCCTGCAGGATGCAGCCCTCAAAGGAATCGACCAGGATACGGTTGCCCTCCTCATTCAACGGTTCGTAAATGCTTTCGTAATGGGAAATGCGCTTGTAAAAGCTGTCGAACGCCTCGGCCTGGGAAAGATGGCTGAACTCCTTTAATGAGGCCTTGTGCTCCAGGCAGGCCTCGTTGGCCTCTTCGTCCACATTGACACATTCAATAAACAACACCGGCAGGCCGGCAAAGGTTTCCTCAATCGTCCTGCGCCGGCATCTGGTGACATTGCTGGCGTCAATAATGGCCACCTCCCCGTCTTTTCCCAGAAAGGAATGGGCCAGGCCCAGGTTGATGCGGGCGCAATTTTCCCGCAGCTCCAGCCCCTTCGGATTATGGGGAGAAAAAAAATCAGGGGAGGAGGTGTTTTCCTGGGAGAGCTTGCGCCGCAGCTCGCCGTTGTTGAAGATCTCCACCCGCACATCGTCATACTCAAGGGTGCGGGCGATTTTCCTGGCCATGGTGGATTTGCCACGGGCCGGCAAGCCAACCATGGCGATCACCAGTTTCGCTTTCATATGAGCAGCACCTCCATTGCCAGAAAAATTAACAGCATCGCGGATTTGCTTATTGACGCATGTCCACTCTTCTCTACAGATAGCGTTTTTCTCTCTTTGTTGGCAAGAACTTCCTTGAAAAATTCTCTTTCCTTACGGGAAAACTTGTATTATTGGAGAGTCATGGGAAGGATACCGCCTGACTTTTTCGGGTACGATTTTTCACGCGCAACAGCAATGACCACGGCACAAGACACGGCAATCAAAATCAGCAGTAAGGCCCTGGAGTATATCGCCGCGGGCGGCGGTCACGCCACTCTCTATCTGGTGCCTCGCCCGGCTGCCGACGGCTGATGAGTCAAAATAAAAACCCCTGCGGTCCGCATGGGCAAACCAGGCAAAAATCCCCGGCATGACTACATGAAGATTGCCGTGGAGCAGGTCATCATCTGGCAGCCGCCGGATATTGAGGCCGACCAGCTTGACGGTCTCATTGAGATAACCCTGACAAAATTTCTTTTTTTCAAAAGCCTGTCGGTCAAGGGGGCCAGGGCGAAAAAAACCTGAATCCTTGCTCCTGGCACTTCACCGCCCACGCGGCGTTTATTACCCGGACTGCCGATGCGCACGAAAAAAACGATGCCGCCCGACGCGGAGCCAAAAAAACAGCAAAAGAGCATCTGTCAGCTCTGTAATGGGTCAGGGCAGATAAGCTCCTTCCTGGGAGTAAGCAGGTTCCTGCTCTCCTGGGAAGAATGCCCGGAGTGCGGCGGCCTGGGCTACCGCCTCCCCGGTGATGACGGCAGCGTTCCACAGCCCCTCTCACCCCCCGGCAAGGATTGAGCAAACCCCCGGCCCGCAGCGGGCAGTTCCGCCCTTGATCCAATGAGTTATCCCAGAACCCACTGCACCATCAGCGGGCGGAAGGGAAAAAATTATCATTCCCCGAAACTTGCCTTTACATCCTTTGGGCAAATAATGGTATGATGGTGGGGCGATGAGAGTTTCACTGTTGCGCGTTCCGGGTCTGCGGAAGCGCTTTCCCCTTGATTTTCCCGGTTAAGACATGTTCCATGCGGAAAAAAAATAACGGCCCCGGCCCCGTTTACTCAACAGAGCACGGCCGGATGTGCCCCGGCTGCGGCAATCCCGCCCCGGCCTGCTCCTGCCAAGCCACAAAAAATATCCCCCAACACGGCGGGCTGGTGCGGGTGGGATGGGAAACCAAGGGCCGCAGGGGCAAAGGCATGACCCTCATCGCCGGGGTGCCACTGGACCCTGCCGGGCTTCGCCGGCTTGCCGCTCAGCTGAAACAGAAATGCGGCAGCGGCGGCACCGTGAAGGAAGCAATTATTGAAATTCAGGGAGACCAGCGCAACATCGTGATGGAAGAGCTGAAAAAACAAGGTTATAATGTCAAACGCGCCGGTGGTTAGCCTCAGATCGCAACAACAACGCGGACCATCGCTTTTCCGTGCGGAGAAAGTACAATCCACCGCCATATTTATTCGCATCATCAACACAATCCCCAATCTGGAGTTCGTGCATGAAGAAAGAGAAAAAGTGTAGCAGTTTCACCAACTATGGCCTGGAAAATCACGGCCTGACCAATCTCAACGAAATTTTCTGGAACCTGCCCACCTCCAGGCTTTATGAAAAGATCCTCACCCGCGGCGAAGGCCGCCTGTCCCACCTGGGTCCCATCGTGGTGCGCACCGGCCAGCACACCGGCCGCTCGGCCCGGGACAAATTTTTCGTCGAGGAGCCGTCGACCAAAAAGGATATCTGGTGGGGCGCCAATAATGCATCTATTTCCCGGGCCTATTTTGATCAACTGCATCAGCGTATGTCTCTGCATCTGCAGACCCAGGACCTCTACGTACAGGACTGTTTCGCCGGGGCGGACCCGGAACACCGCATGCCGATCCGCATTATCACCCAGTACGCCTGGCACAGCCTGTTCGCCCGCAACATGTTCATCCAGCCAAGCGATGAGGAACTGAAAAAACATGTCCCCCAGTTCACCGTCATCAATGCCCCGCATTTCCATGCCTCGCCCTCCCTGGACGGGACGAATTCCGAGACCTTCATCCTGCTCAATTTCAAGAAGAAACTGATTCTGATCGGCGGCACCAGCTATGCCGGGGAAATCAAGAAATCGATCTTCACCGTCATGAACTTCCTCATGCCCAAAAAGGGCATTCTGCCCATGCACTGTTCGGCCAATATCAGTCCGGCCGGCGATACCGCCCTGTTTTTCGGCCTGAGCGGCACCGGCAAAACGACTTTATCAGCGGATGCGTCGCGGACCCTGATCGGCGATGACGAGCACGGCTGGAGCGACAACGGCATCTTCAACTTCGAAGGCGGCTGCTATGCCAAACTGATCCGCCTTTCACCGGAGGCAGAGCCGGAAATCTATTCAACCACCAAACGCTTCGGCACGATTCTGGAGAACGTCTGCCTCGATTCCTGCACGCGGCGGGTTGATCTGGATGATGAATCCTTCACGGAAAACACCAGGGGCTCCTATCATGTGTCCGCCATTCCCAACGCCAGCAGGGAGGGCCTGGGCGGACATCCCAAAACGATCATCTTTCTTTCCGCCGACGCCTTCGGCGTGCTGCCGCCCATCGCCAGACTGAGCAAAGAGCAGGCCATGTACCACTTCATCTCCGGCTACACCGCCCGGGTGGCCGGAACGGAGCGCGGCATCACCGAACCGTCGCCGGTGTTCAGCGCCTGTTACGGCGCGCCGTTCATGCCCATGCACCCGATGCGCTATGCGGAACTGCTCGGCAGGAAGCTCGATCTCCACGGCACCAGAGTCTGGCTCATCAACACCGGCTGGACCGGCGGGCCTTACGGGGTCGGCTCGCGCATGAGCATTGCCCACACCCGCGCCATGGTCAACGCCGCCCTGAATGGCAGACTCGACGACGTGCCCACGGTAAAAGAGCCGTTCTTCGGCCTGGATATCCCGACCCACTGCCCGGACGTGCCGACGGAGGTGCTTAATCCCAGCAATACCTGGCCCGATCCCGAGGCGTACAAGGCCCAGGCCGTAAAGCTGGCCGGCCTGTTCGCCAAAAACTTCCAGCAGTTTGCCGGCCAGACCACGCCGGAAATCCGGCATGCCGGCCCCTGCCTCTGAGCAAACTTTTTTACCAATGAGCACCGAACCTTTACTTAAGGAGATGATCTCATGATTGATAACAAAAAAAACCTGACTCCGGCTAAAGGCTGAACACTGGGGGGCGGCCCGGGAGGTTGCGGACAGAAGGCGGAGGCGGAGCTTGCGGCATTTCCGGCGCCTTCCGCGGGACTTAACCAACTCCGGGCAGCCCATGCCGGGGCCGGCAGCCTGTCCGCTGATGACATGCGCCAAATCAGGGAGGCGATCAGGGCGAAATATGTTGAGGTTGCCCGCTCGCCGGTGGGCAGATTTCTCTATCCCACCGGCCGGGAGGGGGCGGAAAAACTGGGTTATGACCCGGCCGTCATCGCCAGTGCCCACCCGGATCTTGCCGAGTCCTTCTGCGGGGTCGGCAATCCCTTCTCGCTGGGCGGCTTGCTGCCCGGACAGTCGGTCCTTGATGTCGGCTGCGGGGCGGGCTTTGATTTGTTTGTCGCCGCCGCCATCGTCGGCCCGGGCGGCCTGGTCCGCGGTATCGATCTGTCGGAGCACATGGCGCACCGGGCCACGGACAATCTGCGCCGGGCCGGCCTGAAGAACTGGGAGATCCGCCATGTTGATACGGAAGACATCCCCTACGGCAATGATTTCTTTGACGTGGTCATCTCAAATGGGGTGATCAACCTCTCCCCCTGCAAGCAGAAATGTTTCGCCGAAATTCATCGCGTCCTCAAGCCCGGCGGCAAGATGCGTTTTGCCGATGTGGTGCTGGAACAAGATCTGCCCCGGCACATGACAGGCAGCGCCGAAGCCTGGTCCCAGTGAATAGGAGGCACTGTCCCGGTCCGGGAACAGTTACGGCTGATGGGGGATGCCGGCTTTGTTAACCCACGCCACATGGGCGTGACCGGTTTCCGCACCTCACGCTGGACTGTCGGCGCCCTGTTTGCCGCCGACAAGGCAGACGCGTAGGGGCACCCCCGGGAACAGTTACGCCACGCAAAATTATCCGCAAGGAGGATCTCATGCCGATACGCAAGCTGTTTATCATGACCGTGCTTGTCTGCTGCGCCCTCACCGGCTGCATGTCAGCCCAGTATTACCGGGACCGGCGCATCGCCGACAACCCGGAGGTGTTCAACTCCTTCAGCCCCGAGATCCGGGAGAAGGTCAGCCTGGGCCAGATCGACATCGGCTTCAATGAGGAAATGGTCAGGCTGGCCTGGGGCCCCCCGGACCGCGTGTATGTCCGCACCACGGACAAGGGGGAAGCCACGGTGTGGACTTACTCCAGCACCAGGGTCCTCACCCAGACGGACCGGATGAGCGTTCCCGTCCATGTTTACGACGACAGGGGACACAGCAGCATCATCTACCGTAACGTCTGGGTCAACCGTGACCTGCACGAGGAATATGACGTTGCCCGGGTGGAGTTCGTCCAGGGAGTGGCGACCGCCATTGAGAGAATGGAACCATAGACGTTTGTAAGCCATGCACACCGACACGCTCCACAGATGGCAACACAGCCACGATTTTGCCGTCATCCATGAACACGGGGAAAGGCGCACCCGGCAGGTGCTTGTTCTCACCGCCATCACCATGGTGGTGGAGATCGCGGCAGGCACGGCCTTCGGCTCCATGGCCCTGCTGGCCGACGGCTGGCACATGGGGACCCACGCGGCCGCCTTCCTGATCACCATCTTTGCCTACCACTATGCCCGCAAGCATGCCGCCAGCCCCCGCTTCACCTTCGGCACCGGCAAGGTCAGCGTGTTGGGCGGCTTTGCCAGCGCCGTGGCCCTGGCGGTGGTCGCCCTGGTGATGCTGGCGGAATCGGTCCACCGCATGTGGCGGCCCCAGCCCATCTCGTTCAATGAGGCCATCGCCGTGGCCGGCCTGGGGCTTTTCATCAACATCATCAGCGCCCTGCTGCTGCAGGACCGCCATGATCATGACCACGACGAACACCACCACCATGACCACAACCTGAAGGCCGCCTACCTGCACGTGCTGGCCGACGCCCTGACCTCCGTGCTGGCCATTGCCGCTCTCATCTCCGGGAAATTTCTCGGCTGGCACTGGCTTGATCCGGTCATGGGAATGGTCGGCGCGGTCATCATCACCCGCTGGTCATTTTCCCTGCTCAGGGAAACCAGCCCTATCCTGCTGGACGGCAGCATTACCGAAGACTATCAGGCCGCCATCAAGCAAACCATCGAAAGCGCGGACGACAACCGCATTGCCGATATCCATGTCTGGCGGGTGGGGCCGGCGGATTATGCGGCCATCATCGCCATTGTCACCCATTTTCCCCGGAACCCGGATCATTACAAAAAAATGCTGGCTGATTTCAGCAAACTTTCCCACATCACCGTGGAAATAAACCGCTGCGGCGGCGAGCCGTGCATTGTGCCCGGCCTACGGATGCGGTAAGGCGGCGGCCGGTCTTCCCGCAGCCTCCCCCGGCCCCGTCGCCCCGCTCCCCCTTCAGCGCCAGGTAATCCGCGACGGCTGTTTGTTTTTTTCACCTATCCCCTCTCCCCCTGTCCGGCGATCAGACGTGACAGGCATTGACAAAATACGCCGGATACGTATATATACATAATCCCGCCGCATGCCATGCCGGCCGCGGCCATGTGCCTGCCGGGCAAAAAACGAGATAAACCCTGTAACAAAAGGATCAATGATGATGTCAGACACCCTGAAACGCTTTCCCCTGCTTTTGTTTGTTTTTTTCTTCTTTTCCCTCTTTGATATCGGACTGATGGCGGAAGACGCCGACGCCCGCTCCCGCACCGGGGGCCGGACCTACAGCAGCTCGCCGACCTATAACAAGCAGCCGGCGCAGAGCCCGACCAAGCCATACGGCACCCCCTCCAGCGGCGGTTTCATGCGGGGACTGGCCGGCGGCCTGGTGGGCGGGGCCATCGGCAGCCTGCTGTTCGGCAGCCTGGCCGGGGCCGGCATGGGCGGCGGCATCGCCGGCAGCGGCATCGGTCTTATCCAGATCCTTCTTTTCGGCGGCATTGGCTACTTTATTTACCGCCGTTTCTTCAAACGCAAGGCCCCGGCCTATGCCGCATACCAGCAGACCGGTCCGGGGGGACTTTTCAACGGCAGCATGCCCGGCGCAGGGGGCAGCATGCCTTACCCCCCCCCGCCCCCCTCTTATGGCGGCGGCATGTCGCTGCCTGAAGGCATTGCCATGATCCGCCGTTCCGAGCCGAGTTTTGATCCGGACCATTTCAAGGAGGTGGCCCAGGATGTGTTTTTCCAGGTGCAGGCCGGCTGGATGCGCCGCGATATCGACTCATACCGCCAGTTGCTCGGCCAGCGCCTGGCCGGGGAATATGAGGGACATTTCGCCGACATGCGGGCCAAAGGCCACATCAACAAACTGGAAAACATCGCGGTGCGCAAGGTTGAGGTGGTGGCCGCCGGGGTGGACAACAACGAGGAATTCGTCACCGTCCTGTTTACCGCCAACCTCTTGGACTACACGGTGGATGAGCACAGCGGCGCCATTGTCTCGGGCAGCAATACGGACCCGGTGAAATTCGCCGAAAAATGGACCTGGGCCCGGCCCATCGGCGCGGAACTCTGGAAACTCGAAGGGATCGAAGGGGTGCAGGGCTAACGGCCCGCCCCCCCTGCCGCCCATACCCCTGGCCGGGAACATCCCGACCCCAGCCCGGTCATGGTTACCCCCATCACCACCATGTCCGGGCTGGCCCCACCACAATTTTCTCCCTGCCGCAACAAATGGGCAAAAGATGCCCAAGCCAATGCCATTAACTCAACTTTCTCGCCTATTGCCGGAGCCTTGTTCGTCATTCCGGCGAAGGCCGGAATCCAGACCGTTCCGGTAGTTCCAGACCCCGTGGTGACGGCGCGGGCTGTTCGCTTTTTCTCAAGCCAATGACATTGACGCCCAACTCTGCGAAGATGCGGCACTCTGTCCTCTTGACAACCGGGCAATTCCATTATAGGAATGTGTCAGGATTACAGCCTGATAAAAGCAAAACCGATGACACGCTGGGCATAGTGGTCCCTGGCCGATGTGCCACCCCTGCCCGCTTGCTTAATCGGCTGCTCTTTCCATGGTTTGCCGTTTAATATTGCAATAAGTGGAAAATACCGGACGACAACGTAATAAGTGGACAGCGCGGGAAGAGATTTTCCATGTTTTCTATTTTAATATTAAAATAAGTGGAAAATTTGTCCGTCTATAGGCGGTGATATTATGGAAAGTTTCCACTTATTAACAATGTTATAAATTATGATTGATACAATAGCCTTCATAATCTTCTTAATTATATCTTTTAGCGGATCTTATTTACTGTTGCGCTTCATTTATGGGGATAAAGATCCTCGCAAATGGAAATCTGTCCTTTATCCGAAAGAAAATATTGATGAGAATAAAGATAAAAATGGAATCCCAAGTAAAAATTCAGGGATTTTTAAAATCATTGTACCTTTAATAGTGACGTTTGTTTTTGCTATTTTATACAATAATATATTTGAAAATAGATTAAGCAATTATATTAAGTTTGGAGTAGGTTCAGTTATGACCAATATTATAATAAGTGCTTTATATTGTATTTATTATAAGAAAGATTTGTTAAGTGAATTTGGTAGTTATGCTGCTGCAACAGTAGCGCTTGTCACGCTAATCATACCTTTTATTATTTATTACATTCTAATTACATTTGTTATCTCAGGATTTAGTAAACCATTTATATGATTAGTAGGCAGGAATATTGTAAATTTATAACAAGTCGCTCAACACTGACGCCAAGCCCGCTGGTTTTTTTGACCTAATTCACTTCGGTGTTTAAGTGCTATCCGGTTAGTCCTAGTTCACTTGGCGCAGGTTAGCTCAACGTTGAGCTTGTAGAAAAAGCCTTTCGGTGACAATTTTAACTGCAATTATGCTGAATTTTACTTCTATTTTGACGAGATTTCGCTGTCAAGAACGGTGAACTAAAGGTAAAAAAATACATATTTTCAAGTTGTTACTTCAGTTTTGAGAGATATGTTGATTAACTTCGAAATAAAGCAAGTTAAACAGAGATAAAAAATCCTTTTATTTCGAATGGTTGACTAGAAAAGATTTTGTAAAAAATCTCACAAAACAAAAAGCTAGACACGTCGTAGGACTTTTCCTACAGGCTCGTTCGCTGAGGAAAAATGAATATCGATCAACTTAATGAAATTCTGACGGAAGAGAAAATCAGCAAGCAGGCATGCCTGATCAATCCTCGACCACTTGTCGAAGGAGCATTATGCCTCAATGAACAGGAGGATGGCTCTTGGTTAGTAATTTTAAATGAGCGGGGCAACTTCCTCATCCATCAAAGCTTCTCTCTGGAATCAGATGCATGTCGATTTGTTCTTAAACATGTGTTATCTGACCCGACATACCGTGAGGATTTTAAGCAATCAGACCTCTTCTCATGGAAAGAGAAGAAGAAAAACATCTTGGAAAAATATGAATTGGAATAGATGAACAGCGAACCAATAAGGATTGATGCGACGTCTTTTTGTCGCTTTCAATCCTTTGTTCAAGAAGCCGCGGGCCTGACCTTATATAGGGGAATGCCTCGGAGGAATTTTTCAGAAGGATTGCACGGAGGGAAAAT
>JBFMAY010000035.1:0-45945 GCA_040755455.1 Thermodesulfobacteriota bacterium | reverse complement strand
CCGCGACGGCCATGGGGTCACCCGGCTGCAAAACGACCTGATCGATGCTGTCCGCCCAGGCGGCTTGGGCGCTCAGCCCGAAAACAACTCCTGCCAGCATAAGAGTTTTTACACGAAACATTTTTTTTCCTCCTATTTTTGATTGAAATAAACTCAATTTAATGAATGCTTTTTTGATTATCAATTTTTGTGCCACGCATATTAATTTGTGGCTGAATACGTTTTACTGGCTGTAAGTCCGGATAAACCGCCTCGCTGACTTCCCTATTTACTGGACAAGTAAGTTCTTGCTAAAAAGTAAAATAGATTTCTACCTGTATAGTATAACAATTTATTTTTTTCTTCATCAGTATTATATACGAAAGGCGAGTAACAAAAAGATGAATTACATAATCGTTGCCGGAAAAGGAGGTTGCTATGTTTGATTTTGTTTTTCACAACCCAACCAAGATTGTCTTTGGCCGCAAACAGGAAGAATCAATTGGCGAAGAGCTGAAAAATGCTGGGAAGCGCAATGTTCTCTTTGTTTATGGGCGGGACTCGATTAAACGTTCCGGACTGTTTGGCCGTATTGTGGCAAGTCTTAACAGAAACGGTATTGGCTATGTGGAGTTCGGCGGGGTTGTGTCAAATCCGGTCATCTCGCATACCAGACAAGGGGTTGAGCTGGCAAAACGGGAAAAGGTGGATGCAGTCTTGGCCGTTGGCGGCGGTTCGGTGCTCGATGAAGGCAAGGCCATTGCCGTGGGCGCCATGGCAGCCGATGATGTTTGGAATTATTTTACCGGCAAGCAAGTCACCAAGGCTCTGCCCGTATTTACCGTAATTACCCTGGCCGCCACCGGCAGCGAAATGAATGGCAATGCGGTTGTCACCAACGAAGAGACAAAGCAGAAATATAATATCGGTTCTCCGTATGTCTATCCCAGGGTGTCCATTCTCAACCCTGAGTTGACCTGCACCGTTCCCCTCAACTATTCGGCTTTTGGTGCGGTGGATGCCATTGCCCATGTGATAGAAGGCTACTTTACCAGAAAGGCAGGTGCGCGGCTGCAGGACCGGCTGGTTGAAAGCATCATCAAAACCGTGATTGAGACAAACAATGTGATAATGAAGGAGCCGGACAATTATGCTGCCAGGGCTGAATTCATGTGGGCGGCTACCCTGGCGCTGAACGGTTTGACCACGGCGGGGCTAAAGGAGTATAGTTTTCCTAACCATATGATAGAGCATTCGCTCAGCGCGATTTACAATATCGCCCATGGGGCCGGGCTTGCCATCGTCATGCCGGCCTGGATGAAGTGGTACTCGGCAAAAGCACCGGCACGCTTTGCCCGTTTTGGCCGGGAAATCTTCGGGGTGGAGGGGGCGGCGGCCGGTATAAGCGCCCTGGAAGAATGGTTTGCCAGCATCCACGCCCCGATTCGTTTACAGGACGCCAATATCCCGGCAGGCGATATAGGCATGATCGCTGAAAATGCTGCGGCACTGGCCACCCTCTGGGGCATTGGCGGAATATACAGCAAGGATGTTATTGCTGATATTCTGCAGCTGGCGGTGTGATCGCTGACTGAAAGGTTCAAGGCATGCAGACAGATTTGCATATTCAGGCAGTACCGCGAGGCTACTGATACACCTTGGAGAATTATCTTGTTGAGCACGGCCTGCCGGCGTTATTTTTGCTTAGCTTTTTAGCTGCCACCGTCATTCCCCTTGGTTCGGAATGGCTGGTTGTGGCGCTTATCTTGCAGAGTTTCCACCCTGAATATGTGGTGGCAGTGGCCACCATGGGAAATTATCTTGGAGCATGCACGACCTACTTTGTCGGTCTGTGGGGTGCTGTTTTTTTGATAAAAAAAGTCATGAGAATTGACGAGGACGGCCTTGCCAAAGCGCAGATGCTTTATCGCCGATACGGAGCATGGTCCCTGCTTTTTTCGTGGCTCCCGGTAATCGGCGATTCGCTCTGTCTGGTTGGAGGAGCATTGCGCATCAATTTTTTCCTGTTTTCCCTGCTGGTTTTTGCCGGCAAGCTGGCCCGTTATGCCGTAATTGCAGCGTTAACCGCATCAGCCATGCCTTGATTTTGCTGGAGGATGGTTTGTGCATGGTGGATGTGACGAGTATTCTGCATCAATGTCAAAACATGACTGCGTGCCCGGTGTCACGCAGTCGATAGCGGAGATCTTCCTGATGGACGGGAAACCAACTTATGAACAGTTAGCAGAAAGAATCAGGCAGCTTGAGCAGCAGAGCAGGGCGCGTCAGGAAACGATCCTTGCCCTGGAGGAAGCCGTGGAGCGCTACAGTGATGTGGTCGATAATGCCAGCGACCTCATTCACAGTGTCACTCCGGATGGCACCTTTTTATACGTCAATCGGGCGTGGCGCGAGGTCCTCGGCTACAGTGAACAGGACATCGCCAGGTTGAAACTGATGGACATTGTTGATGAACCATACAGGGAGAGATGCCGCCACATCTTCAAATGCCTGCTTGACGGCCAGCCTCTTGACCGCAACGAAACGATTTTTGTTGGCAAGCACGGGGAAAAAATAGTGGTTGAGGGCAGCTGCCGGACGCGGGTCAAGGATGGCCGGCCGGTGGCCATGACCGGCATCTTCAGGGATGTCAGCGAGCGGACCCGCAATGAGCTGGCCCTCCGGGAGAGTGAACGGCGCTACCGGGATCTCTTTGAAAATGCCCATGATTTGATCCAGATCGTCCGGCCTGATGGCCGTCTCCTCTACGTGAACAAGGCGTGGCGGCAGACCTTCGGCTACAGTGAGGAGGAAATCGAGGGGCTCTCCATCTTTGATCTCATCTCCCCTGATTGCCATGATCATTGCCAGCAACTGTTCACACAGGTCATCTCTGAAGAGGATGTCCACTATATCGATACGGTTTTTGTCTCCAAGGAGGGCAGAAAGATCATCATCGAGGGCAACGCCTGCTGCAAGTTCCAGGACGGCAAGCCCGTTTCCACCCAGTGCATTTTCCGCGATGTCACCGAGAAAAAGAAGATGGAGGAGGAACTGCTCAAGGCGCAGAAGCTGGAATCTGTCGGGGTTTTTGCCGGCGGCATTGCTCATGATTTCAACAATCTCCTCACCGCCATCCTGGGCAATATCTCGCTGGCCAAGATGTATCTCAACCGCCAGGACGAGGTCTACAAACGTCTCGACATGACGGAAAAGGCCTGTCTGCAGGCCAGGACCTTGACCCAGCAGTTGCTCACCTTTTCCAAGGGAGGGGCGCCGATCAAGAAAACCACCACCATTACCGAGCTGATCAAGGACTCCACCAGTTTTATCCTGCGGGGCTCACAGGTGATGTGTGTGTATGACCTGGCAGTTGATCTGTGGCCCATTGAGGTGGACGAGGGCCAGCTCAGCCAGGTCACCCAGAATCTGGTCATCAATGCCAGTCAGGCCATGCCTTCCGGCGGCATTCTAACCATTCACGCCAGCAATGTTAACCTTGCCCCCCATAATCTGTTGACTCTGCCGGCGGGCCGATATATAAAACTCGCCTTTCATGATGAGGGGGCAGGCATACCCCAGGAGCATATCACCAAGATTTTTGACCCCTATTTCTCCAGCAAGCAAACAGGAAGCGGGCTCGGTCTGACCATCGCCTATGCAATCATCAAAAAGCATGACGGCATTATCACGGTTGATTCGGAGCCCGGCAAAGGATCAACCTTCATCATCTATCTGCCGGCCTCCGACAAGCCGGCCACCGTGCAGAAAGTGTATGAGGAAACAAGCACCATCAGCCACGGCCGGGTGCTGATCATGGATGATGAGGAAATCGTCCGGGAGATAGCCATTGAGATGCTGGACTACATCGGCTGTGAAACCGCGGCGGCCAAGGACGGCCGTGAGGCGATTGAGCTTTATATCAAAGCTAAAGAGGAGGGAAAGCCCTTTGATGCCGTGCTGATGGACCTTACCATCGCGGGCGGCATGGGCGGCAAGGAGGCGATCGTGAAACTGCGGGCCATTGATCCTGAGGTCAAGGCGGTGGTGTCGAGCGGCTACGCCAATGATCCCATCATGGCCAACTACCAAGCGTATGGCTTTTGCGGCGTTGTGCCCAAACCATACAAGATCCATGAGCTGAGCTCGACCTTCAGCAGGATCCTCAAAGAGACAAAGGCATAGGCTGCCTGCTGCAAGGACATTATCATGTGTGAATTCTGCACCAAGCACGGGGACGGCAAGATCTGGTTCAAAAATGCCGCCAATTATGCCAATGATCTGCTGGCAGACCTGCGGCGCCGGGACTACATCAAGGATTTTTTCATGTCCACCATCGATGCCGGGGTGGTCACCCTGGGCCGGCTCGAGGTGCTGTATCAGAAGAAGAAGGCGTTGCCGCAACGGCTGGTCAGTCAGATGGTGGCCAAGGCCCGGGAAGAGCATTTCGGCCAGGTGGTGACCATTGAAGACATCCGGGAAATAGTCGGCAGGGCCGCCACCGTGGTCCGCATGCCTTGTGCCTGCCGCTGGGCGGCCATGAAGAAGGAAAACCGCTGCTGTTACAGCGTCAGCTATTCGCCCGAGTGCTGGTACGGCGATCTGGATATGGGTTATTTCGGCCTGGCCCAGGATGAAGGCCTGGAATCCCTGCCCCCGGAGCAGGCCATCGCCCAGATGGAGGAGCTGGAAAAATCCGGCGCGGTGCATACCATCTGGACCATGATGACCCCCTTTATCGGGGCAATCTGCAACTGTCAGCCCGGTGATTGCCTCGGCCTGCGCACCCTGTCCCTTGATGTGGAAACCATGTTCCGCGGAGAGATGGTGGCCGCGCTGGACGAGGCGCTGTGCAACGGCTGCGGGGCCTGTGCCGATGCCTGCCAATTCTCGGCCATCACCAGCTGCCAGGTGGCGGACGGGTTTAAAGCCGTGATCAGCCAAACGCAATGTTTCGGCTGCGGGCTTTGCCGCAACAGTTGCCCCAGTCAGGCCTTGTCCATGGTCAGGCGCTGACCGGGATATCCGCAACAAAAAATGCCGGCAGCGCAGGTTGCTGGTCAATGGCGGTCGTTTGCATTGAAATAGTCGAAAATGATCCGGCCCGCCTCTTCGGCAGTATCGACGAACTGAAAGATATCAAGGTCTTCCGGGGCAATAACCCCTTCCTCCACCAGAAAATCAAAATTGAGCAGTTTTTCCCAGAACTGGCGGCCAAAGAGGAGCACCGGCAGGGGTTTGATTTTTTTTGTCTGGATCAGGGTGAGGGTTTCGAACAGTTCGTCAAGGGTGCAGAAGCCTCCCGGAAAGGCAACCAGGGCCTGGGCCCGCATGAGAAAATGCATTTTTCGTATGGAAAAATAATGAAACTGGAAGCTCAGATCCGGGGTGATATACGGGTTGGGGGCCTGCTCATGGGGCAGGACAATATTGAGGCCCATGGTCTTGGCGCCTGCATCAAAGGCGCCGCGGTTGGCCGCCTCCATAATGCCCGGTCCGCCGCCGGTGATGACCACCAGTCTGCAGCCTGTTCTGGCGTGGCAGGTTTCCGAGAGAATCCGGCCAAGCTTTCTGGCCTCTTCGTAATAGTGTGACTTGGCCAGTATCCGTCTGGCCGCCGCCACTTTTTTCCTGAAAATCTCGTTTGCCGGATCGCCTGCGGCCAGTCTTTCCGCCTCTTCCAGCCGTTTTTCGGCGGTTTCCTCATCCGGCACCCTGCTGCCGCCAAACACGACAACCGTGGCCGTGATGCCGTGTTCGTGCTGGACAAGCTCCGGCTTCATCAATTCAAGCTGCAGCCGCACCGGCCGCAGTTCATCCCGCATGATAAAGTCGGTATCCGTGTAGGACAGCTTGTAACTGGGTGAGGCGGTCTGCGGGGAAGGGGCGCAGATGCTTGAGGCGTGAGCATCTTCCAGGGCGCTGGGAAACCGGGAAAATGGGTGTTTGAGTGGCGGCATGAAGTGGTTCCTTTGTCATGTTAAGGGTTTCGCCTAATGATTGCAGCAATCGATAAGCATATTTCATTTTTTTGCTGCTAGCAGATTGGCGGCGTATCTCTCGTCAACCAGCATTACTGGATCAGCCGCTTGCGCAAAAAAAAGACGGACAGCCAGCAGGTAAAAAGGGTCAGGAGAAGCGATCCCGCGATTTTGAGCAGCCATGGCTCATGGAACTGGCCGTAACAGAGCATGCGGGAGAGGGTAACAGTGGGGGTGAGCGGCAACAGTTCAAAAAATGTCCGGGCCGACGGGGCAATGGTCTTGAGCGGGAAGAAGATGCCGGAAAAGAGAAAAAGCGGGGTCAGGATAAGCGAAATAAAATAATTGAAGAATTCATAGCTGCTGGCCAGGGCGGTCATGATCAGCCCGAAGGCGGCGAAGAAAACCCCGGACATGAACAGCACGGGCAGCAGGGCCAAGATCCAGACCGAGGGCCAGACCCCGAACAGGGGCAGCATTGCCAGCATGATGATGGCTGACAGCAACCCCTTGCTGGCGCCCCAGCAGATCTCCCCCAGGGCGATATCCGTAATGCCCAGCGGGGTCATGAGAATGGCCTCGTAGGTCTTCTGCATGGAGAGCCGGGTATAGGAGCCGTAGGTGGTTTCAAAGGCAGCGCTGTACATGACCGAGGAGGTGACCAGGCCGGGCGCCAGAAACTGCAGGTAGGTCAGGCCGTCGATGGTCTGCATCTCGTGGCCCAGGCCGTAGCCCATGGCCAGCAGAAAGAGCAGGGGCTGGCCCAGATTGCCGATCAGGGTGGCCATGATATGTTTGCGCCACACCCGGCTGTTGCGCAGCCACAGAGTCCAGAAACGCAGGTGGTTCATGATTCCCTTAATGATCTGCCGGTGAGTTGAATAAAGAGATCTTCCAGGTTGGCCGGCCGGCGCAGCCAGCTGCGGGAGTGTTTCAGCAGGGATTCCAGCCGGCTGCAATCCTCCTGGGTGTAAGCGTACAGTCGGTCGTTGACCCGTTCCGTGGTGGCATGGCACTGTTTGAAGGATTTTTCCAGGACGTCAAGTTCTGCCGCCGTACCCTCAATGACGAAGACATCGATGCCCACCAGTTCCGTGATCAGCTGCTGGGGAACGCCCTGGGCCACGATCCTGCCGTGGTCGAGAATGAGCACCCGGTTGCTCAGGTGTTCCACCTCGTCCAGATAATGGCTGGTGAGCAGCATGGTGGTGCCCTGCTGCTGCAGGATTTCCAGGCGCTCCCAGATGAGATGGCGGGCCTGGGGATCAAGCCCCACGGTCGGCTCATCGAGGATGAGCAGCTGCGGCTCGTTGATCAGTGCCCTGGCCAGGAGCAGGCGGCGGCGCTGGCCGCCGGAGAGGTGCTCGATGATCTCTTTTCGTCTGTTGGCCAGGGCGAAGAACTGCAGGAGTTCGGCGGACCTGGCGCGGGCCTTCCGGCCGGTGATATTGAAATAGCTGGCATAGGTCAGCAGGTTCTCTTCCACCGTCAGGTCCGGGTCCAGGCTGTCGGCCTGGGGCACGACGCCGATGAGGCGCTTGGCCGCCTGATGCTGCCTCGGGATGTCCATATCCAGGATGCGCATGGTCCCACCGCTTTTTTCCACCAGGCCCAGCAGCATGTTGATGGTCGTGGTCTTGCCCGCCCCGTTCGGACCCAGGAAGCCGACGCATTCCCCCTGGCGGACGGCAAAGCTGATATTGTCCACCGCGCAACGGCTGCCGAAGAATTTGCTGAGGCCGTTGACCTGGACAACCATTCCGTCGCCGGTTGCCGGAGCAGCGGTCTGTGGGGTGGATTGAGGCGAAGTCATGATGTGCCACTATACTACAATTTGACCTGGCTTTGCCACTGGTTGCACAGTGTATTGCCTGTTGCCCCGTTTACGAGGCCGGCAAGGAAGACATGGCATGAACCACTGCAATAGAAAAACAGGTAGGTTAATTTTCGCTTTCTGCCGCTTCCGGCTGCTGTTCTTCATCATCTCCCTGTTCGGGGGCGTATTCCTCGGAGGGCTCCTGGGGCTGGTTCCCCTCATCACCCGGCTCAGGCACATACTCCTCTGAGGGCTCCTGGGGCAGGTTCTCCTCATCACCCGGCTCAGGCACATACTCCTCGGAGGGCTCCTGGGGCTGGTTCTCCTCATCACCTGGTTCAGGCACATACTCTTCGTATGGCCCCTGGGGATCTTCCGCTTCCTCCCGCAGCTGTTCTTCCTGCTCGGGCAGGACATCAGGTTCCTGCTGCTCGCCGGTGATTTCCGCGGATTCGGGCTCCTGTTCCGTCTCGGCCAGCTGGGCAAGGACAGAGGCATGGGAGAGGTGTTTGGCAGGATGGAAAAAGATTGTTGCGGCAAATATGATAAAGGCTGCACGCAGTAGGATTTTATTTCTCATGGCCTTCCTCGATCAGAAAGTAAGATGACG
Source organism: Thermodesulfobacteriota bacterium (assembly GCA_040755455.1). Lineage (GTDB taxonomy): Bacteria > Desulfobacterota > Desulfobulbia > Desulfobulbales > SURF-16 > SURF-16. The sequence continues at coordinate 37,559 of JBFMAY010000035.1, read as the reverse complement.
GCGGATGCATTGATTTCGGATAAGTATAATCCTTATTTTTTGCTTGCACCATGCTATTTTTTTGCGGTTTTTCTTGTAAAGAGAACGGCGGTCCGCCTTCCGCAGGCGTGACTGGTTTTACCTGCTGCAATTGGGCGGGGAGAAAAAAATGGTATCGTCCCTGACATTCGCTAGGATTTTTTTCTTGCATTTTTCGCTGTTTTGGCATAGCAATAAAGGAGTATCGTCAATTCAGGCAATGGTCAGTGAGGATAAATGTGATGTTTCGCGCAGCAACTCTTTCATTTTTTTTTGTCAGTATGGTTGTTTTTACCAGTGCAAACGCGGTGGCAGGGGAGGAGTGCGCAAGCTTGATCACCTCACGCTGTGAAGTGTGTCATTACAAGACAAGGATTTGTGAGAGCCTTGGCCAAAAGAGTAAAAGCGCCTGGAAAAGAACGGTGGGCAACATGGTCTCATACGGGGCACAGCTGAGCAAAGACGAGCAGCTGTCTCTGGTCAACTGTCTGAGCGGCCCGGCTGCGGATATTACGGCCTTGTGCGAAAAATAGGCAGCAGAAGGGTCCAAAATGCAGCAGATACAGGAGCAGGTGTTTAAACAGTGCCCTTCCTGCCGGAGAATATGGAATGATTACACGGATTTTCTGGCAGACCCGTGCCTGCGGCTCATCGGTTATCAGGTCCTGTTCGAAAATCTGCGCGATGGCCTGTTTCTTTTCAACCATTCCTGCGGCACGACTCTGGCCATCACCGTGGAGAACCTGCAGCATCTCCACAGGGGTCCCGTTTTTCGGGAAAGGGCCACCGGCAGTAAAAGCTGCCCCGGGCTCTGCCTGATCCCGGATGAGACCAGTCCATGTTCGGCAAAATGCGAATGCGCCTATGTGCGATCAATCCTGCAGACCATAAAGAGATGGCGTAAGAAGACTCGCCGGGGTTGTTGAAGGCCGATACCGGCATTCTTCGCAGCAGCGAGGAAATATCAAGTTACTGCTGATCAAAAGAAAATTGAAAGAACAGGCAGTCTTCTTCGCTTTCAAAATAGATTTTATAGGGCAGGGTCTTTAAGATATGGAGCATGGCCTCGTTTATTTTGAGCACCTCGCCGGTAAAGCCTGCCACCCCTTTTTCCCGCGCCACATCAATGAGCTTGTCTAGAATGAACCGGGTGAGACCCTGGTTGCGGTACTGTTTGGTCACGGTGAAGGCGATTTCCGCCAGATTGAGAGAGCGGTCAAGATAATAGGCCCCGATGGATACAATCTTCTGCTGCTCCGCGGTGCCGACCAGGCCGACCAGCACGAAAACGGAGTCATAGTCCACGTTGACGCTTGACTGGGTCTCCTCATGGGGGAAGGTGCTTTTCGGCGAGAAGAAGCGCAGCTTGCGGTCGTTCTGATCAAGCTCATAGTAAAGTTCCTGCAGCATTCTCTCATCCGTTGGTTTGACCGGCCGGAAAAAGACGGGAATCTGGTTGCGGGTGGCGAAGTGCCATTCGAATTTTTCCGGATAGACCACCACCACCCCGTCCTTGGTCTGGGGCAGCATCTGGTCCTCGTAAGCGAAATGCAGTCTTTTCGCCTCATCCAGCAACTCCCTGCGGAATTTTGGATGGGCTATGCCGATCATCTGCATCACCCTTTCCCTGATGCTCTTGCCGTGGAGATAGGCGACCCCCCATTCGGTGACCACATAATGCACGTCGCTTCTCGGCACCACAACCCCTGATCCCGGCTCCAGGGTGGCGACGATCCGTGATTTTTTTCCGTCATGGGTGACGCTGGGCAGGCAGATGATCGGTTTGCCCCCTTCAGAGAGGGCGGCGCCCCTGGTGAAATCCAATTGTCCCCCCACCCCGCTGTAGAAATGCGCGCCGATGCTGTCCGAGTTGACCTGTCCGGTCAGCGAAACGGACAAGGCGGCGTTGATGGAAACCATCTTGCTGTTTGCGGCGATATTGGCCAGGTTATTGATGCGCGAGGCGGGGTGGAACTCGATGAACGGGTTGTCGTGCACGTAGTCATACAATTTTTTCGTGCCGATGACAAAAGAGATCATCACATGGGGGTGGATGTTCTTCCGGCAGTTGACATTGCCGGACTCGATGAGATCAATGACCGAATCGGACAGGACTTCACTGAAGATCGCCAGGTCATTTTTGTCCCCCAGATGGCGGAGAACGGCATTGGGAATGGCCCCGATGCCCAGTTGCAGCGTGGAGCCGTTTTCGATGAGCCGGGCGCAATACCTGCCGATTTTTTCCGTCACCTCATCCGGCGGCGGGTACTGAAATTCAAGCAGCGGGGCCTCGTGCTCGACAAAATAATCAATGTCGGCAAAACGGACAGAGGAGTCCCCGCTGGTCCGCGGCATCCGGGGATTGATCTGGGCGATGACGATCTTGGCGCATTCAAAAACGGTCCGGTTGATATCCACGTTGATGCCCAGCGAGCAGAAACCGAATTTGTCCGGCGGGCTCACCTGCAGCAGAGCGACGTCGACCCGCAGCCGTCCTGATTTGACCAGCTTGGGGATGTCGGAAAGGGAGATGGGGATATAATCGGCCTTGCCCTCATTGACCGCCTGCCGGATCGATTTGCCGACAAACAGGGCCTGATGCCGGAACGGGGAGGGCTCCTGACTGGCAAAGAAGTTGTTGTCGGACAGGGTGAGGAAATGGAGAATCTCACAATCGGTGAAGTGATGTTTTTTCAAGACCAGTTGGCTGGTCAGAATGATCGGCTCGCTGCAGCCGGTGCCGATATATATCCGCGAACCGGGCTGAATGATTTTCGTGAGGTCTTCCGGGGAGATTTTTTTGCTCATAGCGGCCGGCAATAAGAAATATTTTAGATTTCAGCTGGTTGCTGAAAATCCCTGGTGAAACACGACGGTGCCTTGCGGTATTTTTTCAGCTAACGGCAGGGCGAGAAAAACTTCCTGGGGAATACCCTCATGAATGAAACCCGGAATATTGCGAAAGCCGAAGCGTTGATAGAACCCTGGATCACCGACGAGAGCACACCCGTTGCTGCCCAAGGCTTTCAGCCTGGATAGCCCTTCCTGCATAAGCGCTTTGCCGATGCCCTGCCGTTGATATGCCGGCAGCACGCTGATCGGTCCGAGGCCATGCCAGTTTGGGCTGCCATCGGAAATTGCCACAGGCGAGAAGGCGATATGGCCCACCACCTGTCCGTCAATCTCCACAACCAGTGAAAGAGTCAGCGCATGGGCAGCACGCAATGCCTTGATGATGAATTGTTCCGTCTGATGGCTGATCGGATGATTCTTGAAGGCTGCTATGGTGAGTATGTCTATTGCTTCAATATCTGTAGGTGTTTCAGGTCTGATGATCATTTTGGGTTCGCAATTTTCACAGGCTGTTTTTGTGGTGGTGAACACTGGTCATTATCAGAAATGAGGGTCGCGTGTTCCTGACTTGGCCAATAAGGTTATAATTTTATGGGCGTCCCCAACCCCGTAGCATAACAAGTCCGTAACTAATTTCTTGATATCTACACAAAGACTAAAAGGTTAACAACGTAATTCAGCCATGGAAGTTGAGTTGCTATCCTGATAGTATTAATTTGCTTGCTGACTACAACGTAAATGGCAAATCCTTCGTTGCATGATGTTCAAGCGTTGCAACATTCGAACGTTGAAACGTCTGTTCCTGCGGCACAGGAGAATTGCTTTCCCCGTTGGGCCTTGATATGATATGCGGCAGTTACAACTGACTTCGTAACCGATCACCGGATTGCAGCGTCATTGCGGCCCGTATAAAGCCGGTTTTCGATGAGGGTGGCGTAGGGCGGTTCGCGAACTGCCCCTGCACGAACCGCCCCTGCACCGGCATAACAGCACAAGGAGGATTTTATGGACAGGCGTCAGTTCATCAAGGATGTTTTCCTCTGGTCAGCCGGGGCAACCCTGGCCATTCCCCAGTTCCGCATCATCCCCAGCGCCCTGGCGGCCGACAAACCGCAGCCGCTGCTCTCTGTTGCCAAGGGCGCGGACTATACCGCCCTGGTCGCCCAGGTGCTGGCCCCCCTTGGCGGAATGGCCCAGTTTGTCAAGGCCGGTGACAGGGTGGTGATCAAGCCCAACATGGGCTGGGACAGAAGCCCCGAGCAGGCGGCCAACACCAATCCCCTGGTGGTCATGGCCCTGGCCAACCTGGCCCTGCAGGCCGGGGCGGGCAAGGTGATGATTTTTGACCGCTCCTGCAATGAGCCGCGGCGCTGCTATGCCAACAGCGGTATCCAGGCGGCATTGGCCGGGCTTGATGACCGGCGCCTGAAAATGGACCATATGGACAGCCGTAAATTCGTGCCGGTGCAGATTGTCCGGGGAAAATTGCTGACCAACTGGGAGATCTATAAGGATGCCCTGGATGCGGACTGCTACATCAACGCGCCGGTGGCCAAGCACCATGGCCTGAGCCGGTTGACCCTGGGGTTGAAAAACAGCATGGGGGTGATCGGCGGCAACCGGGGCGATCTGCATCACGATCTCGGGCAGAAGCTGGCGGATCTGGCCACGGTCATCAGGCCGAAACTCACGGTGATCGACGCCACTCGCATTCTGCTGCGCAACGGCCCCCAGGGCGGCGATCTTAAGGATGTGAAGCAGCTCGACACCCTGATCGCCTCCGCGGACCCGGTGGCTGCGGATGCCTATGCCACCACCCTCTTTGATCTGCAGCCGGCTGACATCGATTCCACCGTGGCTGCCAATAAAATGGGTCTGGGCGAGATGGACCTGGCCAGGATCAAGGTATTGACCGCCTGAGCCGCCAATGGTCCGCAACAAGAAAATCCAGCCCTATCTGTGGCGCAGGCTCAGCCAGCTGCTGTTTTTTGCCCTTTTTCTCTTTCTGTTCATCAAGACGGATTATTCCGGCTCCGATGAGCTGGAGTATGCCGTCAATATTCTCTTCCGCATCGATCCGCTGCTCGCCCTGGCCGCCATTTTCGCGGGCAAGACCATTGTAGCCCTCATGCTGCCGGCGCTCTTTACCCTGCTGTTCAGCCTTGTTTTCGGCCGCTCTTTCTGCGGCTGGATCTGCCCCATGGGGACAGTGGTTGATGGCGGCGCTTATTTCCTCCCTCCGCCAAAGGGGCCGGCCGGCAATGATCTGCGCGCCATTAAATACTATCTGCTGGTCTTTATCCTAGTCGCCGCCTGCCTGGGCCTGCCCATGGCCGGCTACCTTGACCCTTTTTCCCTGCTGGTGCGCGCCTTTTCCTTTGCCCTGTACCCGGCCTTTGATTTTGCGGTCTCCTCCTTCTTCGGCTTTACTTACCGGCACGCCCCGGACTGGGTCAATGCCGCCACTGAGCCGGTCTACGAGCTGCTGAAAAAATTCATCCTTCCCTTCAGTCACAAGGTGTATGCCCTGAGCCTCTTTTCCCTGTTGCTCTTTGCCATGGTCCTGGTGCTGAATCACTGGCAGCGGCGGTTTTTCTGCCGGAACCTCTGCCCCCTGGGCGGCCTGCTGGCCCTGGTTTCCCGTTTTTCCTGGCTCGTGGCCCAGGGAGGAGATGAGCAGTGCGGCAAGTGCCGGCTGTGCCGCGCCATCTGCCGCATGGGCGCCATTGATGAAGACCGGCGGATCTCCCCGGCGGATTGCAACCTCTGTCTTGATTGCCTGGCCCTCTGTCCCCGCAACAGGATTCATCTCTCCTTTCAGCGTCCGCCATTAACCGCCGGCTCCTACGGCATGTCCCGCCGGGCATTTGCCGGCAGCGTGGCAACGGGGGCGCTGCTGCCGCTTTTTCTGCAGAGCAGGCTGCTTGCCCGCCAGCCTGATCCCCTGCTGATCAGGCCGCCCGGTGCCCTGCCGGAGGAGGAGTTTCTCGGCCGCTGCGTGCGCTGCGGTGAGTGCATGAAGGTGTGCATCGGCAATGCCCTGCACTCCGCCTTTCTGGAGGCCGGCATTGAGGGTATGTTCACCCCGCTGGTGCGCAGCCGGATCGGTTATTGCGAGTATAACTGCACCCTGTGCGGCCAGGTATGTCCCAGCGGGGCCATCAAGAAACTGACCCTGCCCGCCAAGCACGCCGCGGTCATCGGCCGGGTGTTTTTTGACAAAAATCTCTGCCTGCCCTATGCCAAGGGTATCGGCTGTATTGTCTGCGAAGAGCATTGCCCGACCCCTGACAAGGCCATCAAGTTCCGGCCGCAGCCGGTAGTCAATGCCAGGGGTGAAACAGTGACCGTGCTGCAGCCCTTTGTGGTTGACGAGCTGTGCATTGGCTGCGGCATCTGTGAAAACAAATGCCCCTTGCCCGGCAGGGCAGCCGTCAGGGTGACAAGTGAAGGCCAGACAAGGCAGGCGGGGCAGGCCTTGACCGGCCGGTAGACATTTTTTGCGACGCAGGGCTTCATCATTGACAGCACCAGGCAATTTGTCTATGCTGACCCTGTTTTTTCATGGAATAACGCTAAAAGCAGGAGAGGACCTCTCCCACTGATGGATCGCACCCCTATGGACACGAAAGAGATCAAAAAAATTCTGGTGGTGGATAACAATACGGTCATCCTGCGTTTGATGAGTCATATGCTGGAGGAGATGGGCTACGAGGTCTATACCGCCGTTGACGGCCTGGAAGCCCTGGATATTCTCAGCCGTTTTCTCCCTGATGTGATCTTTGTTGATCTGGTGATGCCGAAAATCAATGGGGAAAAGCTGTGCCGCATTGTGCGCAGCCTGCCGGAGATGGAGGGTGTTTTTCTCGTTATTTTTTCAGCCATAGCCGCCGAGGAACAGGTCGATGTCAAGAAAATCGGCGCTGATGCCTGTATTGCCAAGGGACCGTTCAAGGAGATCAGGGAGCATGTGCAAAAGGTGCTGGCCCAGGCCGCCACCCTGCGCCCATCTCACCCGACCGGGGAGATTCTCGGCTCGGCGACTATCTTTGAGCGGGAGATCACCAAAGAGCTTCTTGCCACCAAAAAACACTTTGAAATCGCCCTTAACCGCATTTCCGACGCATTTTTCGAACTGACCCCGGAGGGCAAGGTGGTCTATGCCAATGAGGCTGCCTGTAAACTGCTTGGCCTTGCCGAAGAAAAGGTGCTCTCCCAGGGATTGGCGAATTTCTTTTCCGCCGAGCAGCGGCCCTATATCGAAAAGCTGCTCCTGCAGGTCGGCACGGAGCTTGTCACTGAGGGTGTGGATAAGCCGCTTTTTATCCATGACCGGCAGGTTTTGCTGAACATGGTCGCGGTCACCGATCTGAGCCAGCGGTTTGTCATCATCATCATGCACGATATCACCGAGCACAAGAGGACGGAGACGCAGCTGGTCAAGCAGCAGACGGACCTGGAAAAACTGGTGGCGGAACGGACCCTGGCCCTGATGGAGGCCAATACCAAACTCCAGCGGGATATCGTCGAGCGCAAGAAACTCTATGACCAGCGCGAGGAGCTGATCCATGAGCTGGAGAACGCCCTGGCCAAGGTGAAGACCTTGAGCGGTTTTCTGCCCATCTGCTCGTCATGCAAGAAAATCCGCGACGACAAGGGGTACTGGCAGCAGTTGGAAGCCTATCTCGGCAAGCACTCGGGAACGGAATTCAGTCACAGCATCTGCCCGGAATGTTCCAGAAAGCTGTACCCGGAGCTGGGGGAGAAATAAAAGGGGTCCAGCCGGCCAGGATGGAGCGGGTGATTGTTCATGCCGACGGCCGGGTCGTTTCCCGGCAGAAGACTTTGGCCGGGGTCATTTTCGAGGTGGAAAAAACCAGCCGCCGTGCCGTGCCCTGTTATTGGATTTTGTATGTTTCCTCGTCCTCGTAAAGGTGACGGAAACCGTGTATCTCTTCCAGTTCGGTCATTTTTTCGATGGCCTCTTCCCTTGAGATACCCAGGGATTCGGCGATATCATCTATCTGGTAGCAGGGCTCACCGTCCGGCGTGTACCCCGTCGGTTTCAGTTCAGGATAACAGACGCTGGTTGCCGTATGGGAGGCCTGGCCGAGCACTTGCCTGATCTCGGGGGGACCGTAGAGCAGCAGCCATTCAACGGCTTCAGACCAGGTTTTGCTGTCAATGGTTTTGTTTTCAAGCACCGCCATGGCCATTTCCAGTGTCCAGGAATTTTTGAAATTTTCCATTGCTTTTCCCGTATTGCGCAAAGTTGTTTTTCTGACTTAAGTGGAACATTATTGATTGTAATCATCTCCATGTGATAAATCAACGGAGGATAACTTTCTCTTTTCGCAGCCCTTCTTTTCACATTAACCACACAAGGTTTTCGCAATGAAATCAGATTGCCGCTACGCTGAATTTTTTCTGTCGCTTGCTTTTTTCCTTTCCCTTTTTCCCCTGTTTGCCGCACGATCTGCCTCCGCCGTGGAGGAGCTGCGAGTCGATCTTGCCGTCTCCTTTGACCCGGCCGCCCATCGCTTGAACGGCACCAGCCGCTTCAGCCTGGGAGCGGGTGAGCCGCTCACCCTGCAGACCGAAGGCCTTGCGATCGGCAGCGTTGTGGTAAACGGCGCGCCGCAGGAGGTGAGCATCGGCGCGGATGGCCTGCTGGCCTTTGCCGCGGCCGGCAGCAGTCAGGCGGTGGAGATAGCCTTTAGCAAAAAAATCGAGGCCGGCGCCTCTGCCACCTCCATGATCGACGGCCAGGGGATCGTGCTGCTTGATCTCTGGTACCCTCTGCCCCTTCAGCCAGCGCTGACCAGCCTCACCGCCGAAATTCCCGCTGATTTTTCCGCGGTTTCCGAGGCGGATGAGATTATTTATCAGGGGTCGGGCAGGACAAAAAAGGTGACGTTTGCCTTCAGCCGGCCGCTGTCCTTTGTCCATTTCATTGCCGGTCCCTATCAGGTGCGGGAGGAGAAGATGGCCGGCGGCACGGTGATCGCCACCTATTTTTTCCCGGAAGACCAGGAGTTCGCCCAGGTTTACGGGGCAAAGACCAGAGACTATCTGACCCGTTACGAAAAACTCATCGGTCCCTATCCCTACAAGCGGTACTCGGTGGTGGAAAACCGGCTGCCCACCGGCTTTGCCATGCCCACCTTCACCCTGCTCGGCCAGAGTGTGGTGCGGCTGCCTTTTATCACGGAAACATCGCTGGGCCATGAGGTGCTGCACTCCTGGTTCGGCAATGCCGTGGGGGCGAATCATGAGCTGGGCAACTGGTGCGAGGGGCTGACCACCTATCTGGCCGACCATGCATATGCCGCTGACAAGGGGGAGGAGGTAGACTTCCGCAAGGGCCAGTTGATCAAATACCAGAGCCATGTGGGGCCGGATAACACCATGAGTGCGGCCGATTTCAAGGATGCCGGCGACCACGGCATAGCCAGCCAGGCAAGCCGGGCGGTGGGTTATAACAAGGTGAGCATGATTTTTCACATGCTGCGCAAAAAAGTCGGCGATGAGGTTTTTTACGCCGCCCTGCGGGATTTTTACCAGCAGCATCAATTCAGCCAGGCCTCGTGGGACGATATCAAGCAGAGTTTCAATAAGGCCGCGGGTCTTGATCTGAGCGGTTTTTTCGATCAGTGGCTGCTGCGGCCGGATGTGCCGGTGCTCACCGTGCAGAAATTAAGTATTGAGCTCAAAGACGGCGCGCCGGAACTGACCTTTGATCTGGTGCAGCAGAATACCCCGCCCTATGTGTTCACCGTGCCGGTGCAGGTAAACAGCGGCAAGGAGACGGTGCGGCAGGACATTACCGTCACCCAGGCTAAAACCCCGGTCAGCATGCGTCTTGCCGCCATGCCGTCCACCATGGAGATTGATCCTGATTATGATCTGATGCGCAGGCTGGTGCCCGACGAGGTGCCGCCGGTGTGGTCCCGCTTCCAGGGCGGGGCGGAGAAGATGGCCGTGCTGGCGGACGGCGCTGAAGAGAAATTTGCGGCCATGCGGCCCATGCTGGCCGAGATGGACTGTGCCCTTGTCACGGAAAGTGAATTAAACGAGCAGGACCTGGGGGTGAAAAATGTGCTGTTTCTGGGTACCGGGTCCAAGGCCAGCCTGGGGCTTTTTGCCCGGCCGGCCTTCCCGGCCAGCGGCTTTACCCTGGAGGTGCGGGAGAATCCCCTGGCCCCGGGCCTGGTTGCCGTGCTGATGCAGGCTGAGAGCCAGGAGCAGGTGGCGGCGGTTGCCCGCAAACTCGGCCATTACGGCAAGTATGGCTACCTGCATTTCGAGGATGGCAGGAACACGGAAAAGAGGGTGCCCGAGTCCGACTACGGCATCGGGTATATTCTCGACCAGCCGCCTCGGGGTGCTGCCGTGGAAAAGAGCCTGGCCTTTGATGACATCATGGACAGCGTAGCGGACAGCCGGGTGGTGTATGTGGGGGAGACACATGTGAATCAGGCTGATCACCTGCTGCAGTTCCGGGTGCTGCAGGCCATCCACCAGGGACATCCTGAGGTCGCCGTGGGCATGGAGATGTTTAACCGCAGCAGTCAGGCGGCCCTGGACGCCTATATCCAGGGTGACATTGACGAGCGGCAGTTCCTCAAGGATGCCCAGTACTTCAAGAACTGGGGCTATGACTACCGTTATTACCGGGATATCCTGCAGTATGCCCGGCAGCACAAATTGCCGGTCATTGCCCTGAACCTGGATAAGGACATTGTCAGCGATACCTTCCGTGAGGGTGGCATTGCCGGCCTGGCCCCGGAAATCAAGGAAGGCCTGCCGGCAGAGCGCGATCTTACCATGCCGGGTTACCGCCAGCGCCTGGTCCAGGTCTTTCAGAGCCACAGCGGCCCGCATTTTGATGCCAATGACAAAAAAATGACAAACTTCGTCCAGTCCCAGGTGCTGTGGGATGAAACCATGGCCGAAACCATCGCCGGTTATCTCACCTCCCATTCGACCGCCAAGATGATCGTCATTGCTGGTTCAGGCCATGTGGTGAAGGAAAATGCCATCCCCCCCCGGGTGGCGAGACGGCTTCCCGTCAAACAGACGGTGATGGTCAATGTGCGGCAGGGGGACCTGACGCCCAGCGAGGCGGATTATGTTTTTTTCTCGGAGCAGGTGGATCTGCCGCCGTCGCCGCTGCTGGGGGTCATGCTGGCTGAAAAGGAGAGTGGTCCCACCATTGACGGCTTTGCGCCCAACAGCGGGGCAGAGGCGGCCGGCATGAAAAAGGGCGATGTGATCCTGGCCCTGGACGGCCAGGAGGTGCACAAGGTGGATGATATCAAGATCAGCCTGCTGTACAAGGAGCACGGGCGCAAACTGAAGGTCAAGGCCCTGCGGCCGGTATTTCTGTTGCCCGATGCGGTGCTTGATTTCGACGTCCAGCTGTGACGGACACGTTTCAGCGTTTCAACGCTTAAGCGCTTAAACGTTTGAACGTTGGAACACTTAATCGCTGGAACGTTTCTTCGTCCTTGCCGTGGGCGGGGCGGCCAGGGGATCATCCGGCCAGTGGTGTTTCGGGTATTTTCCCTTGAGTTCCTTCTTGACCTCCGGGTAGGAGCGCTGCCAGAAACCGGCCAGATCAGCGGTGATCTGCATGGGCCGCCGGGCCGGGGAGAGCAGGTGCAGCAGCAGCTTGATCCTGCCGTGGCAGATGGCCGGGGTCTGCTGCAGGCCGAACATCTCCTGCAGCCGCACGGCCAGCACCGGCGCTTCTCCGGGCCGGTAGTCGATGCGGATGCGGGAGCCGCTGGGCACCTCCAGCCGGTCCGGGGCCGCCTGCTCAAGTTCCTGGCGCTGCTGATAGGAGAGCATGGCGCTGAAGATGGCGGTGAGATCAAGCTGTCTGAGCTGGTCCCGCCGTGTGATGCCCCCGAGATACGGGGCGAGCCAGCCGAGATCCGCCAGCAGATGCCCGTCTTCCAGACAGGGCCAGTTGCCTTCCTGCTGCCACTCCCGCAAGCAGTTGATGCGGGCCTGTAACCGGCGGGCCTCCGGGCTCCACGGCAGCGCGTCAAGCCCCATCCTGCGTATGCCTTCAGTCATGGCCTGCAGGATCTGCTCTGCATCAGCCTTGGGCAGGTTCAGCTCGCTGATCACCAGATTGCCCAGATATTGCCGGCGCAGGGCCGTAACCCGTTGCTGCGCATCATCCCAGCCGACCTCTTCCCGCCAGTGGAAAAGTCCCGGCTGGCAGGATCTGAGTTCAGCCGGGTCGACCTGGGCGGCCAGGAAGATGCGTCCTTCTTTGCGGCCCGCGTCAAGCTGGGCCGCCACCAGATAGTGGCTGGCCGCCAGGGGATCGCCGGGGGGCAGGAAGGCGCCGCGGCCCCCGGCCAGCTGGAAGCGCTCCCGCTGACCCGGCCTACGGGCGGCTATGCGGTCCGGGTAGGCAAAGGCCAGCACCACACCCGCCATCTCCTCATCATATCCCTTGTCCCCATAGTGCAGCATCTGCCGCCACTGCCCGGCCAGCTGATCTACCCGCTGGCAGGCCTGGACATCGCCGCCCCGTTCCCTGACCGCCGCCGGTCCGTGGCGGCGGTAGAGGGTAAGCATTGTCAGCCGCTGGTGCAGATCGGTGCTGGCCGCCATGGCCGATGGTCTGACCACATCACGTTCAGTAACCAGCGCCGCCACATCGCAGGCCAGGGCCCCCTGGCCCAGATCCTGGGCCATGACCAGCATGTGGGCAAGCCGAGGATGCAGGGGGAGTGCGGTCAGCCGTTTGCCCTCTGCGGTGATGCGGCCCGCCTGGTCAAGGGCGGCAAGAGAGATGAGCAGCTCCCGGGCCGCGGCGTAGGCCGCCTCAGGCGGCGGGTCCAGCCAGAGCAGCTCGCCGGGGCCGCTCACCCCCCACAGGGCCAGTTCCAGGGCCAGGGGGGCCAGGTCCGCGGCGCGGATCTCCGGCGGATGAAAGGGCACCAGGCCGTGGTGTTGGTGCCTGGTCCACAGCCGCAGGCAATGGCCCGGCCCCAGGCGGCCGGCCCGGCCTGCCCGCTGGCGGGCCGCGGCCCTCGACACCCGCACCGTTTCCAGCCTGCTCATGCCGCTGGCCGGTTGAAAGCGCGGCAGTCGGGACCAGCCGCTGTCAACCACCGTTTCGATGCCTTCAATGGTGAGACTGGTCTCGGCAATGGAGGTGGCCAGGATCACCCGCCGCCTGCCGGCCGGATCAGGCATGATGGCCAGGTCCTGTTCCTGCTGGCTGAGGTTGCCGTACAGGGGCAGGATGATGGTTCTGTCGTTTTGTTGCTCTGCCAGCAGATCCCCGGCCTCCCGGATTTCCCCCGCGCCGGGCAGAAAGGCCAGGATGTCACCTTGCCGCTGGGTCAGCACCCGCCTGATGCCCTGCACCGTGATCGCGGCGATCCTGCCGGCCGGTTCGTGGTCGAGATAGTCGGTTGTCACCGGAAAACTGCGGCCATGTCCGGTGATCAGCGGCGCATTGCCGAGCAGCCCCGCCACCGGCCCGGCATCCAGGGTGGCGGACATGACCAGCAGGCGCAGGTCATCGCGCAGCTGGCGGAGGTCAAGGCACAGGGCCAGGGCCAGATCGGCATGGATGGAGCGTTCGTGGTATTCGTCAAAGATGACCAGTCCCACCCCGGAGAGCTCCGGGTCATGCTGGATGCGGCGGGTCAGTATCCCCTCGGTGAGGACCTCGATGCGGGTGGCCGGGGAAATGCAGCGGTCAAAGCGGATCTGATAGCCCACCGTCTGGCCGATCGGTTCACCGAGTAGACGGCTCATGCGCGACGCGGCGGCCCGGGCCGCGAGCCGCCGGGGCTCCAGCATGAGAATTTTTTTACCGCTAAGCCATGGTTCGTCAAGCAGGGCCAGGGGCACGCCGGTGGTTTTGCCGGAGCCGGGCGGGGCGGCGAGCACCGCCGAGCCGTTGGCCAGGGCCTGGCGCAGCTCAGGCAGGGTGGCGGAGATGGTGAGCGCGGCCAGGGCCTCGGCCGGCGGCGAAGGTCGGTTATGGCCGGCGCTTCTCACAGCTGGTCGCCGGCGCAAAGGGTCAATTCGTAGATCTGCCGGCGGGCCCTGGCCGAGGCCTTGAGCACCCCAACCGGGTCAACATAATCGTAGACCCTGGGCTCCTTGCCCAGGGCGGGACGCAGGATGCGGCCGATCACCTGGGTGAGCCGGCCCTCGAACTTGATCGGCGTGCAGAGAAAGAGACTGGTCAGCCCCGGACAGTCGAAACCCTCGCCGATGAGCTGGATGGTGGCCACCAGCACCCGCACCTCGCCCTGCTGCACCCGGCGGACGATGTCGCCGCGCTCCTCCCCCGCCACCCGGCCGGTGAGCAGCAGGGGCTGCAGCCCCCGCTCCGTGAGCATGCCGCAGATGGTCTCGCAGTGTGACACCCGGTCGGAGACCACCAGAATCGTGCCCGCATCGTTTTTCACCTCGTCGCATATATCGGCCACGATAAGTTCATTGCGCCCGGCATTGGCGGTCAGGGCGGACATCAGATCCTGGTAGTTTCTCCGGTAGTTGAAGGTGAAGGAGGTGGGGCGGGAGATGATGCGGGGCTTTAACACGGCGCCGTGCCGGTCGAGATCTTTTTGGGCAACCCGGTGGACCATGTCGCCGATATACCAGTGGATCAGTTCGGTCAGCCCGTCCCGGCGCATGGGGGTGGCGGTCAGGCCCAGCATGTAGCGGCAGTCGAATTCCTTGATGATGTCGGTGAACATGGAACTCGGGGTGCGGTGGCATTCATCGACGATAATGTGGCCGAAACGGGCCGGCAGCTCATGCAGATGCTTTTTCACCGTGTTGATGAGGCCCACGGTGACGTCATGCACGGCGAATGCGCCGTCGCCGATCAGCGCCGGTTCCAGCCCGAGAAAGCTGCGGATGCGTTCCTGCCACTGGTAAAGCAGCTCCTTGGTGTGGATCAGGATCAGGGCCGGCTGCCGGCGGCCGGCGATCATGGCGGCCGCCATGACGGTCTTGCCGCTGCCGGTGGCCGCCTCAAGCACGCCGAACTCCCGGGACAGCATGGCGCGGCAGGCCTTGTCCTGATAAGGGCGCAGGTTGCCGCTGAAGGCAAGCTCAACCGGATCGAGCTGCCGCCGGTGATCGATGATATCCACCTCAAAGCCCATGTTCCGGCAGAGCAGCACCGCCTGGTTGCCGAAGCCCCTGGGAAAGAGGATATCCGGGCCAGCCAGGGTATAGAAATGCAGTTCCTTCTTGAGGTTCTTGCCGATCCAGCGGGCATATCTTACCGCGTCGCGGTATTTGGGATTCACCAGGGTGAGTTTTTTCTTCAGAACAGCGGTCAGTTCCGGCGGGGCGCCGGCAAGCGTGCAGTTATGCGCAACGGTAAGGGTCAGTCTGGTCATGGTCACACTCTATCCCCGGCGGCAGCCGGAGTCAAGAGACAGAGAGGCCGGGCCGGGCAAGTGAAAACAGGGATGCCGGGTTTCTGTCATATTCCGGAAGGATGGTTTCTTGGAGAATAATGCAAAATAATACAAATATCATACAGTAAACACTGTAAAAATACTGATAGTTTGGTTAAGATGTTAGAGAGCAATTTCCCGTTAGGAGACAGATGGCTATTTTCTCAGGGTGTCTGAATACAGGAGGCGGGCATGGAAAGAAAACTGGAAGATTTTTTCAGTCAGCATCTTCTTCAGAAAGGCAATTTGAGCGAAAGCCAGTTGCAGGAGTTGATCAACACCGTTGAATCGGAGTATCAGTCCTGGTTTCTGTCCACCATTATTCAGGAAATTGAGGAAATCATGTCCATCGACCCGAGTCTTTCCTTTAAGGAAATTCTTGAGGTTGCGGCCGAGCGCATCGTGCATAATCTTGCTGCCGATGCGGCCACCATCCGTATCTTTGATCCCGACTCCCTGCGGCTCACCTCTTTCGGCGCATACGGTGTGTCCGATTATGACCGGCTGTCCACCATCCCGGTGAAAAATACCATTTCCGGCACAGTGGTGCAGGAGCAGCGCTGCGTAGCCGTGCCCAGCATCCTCAAGGACCCTCTTTACCAGAACAAGGATGTCGTCAGGTCCTGGGGCTTTAATTCCCTGCTTGCCGTTCCCCTGGTCATGCCCCTGTCCGCCTCTTCAGGCAACGATCTGCTCGGCTCCCTGCAGATCTATTACAAGGAGGATGACCGGCACTTTGACCGGCTGGAGATGATTCACGCCGAGCTGCTCTCCCGCCGCATCAGCTTTGTCCTGGCCAAAAAGAAGATTCTTGACCTGGAGGAGCTGAACCGCCGCAAGGAGACTATCTTCAACAAGATATTCATCAAGCTGAGCCGGCGGGAAGGCATCAAGCTGAAGGATCTTTTTGTCCTGCTGATTCCGGAACTCAAAGAGATGATTGAAGTGCAGAGCTGTTCGCTCTTCACCGTTTCCGAGGACCAGCAGTTCATTAATCTTGAGGCGGCTTATCCCCAGGACGGCTGTTATCATGACGCCGGCCATAGTTTTACCGTGGCGCACCATCCCTATTTCCAGGCGGCCATCAACTGGACAAAACAGAAATGCGACACGGAGCATGAGAGGATAACCCAGTCCTACCTGCTGATCAAGGACCCGGCCTGCAGTTCTCTGATGAGCAGACAGTTGCGGGAATTCACCGCCGCCCATCATATCCACTCTATTCTGCTGGTGCCGCTCAGTGTTGACGGCAAGGTGCGTCATCTCCTGTCATTCAACGCCACTAAACAGAAACATTTTTTCTCGGATGAGGAAATCGAACTGCTCACCTTTTTCGGCAAGGAGATCATGAAGGCCTCCAGGCTCGAGTTTTTCGGGGACATCCTGCACGACATCAAGAACCCGGCCATTGCCGTGGCCGGGTTCGCCAACCGGGCCCGCAAGCTGCTGGAAAATGACGATCTTAACTCGGTTCGCAACAAGTTGCAAAGCTATCTTGATATCATGGCCTCCGAGGCCGCCCGCATGCAGGATCTGGCCCAGGCCATGACCGGCGAGGGCCGGGAGACCATCGTCGATCTGTCCGCCATCGCCTCGGTGCGATACAGCATCATCGAGGAGGTGGTGCACGAATCGAAACTCCCCAGGGTCACGCTGCTGAAGCCCGAACTGGCAGCGGATCTTCTGGTCTCCTGTTCCCGTTTCGGTCTGGAGCGGGTGGTGGATAATCTGCTGGGCAACGCTGTGCGCGCCGTGGCCGAGCAGAGCAATGGCCGGGTGGCGATGTCCACCGGCCGCAAGAACGGCATGGCCAGGCTAGTCATTGAAAACTCCGGCGAGATTCCGGCCGAGCGGCTGGAAAAGATGCGGCGGGGCGCGGTCAGGGGCCGCGGGCTGAACATCATCAACCGATTTGTCCACACCAACCACGGCAACATCGAAATTGAGGCAAAAGAGGGCATGACCCGCTTCATTATTCTGTTGCCCCTGGCCTCGTCCGCTGTAGGCATTCATAATTCGTCTGATAAGCCGTTGTAAAAAAAATAACATGGCCATTCTGAAAACCAAAACGGCATAAGGAGCCGGAAAGGAACGGTCAGAATGGTGTAAGTTGTTTCGTCACGGCTCCTAACTGCCAATTTCCGGGCTGTTTTTTGACTTAAGTCAAAGACCGGGCGGATATCTTTCTGTAGGGTTGTTGTTGGGAGTTATTTGTGAGGAGAACCAAAAAACAAAGGAGGAAAATGATGAAAGGGAAACTTCTGTTTACGGCAATGGCGCTCGGGATGCTGTCACTGCCGGGACTGAGCGCGGCTGATGAATGTATCGACTGTCATAGCAAGATCTCCCCCGGCCAGGTCGCAGACTTTAATGTGAGTAAACATGCCGAGAGCGGTGAGGTGACCTGCAGAACCTGTCATGGCGATCAGCACAAGACCGCCGAGGACTACAAGCTTGCCCAGCTGCCGGACGAGAAGGTGTGCGCCGAATGCCATGAGCAGCAATTTGCGCAGTTTGCCGACGGCAAACACAACTTCGGCTGGACGTCGCTCAACGCTCTTCCCGCCACCCATATGGCCCCGGATGAGCTGATCGAGGGCGGCCGCGGCTGCGGCGGCTGCCACAACATGGGCATCAAGAGCGAAGAGCAGAAGAAGGAGCTGCGGGAAAAAGGCTACCGGTATCAGAATAATTCCTGCGATGAATGCCACACCCGCCACAGCTTCTCCAAGAAAGAGGCCCAGAACCCGCGGGCCTGCCAGCAATGCCATATGGGGTATGACCATCCCCAGTGGGAGATGTGGTCAAGCGCCAAGCACGGCGAGCGCTATTTCGCCAAGGTGGAGGGTTCGCTGCCTGCAGGCGCCGTGGCGCCTACCTGCCAGCATTGCCACATGCCGGACGGCAACCATGCCAACCATACCGCCTGGGGCTTCCTCGGCGTGAGATTGCCGCTGCCCGAGGACAAACAGGCGGCGGCGGACCGGGTCACCATCCTCAAGGCCCTTGGGGTACTTAATCCCGAGACTGGGGAGCCCACCCCGGTTTTCGATGCGGTCAAGGCGGTGAAGATGGCGAAACTCGACCAGGAGTCGTGGCAAAAGGAACGCGACAAGATGATCGCTGTCTGCTCCGAGTGCCATTCGGAACAGTATGCCCGTGAGCAGTTGGGAATGGGTGATGCCATTCTGCAGAAAGCCGACCGGTTGATGGCCGACGCCATCGAGACCGTTGCCGCCCTCTATAAAGAAGGCATCATCAAGAAACCGGAAGGCTATCCACATAACTATCCGTTCCTGCTTACCTTTATGCATACCAACGGCGCCAGCTGGAACGAGAATCTCGACGGCCTTTCCTACATCGACCAGGTGTTGGTGCAGATGTACATGAAGCACCGCATGCGGGCCTACCAGGCCTTTTTCCACGTCAACCCCGATTATGCCTACTGGTATGGCTGGAACGAGATGACCAAGGACCTCGGTGAAATCAAGGAGCTGGCGAAAACCATGCGGGCCACTCACGCTGCGGGGAAATAGAAAAACGTAACATCAACCACAGGCACAGAACCCGGTACAAGGGGCGGTTCGCGAACCGCCCCGGCGATATACGTGCGCGCTGTGGTGAAACAACTGACCTGGAGTGGCGACAATGCATGAAACAACGGACAGAGACTACGGCGCAATAGAAATTGTTGAGCCGGATATCCTGGCGGCAATGAAGGATATCCAGGGGTATATCGATATCAGTCCCGGTGACTTCAAGGAAGTCTTCCAGGTGGCCTTTCGGCACGCCGTGCAGCGGATAAAAAACTCCTTGACCGCCAAGGATATCATGACCAGGCCGGTGCACTGCATCGGGCTGGAGATGAATCCGATGCAAGCCGCTGCTTTCATGGCGGACAAGCGGATTTCCGGGGCTCCGGTGGTGGATGGCGAAGGCCGGATTGCCGGCATGGTGTCGGAAAAGGATTTTCTCGCCAGGATGGGGCTCGGCAAATCCGTATCCTTCATGCAGATCATCGCCCGGTGTTTGAATAACAAGGGGTGCATGGTGACGACCCTGCGTAATCATTGCATCCGGGATATCATGACCACGCCGGCGGTAACCGCCGAAACCGGGATCACCATCGGAGCGATTTCGGCCTTGTTCATCGACCGGCAGATCAATCGTCTGCCGATTGTTGATGCAGATGGAAGACTTGCCGGCATCGTTACCCGCACTGATCTCGTTCGATCTTACCATGCAACCCGCTAGAGGCCGACTGCTATGATATTCCTGCAAAAAATGAGAGGCAATGGCCAGAGCCCGCCACGGGTAAGCATTGCCGAGGTCTGCTGGTCCTGGATCGGCAGTTTCATCGGTATAGCCGCTGTCGCTCTGCTCCATTACAAGCTCGTGGACCAAAACGGGCTGCTCATGCTCATCGGCTCGTTCGGCGCCTCAGCCGTTCTCATCTATGGAGCCATTCGCAGCCCCCTGGCCCAGCCGCGCAACCTGCTCGGCGGTCATATCCTCTCCGCCTTCGTCGGCGTGACCGCCTTCCGGTTGCTCGGCGGAGAGCCCTGGCTGGCGGCCGCGGCAGCTGTTTCCACCTCGATTGCCCTGATGCATCTCACCAGCACCCTTCACCCGCCGGGGGGCGCTACGGCGCTCATCGCCGTGATCGGCGGGGAGAGCGTGCACAAACTCGGCTATCTTTATGTCGTCATGCCGGCCGCCCTGGGAGCAGGCGTGATGCTTGTGGTCGCCCTCATTGTCAACAATATCCCCAAAACCAGGAAGTACCCGGAATTCTGGCTGTAAACCTGGGTGTTATCCGGCAGGTTTCACCCTGGCCGGGGGCCTGCCGTTCTCCTGAGCGTTTCAACGCTTAAGCAAACATGGTCATTTTGGGCAAGCGAAGCGCGACCCGGAATCCATGGATTTTCCCAGATTCCTCTCCCCCCATCCTAACCTCATAATCTTTATAACTTTTTATGGTGCGCAACAAGGATATGGAGTAGTATTTCCTCCTGTGTGTTCCGCTGCCGGGGGCAGATCCGGCATCTCGCGGCGTAAAAACCTGATATTGTCCGGTAGAGGTGGCGCATGGGGGATAAATGTCCGACCGGCTGAAATACGAACGGTTTTACTGGTTCCATGGCCGCATCAAGGCCGGCCGCTATCCCAATGCCGTGCGGCTGGCCGAGGAGTTTGAGTTGTCGCCCCGCACCGCCCAGCGGGACATCGATTTCATGCGTGATCGCCTGGGTGCGCCGCTGGAATTTGACCGCCGCCGGCGCGGTTATTGCTACACGGATGATTCCTTTGAACTGCCGGGCCACTGGTTCAGCGAGACCAATATCCTGGCCCTTGCCCTGGCCGTCCGCCTGGCCTCGGCCATCCCCGATCAGGCCCTCAAGGACGATCTGTGCCAGCTGATCGACCGGGTGCTCGGCGCCACCGGCAACAGGAAAGAATCCTGCCTTGAGCAGGTGGACGACCGGATCTCGGTCAAGAACATCGAATACGCCAGGGTGGATGACTGGTGTTTCCGCCAGACGGTCCAGGCCCTGTTCGATGACTCGCCCCTGCGCATCACCTACCATTCGCCCCATACTGCTAAAACCTCCACCCGCAACATCCGGCCCCTGCATCTAATACACTACATGGGCAGCTGGCATCTGCTTGCCTGGTGCGCCGCAAGCGGTGGTATCAGGGACTTTGCCCTGTCGCGCATCAAGGCCATTGCCCCGTCCCCGCAGCGGATTAACCTGCCTGCCGGCCTGCCCTCCCTCAAGGAATATTCCCGCCGCCATTTCGGCATCATGCAGGGCACAGATCCGGTTGAGGTAATGCTCCATTTCTCCCCGCAAGCCGCTTCCTGGGTGGGCGAGCAGGTCTGGCACCCGGAGCAGAAAACAACGCGGGAGGCGGACGGCAGCCTGCTGCTGCAGTTCTCCGTGGCTGATTTCCGTGAACTGGTGAAAAAAATTTTGAGCCACGGGGCCGAGGTGCGGGTCGTGGCCCCGCCGGCCCTGCGGGTGCTGGTGCGGGAAGAAATCAAAAAAATGGCGCAAATCTATTGCTGATGGACGTTTAAACATTGAAACGCTGGAACACTTAAAGGAAGAACCATGAAAACAGCAACACTCGCGTTGAAACCCTATCTTGAAAAAATCGAACAGCTCTGCGAACCGCTGGACAAGGCTGCCCTGTCCAAGCTGATTGTTGAGCTGGCAAGACAGGTTGCGCCGGAAGAGCGGCGCGATTTCCTCGACTCCGTTCTCTCACTCCTGCCCGTTGAGCCACAACAGGCCGCTGCCGTTTCCGTTTCTTCTGAAACCGGGCTGCTCAAGGAGATAGCCGGGTTGCGGCAGGAAATTATCGATCGTATCAGCGCCATTGAGGACGGCTCCTACTGGGACGATCCGGATGATGACTGGCAGGATTCCTATTATGACGATGAAGGCCCGGACCTGCTGAGCGATGACCAGCAGGCGGCGCTGACTTCCTTCTTCACCGACGCCGGGCAGCTGTTCATGGCCGGGAGGAAGGAGGAGGCCCGGCAGGTTTATGATGCCCTGCTGTCGCTGCTGAACGAAGCGGAATTATCTTCCTCCAGTCTGCTTCCTGATTTCAACGTCGATCTCAGGGAGGCGCGGGCCCGCTATGCCAGGTGCGTCTATGAATCCGCAGCCGAAGGGGAGCGGGTGCAGGCCATGCTGACCGCCATGGCGGCGGAGCAGGAGGGAAGCGATATGGACGGGCTGCTCGCCGGGGAGTATCCGCTGCTGCAGGATGTGATGGATGCCGAGACGGGCACCCTTGCCGGTTTCGACCAGTTTCTGCCTGCCTGGGAAAAGGCCTTGGGGCGCATGGGTTTTCAAGAGGACCGGGTTGCCGGCCTGCGGCTGGAGGCGGCTTTTCTGCAGGGTGGCGTGACGGCCGTGGCGGACCTTGCCCGGAGCTGGCAGGCCAAACAGCCCCGTGGTTATCTCTACTGGCTGCAGAAACTGGAAGATGGGGAAGACTGGCCAGGACTCAAACAGGCAGGCCATGAGGCACTGAAAGCCTTGCCCCTTGGCCGGGATCGCGGCAGGGCGGCGCTCTGCCTGGCCAGGGCCGGTAAAAAACTCGGAGACCAGGGCGCGGTCCTGGATGGCTGCCGGGAAAGATTCAGATCCCAACCAGGGGAAGGGAGCCTGCTTGACCTGGTGGCGGAGGCAGAGCGGCAGCAGGTCAGGGGGAAAGAGTTGGCCGAAGTCTGTTCCTTTCTCTCCGGGCATAAATCCGGGCACGATGAAAAGGTTCTGTTGGTCAAGGCCCTGCTCATGGCGGGCAGACTGGCTGAGGCGTTTGCCCTGTGTGAACGGAATAAACCGGTGGGCTGGTCCTATGGCAATGCCACCGGCCTGCTGTTTGCGTCCCTGCTGCATTTGTCATGCGCAGGGCAGGCGAACTGCACCCTGGTCCGGGAATTGCTGCACGATTATGCCGGTTGCCGTTCCTATTATCCCGACAGTTTTGATGGTTCCGAGCGTGATCCGGATGTCTCCGGCCTTGAGGAGATCATGCGGGGGCTCGGCCTGGTTGATCCGGCAACCGTGGATGCGGACCGTTACCGGCAATGGGCCGGAAATATCGGGGAAAAGCGGATCAACCATATCGTTTCCAACAAGCAGCGCTCCGCCTATGACCGGGCCGCCCAGGTGCTGGCCGCCCTGGCCGAGGACATGACGGCCGCCGGCAAAAAAAGCGAGGCCAAAGCGCTTCTGCAGGATTACTGCAAGGTGCGCTACAATCGCCATGTCGCCTTCCGCAAAGAGGTGAGGGAGGCGGTGGGGAAATCAGTAATTCTGCGCGGCATGGCCGCCGGTCTGTGAACGATCCAGCGTTCAAACGTTTAAACTCTCAAGCGTTGGAACGTTATTTTTTTTCACTATGACATTGGGTGGCAGAGTGCGGATGGCAGGATAGCTGTTGCGGGAGAATAGGAGATGCAGCTCAGTCTTTTTCAGTGGGACCTTATCGCGGTGGGCAAAGGCTACCGCAGCCTTGCCGGGCTTGATTTTAATGACGCGCGGGCGCGCTTTTCCGGGGTGCTCAAGGCCTTGCCGGATCATCCCGAGGCCGGACGCGGCATGCGGGATTTGCAATGCTGGGAAGGGTTTTTTGGCGAGCTGCAGGGGCTGGAACCGGAAGCTGCCGCCCCTTTGCTGTGGGACAGGATTAGCAAATTCCCCCTGGCAATACCGAAAGCTACCAGACATTGCGGCTGAACCTGATCAGGCATCTGCTGACATTGCTGGACGGCAGTCCGGCATTCTACGTCCCGCCTGATCTGTGCAGCGGTTACCTGCATCTGCTGCTTGGCGAGTACGCGACAGCGGAACGCCATCTGCGGGTTGTGCTTGAGCGTTTGCCGGAAAACGGCCGGCTGCATGGCTATCTCGCCGATGCCCTGTGGCTGCAGGGCCGGGCGGAAATCGCCGGCGCGTCTTATGTCAAGGCGCTGCTGCTTGCCCCGCATGAGGTGGCTGTGGAGGCGATACGCAACCAGCCGTTGGCTGCCGTGATTGCGGAATACGGGCCTGCCCTGGCGCCGGCCTATGGCTTTCTGCAAGGGCTTCTTCCCCTGGTGGAGCAGGACAAAGAGCCGGTTACCAGGGAAGGCCGGGTATACGAACTGCTGCGGCGGGCGGAACAGGCAAGGCGCCTCGGCCATCACCAGGCCATGGTGGCCTCCCGCCGCGATTTGAAAAATCTGGCCCCCGATCTCCTGCGGGATTACCTGGAATGGCTGGAGGGGTGAACGTTTAAGCGTGAAAACGCGTAAGCTTTGAAACATCCTGTTTGGGGAACTATCCAGCCGCCCGTAAGAGCGGGCCATGCCCGCGATTAAGTTTTCCACCGTTATTCAATTTGATCCGGATAGGGACCTTTATTTTAAAAAAATATTTCCTAGGACGCTATTTGTCCGACCACTTCTGGTATGCAGCGAATAATCAGAAGAAATGCATGTATGCCGGCCACAACCAATATCAAAAAAATCAGGTGAAAAAATGAGCAAAAAGGAAGATGAGATGCCGAAGCTGACCCCGACCAATACCAAGAAGGAGATTCTTGAGGCGTACAATCAACTGGTGGAGAAATTGGAGGGCCGCGCCGTCGAGGAGCTGCGGCCGGAGAAGGAAAAGGAGGAGCGGCGGGCCAGGGAGGTGACCGTGGTTGCCGAGGAACTTGCCGCGGTGCAAGTAAGCGAGGCCATCGGCGGGATCAAGACCGGTATCACCGCGGCCCTGACCGATATCGCCGCCCGGATCGAGGAACAGACCGACCGTTACCGTAAGGTCAAGGAGGCGGTGGCGGCCAAGGAGAAGGAACTGGCCGAGATCTTTGAGATGGAAAAATCCGCCTACTCCCTGGCGGCCCTGGTCGAGGCGCAGAAGCAGAAACGGGCCGCCTTTGAGGAAGAGATGGCCGCCCGCCGCACGGAGCTGGAGGCGGCGATCAAACGCGACCGCGCCGCCTGGGAGCAGGAGCAGGCCGAAGCCAAAGCCAGGGCCAAGGAGCAGCAGGAGCAGTTGGAAAAGGCCCGCCGCCGCGAACAGGAGGAGTATGACTACCTGCTCAAGCGGGACCGGGAACAGAAGACCAATGCCCTGCAGGACGAGATCAACCGCCTGGAAAAGGAGCTGCAGCAGAAGAGGGGTGAATTCGATAAGAAAGTGGCGGACAAGGAGGCCAGCCTGAAGGAGCGCGAGGCGGCGGTGGCCCAGCAGGAAAAACGCATCGTGGCCCTCGATATCCAGGTGGAGAAATTCCCCAGGGAACTGGAGGACGGCATCAAGCGGGCGGTCAAGGAGACGGCGGAGAGGCTGACCGCCGAGTCCGCGAAAAATGAGGAACTGCTGCGTAAAACATTTGAGGGCGAGAAAAACGTGCTCAGCACCAGGATTGCCGGACTGGAGCAGGTTGCCGCCGACCAGAAGAAACAGATCGATCTGCTTGCCTCCCAGCTTGACAAGGCCTACGGCAAGGTGCAGGACATCGCCGTCAAGGCGGTTTCGAGCCCAAGGGAACGCTATTACGGTGAATCCGCGCCCAAAGGTCCCGGCCAGAATGAGGCAAAGTAAAAGAAGGGTTCCAGCGTTCAAACGTTTGTTCAAACGCTTAAACGTTGAAACGCTTGATCGCTGGAACGGAGGAAGTTCGCCATGACATCGAAAAATTTTGAAGAGCTGGAAATCTGGCAACTGGCCCGGTCATTAACCGGCAAAATATACAAACTCACCAGGGACGGCCCATTCGCCAGGGATTTCGGCCTGGGCAACCAGATCCAGCGTGCCTCGGTGTCGGTGATGTCAAACATCGCCGAGGGTTATGAACGAGGCGGCAACCAGGAGTTCATCCAGTTTCTTGCCATTGCCAAGGGCAGCTGCGGCGAGGTGCGCTGCCAACTTTATGTGGCCCTGGATCAGGGTTATGTCAACCGGGAGGAGGCCGAGGTGCTGATTGACCAGCACAAAAAGCTGTCCATCATGATTCATAAATTCATGGAGCATCTGAAAGCCAGCAAATTCAAGGGAGAAATACAAGCCCCCCGAAACCAGACCCGAAACTGGCTGAATTCGATGCCCTGCTGCAGGGGTATTTGAAAAAGTAACGGTTCAAACGATCCAACGTTCAAACGCTGGATCGCTGGAACGTTTGCACGCTCAAAACGCTATTACCAGGCAGTGCGCACGGGATACTGGGTAATCAGGGGATCAGGCGTGAGCAGCACAAGGGAATGCTCGATTGCCTGGCAGACCAGGATTCTGTCGAAAGGGTCTTTGTGATGATGCGGAAGCTTTGCCAGATGAAAGACGGCCTGCTCGGTGATGGGCAGCGGCTCGATGAAGTGCTGCGACCGCTGTTTCGGCAGGAAACGGGCCGGGTCTTCGGGCAGCCGGAGTTTGCCGAGCGACCATTTGACGCTGATCTCCCAGCAGGAAGCGGCGCTGAGAAAAATTTCATTGCCGGGATCGGCGAATGCCTCTCCGGCGGTCGCGGAAAGCTCGCCGCTGCCGCTAATGATCCAGAGAAAGGAGCAGGTGTCAAGCAGGATGTTCATTCACTTGCGCCCGCAAACGCCTTGACTATATCATCGGGAAGCGGCTCGAAAAAACTCTGGTCAATGGTGAAGGCGGGATATTCCTTGGCAGCCAGGCCAATGGGCCGTTTTTCCCGCAACGGTTCCTTGACCGGCCGGATTTCCGCCACCGGTTTGTTCCGCTTGCAGAGAACAACTGTCTCGCCCCTGGCGACCTTCTCCAGCGCGCTGGAGAGATGGGCCTTTGCTTCATTGATGTTCATGGTGATCATGATGGTATTCTAGGCCACAAACATGACCATGTCAATGACCATATTATTCATGCGGAAATGGAAAAAAATTGTGACTATGACATCGGATGACAGGGTGAGTGTGATAGGGTGGGATGAAGAAACGCTTGATCGCTGGAATATTTGAAACGTTTGCACGCTGGACCGCTTCAATGCTGAAACGTTTGAACGTTCCAACGTGAAACCATGAAATACTGGAACATTTGATATGAAATACTACGCCCATAGCCTCGAAGGAGAGCCGCCGGAAAAATAGCAGCCGCTGGAAGAACATCTGAAAAAAGTGGCTGAGATGGCGGCCATTCCCCGGACAGTTCTGTAAAATGCGACCAGTTTTGCTGTCGTCTTGTGAATGTTCGCCCGTGATGTTGGTTTTCTTGAATCTGACTGGACTTTTGGGGTTAACAATGTGTATTGCACATCGACGTGACTCTGATGGCGTAGATCAAAGCCTTGAGGAGCACCTTTTAGGAGTAGCAGAACTCGCCAAGCGTTTCGCCGGGAAAATAGGTCTGGAATCGCATGGTGAGGTGATGGGTATGTTGCACGATTTCGGGAAATACAGCAATGAGTTCCAAATGTACCTCAAGTCGGCAGTTGGTCTCATTGACCCTGATGAAGATGACTATGTTGATGCCGAAGGACAGCGCGGTAAGATAGATCACTCCACTGCAGGGGCGCAGGTGGTATGGGGGGAGTTGTCGAAACATGGCCATCTGGGCATGATTACAGGACAGGTCCTTGCCCTTTGTCTAGCCTCTCATCATTCTGGACTCATCGACTGCGTCGGGGCGACAGACAATGCTTTCGGCGAAGATCTATTCAGCCGGCGCATGAACAAGCCGGAGGAAAAAGTCCACATTCAAGAAGCTCGACGCAAGGCTGATGATGAGATAACAAAGCGACTTAACTCGTTGTTGAACTCTCCAGATTTGATCAACGGGATGAGAGAAGCTTTTGCCAAAGTTATAAAAAAACAACCAGAACAAGATGATAAATCAACAGGTGCCAGGTTTCAATTCGGGCTGCTTGCACGTTTTCTTTTCAGTGCGATTATTGATGCGGATCGTGTGGATACTGCTGATTTTGAGAAACCTCACGTCGCTTGCCATAGGCAGTATGGCCGGTATGAAGATTGGGATACGCTGATCGACCGCCTTGAAAAGCGGATAGAGCAATTTGAAATACGGCACCCAATTGATGACCTTCGTCGCGACATTTCCTTGCATTGTCTGCAAGCCGCATCTCGCGAGAAGGGCATTTATACACTGACCGTACCCACTGGTGGAGGCAAAACATTGGCCAGCCTACGATACGCCCTGCACCATGCAAAAAGATATGCCATGGAACGGATAATTTATGTGATTCCTTTCACTTCGATCATCGATCAGAATGCCGATGTTGTACGGGCGATACTTGAGCCGGACAACATCCCTGAGAACAAAGGGCGGATAGTGCTGGAGCACCACTCTAATCTGACGCAGGAGCGGCAGGGTTGGCGGGAAAAAATTTTATCCGAAAACTGGGATGCGCCGGTTATCTATACAACCATGGTGCAATTATTAGAGGCATTGTTCGGTTCAGGCACACGGGGTGCGCGGCGCATGCACCAACTTGCCAATGCCGTCTTGATTTTCGACGAAGTGCAGACCTTGCCGGTACGTTGCATCCATCTGTTCAATAATGCAATGAATTTTCTGGCGGAACAGTGCGCTAGTAGCGTCTTGCTATGCACCGCCACGCAGCCCTTACTGGATCGTGTTGATGTGAAGAAAGGGGCTATTCGGTTTTCCGAGTCGTCTGAAATCATGCCGGACACTACGCGGTTGTTTGCTGACCTGAATAGAGTCGAGGTTAAAAACAGAAGCAAAGCCGGTGGATGGCGTATGGAAGATATCTCCGGGCTCGCTATGTCGGAGACCTTGCGGGCCGGAAGTTGCCTTGTCATCGTCAATACAAAAAAAGCGGCACGAACTATTTATGAGCAATGCCGCGAGTTGGATGAAGGGTTGCCACTGTATCATTTGAGCACAAGCATGTGTCCGACCCATCGCCGAGCAGTGCTGAGCGAGGTGCGGCAACTATTGGACGCCGATAAACCTGTGTTGTGCATTAGCACTCAGTTGATCGAAGCAGGTGTTGATGTAGATTTTGGAGCGGTGATTCGCTTCACTGCCGGCCTTGATTCCATCGCCCAGGCTGCGGGCCGATGCAATCGTAATGGGGCGCAAAAAAAAGGTGGTCGAAAAGTTCGGGGGCTCGTGCATATCGTGAATCCCCAGGATGAAAATTTGGACATGCTTTGTGACATCCGAATCGGCAAGGACAAAGCAGAGCGGGTGCTTGACGATTATAATCAGGAACCCGAACGGTATCAAAACAATGTACTCGGCCCTGAAGCAATGAATTGGTATTACCAAAACTACTTTTTTGCGCGTCAGGATGAAATGAATTACCCAATATCGCAAAGACGAATAGGGCATGACGACAATATACTGAATCTGCTGTCAACCAATTCTCTTGCTGTAGGAGAATATGGAACACGGCATGGAATGCAGCCTAATATTTATCTACGACAGGCATTCATGACAGCGGCAAAAACATTTGAGGCGATTGATTCCCCGACTCAAGGTGTAATTGTTCCTTATCGGGATGCAGGTTGCGAGTTGATTGCTAAATTGTGTGCCGCGTTCGAAGTGGAGAAGCAATATGATCTTCTCAAGCAAGCCCAGCAATTTTCCGTCAACGTGTCTCCCAACGTGCTCAACAGGTTGATAGACAAAGGGGCTTTGCATCCTGTGCAGGAGGGCGTGGGTATTCTTTATCTGGAGGAACGTTATTACAGCGATTTTTTCGGTTTATCAGAGGAACCAGTTGAAAAATGGAGGTTTAATTGTGCCTGAACGTAACAGCATTGAGTTTCGAGTCTGGGGTCGATATGCCCTATTCACTGACCCATTGACAAGGATCGGCGGGGAAAAATGCTCGTATCATATCCCGACCTACGAAGCGCTCAAGGGCCTCGCGAAATCAATCTACTGGAAGCCAACTATCATCTGGGTCATTGATGCGGTCCGGGTGATGCGGCGAATTAGAACCGAGACCAAAGGCGTCAAACCGCTCGACTACGGTGGCGGTAATTCGTTGGCGATCTATACTTATCTTGCCGACGTGGACTACCAGGTCCGTGCACATTTCACGTGGAATGAATATCGTCCAGAACTGAAGCAAGATCAAATCGAGGGCAAACATTACGCTATTGCCAAGCGGATGTTGGAGCGTGGTGGCCGGCAGGATATTTTCTTGGGAACGCGGGACTGTCAGGGCTATGTCGAGCCTTGCGAGTTCGGGGCGGGAAATGGACATTATGATGATGCAGGCGAACTTGCCTATAGCCTGATGTTTCATGGCTTCGACTATCCCGATGAAACCGGAACAAAGGAACTGCAAGCCCGTTTTTGGACGCCGGTCATGAAAAATGGCGTGATTAATTTCACTCGGTCAGAGGATCGCATGGTGCGCAAGTTCGTTCGCAAGATGGCGACTAAGACATTCAGTGAGGGAGATAACCTGCGTGGCGTAGAGATCGTAGCGTCGGAAATGGGGGTGTAACATGGCCTGGATGCAGAAATTGTTTGAAACATATGGAAAATGCGCAGGGGTAATCGAGAAGCCTGGGGGGAAATTATGGCCTATTGCTCATCTCGTAAAACGGGCTCATGTTGAAATTACGCTTGATGAAAACGGGAATAAACGGCGAGTCGAACCGCTCGGACACAATGAAAGTGAAACACTTATTCCTGCCTCTGAGAAATCAGCCGGCAGAACTTCAGGGCCTGAGCCTCATCCCCTATGTGAGGAAGTGGGCTATTGCGCTGCCGACTTCCCAGGAATTGATCATGAAAAACATTCAAAATATCTGAAATTAATTAAAGAATGGTGTGAATCTTCATATACACATCCAAAGGTGGAAGCCGTCCAGAAATACATCTTGCAGAAGAGGCTCTGGAGCGATTTGATTGAGCATATCTCACTCCCCTTGAAGATTGAAAATCGTCAGGGGAAAAAAACTAAGGTTGAGAATGAAAAGATATTTGTTCGGTGGAAAGTAGAAATCCCTGGCGATAGGTGCCCTGAGGTATGGAAGGATGATGATCTAATAAACGCCTGGGCAATGTTCGACATGAGTAAGAATTCTGAAAAAGGTTTTTGCATGGTACAAGGGGAAAATACTCGGCTTTCCCAAAATGCGCCTAGGTTTATTCGATGGTCCAGCGATGGTGCCAAGCTTATTTCGGCAAATGATTTTAGTGGATATACCTTTCGAGGCCGTTTTACCGGCAGTAAAGATGATTACGAAAAGCAGGCTTGCAGTGTCGGCTTTGATGTCACACAGAAGGCCCATAATGCTCTGCGCTGGCTAATCGGACGGCAGGGATACAGGAACGGTGATCAAGTTTTCATTGCCTGGGCTGTGGCTGGCAAGCCTGTACCTGATCCGTTCGCGGATTCGTTGTCGTTGTTTCTCAATAGTGAAGATGAGTTGTCAATCCCAGAGAAATCCGCGACAACCGAACCCGGTGATGTCGGGCAGGCCTTCGCATTGCGATTAAATAAGGCTATTGCGGGCTATAGTTCAAGGCTTGAGTCGAGAGATGATATTGTTGTCATCGGGTTGGATTCTGCCACACCTGGTCGAATGGCGATCATCTTTTACCGGGAGTTGACGGGCTCCGAATTTTTAAATCGCATCCAATCCTGGCATGAACAAATAGCCTGGCCGCAGAATTTTGGCAAGGAGAGGCATTTTACAGGCGCGCCATCACCAAGGGATATCGCTGAAGCGGCGTTTGGCCGCCGTTTGGATGACAAATTGCGTAAATCGACGGTTGAACGTCTGTTGCCTTGCATCATGGACGGAAGGCCAATTCCTCATGATCTGGTTGTTTCCTGTGGCAGACACGCTGCAAATCGTATTGGGATGGAAATATGGGAATGGGAAAAATGTCTCGGCATTGCATGCTCCCTGTTTAAAGGATACCACAAAGAAAGGAGATACAAGATGAAGCTTGAAACGGACCGGCACACAAGAGATTACCTCTATGGCCGCTTATTGGCGATTGCGGACAATATCGAAGGCTATTCCCTGAGGCTTGCCGACGAAGGCAAGGGGCGCGACACCACGGCGGCCAGATTGATGCAACGTTTTGCCGACAGGCCTTTTTCAACCTGGCGTAATATTGAAATTGCCTTAGGCCCTTATAAGTCGCGACTGCGCGCTTCGGAGAAAGGTGCTGGCTTTCTCCGAAAAAGAGAACAAACGCTTGATGAAGTTATGTGCGCATTCCGCTCTGATGATTTCATCAGAGATACAGCCCTTTCCGGGGAGTTTCTGCTGGGCTATCACTGCCAGCGCAGTGCTTTTTTCGATCCCTCTGCCAGTGAAAAGATAAACACCGAACAAGGAGAATAAGGTGAAAACCATGACGCCATTACAGAACAAGATTGATTTTGCCGCAATTATCCGTGTGAAAAATGCCAACCCGAACGGTGACCCGTTGGACGGGAACCGGCCGCGTACGAATTATGACGGGTTTGGAGAAATTTCGGATGTCTGCCTCAAACGAAAACTCCGTGACCGGCTGATGGAGGCCGACTGTTCGATTTTCGTCCAATCCGATGACCGCAATAAGGATGGTGAACCGAGTCTCCGGGCGCGCGCCGAATCAGCAGAGCACGGATTAGGGCGAGAAGCGTTTGGGAAAAAAGCCAAGAAAGACGAAACAGCCAAGGCTGCTTGTAAGAAATGGTTCGATGTCCGAGCCTTCGGTCAGGTATTCGCTTTTGGTAAAGGTGATGATGCGTCCGGAGTTTCTATTCCGGTTCGCGGCCCGGTAACGATTCAATCCGCTTTCAGTGTTGAGCCGGTTCGCGACAAGGTGTCAAGCATTCAGATTACCAAAAGCGTCAATAGTGAGACAACGGAAACCGGCAAAAAGAGCTCAGACACCATGGGCATGAAACACCGTGTGGATTATGGAGTATACGTCTTTTATGGGAGTATGAACCCTCAGCTTGCGGAACGTACAGGTTTCGCTGATGAAGACGCGGAGGTCGTAAAAGTTGTTTTGCCGAAATTGTTTGAAAATGATGCCTCATCCGCAAGACCTGATGGCAGTATGGAAATTGCTAAAGTGTTCTGGTGGCAACATAACTGTAAATCCGGCCAGTATTCTTCGGCAAAGGTACATAAAACGTTGTCAGTGAATCCAGATGGCAGCTATCAGTTAAACAATTTGGACGGATTGATTCCTGAAGAAATCAATGGGTTTTGATCCAAGCGCTGTGATTGCACAAAAAACTGGATGGTGAATGGTGGAACCCAAACTGGTTGTCTTTAAAAACAAGGAAATCCGCAGAATCCTGTATAACGACGAATGGCATTTTGCCGTGGTCGATGTGGTGGCGGCCTTGACGGACAGCGACAAGCCCCGCGATTACTGGTATCGCATGAAAAAACGGGAGTTGGAATCAACCAGGTTTGAGTTGTCGACATTGTGTCGACAACTCAAACTTGAGTCCACGGACGGCAAGAAATATCAGACGGAAATGGCCAACACCGAAGGCATCTTCCGCATCATCCAGTCCATTCCTTCCCCAAAGGCCGAGCCATTTAAACGCTGGCTGGCCAAGGTTGGTTATGAGCGGGTGCAGGAGATAGAAGACCCGGAACTGGCCACCAATCGGACCAAAGCCCTTTACCGGGCCGAGGGATATTCCGAGGCCTGGATTGAAAAACGGATGCGTGGCATCGCCGTCCGGGCCGAGCTGACCGATGAATGGCAGAACCGGGGCATCAATGGCGAGCCGGAATATGCTATCCTGACTGCGGAAATTTCCAAGGCCGCCTTCGGTCTGACCCCGCCGAGTATAAGGAATTGAAAGGGCTGGAGCGGGAAAATCTGCGCGACCACATGAACGATCTGGAGCTGATCTTTTCCATGCTGGGGGAGGCGGCCACCACCGAGATCGCCCGGAGGCAGGATGCGCAAGGGTTTGGCGAAAATAAAACAGCAGCCCGCAAGGGCGGCCGGATTGCCGGGGAGGCGCGGGAAAAACTGGAGGTTGAGACGGGCAACAAGGTGGCCTCATCGGAGAATTACCTGACTGAACAGGAAGACCGCAAGCGGTTGAGAAGCAAAAAATGAATATCATGGAAGAGACATAATGAGTGAAAAAACTGAAAAACCCGAAGACATGCATGCCGATTTTGGCGAAGTCATCCTGTATCAGTCTGATGAAGGGAAATCAGCACTCGATGTCCATCTTAAGGATGAAACCGTCTGGCTGACCCTAAACCAGATTGCGGATCTGTTCGAAAGGGATAAATCCGTTATTTCTCGCCATTTTCGCAATGTTTTCCAGACAGGCGAGTTGGTGAAAGAGGCAGTTGTTGCAAAAAATGCAACAGTTCAAAGTGAAGGAGGCAGAAAGGTAATTCGGCAGGTCGAATACTATAATCTGGATTCCATCATCTCCGTGGGCTACAGGGTCAATTCCAAACGCGGCACCCAGTTCCGCATTTGGGCCAGCTCCGTTCTGAAAGATCATCTGGTGCGCGGTTATTCGCTCAACCAGCGGCGACTGGCGGAAAAAGGCGTGGATGAGGTGCGGCAGGTTTTACGACTGCTGGCCACCACCCTGGAAAATCACAATCTGGTCAGCGATGAAGGCCGGGCGGTGCTGGAGGTTGTCAGTCGCTACGCCAGGACCTGGCAGCTCCTACTGCAATATGATGAAGACAGGCTGCCGGTGCCTGAGCGAAAACACGACACCAGATCGGTTCTGGAAATTGACCAGGTCCGGCAGGCCATTGCCACCCTGAAAAACGACTTGCGGACCAGGGGAGAGGCGACCGACCTTTTCGGCCAGGAACAGGGTCACGGCCTTGCCGGCCTTATCGGTGCGGTGCAGCAGTCCTTCGGCGGCCAGGATCTGTATCCCAGCGCGGAGGAAAAAGCGGCCAATCTTCTCTATTTTGTCATCAAGGATCATCCCTTCACGGATGGCAATAAGCGGATCGGCTCCTTTCTCTTCCTGTTGTTTCTCCAGGCTAACGGTCTGCTGAATGCGGGAAGTTTCGACAACCGGGCGCTCGTGGCTCTGGCCCTGTTGACTGCGGCCAGCGAATCAGGTCAGAAGGAAATATTGATCCGGCTGATCATGAACCTGATTGGAGAGGAATGATAAAATGTCCCAGCTATCAGGCGGCCTGATGCTCAAGAATTTTGACTTCACGTTCCAGCCGGTCGCCCAGGCTCATTCGGGCGGTCTCGGTATCAAAGTGGGACTGGATGCCGGTCCAGAACTCCACAGAGTTGCCGAAATAGCGGGCAAGGCGCAGTGCCGTGTCGGCGCTGATACCCCGCTGCCCCCGGCAGATCTTGTTGATCCGCATGACCGGGACGTTGATGTCATGGGCAAGCCGGTACTGGCTGATGTGCAAAGGTTTCAGGAATTCTTCCAGCAGTATTTCGCCGGGATGTACAGGAGGAAAATCTCTCATGTCGGTCACCTCAATGCAAAGAAGTTAACCGCGCAAGGTATTATCGTCAAGGGTTAATAAGATGCCATATTGCGAAGACGACCTTCTTGCCCTTTCGGCCCTGCAGCATCTGCTGTTCTGTCCGCGGCAGTGCGCCCTGATCCATATCGAGCAGGCGTGGCAGGAGAATCTGTTCACCGCCCAGGGCAGATTGATGCATGAACGGGTTGATCAGCAGGGCAGGGAATCCCGCAAGGATGTCCGCATTGAATACGGCATGCCCTTGCGCTCCCTGCGGCTGGGACTGATCGGCAAGGCCGATGTCGTCGAGTTTCACAGGATGGATTCCGGGGAAGGCTGGCGGCCGTTCCCTGTGGAATATAAGCGGGGCAAGGAGAAGAAGGAGAACTGGGACAAGGTGCAGCTCTGCGCCCAGGCCATCTGTCTTGAGGACATGCTTGGACTCGCGGTTCCATCCGGCGCGCTATTTTACGGCAAAAATCGCCGGCGGCAGGAAGTCGTCTTCACCGGCGAGCTGCGGCGGCAGACGGAAGATACCGCGGTGCAGCTGCACGAACTCATCGGCGCTGGCAGAACACCTGCGCCGGTTTATAGCAAAAGGTGCGATTCCTGTTCGTTTTACGAAATCTGTCTGCCGAAGATACTGGAGAAAAGAAGAAAGATTGATCTTTATCTGGATCAGGCTTACGAGGAACAATGAAAAAACATCTGAACACACTGTTTGTCACCACCCAGGGCGCGTATCTCGCCAAGGAAGGCGAGACGGTAGCCGTCAAGGTGGAGGGCAAGGTGCGCCTGCAGTTGCCGGTGCACACGCTGGAGGGCATTGTCTGTTTCGGACAGGTCTCCTGCAGCCCGTATCTCATGGGATTTTGCGCCGAAAAGAATGTAGCCATCAGCTTTTTGTCCGAACACGGGCGCTTTCTGGCGCGGGTGCAGGGGCCGGTTTCCGGCAATGTGCTGCTCAGGCGGGAACAGTATCGCTGGGCCGATGACCAGCAGAAATCGACGTCGATTGCCCGGTCAGCCGTGATCGGCAAAATCAGCAATAGCCGGACCGTGTTGCAGCGCGCCCTGCGTGACCATGCCGACAAGATTGATCCGCCGGTTCTGCAGGGGGCGATTGACCGGCTCAATGCCATCCTCATGCATGTGCGGGAGCCCGTCCCGCTGGACACCATCAGAGGCTATGAGGGGGAGGCCGCCCAGGTGTATTTCAACGTCTTTGACAGTCTGATCACCGCGCAGAAGGAAAATTTCGTTTTTCACGAGAGAAGCCGCCGGCCGCCGCTGGACCGGGTAAACTGCCTGCTGTCCTTTCTTTACACCATGGTCATGCACGATGTCCGGTCAGCCCTGGAATGTGTCGGTCTTGATCCGGCTGTCGGTTTTCTGCATCGGGACCGCCCCGGACGGCCTGGCCTGGCCCTGGACATGATGGAGGAATTCCGCTCTTTCCTTGCCGACCGTCTCGCCCTGTCGCTGATCAATCTCTCCCAGGTAAAAGATAAGGGTTTCCGGATCATGGAATCAGGTGCGGTTCTTATGGATGACGACACGCGCAAGACGGTTCTGGTCGCCTACCAGAACCGGAAACAGGATGAGATCATGCACCCTTTTATCAAGGAAAAAATGCCGGTCGGCCTGCTGTTTCATGCCCAGGCATTGCTGCTGGCCCGGTATCTGCGGGGTGATCTTGACGGATACCCGGTTTTTCTCTGGAAATAATTTTGCCAAGCATGTTTGTATCCTTGGTGGCCGGGAGGAAGAAAGCCTATGTTTGTTCTGGTAAGCTATGATGTCTCGACAATGGACAGGGCTGGGCAGCGAAGGCTGCGGCGCGTGGCCAAGGCCTGCAAGAATTTCGGCCAGCGGGTGCAGTTTTCCGTTTTTGAATGTATTGTTGACCCTGCGCAGTGGACGGTTTTCCGGCAGAAGCTGATTGATGAGATTGATGAAGAGGCGGACAGCCTGCGGTTTTACTTTTTGGGCTCGAATTGGCAGCACCGGGTAGAGCATGTCGGGGCCAAAAAAGGGATCGATCAGGAGGGGCCGTTGATTGTTTGATACGGGGCGCGAACCATGAGTTGCCATGAAATACCCGGCAGGTTCGCGCTGGTTGTAACTGCTTGTAATGTAGAGATTTTGATGGAAGTTTGTAGTTTGATAAGCTTGTCTTTTGGTTTATAGCGTTTGGGTTCGCGGAATATGATGAAAGAAAGGAGGTGATATAACGGATTGAAAGTAAACAGTCGCCCCCCGCGCGGGGGCGTGGATTGAAACTGATTATGCGGTGG
>JBFMAY010000034.1:0-46079 GCA_040755455.1 Thermodesulfobacteriota bacterium | reverse complement strand
GGCGCGAGGGGGCGGCCAGCCAGTGGATCCTTGATCCGCGCGGCGTTGGCACTCCGCGCAGCGGAGTGCCAACGAATTTCTCACCTGCCGGTGTGGAGCGGCAGCGGAACACCGGTCAGGTGGAGAAAAAGGTTCGGCATAATCTTTTAATTAATTTTGTTTTTGTGATTTTAGCATTCCAGCTAAAGCTGTATTCATAACCTTAACTTTGGCTTCGAGCTTAATGTATCCTGGCTTAGTATGGAAATTTTTTAAAGGACGCTCCTTAAAACCAAATTTATCCACTGCTTCTTCCACTATTGATTTAATAATACTGATGTGTTCATCGGCTAAAGATAGCAAGTTTTTGCTGCCATAGTCTTTAAATCCACTCATTTTCTTTTCAAAATTGCAGATAAAAAAAACCTTCGATATTGCAAATTGTTTCATTGGCTTGAAGAGTGACTGAAAAAATCGGCTTTGGTTCAACTACTTGCCTATGAGCACATTCTGTGCGCAGTTCCCAAAACAATCGACAAGTCCTGTTTATTTTAATTTTTTCTATGGCATTATTGTACCAATCCAATGCCCCATTTGTAATTTCGTTTTTATCGAAATCTGTTAGCTCTTTTTTCAGATATTGCGTGACACTCCAGACTGATTGAATAAAGGCATTAAACATAGCTTCTGATGAAAAAGGATCTGATATCATATATTTTTTGGTGAGCTTTAAGAAAAGTTCAGCCTCTTGAAGCTTGCGGACCGTTACCAAGGGATAATAATCGTCTTTGGTGAGCTGCATGTTTAATCTCTTTTTACGGAACTTCTATTCATTTGTGCCGAACAAGTTATTAGCTGGACGGAATTCGTCCTATCAATAGCCATATTTGTGGTGTTAGCGATAAAAGCAAATTATATACCAATATTTTAAGTCGACTAAAAAAAACTAATAAAAAGGGTCAAGTCCACTTTTGGCTTTTATTCGTACATAAAAGTCAATACTTCCTCCCCAACAATGCCACTATTCTATCAGGTGCAATACTTTGCAAGGAAAATATGACGTGTATTTTTTGAATTCCTGAATATACGCAACAAAAAAATTACCGCGAAATCGATTCATGGAATCTCTAGGAATTGATACTTTCCAGAGTCAAACTATTTCCAAAAACAAATGAACCGTTAATGAAAATCCGCAGGCAAGATTCCCCGCAGAAGTTCTTTGCTTTTTCTTACTTCATGAAGATGTCATCCGCAATGATTAACAACTGCCGGGTAAACACCATCTTCATTTTCAGTGTAATCCCGAAAAATTGTTGCCGCAGGAACAGCCTGAAGTGCCCCTGATCACCTATAGCACCAAATCGCTGCTCATCTCTTTATCAGCACCCCCGCCTTTGCGCCATATCACCCAAAAAACACCGGCAACGCCGGTAAAAAAGGGGGAAATAACAAATCAGGCAAACACGGCTTTAATAATAATTTTTAGCAAATCACCCTCATCTCGCCCATATTTCTTAAAAACATTTTTCTAAAAATAAAAAGAAAGGCTGGCATAATTCATGTATTAAAAAATTTTAATAACAGCATTTCCACACCTATGAAAAGGCCAAACCCGTCGCAAGGCGGGGACGGAAAGCCACGGATTTCATCATGAGACAGCCGGGCTGCCGTAGGTGGAGCATGAACCCTGCCGGTGCAGCGGCAAAGGTCTGCGTCCATCTCAGGCCAGGATGAACTTTTTTAACCTGGGAGGGTTCATGGACCATCAATCTGACTTTGATCTGCTGCTGGCCGAGATTGCTCATCTGAAAACGCAAAACAAATCACGCACGGCAAAAGAAATCGCCCGGGATCGGATAATCGATCAATTAACGGCCCTGCTGCACAGCAGGCAACAGCAGATCGATGAGCTCACCGCCAGCAACCTGGAACTCGCCCGGCTGTCGTACACGGACGGTTTGACCGCCCTCTATAATCACCGGTTCATGATGGAGCGCTGCAATTGCGAGTTCAACCGGGCCAAGCGATACAACAGCGGGCTCTCCTGCGTGCTGGTCGATATCGATAATTTCAAGCTGTTCAATGACACCTACGGCCATCAGTTCGGCGACTTTGTTCTCAAAAAACTGGGCGCCCTGTTAAAGGATACGGCCCGGTCCTCGGACATCTGCGGCAGATACGGCGGGGAGGAATTCATGATCATTATCCCCCGCCCGCTTGAAGAGGCAATGGAATACGTCCTCCGCCTGCACCGGACAATCGCCGGGCATGTCTTTTCCGATGGCGAAAACAGCGCCAGGATCACGGTGAGCATCGGGCTTGCCGATTACCGCCCTGATATGCAGGCCTGGAGCGAAATGATTGCCAGGGCCGATCAGGTCCTCTATCTGGCCAAAAACTCCGGCAGAAACATGGTCCGCATCTGGACCGGGAAAAACGATGAACCGGTGGAACTCATTGACAATGGCAGCATCGACAATCTGAAAAAACAGTTCACCGATATCTATCAGCAGGTGAGGCCGGGCTACGTGGAATCAACCAGTGCCCTGCTCAGGGCCATTGACGCCAAGGACCATTACACCTTCCGTCATTGCCGGAATGTTGCCCGCGGCATTAACCGTTAAATTCAGCCAGGAAGTTTCTTTTGACATTCATTATCAAAATATTATAGCCTGATTCTATACTACAAGGTAGCCCGACACGGGCTGTGCTTATTGCTCGACTGTTTGCTTCTTGCGCCCGTTGCTCTTCCACTCAGTCTATTTTGCCGTCTATTTGCCGAGCTCTTTTCTATAAGGACATAAGCGATGTCAGAACCAGATGACGACATACTGGATGAACTTATCATTGAATCCAAGGAGCATCTCGAAAATATCGAGCCCAACCTCCTTGCCCTTGAAAAGGAGGGCGGCAAGGTCTCCGGAGAAATCATCAACAGTATCTTCCGCGCCATTCACAGCATCAAAGGCGGCTTCGGTTTCTACGGCCTGAAAAACATCCAGGGCCTGAGCCACGCCATGGAAAGCGTGCTCATGCAGGTGCGCGACGGGAAAATCGCCATCTCCCCGCCCATGGCCGACGCCCTGCTCGCCGGGGTGGATAAACTGCGCATGATGCTTGATGACGTCAAGGCATCCGAGTCCTGCCCCATCGAGGCGGAATGCACCCAACTGCTGCAACTGCTGCAGGGCGACCAGCAGTCCTTCCCCCCCGCAGCTACGGAAAAGGTTGTTGCGCAGTTCAGCCCCGTTGCCGGCCTTGACCGTTTCGGCCTCACCGCCGAGCAGATCCGCGCCCGCATGCGCAACGGCCAGCATCTCTATCACCTCGCCATCCACTGTCCGGCCGATCTCGGCCGGCACAACCGAAGCGGCGCGCAACTGCTCGTTGCCCTGGCCGAGATCGGCGATATCATTGCCAGTGATCCTTCCCAGGCGGACATCCAGGCCTTGGCGGGCGATGAGGAGCAGCCGGCAACCCTTGACATTCTCTACGCCACCGTGCTGGATCAGGATTTTCTGGTCAAAACCATCGGCATTGCCGACAGCGGATGTGTTGCCGTTCGTTGCGCCGGCAAGGGCCAGGGGGAACATGAATCTGCCGCCGGCCAGCCGCCGGAAAACCCGGAAGCTGCCCAGGAAGACAAGGAGGCCGCCGCCGCGGCTCTGCGCAAGACAAAAAAACAGGACCGGGTTGAGACCATTCGCGTCAAGGTCAGCCTGCTCAACAACCTGATGGCCCTGGCCGGAGAACTGGTCCTCGGCAGAAACCAGATGAAGCAGGCCCTGAACCGCAAGATCTCAAGCGCCCTGTCCTCAACCGCCGCCCTCAAACGCTTTGAGGCGGGGCTGGCCAACTCCCGCAAAATCCTGCACGGCTCCATCCAGAGCGACCCGCGCCTCAAGGACGAAAACAGGAAAAATGACCGGCTGCTGGCCGCGGTGGACCGGGAGCTCGGCCAGGTTCTCAACAACTTCCGCTACTCACTCGGTTTCAACCTCATCGACATGCCCGGCATTTCCGGGCTCATGCAGAATGTCGACCTGGTCACCAGCAAGCTGCAGAACAATATCATGAACACCCGCATGCAGCCCGTTGACGCGGTATTCTCCAAATTCCCCCGCCTCATCCGCGACATGGCGAAAAAACTGGGCAAGGAGATCCAGCTAACGGTGGAAGGCAGCGATGTGGAGCTGGACAAATCGGTCATCGAAACCCTGGGCGACCCTCTGACCCACCTGATCCGCAACTGCGCCGACCATGGCATCGAGACCCCGGCGGTCCGCACCGCCGCGGGCAAAACCTCCTTCGGCAAGATTCTGTTACGGGCGCACCATGAGGCGGGCATGGTCAACATCGACATCATCGACGACGGGGCGGGCCTGGATGTGGAGCGCATTGTCGACAAGGCAATCTCCGCCGGCTGCATCAGCCGGGAAGAGGCGGCCATGCTGACCCATGAGGAGGCCATGGCGCTGATCTTCACCCCCGGTCTTTCCACCGCCCAGGTGGTGAGCGATGTTTCCGGCCGGGGGGTCGGCATGGACGTGGTGCGCACCAACATCGAGAAACTGGGCGGCGAGGTGGGCATTGACTCCACGCCGGGCAAGGGCACCCGGATCAATCTCAAGCTGCCCCTGACCCTGGCCATCATTCCCTCGCTGATCATCAGCGCCGGGGGCCGCACCTTTGCCGTGCCCCAGGTCAACCTGGAGGAGCTTGTCCGCATCAGGGCCAGGGATATTGAGGAAAAAATAGAGGAAATCCAGAACAGGCCCGTTCTCCGCCTGCGCAACAAACTGCTGCCGCTCATCAGACTGGACGAAACCCTGGGCATGGAACGCACCTACGTGGACAGCAAAGGGGTGCGCCGGCCGGACCTGCGCAAGGGCATCATCGACCGCCGGGGCGCAACGGCCGGCAACGGCGAAGAAACAGTGGACGAGAACGAAAAGGACACGCCGGAGGAGAGGCGGAAAACGCCGAGCCGCCGGGTGCGGGCCGCCAACGCCCTCAACATCCTGGTGCTCAAGGTCGGGCCGGACCGTTACGGCCTCATCGTTGAACGGCTCTTTGACAACGAGGAGATCGTGGTCAAACCCCTGTCATCCTATTTCCATAATTGCCCCTTTTACTGCGGCACCACCATCATGGGCGACGGCCGGGTGGCGATGATCCTTGACGCCGCGGGACTTGCCGAGGCAGCCGGGCTCAAGTTCGCCGACACCATCAAAAAAGAAGGAGCCCTCCAGGCCGACCGCTTTCAGCGCGAAGCCATGCGGGAGGCCCAGTCCCTGCTGCTCTTTCGCAACGGCACCGCCGAGCTGTTTGCCGTCAATCTCGCCATGGTGGCGCGCATCGAAAAGATCAGCGCCGTTTCCATCAAACAGATCGGCGACCTGGAGTACATCACCTATGAAGGCTCCTCCATGCGCATTCTCCGGCTGCATCATTTCCTGCCGGTGCAGGAACCGGCCGCGACCCCGGAGACCTTTTATGTGATCATCCCGAAACTGGTGGCCGACCCCATGGGCATCGTGGCCAGCAAAATCGTGGACATCATCGCCACCAGCGAGGAGATCAACCGCAAAACCATCACCGGCCCCGGCATCATCGGCTCTCTGTCCCTGGCAGAGGGCCTGATCGTGGTGCTCAACATTTACAGCCTTTTTGAGGCAGCGGATCCCTCCCGGGCAAAGGCCGGGGATGAACATGACAAGCTGCGCGGCATCAGGGTGCTGCTGGCGGAAGACACCGGCTTTTTCCGGGCCGTGATCCACAACTATCTGGAAAGCATCGGCTGCGAGGTCGAGGTGGCAAGGGACGGAATGGAGGCCTGGGAGATGCTGGGCCAGGCGGCTTATGACCTGCTGGTCACCGATATCGTCATGCCGGGGCTGGACGGCATCGAACTGACCGAGCGGGTCCGGGACGCTTCCGCTTTAAAGCACATGCCGATCATCGCCCTCACCTCCCTCATGGGGGAAAGCGACCGCGCCCGCATCCTTGCCGCCGGGGTGGACGCCTATGAAACCAAACTGGACAGGGAGCATCTGCTGCAGACCATCGGTGAGGTCATGTCAGGCAGAATGCACAGGCCGGCGACCCCGGCCGCCGTCAGGTAACCATCACTGACGGCCCCAGGAAAAAAGACCATGGAAAAACAGTTTACCACCTTCTATATCGGTGAAATGCACTGCGGCATTGATATCCTGCTGGTCAAGGAGATCAACCGCCAGCTGGAGATCAGCGAAGTGGCCGGGGCCCCGATTTTTATCCGCGGCCTGCTCAATCTCCGGGGCCAGATCATCACGGTGATCGATATCGGTGTCAGACTGGGCTTTGCGGCGCGTCAGCCCACCGCCCGCTCCCGCTGCATCGTGCTCAAGACCACGGCGGAGCTGGCCCTGCTGCCGCACTCCGCCGAGCTTGAGGAGGAAACGACCGGCGAGATGGTGGGGCTCTTTGTCGACCGGATCGGTGACATGATCACGGCGCTCGACAAGGAAGTCCAGGCGCCGCCGGCCAATTTCGGCAATATCGACAGCCGGTACCTGAGCGGCGTCATCCAGCGGGAAACCGATCTGCTGGTTATCCTGAAAACCGGCGCGGCGCTGAGCTCTGAAAAAAATAGTGCGTAAATTCATCCATGGCATGTTCAATCCATGACTACCTCCACAAGGCGGCACAAGCTGCCGGAGGAAAATGAAAAAGGAGGCCTTTCTCATGTTCAACAATCTGAAAATACGGTGGAAAATCATCACAAGCAGTGGTGTCCTCCTGCTTCTGGCCATGCTTTTGACCTCAACCATCGTCATCCAGAATATCAGGAGCAATGCCCAGAAGGAAATCGATGTCTTCCGGGTCAAGGAAACGGAAAAGGTGAAAGCCCTTCTCAAGAACTATGTGGACGTCGCCTACTCGACCATTGAGTCCAATTACACCAGCGCCACCGATCCCGCCTATCTCAGCAAGCGTTACGGCCGGCAGCTGACCAACACCATCGATATCGCCGAGGGAAAGATCAAAGAGGCGATGAACCGGGTGGCCAAAGGCGAATTCACCCAGGCCAGGGCCCAGCAGT
Organism: Thermodesulfobacteriota bacterium; assembly: GCA_040755455.1. Taxonomy (GTDB): domain Bacteria; phylum Desulfobacterota; class Desulfobulbia; order Desulfobulbales; family SURF-16; genus SURF-16. The sequence continues at coordinate 39,016 of JBFMAY010000034.1, read as the reverse complement.
GGGCGGCGGATGAAATCCGCATGCTCCGCTATGACCGCGGCGCGGGCTATGTTTTCATCACCGACAATGCCAGGCCCTATCCCGTCTCCATCATGCATCCTGTCGAACCTGCACTGGAAGGCAAGGTGCTGGATGACCCGAAATATAACCGGGCCCTGGGCCGCAAGGAAAACCTGTTCAAGGCCATGGTGGACGTCTGCGCGGTGAACGGCGCGGGATTTGTTGATTACACCTGGCCCCGGCCCACCAAGGACGGTCTGACCGAGGAGCAGCTCAAGATTTCCTATGTCCGTCTCGTCAAGGAGTGGAACTGGATCCTGGGCACCGGCATCTATGTGGACGAGGCCATGCAGGATGCCATTGACAAGGCCAAAAGCGATGTGCGCAACATGCGTTATGACAGGGGCGAGAACTACTTTTTCATCCTGGACACCACCACCCCCTATCCGGTCATGGTCATGCATCCCATGGATCCCGCCCTGGAAGGCAAGATCATGAACGATCCGAAATTCAATCAGGCCTTTGGCCGCAATGAAAATCTGATGAAGGCCATGGTGGATCTCAGCGTGCAGAACGGCGACGGCTATGTGGATTATATCTGGCCCCGGCAGGCCAAGGGCGGCCAGACGGAAAACCAGCCGAAGCTGAGCTATGCCCGGCTGTTCAAACCGCTCAACTGGGTGGTCGGCACCGGGGTGTGGATGCATGAGATCGACGAACGGGTGGCGGAGATGGAGACCGCGGTCAACGACCAGCTGAAATCCATGCTGCTGCGGATCAGCGGCACTGTACTTATCGCCCTGGTCCTGTCGCTGCTGGCCCTGTGGTTCGTGGCCCGCACCATTACAAAACCCATCGACAAGACCGTGGGCATGCTGAAGGATATCGCCCAGGGTGAAGGCGATCTCACCAAGAGGATCGAGGTCAGCTCCAAGGACGAGGTGGGTAACCTGGCCGAGTATTTCAACCTCTTTGTCCACAAACTGCAGGAGATGATCAGAAACATCGCCGCCTCGACCACCACCCTTTCCGGCGCCTCCGAGGAACTGTCAGCCACTTCCACCGAAATGGCGGCCAGCGCCGAGGAGATGAGCACCCAGGCCGCCACAGTGGCCACCGCCACCGAGGAATTGTCGGCCAACATGAACAACATGGCCACCGCGGCCGAGGAAATGTCAACCTCGGTAAGCACGGTGGGCACCGCCATCGAGGAGATGAGCGCCTCGCTGAGCGAGGTATCGAAAAACTGCACCCAGGCGTCAAAGGTGGCCGCCAACGCCGACGAAAAGGCCAGCGATGCCAACGAGATCATGAAGCGGCTGAACAGTTCCTCCATCGAAATCGCCAAGGTGCTTGACACGATCAACGATATTGCCGACCAGACCAATCTGCTGGCCTTGAACGCCACCATCGAGGCGGCCTCGGCCGGGGAGGCGGGCAAGGGTTTTGCCGTGGTCGCCAACGAGGTCAAGGAACTGGCCAAGCAGACAGCGGTGGCCACCGAGGAAATAGGCGCCCAGATCGAGGGTATGCGGGATAATACGGCCAATGCGGTGGCGTCAATCGACACCATCGTGCAGATCATTGCCGAAATCAACACCATCTCCCATACCATTGCCAGCGCGGTGGAGCAGCAGTCGGCCACCATCGATGAGATCGCCATGAGTGTCGGCAATTCATCCAAGGGGGCCAGCGAGATCGCCAGCAATGTCCACTCCGCCTCCACTGCGGCCAACGAGATCACCTCGAACATCCAGGATATCAGCAAGGCTACCCAGAACACCGCCGCAGGGGCCACCGAGACCAATGCCAGCGCGGCGGAACTGGCCAGGATGGCAGAACAGCTGCAGAAGATCGTCAACCAGTTCAAGGTGTGATAACGGCAGACCGGACCAGGTTATAGATGAAAGTACTCATTGTCGACAAGGCGGTCGGCTACCGGAAACTCATCGCCGAGGCGCTGTCCGCCATCCCCGGCGTGGAGGTTTCCGGAACGACGCCTTCCGCCTCCCTGGCCCTGCGTAAACTTGGCCAGGTGCCGTTTGACGTGGTCCTGCTCGGCAGTGAGGCAGGCGATGGCGGCTGTCTCGACTTTCTCGACCATATCCAGCGTGATTTCGCCCATGTTGCGGTCATCATCGCCGGCAGTTCGTCAAGCCAGGACAGCATTGCTACCATCAGAGCCATGGAAAGGGGGGCCATGGCCTTTGTCGAGAAACCGGACAAACCGGAAGGTGAGCAGGCCCTGCAGCAGATGCACAACGATCTCGTGCCGCTGTTTCGCATGCTGAAGACCAGAAGCCTGACCAAGCTGCAGCAGAACACCGCCCCCCGCGTGAGGCAGACGCCGGGGAAACAGCCGGTTCCAGGCCTTGCGGCACAAAAAACAGGCCCGGCCTTGCCGCCCGGTTCCTTCGAAGTGGTCGCCATCGGCATCTCCACCGGCGGGCCCAATGCCCTCATGCAACTCATTCCTTCCTTTCCCGGCAACTTCCCCCTGCCGGTCCTCATCGTCCTGCACATGCCGGTGGAATTCACCGCCACCCTGGCCAGGGATCTTGACCGCAAATCCCGGCTGCGGGTCAAGGAGGCTGAAGAGGGGGATCCGGTTGTTGCGGGGGCGATTCTGCTGGCGCCGGGCGGACGGCACATGCTGGTCAGAAGAGAGGGGAAGCAGGTGCTGATCGGACTTGATGACGGCCCCAAGGAAAACAGCTGCCGGCCTTCGGTGGATTTCCTCTTCCGCTCCCTGGCCGACTGTTACCCGGCGGGCACCGTGCTGGCGGTGATGATGACCGGCATGGGCAATGACGGCATGCGCGGCATGGCCAAACTCAAAGAAAAAAACTGTTATTCACTTTCCCAGTCGGAGGCGAGCTGTGTCGTCTACGGCATGCCCAAGGCCGTTGACGATGCGGGCCTGTCCGATGAATCCGTCGATCTTGATCACATGGCGGCGCGGATCTGTGAAATTGTCCAAATCAGGAGGAATTAACTATGAAGGTTCTCTGCGTCGATGATGATGCCAATGCCCGCACCGTGTACCAGGGTCTGCGCAAAGTCCTGCCGGATGACGCGATCACGGTGGTCAACTCCGGGGAGGAGGCAATAGCCGTTGTTGAAAAAGAGCATTTTGACGTCATCATCTCCGATCTGCAGATGCGTGAGCTGTCAGGAATCGATGTGCTCCGTTTCGTGAAAAAAGTCGACTTGACCACCGAGGTCATCATCGTCACCGGCTTCGGTTCAATCGATACGGCAGTGGAGGCCATGCGGCTGGGCGCCAGAGACTTCATCGAGAAGCCGATCAACATCATGTTATTAATTGAGAAAATTAATAAGATCCGCGACTATCAGCTCAGGCTGCAGGAGGTTGAGGAGTACCGGCAGGTCAAGGAAACGGTGGAGGAGCAGGCGGGACGGGAAACCCACGCATTGGAAAGACGGCTGCAGCAGATGCAGGCCGCCATCAATGACTCGATTCTTATCCTGAAACAGCTCGACGGCAAGGCCGATGCCCCGGCGATCGAAACTGTCATGGCCAAGCTCACTCCTTTCAAACTCTAAGCGGGCACGTCTCAATGGATATTAAACTGCAGGCTGAAGAATTTGCCCTGATCCGCAGGTGGGTGGAGGAGATCAGCGGCATCAGCGTTGACGACAAGAAAGCCTATCTCATCGAGAACCGCCTGGGCGGCCTGGTGGCCGAAAACAGATGTTGCTCCTTCGGTGAATTCTATCAGAAATTCAAAAACAGCTGTCCCCCCGTCCTGCGGGACCGGATCATCGATCAGATGACCACCAATGAAACCCTGTGGTTCCGCGATATGCACCCATTCACCATCTTCAGGGAGGTACTGCTGCCGGCATACTGCCAGGAGATCGCCGCCGGCAGAAGAAGAACCATCCGGATCTGGTCGTCGGCCTGTTCCACCGGGCAGGAGCCCTATTCGCTGGCCATCCTCTTTCTCGAGGCCATACGGACCAACAACCAACTGAAGCGCTGGATGATCGAAATCATGGCCTCCGACATCTCTGATTCAGCCCTGAGCCAGGCCAAAAGCGGCTGCTATGACAAAATCGCCGTGGGCCGGGGTCTGTCGCCGGAGTACCGCACCCGCTATTTTACCGATGAGGGCCGGCTGTGGCACATTGCCCCTGAGGTGAAGGAACTGGTCAAATTTGAAAAATTCAACCTGCAGGACTCGTTTGCCAAACTCGGCGCCTTTGACATCATTTTCTGCCGCAATGTGGCCATCTATTTTTCCGAAAAGTTCAAAAAAGAACTCTTTGCCAAGTATGCCGGAATTCTCACCAAAGGCGGCATACTCTTTCTCGGTTCCTCTGAATCCATCAGCCTCTACAGCAACCAATATGACATGCTGGAGCACAATAAGGGCATTTATTACCGGGTAAGGAAATAAACCATCGCCGCAGGGGCGGAGACGGGCAGCGCGGACCGCCTCTCGCCTGCAAGGAGAAGGAAATGCTCATAAAAAAATCGCGGTCCATCTTTCGGCAGCCGGAATTTCCTTTTTTGCTTTTTTTCTTCAGCCTCTTTCTCTTTGTTGTCCCCTTTCAAAGGACTCCAGATAAGGGTGACGCGGGGGCTGTTTTTCTCTACCTGTTTCTGGCCTGGGGCGGCATCATCCTGCTCCTCCTGCTCATGAGCCGGGAAGTTGCAGCAACACCCGATAAAAGTGAAGATGAACCCGGATAAATGAACCCATGACCTTACTCAATCCGGCGAACCTGCTTTTTACCATCCTGCTCTACATCGGGCTGCTGTTCCTGCTCGCGCTCTGGGTGGAGAAAAAGGCAAGCGCCGGGGTAAACCTCGCCAACAACCCCGTGGTCTATGCCCTGTCGCTGGCCGTGTATAACACCACCTGGACTTATTACGGCAGCGTCGGGATGGCCACCACCTCGGGCATGCTCTTCCTCACCATCTCGCTCGGGCCGACCATGGCCCTTATTTTCTGGTGGCAGGTTCTCCGCAAACTGGTGCGGCTCAAGGATGCCTACCGGATCACCAGCATCGCCGATTTCCTCGGCGCCCGCTATGGCAAATCCGAGTCAGTGGCGGCCATCGCCAGTCTGGTCGCCCTGATCGGCGCCCTGCCCTATATTGCTCTGCAGTTAAAGGCCGTTATCACCACCTTTGCCCGCATCACCACCCATGACGCCACTGCACCCGCAACCCTGCTTGGCAAAAATATGGGGGTGATCATCGTCTGCCTCATGATTTTTTTCACCATCGTTTTCGGGGTGCGCCGGCTGGACTCCACCGAACGGCATCAGGGAATGGTGGCGGCAATTGCCGCCGAATCCCTGGTAAAGCTGGTGGCCATGGTGGCGGCCGGGCTGTTTGTCACCTTTGGGGTTTTCAACGGCTTCAGCGATATCTTCGGGCGCCTGGCAAGCGCCCCGGTGCCGGAACAATCCTTCCTGGGTCCCTCTGCCCCCATTCCTTTTGTCTCGGTGTGCAGCTATCTGTTCCTCGCCATGTCCGCCTTCATGTTTCTGCCCCGCCAGTTCCATGTCGCCGTGGTGGAGAACTCAAACGAGAACCATATCCGCACGGCCATGTGGCTTTTCCCGCTGTATCTCATCCTGATCAATCTCTTTGTCTTTCCCATTGCCTGCGGTGGCCTGCTCATCGGCCTGCCCCTTGCCCAGGCCGACACCTTTGTCCTCGACATTCCCCTGCACTACAACAGGCACTGGCTCGCCCTGCTGGTTTTCATCGGCGGTTTGTCCGCCGCGGCCAGCATGATCATGATCAGCTCGATGACCCTGGCCACCATGATAAGCAACCATCTTCTGCTCCCGCTGCTCGTCTGGTTCCCTGGGCTGGCCTTTCTGCGCCGTCATCTGCTCAGGGTGAGATGGGCCACCGTGGTCCTGATCATCACGGCCGGCTACTGGCTGGAGGTTATTGCCGGCGAGCATTACTCCCTGGTCGATATGGGGATCATCTCCTTTGTCGCCGTGCTGCAGTTTACCCCGGTCATGATGGGCGGAATCTACTGGCGGCGCGGCAACCATATCGGCGCACTGCTGGGACTCTGCGCCGGTTGCCTGGTCTGGTTTTATACCCTCATTATTCCTCTGCTTGCCAAAAGCAACATCCTGCCGCTCAACATTCTGCTGCAAGGCCCTGGCGGCATAGGCTTTCTCAATCCCGTCCAGCTGTTCGGCATCACGGCTCTGGAACCCATCAGCCACTCAGTGGTGTGGACCATGCTCTTTAACATCGGCGGCTATGTTCTCGGCTCATTCCTCCATGAGGCGGGCGAACAGGAAAAGGAACTGTCGGCGCAATTCATCGATATCTTCACCCCTTCCCTTCCTGCCGCAGTCCTTGCTGCAGCCCCGGCCAAGACGGTTCATCTGCCGGCCAAAAAAATACGGCTGGAAAATCTGTTAAATGATTATTTCGCCCCGGAAAAAACCGGACAGCTCATTGACAACTGCCTGGCCAGAACAGGGTTGATGGGCAAAGAGCGCATTTCCGTCATTGACCTGGCCGACATCTGCAATGAGCTGGAAAAGAGCCTCGCCGGCTCCATCGGCAGCGCCACCTCCCACAAGGCCTTCCAGCTGCAGAAAATTTTCGATGCCGATGAAACCGTCCAGCTGCAGAAGTCCTATGGTGAAATCCTGGCCGAGCTGCAACTTTCACCGGCGGAACTGCGGCAGCGCATTGATTTTTATAAGGAACGGGAAATGCTGGTCAGCCGGCATGCCACGGAACTGGAAGAAAAAATCATCGAACTGGGCCAGCAGATCAAAAAACGCCAACAGGCCGAAAATACCCTGGCCGAACAGGTCCGGCTGCTGTCCTTGAGTTCCGAAATCGGGGTCATTCTCACCAAGGGAAAAACCCTGCAGGACATTTTACAGCAATGCAGCGAGGCCATGGTCCGCTTTCTTGACGCCGCCTTCGCCCGGATCTGGACCCTCAATGACGAAAAAAACATCCTGGAGCTGCGGGCCAGCGCCGGACTGTACACCCATCTGGACGGCGAGCACAGCCGGCTGCCGCTTAACGAGCATAACAAGATCGGCTTTATCGCCCTGCAGAGGTCCGCCCATCTCACCAATGAGTTGATCGGCGACCCCCAGGTTACTGACCAGGCCTGGGCCGCACAACAGGGACTGGTGGCCTTTGCCGGCCATCCTCTGCTCATCGAAGACCGGGTGATCGGCGTCATGGCCATGTTTTCCCGGCGCACTCTGACAGATCTAACCATCAAATCGCTGGCAGCCATAGCAGACATCATCGCCCTGGGAATCGAACGCAAGACCGGCGAGGAATTCCTGCGCCGGGCAAGAGACAAGGCCCAACGCTATCTGGACACCGCCAACGTCATGCTGGTTCATCTGGACACCGCCGGCAACATCCTGCTCATCAATAAAAAAGGCATCGAAATGCTCGGTTACGATGAACAGGTGCTGCTGGGTAGACACTGGTCTGAGTTCGTCTTGAAAGACGGGCAGGGTCAGCAGCTGCTGACCCTCTATGCCGCCGCCATGGCAGGTGAGGAGCAATTCCCCGATTATCTGGAAAACACCATCATCAGCAAAAGCGGTGAACAGCGGATTATTGCCTGGCGCTGCACTATCCTGCTTAACGGCACAGGCGCGGCCACCGGCATGCTCTGCTCCGGCAATGACATCACGGAAAAATATCAGGCGATTGCGGCCCTGCGCGAGAGCAGGGAACGGTCGCGCGCCATTATTGATACGGCGGCAAGCGTTATTCTCATGCTGTCACCGGATTTTACCATTCTGGAATTCAATCCTGCCGCGGAAAAACTCTTCGGCAAAACAAGGGATGAGGTACTGGGCGAAAATTATCTTGAACTGTTTATTCCCCCAGAGCTGAGGCCCGCTGTCGGGCAGGAAATAATCAAGGTCATGAGCGGCATACCAGCCAGAGACTTTGAAAATGATGTTTTCGGCTGCCATGGCACGCGGCTGACCCTGCTGTGGAATGCCGACCGTATGGTTGACAGCGGGGGCCGGACCATCGGCGTCCTCGCCACCGCCATCAACATCACGGAACGCAAAGAGGCGGAAATGGAGCTGGAAAAGGCCCACGCCCTGCTGCGCAGTTTGATCGATTCCGTGCCAGACCTCATTTTCTTCAAGGATCATGACAGCACATATTTGGGCTGCAACAAGGCCTTTGCCGAATTTGCCGGCCGAGATGTGGCGGATATCATCGGCAAAACGGATTACAACCTCTTTTCCCACAAGCTCGCCACATTCTTCCGGGAAAAAGACCGGCAGATGCTGTCCAGCGGACAAACGAAACGAAACGAGGAGTGGGTCGACTACCCGGACGGTCGGCACGTGCTACTGGATACCCTGAAAACCCCTTACCGTACCGCTGACGGCACGGTGCTGGGGCTCATCGGCATCAGCCGCGACATTACCGAAAGAAAAAAGACGGAGGAAGAAAAGGAAAAACTGAAAGCCCAGCTCCTGCAGGCCCAGAAGCTTGAGGCCATCGGCACCCTGGCCGGCGGTATTGCCCATGACTTCAACAACATCCTTTTTGCCATTCTGGGCAATGCCGATATCGCCGAAATCGAGATTACCCGCAATCATTACCCGACTGAGGAACTGAAGGAGATCAAAACCGCCGGCATCCGAGCCAGGGATCTGGTCAAGCAGATTCTCTCCTTTGCCCGCAAGGCGAAACAGGAAAGAATGGCGCTGCGCCCCATCTCCATCATCAAGGAGGTCCTCAAACTGTTGCGCTCAACCATGCCCACCACCATCGAAATCCGGCAGGATTTGCAGGACCCCGAAGCGACGATTGTCGCCGACCCCACCGAAATCCACCAGCTGTTAATGAACCTGTGCACCAATGCCGGCCATGCCATGATGAGAAAAGGCGGGGTGCTGGAGGTCAGTCAGCGCATTGCGAACGTTAATGGGGAGTTTGCAGGCAACAACAATCTCCGGACCGGTCCCCATCTCCTGCTGACGATAAGCGATACGGGCGAAGGGATGACGCCGGAGGTCATGGAGCACATCTTTGAACCGTTTTTCACCACCAAGGGCAAAGCGGAAGGCACAGGCATGGGACTTGCGGTGGTGCACGGCATCGTCACCTCACTGGGGGGCGCCGTCAAGGTTTGCAGCGAAGCAGGCCGTGGCTCTTCGTTCACCATCTATCTGCCGCTCGCCGGCAAGGACCCCAACCGGGCGGAATCGGTCACTGACAATGATGCTCTCCCCCAGGGCCGGCAGGAACACATCCTGCTGGTCGATGACGACAAAACGATCACCATAGTGCTGAAAAGGATGCTCACCAATCTCGGTTACCAGATAACAACCCGGACCGACAGCGAGGAGGCCCTGACAATCTTTCGCGCCCAGCCGGAAAAATTCGCCCTGGTCATCACCGATCAGACCATGCCGAAAATGACGGGCGCCGAGCTGGCCAGCAAAATACTGGCTATCAGGCCCGGCCTGCCCATCATCCTATGTACCGGCTTCAGTCAGACCGTTTCAGCCGAAAAGGCGAAACAGATGGGAATCCGTGAATATATGACCAAACCGGTGATGAAAAATGAGCTGGCCGTCGCCGTGCGCCGCCTCCTTGATGAAGGTTGCCTGGCCGGAGGGCCGGAGGAAGGGGCAGGGTGACGGAAACGCAAAATGGGCATTCACACCACCTGCGGTGCTGCGAATGCCCATTTTTCCCTGCCAAAAAGCAAGAGAAACAGGTTGAACGAATCAACCCGCCCGTGTCCGTCTCTCTTACCGCCGCGTCCCGGAAGAAAGGCTGCGGACATCAAAGTCAAACCGCACAGCTCTGCGCCGCTGCTGGTTGCCCTCGCCTGCCGCCGGGACATGATTGCTCCTTCTTCTCACCTGCGCCGAGCGTTCTTCCCTCATTTCGCTATTGTCTGCCAATGTCTCGCCATGCATGGCGGATGATGCTGCGGGCCGGGCCATTCTCTTTCCCAAATTGCGCTCAATCATCTGAATCATCTTCATATCTTCGCGGCCGGCAAAGGTGAAGGCTTCGCCGGTGCGGCACGCCCGGCCGGTGCGGCCGGTGCGGTGGGTATAGGTCTCCGCGGTATCAGGCATATCATAGTTAACCACATGGGAAATCCTTGACACATCAATGCCGCGGGCTGCGATGTCGGTGGCCACCATAATTTTGAATTTTCCGCTCTTAAAGCCATCCAGGGCCTGCTGCCGTTTCTGCTGGGAAAGGTTGCCCTGCAGCGAGGTGACGCTGTAACCGAACTTCTCCAATTGCAGGGCAAGATTCTTTGCCTTGTGTTTCGTCCGGGTGAAAATCAGGGCGGAAACCATCTCTGTTTGCTCGATGATCTGTTTCAGCAGGGCGGTCTTGCCCTGCTGCTCGACCTGGAAAAGCATATGGGAAATGGTTGGCGCCGGCAGGTCATGATCGACCTGCACGGTTTCCGGCGCATGCAGGATATTTTCCGCCAGATGACGGATTTCATCAGGCATGGTGGCGGAAAAAATGAGGGTCTGCCGCTGCTTCGGGACATACTTCAATATCCGGCGGATGGCAGGCAGAAAACCCTTGTCAAACATGTGATCCGCCTCATCGAGAACCAGCATCTCCAGCTTGGCCAGGTTAAACGCTCCATCATCCAGATGATCGAGCAGCCGGCCGGGGCAGGCGACAATGATTTCAGCCCCATTGCGGATTTGCTGGAGCTGGCCCTGCTTGCCGACCCCGCCATAAACAACGGCGCTGGCAAGGCCGGTCCGCCTGGCCATCTTGCCGATATATTCGTGGGTCTGCTCGGCAAGCTCCCGGGTCGGGGCAACAATCAGGGCCCGCACCTTTTTGCGGGGGCCGGTCATGAGACGTTGCAGAATGGGCAGCACAAATGCCGCTGTTTTTCCAGTCCCTGTCTGGGCGAGCCCAAGCAGATCGCGACCGGCAAGAACCGGCGGAATCGCCTTCTGTTGAATGGGGGTTGGTGCTGCATAGCCGCTGTCTTTAATGGCTGCGGCTATTTTTTCATGAAATTGAAATGATGTAAAACTCAATTGAAACTCCTTTGTATCTGGTGATAATTTTCCAGCGCCGCCACGGGTTCAATCCTGTGTACAGTGAACCACGGCAAGGGCTGCGATAACTTGTTTATTTGGTTTATTTTTTTATGGGCAGGGAAAAACGGCGCAACAATAACTGCCGCCCCCTTGCCAAGGGTGGATGAACTGCAGAAAAATCCTCTCACATACCATGCAGATTATGAAAAAGCAGGGGAACTGCCGGGGCATAAACAGGGATAAAGAGGGCCAGGATAATGGCAGGACTTAACGGCGTCGAGCACCTTTTTTCTTTTGCGGCTTGGCTTCGTTGCAGATCAATTTACGATGACTGATCTCTGTACCGTTGAGCCCTTCCATCGCCTTATGACCTTCAGGACGGCTGGACATCTCGACAAAGCCAAAGCCTTTCGTCTGGCCGGAAAAATGGTCAGTAATGACTTTAGCGCTGACCACGGTTCCAAAGGGAGCCATGAGAGTATTCAGCTCAGCATCGTTCATGTTATAAGGCAGGTTGCCGACAAAAAGTTTCATACTGTACTCCTTTAAGTGATCAGCAAAAACTTCAACGGCATCAAAACGGGGGCCAAGAGGCTCAGCGTAGGGCGAGAATATTGACGGGAAAAGAAGATGCTTAGACTTAAATTAAGATTAATAACGTATTTAAATACTCTACCCCCCTATTCTTGTCAACCAAAATAAAAATAAATTCCCGAACTCCCTCGTAAACCGCGAAATTTGCCAACGCCAAAAAAATATATTTTTTTTATCGGAACCTTTTTGTGAAAATGGGCGTTTCTATAATTGTAAAATGTAAGAGTTAACATCCTCAGTTACCTTACTTTTTCACTTTTCATTTTTCTCATTGTTTCCAGCAATGGAAACAGAAAGCCGGTGACCCTCATCACCGGCTTTTCTTTTTTCTCCCTCAAATTTCTTTTTTTGGAACCTTTCCCGCACAGGAGAATCTTAACTATTAAGACTGTAAGAGATGACACTCCTTACTTGTTCCTTTCTTCTCATTTTCTCCTCTGTTTTTGCAGTACCGAAACCGGTGACCTCCCATCACCGGTTTTTTTATGCCTGATAAATTTCTTTTTTTCTGGAACCTTTCCTGAACAGGAGAATCTTAACTATTAAGACTGTAAGAAATGAAGCTTCTTACCGGTTCCTTTTTTCTCACTTTTCTTCATTTTTTTCTCCTTAGCCCCATTAAAAAAGCCGGTGCCCCCTCACAGCACCGGCTTTTTTAATGCCCCAAACCCGCAGTTATCGGCAGATTTCCGCAAAACTGGCCCACGCCCCCTGCCTTCTCGTTATTTTGCTGTGAAACAAAACAAAATTGTGTATTTTAACTTTTTTCCCTCTTCTCCTTTTTAGACATGCATACATTGCAATAGTTTTCAGAATACATAAATATGAAACCCATTCTTCTGGCGCTCCAGGCGCCGGCAAAGGCACTGAGGCGAAAATGCTGACCAGGCTCGACGGCTTTCCCCGCACCATCCCCCTGTGGGTATGTAATAATGGCTGACCGCTTCCTGACCATCATCGGCGGCGGCCTGGCAGGCTGCGAGGCAGCCTGGCAGGGGGCGCAACGCGGTTGCGCGGTTATCCTCTATGACATGAAACCCCGGCGTTTCAGTCCGGCCCATTCCTCCCCTGATCTCGCGGAACTGGTCTGCAGCAACTCGTTGCGCTCCGACGACCCCTTCTCGGCCGTCGGTCTGCTGAAAGAGGAAATGCGGCGGCTCGACTCCCTCATCATGGCTGCCGCTGCCGCAACCAGGGTTCCGGCCGGCAAGGCTCTGGCGGTTGACCGCACGCTCTTTGCCCGCTTTATCACGGAAAAAATCGCCTCGCAGCCGGCAATAGAAGTCCGCCGTGAGGAAATCAGCACCATTCCCCTGGCTGACGAAGGCCATCCCCTGACCATCGTGGCCACCGGTCCCTTGACCAGCGACGGGCTCGCCCGCTCCCTGCAGGAAATCACCGGGGAACATCTCGCCTTTTACGATGCCATTGCCCCGATCGTCACCGCCGATTCTCTGAATCGGGAGATCATCTACCAGGCCTCCCGCTATGATGAGGGGCCGGGCGATTATCTCAACTGCCCCATGGACAAGGCCCAGTACCTGACCTTTATCTCCGCCCTGGCCGCGGCGGACAAGGTGGAGCTGAAAGCCTTTGAGGAAAAAAAATATTTCGAGGGCTGTCTGCCCATTGAGGTCATGCTGGAACGAGGGGAGGACACCCTGCGCTTCGGGCCGATGAAGCCCGTGGGGCTGCCCGATCCCCGCACCGGCCGCGATCCATACGCGGTGGTCCAGCTCAGAAAGGAGAATGTGGCGGGAAGCCATTACAACATGGTGGGATTCCAGACCAAACTGACCTACCCGGAGCAGCAGCGAGTCTTCCGCCTGATTCCGGGCATGGAGCAGGCGGAGTTTGAACGGCTGGGCAGCATCCACCGCAATACCTTTGTCTGCGGCCCAAAGGTGCTGGAACCATCCCTGCAGCTCAAAACAAGAAAGGACATCCTGCTGGCCGGTCAGATCACCGGGGTCGAGGGCTACGTGGAATCAACGGCCATGGGGCTGCTGGCGGGCATCAACGCCGCGCGCCTGCTGCAGGGCAAAGAAGCCGTCTCCCCGCCGGATGAGACCGCGCTCGGCGCCCTCATCCGCCATCTCACCCAGACCGATGCCGGCCATTTTCAGCCCTCCAACATCAACTTCGGCCTCTTTGCCGATCTTGCCGTCCAGAATGGCAAAAAGGTGCCGAAAAAATTTCGCGGCCAGTTGCGGGCGGAAAAGGCCCTCAAGGCGTTAAGCGAATGGCGGGCGGCGATTCATGCAGGATGATCTCTCCTCTTTAAGCAGACTGCTGCGGGAAACCAGAAACCTGGTCGCCTTTCACCAGCATTGTGAGCTCGACTATCCTGTATCAGCGGAGTTAAAAAAATTTCTGCACCCGACAGCGGCAAAGGCAAAAACGCCCCCGCACGCCACCCCTGCGGCCGGAGAAACGGCCGGACCGGACAGCGCCGGCGGGCAGACTCTCGATGATCTCAGGCAGGCCCTGGAGGATTGCCGGCATTGCCCGCTGGGCAAATCACGGCGGCAGATGATCTTCGGCGAAGGGGCTGTCCGGCAGGATCTTGCCCTGTGTATCATCTGTGATCCACCAGGTCCCGGGGAAGAGGCGGAAAACAGACCCATCAGCGGTGCGCCCCGCGAACTGCTGGTAAAAATGCTCGGCGCTATCAACCTCTCCCTGGACGATATTTATCTGACCAACATCGTCAAATGCGCGCCGCCGGCAGAGCGCCTCCCCACCGCCGCGGAAACATCCGCCTGTCTCCCCTTTCTCATGCGGCAGATTGAGCTGCTACAACCAAAAATCATCTGCACCATGGGCCAGACTGCCGGCCAGACCATGCTCAAAACCTCCCAGTCTCTGATCAGCCTGCGTGGCCGTTTCCACGACTTCCGGGGAATTCCCCTCATGGCGACCTTTCATCCGGCCAGGCTGCTCAAGGTTCAGGAACTGAAAAAAGGCGCCTGGCATGATCTGCAGATGATCCAGAAAAAGCTGAAATCCTTGCCCTAAACATTGTCAGCGATCATGTCGTTCCCTGGCAGCGGTCTCCAGTAATTTTTTGGCCTGTTCATGGCCGGGGTGGCTCATCAGGCATTGCTCGAGGACCTCGTTGGCCTTGGCCGCATCACCAAGTCTTCCGTAAACCTCCGCAAGCTTCACCAGATATTCAGGGTGATCAGGGACCAGTTCCAGGCATTTCTTGAACTGGTGCACGCTTGCCTCAAGACTGCCGGCCTCTTCCAGCTTCTGCCCCAACTGGGCAAAGATGAAGGCCGTCTCCGGCAGCGGCTGCACCGTTTTATCAAGATAGCCTGCCGCATCCTCCAGCCTGCCCTTTTTCAGAAAGGCCTTGCCCATTTTTATGAGGTTGAGGTCGGTGGGCCCGGAGGACATCACCTCTGCGAAAACTTCCCTGGCCTTCGCCTCCATATCCATTTCCAGATAAAATTTCCCGAGGTCAATGGTCAGATCGATGTTCAGTGGATTCTCCTTGTGCGCCTTCAGGAGCAGGCCGAAGGCGTCCCCGCACGCGCCGTCAAGCCGGCACACCTTACTCAACAGATGCGTACCCTTGCCGCTTGCGGGGTTCTGCTTCAGGTACATATTCAGCATCTGTTTTGCCTTATCCAGTTCCCGCAGCCAGTAGTAGCCTTCACTGAGAATAAACAGGGCTTCGCTGTTATTTTTGTCTTGGGCGAGAACCTCCTTGGCCTTGTCAACGGCCTTTTCATAATTTTTGCCGAGAATGAAATGCCGCGCCCGGCGGATCTCCTGCTGCAGGGCCGTCAATTTTTTTCTTTTATGAATATTATTGATGGCCTGGAGCAGATCCTTCCCGCTGTATGGTGTGGCCAGATAGCCGTCGACCATTTCGTCAATGGCGTAAAGAATCATTTCCTTCTGGCGGTTATCGGAGATGATCAGCACCGGAATATCCGACAGCCCGGGGGTTCTCCTGATGAGCTTGAGCAGCTCGATGCCGTTCATGCAGCGCATCTGCAGATCGGTAATAACAAAGCGCACCCGGGAGTTTTTCAGCACATGACGCGCCTCGATGCCGGTAAGCACAACCCGGATATTTTTATGCCCCGCCTGCTGCAGAACCCGGGCATCCTGCTCCAGTACCTCCTTATCCTGACCGACCAGGAGGAAATCTATTTCCGGCAACGGTGACTGACTGTTCATATGGATGGCCAATGATCTGTTAAGGTGAGCGGCCCTGGTCCAAGACCAAACATGTAACGTGCTAATGATACAATATATTATATACTTGACGGTTGGCCATATGTCAAAAAACTATGTAAAATCGCCTATTCGGCCGCCATCGCCATTCATCAAAAATATTCCGTGCCGTAAACATGCCATGCCCGGGGATAATTATCCGACAATCATAGAGATATTTCTACCCGGCATCTTCTCTGGAAAAAACCGCCGGTTTTTTTTTGCGCTAATAAGGCTGGAATACCAGGGATAAATTCACTATAATCTGACCACCAACTTGCGCTGTATCCATTGAAAAGCAAAAAACAAAAAGGATGAACCATGGGAAAAACAGAAGAGAATTTACATGAGGCCTTTGCCGGCGAATCACAGGCAAACAGAAAATATCTTGCCTTTGCTAACAAGGCGGACAAAGAAGGCTTTGCCCAGGCGGCGAAATTATTCCGGGCCGCGGCGGCGGCGGAAACCATTCACGCCCATGCCCATCTGCGGGCACTGAAAGCCATCGGCACCACCGCGGAAAACCTCAAAGAGGCCATTGCCGGCGAAACCCATGAATTTAAAAACATGTACCCGCAGATGATTAAAGAGGCGGAAGCCGAAGGGCATAAAGCGGCCCTCCGCTCTTTTCAATACGCCAACAGCGTGGAAAAAGAACACGCCGCACTTTATCAGCAGCTATTGGACAGTCTTGCCGCAGAGCCGGCGGAATATGATTATTACGTCTGTTCGGTATGCGGGCATACCCACGAGAAAGGGGCACCGGAGAAGTGCCCGGTTTGCGGGGCCAACGCCAATGCCTTTTTCAAGAGCGAATAATGCGACAAAACGCCGCTCAAACAGCGTGAAGGCAAGGCCGCCCGCATGCTGTCTGGCAGGCTAGTTATGCATTGCCGGAGCGTGCTGTGATATGAAGGAATCAATCATGGCCTTTTGCTGACTTGTCAGAGCGGCAAACTTTACCCCCACCCTGCTCATGATGGAATCGTTGCCTAAAGCCGCGGTGCGGCTGTTCCAGACAACGGTGACGGGCACTTTGAGCAGGGAGAGGTTGCCCAGCAGAATATCGACATTTTCCTGTTTTTTGATCGGAGAGTCCACGTCGATGTATTGAAGAGAAAAGCCCCCGGCACTGATGTCCAGTATCCGTCCGAAGCTTTCGGATGTATACACAAATGTTTTTGCAGAAGGGATGTGCCGTTGATGTTTTCGCTGGTCAACTTGATTCATTGTCTTCACCTCTGAAAATATTTGTATTGCGCAGGCTGATATGCCTGCAGCCGCTGTCCAGATCCATGTTCAAGGTCGAATCTTTATCTTCACCTCCTCAGGAAATTGCCGGCAAGTGCACATTGCCCATGGGCCGCAGTTTTTCATGGGTTCGGCACCGTGCCGAAGGCAGCGGCAAATTCCCTGAGATCCTCATTACTGATCGCACCATCCCGGTTGAGATCGGCCGAGGGCTCCGCGGCCAGAAAGGCGCCCGCCCAAAGAGCCTGGTCATGGCCATCCACATCGCCGTCACCATCCTGGTCAGCCCGGGTCAAGCCGCTGCCCCCGCACAGTCCGTCAAGATAGAGCTTGGCATTTTCCGCCTGCACCAGCCCATAACCAAAGGAAATGTCATAGCCGGGGGTGCCGAGATCTTCAGCGCTCATCCGCAATGCCTCCCGCACCTGACTGGCACTGCAAGTGTCCCGGTAGAAGCTCCAGACCAGGGCGGCAACCCCGGCCACATGGGGGGTGGCCATGGAGGTGCCGCTCATTTCCTGATAATCCTGATAGGAACCGACGCTCAGATGCGCCTCTGCGCCAATGGCGCCAAGCAGGGTCAGCCCGTCCTGCCGGGAAATCGACGCCGAGGGGATGAAGGTGCTCACATCCGACAATGTGCCGGAAAATGTTCCATCCACATTGTTGTAAATAACGGCGCCGATGCCGCCGCCATCCTCGCAGGCCTGCACCTTCTGCCAGAAATAATTGCCGCCCCGTTCAATGAGACAGACCTTCCCGCCCGCATCCGGGCACGGTACTGCGCCGATGCCGCAATCCGCCAACGGCCCCTCCACCTCGGCAGAGGGAGAACCCTGCATGTTCAGCGCGTCATACAACACATTGCCGACAATGAGCTGGGATAAAATCACCGGGGTGGTGACCGTACCGACCGGCACGGTGGACAGGACATCGACCCCGGGGGCCGCCAGTTCGACCTGATCATTCTGTTGGGAAAAGGAGGCCCGGTCCTTGTTTGCGTCAACGGCCGCCACGGAGATGACCGAATCATAAGAGGCCGGATAGGACTTGGCCGTGGTGCCACTGTTGCCGGCCGCGGCCACCAGCACCACCCCCTGGTCGGCGATGGCGCGGAACGTCGCTTCCTCAGCCGAGCTTGACGCCTCGCTGCCGAAACTCATATTGATGACATCGGCGCCCACCTCGGGACTGACGCACGCAGCCACGCCGGCCAGGATGTCGGAAAGATAGGCCGTGCCGGACGAGTCAAACACCCTGACGATATAGAGGTTGATGCTGCCGCCCGGCAGAACCCCGAGCACGCCGACCTGGTTATTCATGGCGGCAATGGTGCCGGCCACATGGGTGCCGTGTTTGTTCGTATCCTCATACCAGGTGCCGCTGCCGATGATATCAATGCCGTCGACCTTGTTTTGGCTGAGGTCCTCATGGAGCAGGTCATAACCGCTGTCAACGACACAGACCGTCACCCCGCCGGCATGCAGATCCGTCACCCGGTCCGCCTGCACCATGTTGATGCCGTAAGGCTCATACTGACTGTACAGGTAGCGGCGCTGATCCTCTTCTATGAAGGAAACCCGGGGATTGGCGCTGAGCTTCTGCAGACTCATGGCGTCAAGATGTGCCGCCACCAGGCCGAAACGGGGAATGTGCCGGATGAAACCCGCTGCGGCCTCAGGCAGGATACGTGGCAGGGAGTTGGGCGTTCCGGCAAGTTCAGCGGCCGACGCCGGGAATAATTTGATCAGATAGCGCGTACTCCCTGCACCAGCCGCCTGTGGCGCCGGCTGTTCAGAGGCAGCCGGTTGCTCCTTTTGCTCCCCTGCCTCCGCGGGCTGGACGCTGGCGGCAACAACCCATAAGTACAGCAGCAGCGAGCCGATGAGTTTTGTCGTGGTCATGATCATATGCAGCACCTTCATGTTATTCCCGCCAGCCGAGGCATCCATTGCCTGAATATATTGTGCCTCATCATAACCGCCACTCACCAGCAAAAATTCATCTAACCCCCAAAAACACCTTTGGCCAGAAATTTTTTTGTGGTATTGCGGCTTAGCCGAGAATCTCACGCAATTTTCTGGTCAAGGTGGAGGGCATGATCGGTTTGGCCAGAAAATTTTTCTCCATATCGACCAGATCGCTTTCCTGCTCTCTGATTTCCAGGTACCCGGACATGAACAAAATCTTGATGGCGGGCCATTTCTTCTGCAGGCGCGCGGCAAGCTCCGTTCCATACATGCCGGGCATGATGATGTCGGTCAACAGCACATCGATGTTGCCGGAAAACTGTTCCGCCACCTGCAAGGCCTCCTCGCCGTTGGCTGCGCCGAGAAGACGGTAGCCGAAGGGCGACAGGGAATCGACGATCATCTGCCGGATGCCGGCCTCATCATCCACCACCAGGATTGCTTCGCTGCCATGTCTGGCCTCTGCGGAACGCGGCTGCCGCTCAACCACACCGGCCTCTTCCTTGACGGCCGGGAAATAGATTTTGAAGGTTGTCCCCTTGTTGATCTCGCTGTAGACATTGATGGCGCCACTGTGCTGCTTGACAATGCTGTAGACCGTCGCCAGGCCCAGACCGGTGCCCGCCTGTTTGGTGGTGAAAAAGGGCTCAAAGATCCTCTCCTGTATCTCCCGGCTCATGCCTTGCCCGTTGTCCGCCACGGCGATCATAACATAGGGCCCGGCCTTCATATCCACATGCATCCTGGCATAGTGCTCATCAATCATGATATTAGCCGTGGTAATGGCAAGGCGGCCGCCTTCAGGCATGGCATCCCGGGCATTGACGGTAAGGTTCATGATGATCTGCTCGATCTGCCCGGGGTCGGCCTTGATGGTGCTGATCTGCTCCGCCGGATGCAACTCCAGGGTCACATCCTCTCTGACGATCCTGCTGAGCATCTTGTGCAGTGAACGGATGATCTCATTGATGTTGACGTTCCGGACATCAAGCGGCTGGATACGGCTGAAGGTAAGGAGCTGGCGGACGAGCACCGCGGCCTTTTCGCCGGCCTGCTTGATGACCTCAACCTCCTCTTTCCAGTGGCTATCGTCCGGTTCTTTCAGCAGCAGCAACTCGCTGTAACCCAGAATACTGGTGAGAATATTGTTGAAGTCATGGGCCACCCCGCTGGCCAACCGGCCGATGGCCTCCATTTTCTGGGCCTGCAGAAACTGGGCCTCGAGTTTCTTCATTTCCGTGATATCCTTGGCAAAGTGCACTATGCCACGCAATCCCCCGTTTTCATCGACCACCGGAGAGGCTGATACCCAGAAAATTTTTTTGAGCAAGTGATGCTCTATCTCCGCACTATAGGGCTTGAAATCCTTCCTGGCGTCCGGAATCGGACAGCCGCTGCAGGCAACGGTGGCCCCGCGGAAAATTTCATAGCAGTGTTTGCCGATCAGCTCGCCGGGCTTGCAGCCAAAGGCCTGATAGGCCGCCCTGTTTGCCCGGGTCATATGCATATCCGCATCCTGCAGGGTGACTATATCACCGATGGCGTCAAAGGTTCTCTCCCATTCCTCCTTTGCCTGGCGCAGCTGTTTTTCCGATTCCCTGACCCTTGCAAGATTTATTTTGAGGTTGACGGCAAGCTCCTTCATGAAAATAGTCAGATCGCCAATTTCATCATTGGGAATTTCCATGGGCACGTCATAATCATAATCAGCCCCCTCAATGGCCGAAATGGCCTTTTTCTGGCTGTCGAGAAACAGGCGGAAGTAACGGGAGGCGCGCCACCAGAACAGCAGGGTCAGGGAAACGGCAAACAGACTTACAGTACCAATGAGCCAGGAAAGAAGGCGCTGCCGCGCCTGGCTTTGTCCGGCTATCACCGCGGCGGTGTCCGTGGCAAACTGAAAGAAATGAGCGGCGGTGTCGGTAAGAAAATCTTCCCGGTCAATGATGCCAAGAAAGTTGAGATAGATCGCTTCCGCATTTGTCTCATAATCATCGAAAAGCTTTATGATCTCAGTGCGGTTGCTGATGGCCGGCATTCTGCGGCGCACCTCTTTCATCTCCCCGATCCTTGCCGCATCGTGCTGATGATAAGCCTCTTCAAACAGGGCCTGCAGGCGCAGAAAATTTTCATAAACCGCGAGCTGCTCATTTGCCGGAAGCCCCTTGGCTGCCATGAAAAAATCATTCGACAGCTTACGCTGCTGGCGGTTGAGAACCTGGTCCCTCTCATATTTGACAAACAGCTCCTGGAAAGCCTGACGATAGTACCCCAGGTAACCTGCCGCTGTCTCAATCTGCCTTTCCGTTTCCGGGGTGAGACTGGTTTGAAAATTTTTCATCCGGAGCAACAGCTGCTGGGCCTTGGCAAATTCCTCCTGAAAACGGGCCTGGTCCGGGGAAACGAACAGATCTTTCTTGCCCACCTGGAAAGAGGAAAGTTCCTTGATCTCAAGCTGAAAATCAGTGAGCACCTGCACCTCACTGCCGGCTACCCGCAGATCATGCAGCCCGAAATAAACGGTGCAGCCCAGCACCACCGTGAGCGAGGTCAGGGTCATGAAGAGCAGGAAGACCTTGTGGGATATGGTCAAACGTAAATTCACAGATTTTTCTTCGCCTTGTCGAATAGTTCCCGGTTATAAATCACCTCGTCCAGCCTGCCGTTGGCAGATGCCTCTTTCACTCTGCCCTTCAGCATCCCGTTTTTAATCATGTCATCCACCCACAAGGCCAGCCCCCGCTCCCAATCCTTACCGTAATCCTGGAGAAACCTGATGGTCGGGATGGATTTCATTTCAACCGCGGCCGGGGTATCGAGCCACCGGGCAATCTGTTCCGCGCTTCTTGCCGGGTCCATGTTGAGCAGGGCTATGGCCCGCAGGTTCAAGGTGATCATGGCCTGCACCACCTGGGGATTACTGGCGACATAGTCATCACTGGCGGCCAGGGCGCAACAGGGAGCGCCCTGCCATTTGCCGGCAGGCGGCAGTTCCTGCAGCATGGCGACCGCTTTGCCGGTGCCGCGCTCCTCCGCCATGGCTATATAGGGCTGCATGGTGACAAAACCGTCTATCAGCCCGTTTTCCATGGCAGGGATGAGGTTCTTTGCCCCAAAGAGATTCACCAGCAATACCTTGGCCGAGGTGTCCTGCGGATCATCGGAACAGGTAATGCCTGACTCCTGCAGGGCCTGGGCCAAGATGAGATTCTGCACCGAGACGGCAATTTTATAGCCAATTTTCACCGGTCTTGGGCTCTGCCGGATATAATCGAGAAAATCCTGCCAGTTGTCGACCGGCAGAGCACGCTGGACCACAAGTCCCGCCCCTTCGCTCATCACCGGGGCAACGATCTTGAAGCGACTTCCCTGATCAATGAAACCGAGCATGGCCGGCACCCCACCGAAGGACATGTCAAAGAGCCCTTCTGACAGGCGGCGGATAAGCTCATTGCCGCCGGCGGTGGCATCGATAGACACCCTGGCCAGGGTTCGGTCATGATCAATCAGCTCATATTCCTGCCGGAAAACGATTTCCTTGAGATAAATGCCGCCATGGCTCTTCATATATCCAGGATTCATGGCCGCAATATAAAGAGGAGAGTGATGATCATGGGGCGCGTGGCCAAGGTGGAGAAGCGGCACCGGCTTCTGGGCCTGCCGGCACCCTGAGGCGGACAGCAGGGCCAGCAGTCCCAGCAGGAGACAAAGGAATTTTGTCGGAACTCTCATCGTTTTCTCCTCACATGGCGCGATCAGGAGCCGAAACAGACATAAGGCAAGGCAACATCTGCCAGGGCACGGCCGAACCAGACACCGCTCAGGCCGGAAAGGTTGACAGGCAAGCTGGCGCAGAACGCCGGTCAAGAGCTATACATGCGCCGTTCTTATTCAATTTATACTTTTTCCCGCGGCATCTGTCAAAAAAATACCCAATCCCTTGATCAGGGAAATTACCCCGGCTTCCCCCATCCGCCGCGCGGCCGCAAAAAATCCTCGGACTCTTCCACATTTCACAACCGGGTTATTTATTTTTTGCTATGATCAATTGTAGTAAATGAACACATCACCTCTGCCGTCATTGCCAAAAAAGGACACGGAAATGCATATTCTCCTGCTTGAAGACTCACCGGTTGTCAGCAAGATGCTCACAGCTCAGCTGGTCAAACTGGGCCACCGGGTTGATGCGGTTGAAAACGGCCAGCAGGGCTTTCACCGGGCCACCTCAAGGCATTACCATCTGGTCATTACCGATCTCACCATGCCGCAGTGGGACGGCTTCAAATTCATGGAGGCCATGCAGGTCATCTCGCCGCAATGTCCCATCGTCGCCATCTCCTCCAGCCTAGATGAAAAGACGATCCGGCAGCGTCTGGGCCGCTTTGCCAATGTCATCGGCTTTCTGCCCAAACCCGTCAAAACCGCAGGGCTCAAGGAAATCATTGAACGGGTGAAGGCCTATTCCACGGAAAATGTGCGAAAACTCGCCAGGATTGTCTGCACCGTGGGACCGGCCTCGGAATCACCGGAGATATTGGGCCAGATGATGCTTGCCGGCATGGATATCGCCCGGCTCAACTTCTCCCACGGCACATATGAGGAACACGAAAAAAGGCTCAGGGCGGTGCGTGAGGTGGAGGAAAAATGGTCGAGGCCGGTGGGAATCCTCATGGATCTGTGCGGCCCGAAGATCAGAACCGGCCTGATGCGGGACGGCAAAGCCGGCCTTGTGGCGGGCAGCCGGGTCATTATCCAGGCTGATCCGGTTGCAGGGACCGCCGAGCGCTTCTCCACCATTGCCCCGGAGATTCTGACCGATCTGCGGGTCGGCGACCCGGTGCTGCTTGACGACGGCCTGCTGGAGCTGGTCGTCGAGGAAGCGGGCAACAGCGAGGTCACCTGCCGGGTGGTGATCGGCGGCACGCTCAAATCAAGCAAGGGCATCAACCTGCCGGCCACCCCCCTGTCCCTGCCGAGCGTCACGGACAAGGACCGGCAGGATCTTGCCTGGGG
Organism: Thermodesulfobacteriota bacterium; assembly: GCA_040755455.1. Taxonomy (GTDB): domain Bacteria; phylum Desulfobacterota; class Desulfobulbia; order Desulfobulbales; family SURF-16; genus SURF-16. Next base: position 14,894 of record JBFMAY010000034.1, on the reverse strand, counting down.
GCTTGAGCATTCCATCGATTTTGCCGCCCTCTCCTTTGTCCGGTCGGCCAATGACATTATCGAGGTGAAAAAGCTGATCAGCGGCGGGAAAAGGAATCTGAAGGTGGTGGCCAAGATTGAGAAACCGGAGGCGGTGGAAAATATCGATGAAATCATCAAGGTCACCGATGCCATCATGATCGCCAGGGGTGATATGGGGGTTGAACTGCCCGCCTCCAGGGTGCCCTGGGTGCAGCGCGAGATTATCAAGCGCTGCTGGCTGGCCAACGTGCCGGTGATCACCGCCACCCAGATGCTGGACAGCATGACTACCAATCACCGCCCCACCAGGGCCGAGGTGACGGATGTCAGCGTCGCGGTGCGGGAGGGAACCGATGCGGTGATGCTGTCCGGCGAGACCGCCGTGGGCGTTGACCCGGTCAACGTGGTCCGCACCATGGCCTCGATCATCAGCGAGGAGGAGAGCCATGCGGAGCCGGGCAACGACCACTGTGAACTGATGAAAAACCAGCAGGGTTTCAACCCCGCCCTGGCTGCCGCTGCTAGTCTCGGCAATGCCGCAGCGGTGATGGTGATTGATTTCAAGGGGGAAATTTACCGGCATCTGTCCAAATGGAACCGGTCCGTGCCCACCCTGCTCGTCACCAATTCCGTGCATGTGGCCCGTCATTCCTGTATCTACAAAAACATCACCCCAATCATCATCAAGGAAAAACTCACCCGCGATCAGGTGGTGCTGCGCGCCAGGGAAGAAGCGGTGAAGAAAGGCCATGTGTCGGCCGGAGACGTGCTGGCCGTGGTGGAGGGAGAACGGCTGACCCAGGGGGGCATCCCCCAGCTCGGCGCCTTTCAGATCATGCGGGTGGAACAGGGGAAATAAGGACTTAGCCCAGGGCCACATCCAGAATCATCATCAGGGTAAAACCGCCCATGGTGGCCATGGTGACCACGTCGATATTCTTCTCATTGTGCTGGGACTCAGGGATCAGCTCCTCCACCACGACAAAGATCATGGCGCCGGCGGCAAAACAGAGGGCATAGGGAAGGATGCTCTGCATCTGCATGACAAAATAGGCCCCCAATACACCGGCCACCGGCTCCACCAGCCCGGAACTCTGGCCATACAGGAAACTTTTCCAGCGGCCCATCCCCTCCCGGCGCAGGGGCAGAGAGACCGCCGCCCCCTCAGGGAAATTCTGCAGGCCGATGCCCATGGCCAGGGCCAGGGCAGAGCCGATGGTGGCGGCGGGCAGGCCGGCCCCGGCCGCCCCAAAGGCAACCCCCACCGCCATGCCCTCGGGAATATTATGCAGGGTTATGGCCAGCACCAGCAGGGTGCTGCGCTGCCAGGAAGTCTTGATTCCCTCACTCTGGGACATGGCCAGACCGGGATGCAGGTGGGGCAGGAACATATCGATCAGCCGCATGAAGATCCCGCCGCCGAGAAACCCCACTGCCGCGGTCAGCCAGGGAATGCCGCCGAGCTGCCCCGCCATCTCTATGCCGGGCGCCAGCAATGACCAGAAACTTGCGGCGATCATCACCCCGGCGGCAAAGCCCAGCATGGAGTCCATGACTTTGGCATTCACTTTTTTTGTGACAAAAACAAGACTTGCGCCGGCGGCGGTCACCAGCCAGGTGAACAGGGTGGCCAGCAGGGCCTGGGCAATGGGGTGGCACTGTTGCAGGTATTCTATCATGTGCTTTCTTTGTTGCCGTTCGTCATTACCGGAAGAGATAGGAAACGCCTCGCCGGAGATTTATAATCAAAAAAATTATAGAGGCAAAAGGCAGACAATGCAATAAAAGCTCACCTCCCCACCCCTGTTATCATCGTGAGGGCACCATGGCCAAAATCATCAGCATCAACCAATCAAGGAAAAAGCCGAAGGCCTTAAGCCCCCGGCCAGCTGCCTGCGACCACAAACAGGTGATCGCCTACACCTATTACCGTACGGTGAACTGTTTTATCTGCGGCGCCCCGCTCGACCCGTTTGATGTGCTGGTGGATATGCTGAAAGGCCATGTGCCGCCCGGCGGCAATGATCATGAGGAAAAGCAGCTGAACAAAGAACTGGAACGGCGCAGCAGGGCCAAGGGCAAACAAGAGCAACCGGAATAACAAGAAGCCCGTCTGCCCTAAAGGATTTCCGGGGTAAAGGCAACCACCTCATCAATGCATTGGGCGCCACACAGCAGCATCACCAGCCGGTCCACCCCCAGGGCGATCCCGGCGGCTGACTGCAGCTCTTCCAGGTCGGCCAGAAATCTGTCCGGCATGGGGCCGGGGTGGCGCCCCTGTTCCTCCATGCTGGCCCTTTCCTTGACGAACCGCCGCCGCTGCTCGTCCACATCGGTCAGCTCGGAAAAGCCGTTGGCCAATTCCAGGCCGTCGACATACAGCTCAAAGCGTTCGGCCACACTGTTATCCCCATTTTTCAAACGGGCCAGGGCACCAAGAGCGGCCGGATAGTCATGAAGAAATGTCGGCCGCACCTTGCCCAGATTGGGCTCGACGTATCTGACCAGCATTTCATCAAACGAGCCTTCCGCCAGGGCCCGGTCGGCGGAGACCGGGGCATAAAGGGCAAAGGCCCGGCGGACGGGGAGATACTCCCAGTCAGTCTGCAGCAGCAGGGCCGCGGCAGACCGGGCCGGAGAATCGACTTGAGCGGCGACAAAACGGAGCAGCTCGGCGCATTCAGCCATGAGCGCCACATAATCAATACCGGCCCGGTACCACTCAAGCATGGTGAATTCGGGCAGATGGCGCGCACCGCGCTCTGCCCTGCGAAAGCACCGGCAAATCTGGAAAATCCGCCTCTGTCCTGCGGCCAGCAGCCGCTTCATGCACATCTCCGGGGAGGTCTGCAGAAACCAGCCGGAGGATTCCTCCGGCTCGATATGGGCTTCGGGGATGAGACAGGGAAGGCGGATGGGAGTATCGACCTCCAGATACTCCCTGTTGATGAAAAAAGTGCGGATGGCCTGGATGATTTCCGCCCTGCGGCGGAGAAAGGAATACGCCAAACAGCCTACTCCTTGACCCTGGTCAGGTACTGGCCGGTGCGGGTGTCGATCTGCAGCTTGTCCCCCTCCCCGATAAAAGGCGGCACCTGCAGGGTATAGCCGGTCTGGACCGTGACCGGCTTGGTATCCGAGCCGCTGGTATCACCCTTGGCCCAGGGATCTGCCTTGGTCACCACCAGATTGACGAAATTCGGCAGGGTCACCCCGATGGGCCGTTCCTTGAACAGCAGCACATCAACCTCCATATTATCAATCAGGAAATTGATGTTATCACCCAGCTGCTCCCTGGAGATGACAATCTGCTCAAAGGTTTTGTTATCCATGAAATGGAATTCATCTCCCTGGGAATAGAGAAACTGCATGGTGCGTTCTTCCAGGGGCGCCCGCTGAAATTTGTCATTGGAACGGAATGTTCTTTCAAAGGCATTGCCGGTAACCATATTCTTCAGTCGGGTCCGGTAGAGGGCCTGTCCCTTGCCCGGTTTGGAAAACTGAAAGTCGGTGACAATATAAGGTTCACCATCAATTTCAACCTTGAGCCCTTTGCGTAAATCTGATGCGGTATACATAAGTCAACTCCATGTTGAGCAGGTAATGAACAGCTCTGAAAAAAGGCAGTATGCGGGAATTGGTAACGATAAGCCGGAGGGCCTACCTGCGCACCGGAGGTGCGATCATTTCTTTCAAAGCCATCAACAATTGAGAAAGGAAACTATCTACCCTAATACAAGTAGTTTTTCAAGCAGAGACAACCTCTTTTTTTGCAATGGCCTCAGCTTTTACTCGATCAAGAACATCTGCCAGCACCGGTTTGACGTTTTCCCGCAGGTCACCGGCCACCACAATGAAGAGAAGATCATCTCCCGGCTTGAACCTTCCTGATTTTGCCTCAATGATGATATCGAAAATTCCCTCTTTGGCGAGAAACTCCCGCCTGATTGCCTCAATCTTGGCAAGATCAGGGGTAACCTCAAGAGAGGTGACATTTTCCTTGCCCTTGCGGGACCAGGCCCTGACCACGCCGTTGTGGACCAGCACCATGCCCACATTATCGGCAAAGCCCGGATTTTGCTTCATCTTGGCTATTGTTTTTGAAATATCCATAGCAGTCCTTTATTTTTCAGGTGAAACCATGAAAATGCTGATTTCCGCTTACTTGCGGGCAGACACGGGGGAGGCTGCCTGTAGGCTCTTTGAGGCCACCTCATAAACATCCTTGGAGAGTTCTTCGCTGGCTAGAATTCTCTCCAGCTGCCGACACATCAAATGCTGCCGGGAGACGTCAAAACGCTGCCAGCGGCTGAGCGGCGCCAGCATCCGGGCGGCAATCTGGTGGTTGAAACGGTCGATGGCCAGCACCTGATCGGCGAGGAAACGATAACCCGCCCCGCTTTTATCATGGAAACAGAGCTGATTCGACCCGCAGAAGGCGCCGATCAATGCCCTTACCTTGTTGGGATTTTTCAAGGAAAACGCCGGATGCGCCAGCAGTGATTGCACCTCATCCAGGGTCTGCGGCAGAGGAGCCGTGGCCTGCAGGGAAAACCACTTGTCCAGCACCAGGGTATCCCGCTGCCATTCGCTGAAGAAAGAGACCAGCACGCTCTTGCGTTCCGGGCAGTCAGGGTTATGGACAATGGCCTGCAGGGCTGCCAGCGTATCGGTCATGTTGCCCGACTGTTCAAACTGGCGCAGGCAAATATCCATCACCGCCTTGTCATCGTTTTGCATCAGATAGGCCAGGGCAATATTTTTCAGACTCCTTTTCCCGGCGCTCTGCTGGTCATAACGATAAGGCTCCATGCTGGTGTTGGCGTGATAGACTTCGAGAAAATAATCGCGCAGGGTGGCGGACAAACTGCGGCGGACAAACTGCCTGACCTGATGAATGGCCTCGACATCGATGATTGCCACCTGCTCACCCAGATATTTTTCCGAGGGCAGCTCCAGCAGTTCAGCCAGGAAAGCCGGATCAATCTTGTATTCCTGGGCCAGCAGGCCCTGGAATACAGCGACAAAAGCCTCATCGAGCAGCAGCTCTTTTCCCTGCTGCCGGTCGGCAACCAGACCCAGCAGCAGGCGGCAGGACAACCTCTGCCCGGCCTCCCAGCGGTTGAAGGGATCGGCATCATGGGCCAGCAGAAAGCGCAGCTCGTCATCCGTATAGGCATAATGCAGCTTGACCGGGGCGCTGAAGCCGCGCAGCAGGGAGGGGACCGGTTTTTCCCGGACGTCGGCAAAGGTAAAGGACTGCTCCCTGTCCTGGACATCCAGCACCACCGTAGTGACCCTCTTGTTGCCGGTGACGGACAATGGCATATCCTTGCCCCGCCTGCCCAGCAGACCGACGGCCAGGGGGATGTGCAGCGGCGCCTTTTCCTCCTGCCCCGGGGTGGGCGGACAATGCTGGCTGACCTGCAGGGTGCAGGTCCTGCTCTTTGCATCGTAAAGGGTTGTCACCCGCAGTTCCGGGGTACCGGCCTGGCTGTACCAGCGGCGGAACTGCGTCAGATCCACTCCGCCGCCATCCTCCATGGCCCGGACAAAATCATCGCAGGTAACGGCCTGGCCGTCATGCCGGGCGATATAGAGATCCATGCCCCGGCGAAAACCATCCGCTCCCAGCAGGGTGTGGATCATGCGGATCAGCTCCGCTCCCTTTTCGTACACCGTCACCGTATAGAAATTGTTGATCTCGATATAGGAATCAGGCCGCACCGGATGGGCCATGGGACCGCCGTCCTCGACAAACTGCAGATTGCGCAGCATTCTCACATCAGTCAGTCGCTTCACCGCAGGGGAGGTCATGTCCGCGGAAAACTGCTGATCGCGGAACACGGTGAGGCCCTCCTTGAGGGAGAGCTGAAACCAGTCGCGGCAGGTCACCCGGTTGCCGGTCCAGTTATGGAAATACTCATGGGCCACCACCCCCTCAATGCCGGCATAATCGGCATCGGTGGCGGTCTGCGGTTTGGCCAGCACATATTTGGAGTTAAAAACATTCAGGCCCTTGTTTTCCATGGCCCCCATATTGAAATCATCCACCGCCACAATCATGAACAGATCAAGATCATACTCCAGCCCGAAAACCCTCTCATCCCACGCCATGGCCTTTTTCAGGGAACGCATGGCATGCCCGCACTGGTCGCTGTTATGCTTCTGCACATAGATATGCAGATCAATGGTGCGGCCGGAGCCGGTCACATGGGTATCGGCCACCCGGACCAGATCGCCCGCCACTAGGGCGAAGAGATAGCAGGGTTTGGGAAAGGGATCATGCCAGGTGGCGTAATGGCGGCCGTTCGGCGCCTGGCCTGTCTCAACGAGATTGCCGTTGGCAAGCAGCACCGGCACGGAATCGTCCGCCTCGATGGTGGTGGTGAAACGGCTCATCACATCAGGCCGGTCGAGGAAATAGGTGATTTTTCTGAAACCCTGTGCCTCGCACTGGGTGCAGAAATTGCCGCTGGACTTATAGAGGCCCTCCAGGGAAGTGTTGTCCTGCGGCCGGATCAGGGTGGTGATCGCCAGTTCGAAATTGTCCGGCACCTTATGAATGGTGAGCGACTCCTTGCCCTGCCCATACTCATTTTCAGAGAGCTTGCGGGAATCAAGCATAACCGACAGCAGCTCCAGTTCCTCACCGTCCAGCACCAGGGGAGGATTTGCCCCTCCGTGGCCATTGCGGCGGCAACGCAGACGGGAGGTGACCACCGCTTGCTTTTCCTCCAGAAAAAAATGCAGCTGCACCGTATCAATGAGATAGTCAGGGGCACGGTAATCATGCCGATAAATTATTTGCGGTCTATCAGCGCTCATTGCGGTTCAATTTCCCCGACCACCGGAATAATCAACTGCTCATCAAGCTTCAAATTGTTGAAATCATGGGCAGTATTAAATTTCCTGATCAGCCAGAAAGGCAGATCAAATTCATCCTGGCAGAGACTCCAGATGTTATCACCGGACTTGATCCGGTACAGCCGGGCACCCTCAATCTTATACACGGCAAAGAAATCTTCTTCAATTTCCTTATGGTATTCATAGCGTTTTTCTTCAAAGTCCTCTTTGCTGACCTTGACGAATTCGAGTTTCAGCCGCTGCCCGAGGTTAATGGACTGGCCGAAACCCAGGCCGTTCAGGCGACGGATACTGCTGGTGGGTACCTTCAGCCATTCGGCATAGTGGCCGAGGGTCTCACCGACCTCAACCGCGATGGAGCCCACGGCGCGTCCCTTTTGGGTGCGGGTGTCAGTCACCTGCAGATCGCCGATGACCACCTCCGGGTTGAATTCCGGCTCTGCCAAGGGTGCCTTGGGCAGTTCATCAACAGCACCACCCTGTTCAAACTCTGCCTGCTGCTCCTGGGCAACCGTCTCCTTCACCTCCGGCTCCTCCGCGGCAGGCCCACCCGGAGCCGCAGCCTCTGGCTGAACCTCTTTTTCCACCTGGGGCAACTTTTCCGCCACCACCGCGGCAACCTGCTCAGGCGGGGTTGCCGGGGCCTCAGCCTGCTGGGCAGGCTCTTCCTTTTTCCGGGGCGTGACCGTCTTTTTAACCGTTTCCGCCTTTAAGGTAACAATCTCCCGCGCCTCTTTCTGGACAACCACGTCCACGTCTTTGACCGGGGCAGCATCGTCGGCAGGCGTCTCTGCCTTGGCCAGCAGCACCACCTTTTCCTCCTGGGTGGGAATGCGCAGATTCTGCCCTACATAGACGGTGGCCTGGCCATCGAGGCCATTGGCGGCGAGCAGGTCCTCCAGTTTCACCCCATGCTTGATGGCAATGGTGCCGGCTGAATCACCCTTTTTTACCAGGTAAAAACGGCTGCGCTGCTGCTTATCGGCAAAAGCCTTGTCCGGCATGCGCGAAGCGAGTTGCGTCACTTCTCCGTTTTTGCCGGGGAGCCGGAGTTTGTAGCCTCTGGGCACATGCTTGCGGCCCTCGAAAACCGGGGGGCGGAGAGCGGGATTGAGCTCTTTCAGGGTTGCCAGATCCACCCGAAAATGGCGGGACAGATCTTTTATCGGTGCATATCCCGGTATGGCGACTTCGACAAATGAGACTGGTGCTGCCAGGGTGACGTTGCCGAAATATTTTTTGTAATTTTTTGCCACTTCCCGGGCGGCAATGAATTCCGAATAAAAATTTCTTGAGGCGAAACCAAAACTCTGGCCGTCATACTTGTTAAAAATGTTCTCGTAGGTTCCCAGTTGATTTTTTGCCCGCATTATGCCGCTTGGTCCGTGATTATAGGCCGTGAGCGCCAACGGCCAGCTGCCGAGCTTCTTGTGATTTTCCTTTAAAAACCGGGCCGCGGCGTGGCTGGCGCGAATGGGATCACGCCTTTCATCCAGGGTATAGTCAATGGTCATGAAACGTTTGCCGGTTGACTGGGTGAACTGCCAAATACCCGCCGCGCCGAACTTGGAATAGGCCTTATAATTGAATGAGGATTCCACATGGGGCAGATAGGCCAGATCCTCGGGCAGATCATAGCTTCTGAATATCTTCTTAATCTCGGCCAGATAGGCCCCGGAACGGACAAGCCCCTCAAGAAAGCGATCCTTCAGGCACTGTTGAAAACGGATGGCCTCCGCCGCCTGGGAGAGTTGGGAAGAGGAAGGTGAGCCGCCGAAGAGGGCAAGCACCCTTTTTGCTTCGCTGGTCTGCGGGGCCTGGCCGCCGGCCAGTGACAGCAGGATCTGCCGGTATTTCTCCTTGGCCCGGTCGGCCCGCTCCTTGTTGATTCCCCCCGCCCCGGCCTGATTCTCAGACGCAAGATCCACCACCTCATAGATGATTGCCAGATCCCGGTTGTCATGAATCAGACCCTTGGTCGTCGGGTATTCCGCGTAAACTTTCTTCCAGAAGGCGACGTTGGCCCTCATAGATTCGTAAACAGGGAAAGAATCTTGGCTGACAGAGGCGTGGGCGGAATGGCAATAAAACAGTAAAAGTGCGGCAATGGCCACGACAGGGCTGAATCTGATTTTTACCATACAGTAACTTTAGTATCCTTGAACCGGGAAAAACTCCCTTCCCGAATCTCTGTTGTGATGATATGCAAATGCCCCGGCAAACGGGTACATAAATTTGTTACCTTATCACATTTCTCCCACTGTCTCCAGTGTCATTTGCAGCTGTTTTTTTTTCTGCCGGCCGGACAAACGGCAAAACAGGCTTGGCAATCCCGGCACATTTGAGCCAAAAAAGTAATTCGGATAAACCGCGTGGCCGGGCACAGACAGCTCTGCCAGTCAAGGGTATAGCCGCCAAGGTGGGGCCGGTTTTCCGGTCGGACAGAACCGCAGGGGAGGACATAACGAGAAGGGGGGACAACAACAGATCCGGTCAGATGCGGCTTGCCAAGCCGTGCCGCAATCCTAAGGCATCATATAAAAGCCGAGGGTTTTTTCATAAACATGCTGGTTACCGTCACAGAACTCTCCGCCGATATAGCCGTCTTCTCCCACATGCCGGACAATAACCCTGCGCACCATATACGACTGCTTCCGGTCATCAAGGATAAAGTCAACAATCAGCTCATCCCCGGCGGCAATCTTCTGCCCGCTTGCATGGCGGAGACCTATGCCGCCGAGGGAGAGATTGACAATCCTGCAGTTACGCGGCATCTTGGCGGTATCAGCATTCTTGCCCAAATTTGCTACCTTGCAGAAAAAACCCTCAAGATCCGTCTGTTTCCGATATCTTTTCCTGAAATTCAGATCAGCGGTAAAGGTTTGCCCGCAAACGCATTTTACCTGCAGGGAGTGCTTCTTGTCCTTGAACTTGGCCACCGACACATGTTTCATTGCCCCGCAATGGGGGCAGTTGAAAAGGGCCATACCTTCCTGATTGACAAAAACCTCGGCCTTACCCATGCAAAAAGCTCCTTTATCCAGCAATCGCTACCGTTATCCTCTTTTGCTATTATGACAGAATATTGTCATGATGTTGATATGTAAAATGATTTCATGTTAATTTGTATGAAATTTTACCAGCCGTTTCCGGCAGGATGATAAGCCTTGCGTCGCAATGACCGTCCTGCCCGCACCATAACATGCCATATTATTTACATTATGTCGGCCTACTCACCCATTATAGCCACCCTGGGCTTTGTCCTTTCCCCGGACCGGACCAACACCCTCCTCATCCACCGCAACGCCAGGAACGATGATGAGCATCTGGGCAAATACAACGGACTTGGAGGCAAGATGCATGCCCATGAAGATGTGGCCGGCTGCATGCGGCGGGAGATCCGCGAGGAAGCGGGCATCGAATGTACGGAAATGGCCCTGCGGGGCACCATCAACTGGACAAACTTCGGCAGGGATGGGGCGGACTGGCTGGGATTTATCTTTCTCATCACCCGGTTCCGCGGCAGGCCGTTTGCCGAAAACAGCGAGGGCACGCTGAGCTGGCAGCCGGTGGCCGGGCTCCATACCCTGCCCATGTGGCCGGGGGACCGTTATTTCCTGCCCCTGGTATTTGACGGCAAGCCTGGTGTTTTTCACGGCTGGATGCCATACCGGGACGGCAACCCCGTCTCCTGGCATTTTGAAAGGTTTTAACCACTGCGGGAGGCAGAATAAAAAACGAAGGCTGCAAATCAATTATTCTGCCTTATGCCTTTTGCCTTCTTACTCCTCCCCGAACCGGGGAGTCCAGGGCTTATCAGCCGCAGTCCGAAGCAGTGTTCGGATTATAGGTGTTGGCCCCGTTACGGTACAGATAATCATTTAATTTCAGCTGGTCACCCAGACTCAGGGCGCCCCAGGAACCATCCTTGGCGCACTGCGGGTATTTCTTGAAAAAAACCCTGTTCCAGGCCTCAGGACTTTTGGATTCCGCATAAAGAAAGGGCGCGCCCTTGTCATTGCCCCGGTAATGGCAGCTTTTACAGTTGTTCTGAAAAATCTTCGCCCCATCGCCCCACCACATGCTGTCAAAGCCGAGGATTCTGCAGGTCTGCGTGCCCTGGTCGAATCTCTTATCCGGACTGGCCTGGCCCTTGACCGCTGAGCCGGCAACCAGAGCAAGCATCACCACGAGAACCATGATCACCTTCTGCATATCTGTCTCCTGTTACGATAAATTTTCCGTGGCCGTGAAAACGCCGCCACAGTACCACATTGTATTAGAGCGTGGCCGGCAATATTTTGTTCAGTTTTTCGCCATTACCGGCATTTTATCACACAACCGCAGGCCGCGCGCGAAAATGGCACAGTATAGCGACTTCCCCGGCAATGATGAAATTGCTTGTTTCTTGATCTTATTCTGTTTAAATATAATAAGTTGAAAGAAAGCGGTTCTTCAGCTGAAACTTTCTTGTCTACTCCCCCCTTAACCTCCTGGTCCAATGCTGCCGAAAAAAAATATCGCAGAGGAAACATTAAACGAGCTTGTGGAAACGAGTTGCAGAAAATTTGCCCGGCGTCCCGCTCTCAGCCTGGCTTTTCACCAGCCAATCACCTACGGGGATCTCTTTGACCGGCTGATCAGGACCGCCAGCGTTCTGAAAGATATGGGCATCAGGAAGAAGGACAAGGTCGCCATTCTCGCGGAAAACTCTCCCAACTGGGCCATCGCCTATCTGGCCATTATCCGGCTCGGCGCCATCGCCGTACCGATCCTGCCCGATTTTCCGGAAGCGGATGTCCGGCACATCCTGACCGATGCCAAGGCAAAGATTCTGTTCACCACCCAGCGGCAGATCGAAAAGATCTATGAACTGCGGGACAGCAAACTGTCCGCCATCATCATGCTGGATGACAGCCCGCCGGAAAAGGTTTTGGGTAATATTGAGACATTTTCCACCTTCCTGGCCAGGGCTGACCAGCTGCAGGATAAAAGCCAGCAACTGGCGGACAAGTCACCCCCTGTGGGACCGGATGACCTGGCTGGTATCATTTATACCTCCGGCACCTCCGGCCACTCCAAAGCAGTCATGCTGAGCCACGGCAATCTCTGGGCCAATGTCAACGCGGCCAACGAGCTGATCCGCCTTACGCCGGACTGGACCTTTCTGTCCATCCTGCCCATGTCCCACACCTATGAGTTCACCATCGGCTTTCTGCTGCCCCTGTTGAACGGGGCGCGCATTGTTTACGCCGGCAAGGCGCCTACCCCGACCACCCTGGAGAGGATCTGCAAAAAGGAAAGACCATCGATCATCTGTATTGTGCCCGTGGTCATGGAAAAAATTTATAAAAAAAGGGTGCTGTCCGCCATTGAACAGAACCCCCTGCTGAAGTTCTCCATGAAGATGCCGGTAATCCGCCGCAGGATTTACCAGAAAATCGGCAAAAAGCTGCTGGAGTTCTTCGGCGGCAGTCTGCACCTCATAGCCATTGGCGGCGCGGCAACCAACCATGAAACCGAAAGTTTCCTCAAAGAGGCGAACTTCCCCTATCTCATCGGCTACGGCCTTACCGAGGCCTCTCCCCTGCTGTCCGGCGGACCTTTCAAAGACCCCTCCATTACCATTGGCTCGGCCGGCAAGCCGATTCCGGGGGTGGAAATCAGAATTTCCAGGCCTGATCCGCAGAGCGGCATCGGCGAGATAATGGCCCGCGGCCCCAATATCATGCAGGGCTACGCCAATCACCCGGAACTGACCGCGCAAACCGTTGACCGGGAAGGATGGCTGGCAACCGGCGACCTGGGCTGTTTCGATGAGTTCGGCAACCTGCACATCAAGGGTCGCTCCAAGAATGTCATTGTGCTCAGCAACGGGGAAAATATTTACCCCGAGGCCATTGAAGAAAAAATCAACTCCTTCATGCATGTCATCGAGTCGCTGGTAATGGAAAGCAATGACAGGCTGGAGGCCCGGGTGTATCTCGATTACGATCTCATTGACCAGCAGACGAAAAACAAAACCCAGCAGCAGAAAAAAGGCCATATCGACCAGATCCTGAAAGAGATCCAGCAGACGGTGAATGCCCAGCTGGCCTCCTATTCGAAAATCCATAGGATGATTGAGAGGCAGGAACCGTTCATCAAGACAGCGACCCACAAGATAAAACGCTATCTCTACGCGCAATGACCACACAAGAGAAAGGGATGAAAAGATGAAGAAAAAGATCGCACTACTGACCGCAATGGGGATCATGGCCGCGGGAACGGCCGCTGCTTCAGGCTACCGGGTGCCTGAACAGTCGATCAACGGCGTTTCTTTGAGCAATGCCTATATCGCCCACACCGAGGGTCCGGATACCGCTTACTACAATCCGGCCAACATGGGCTGGCAGGATGACAGCTGGCAGATGGAGGTCAGCGCCAGCTACATCAACCTGCCCCACATCGATTATACCGATAACCGCAGCAGCACCCTGGACGGTTCATCCAAGACGGAAAACATCGTCATCCCCATGCTGCATGCGGTTTCCCCGGACATGAACAATTTCCGCTTCGGTTTTTCCTTTGTCGTGCCCTACGGCCTGTCCAAGAGATGGAACGACCCGTTTCCCCGGACATCTTCCGAGGAATTCACCCTCCGGGTCTTTGAGGCCAACCCCTCTCTTTCCTATAAATTCTGCGATCGCTTCGGCCTGGCCGCCGGGGCCAGAATCCTGCACACCACCGGCAACAAGGTGAAAAGCTCCGGCGCCATTGATATTGATCCGGGTCCCGGCGCCACTTACGCCTCTATAAGCCGCGATATGGATGGCGACTCCACAGATCTCGGTTACAACCTGGCCGTGATCGTCAAACCGACTAAACAGTGGAACATCGCCGCCACCTACCGCTCGGAGGTGGATATGGGCCTGACCGGCACGGCCAAGCTCGCCACGGATACCTTCCCCTTCAACACTTACAATGGCGAGGCCAGCCTGGATGTGGTCACCCCGGCCGTGCTCACCCTCAGCACTTCCTATACCTTTTTTGAGAAAACAACGGTGGAGCTGACCTGGGACAAAACCTACTGGTCGGACTACCAGCAGCTTGATTTCAACTATGACAACCCTCTGTTTAATCCCATACTGATCGCCGCCTTTGATGATCCCAAGGCAAAAAACTGGCGCGACTCCAACGCCTACCGCATCGGCATCACCCATAAGTGCACGGACCGTTTTACCGCCATGGTCGGCTTTGCCTATGACGAGACCCCCATACCGAGCGACACCCTTGGTTTTGAGCTGCCTGATTCGGACGCCCTCCTCTTCTCCTTCGGCGGCCGTTACCGGGTCAATGAGAACCTGGAACTGGGCGGCGCCTATCTGCTGGACGACAAGAGGACCCGTTCCATAGAAAATCCGGCCAACACCTCGGGTATCAACGGCAAATTCCAAGACGCCGGGGCCCATGTGGTGACCCTGGGCATGGTCTATAAGTTCTAAACAACGGCGGAACGGGCATGCCGCCCGCCCCTTGACGTGAACATTACCATTGACTATTTCCCGAAATTGTTATTTAACTGCGTTACCCGGCAGGGGCGGCTGTATGGCTGCTCCTGCTTTTTTTAATCCAATCGCCCAAAAAAGAAGCAGTTTACATGGCAGAAACATCCCATTTAGAGGCCGCCGACGTCCATATCGTCGAACTGGACGGCCGGCAATTCATCCTGGTGGGCACGGCCCACGTCTCCCGCGAATCAGTCGAGCTTGTCCGCCAGGTCATTGACCGGGAGAATCCGGACTGCGTCTGCGTCGAGCTTGACGCCAAGAGATATGAGTCCCTGTCCGAGAAGAAACGCTGGAAATCCCTTGATCTGAAACAGATCATCCGCAACAAGCAGCTGAGCACCCTGATGATCAATCTGGTGCTGGCCTCCTACCAGAAAAAACTGGGCGACCAGCTGGGGGTCATGCCCGGCTCCGAACTGCTGGAGGCGGCCACCACGGCCCAGGCAAAAAATATCC
>JBFMAY010000033.1:0-46093 GCA_040755455.1 Thermodesulfobacteriota bacterium | reverse complement strand
ATGGTGAAACATGTCTGGTTCTTGACCATTATTGCCTCAGAAACGGATGTTCCTGTACCGATGCCCTCCTGAATGTGTTTCTCGTCGACCGCCAGAAGGTTGCGGGAACCAGGGAAATCGGCTGCTATTTTGTCAATTATCGGAAGAAAAAATGGTGGACGGAGGATGGACCGAGCGACCAGCAGGAGTTTGTCGATCTCAAAAGGGCGCGGCAATGCATAGAGGAGCAGCTCCCGTCTATCTATACGCTGATGAAAGAGAGACACGCCAGGCTGACACAGATATACAACCATTGCCGCGGAAAACAGCGTGGCATCGAGAAGAGCCCGGCGCAAACGGCCACGATCGGTAGAAATGATCCCTGCCCTTGCGGCAGCGGGAAAAAATTCAAAAAATGCTGTCTGAGAAAGTAAAGAATCCGGGCACTGAGTGCCCGGCTTTGGTCACCCCCCATAGTGGGTTTGCTTTACCTTGTTCCCAGACAACCTGGGCTAACTTTAACCTAATTGCTTTAAGGTATCTTTTCGTTCTATATACGAAACCGATACGATGACACTTATTTTGGTTATTCAGACTGCTTATAAGATTTTTCTGAGAAACTCTTTGGCTACTCCAAGTTTGGAGCTGAGGAGGCATCTTCACTTGAGAGTACCATTAATCGTTCAGCGGGCATAGCCTCTGAACCTGTACCTTGCCCTGCGGGCAAGGTTTTTAAACCTTGAATAAATGATGCAAAGAGGATGAAGGCCTGACGCAATCTCTATCACACGCTCATTTCCATATGATGACGGAAATACATACCAGGAGTTATCGACCATGCCCACATTGGAATTCAAGGGAAGGCAGTTTGTCTATTCTCATCACTCAAGCGTTCCCTTCCGCGAGCTGAAAGTTGATGCGGGAAAGTCCTTGCCCGCCGCAGGGCGGCAGCCCTCGCTGGCTGAAATCTGATCATTCACGGCGACAACCTCGAAGCATTGAAGGCCCTGCTGCCCACCCATGCCGGCAAGATTGACTGCATCATCATCGACCCGCCATGCAACACTGGTAACGAAGAGTAAGCATGGCACTTGCAAACATGACCAAATTACCCAAACATAAATGGACATTTACCGCCCGCTTCCGTCGCCAGGCCTTTGGCTGGCAGTCCCAGCCGGCCATCGAACGGATAAAAGAAGCAGTAGCGGAAATCAAGGCGGCTGCCCGTCAGGATAAGATACTGGCTGCAGAAGGCGCGGTGCTGCTTCTGAAGAAACTATCTCCGGCCCTGGAGCAGGTGGATAGTTCCTCGGGCGCGATCGGCACGGCGGTCAACAATGCCATTGAGGCACTGGTGCCCATCATCGCCGACGCCCCGGCCGATGAGGCAACTCGCAGCGGCTGGCTTGAACGTCTCTGGAAGGCGGTGGAAGAGGATGACATCCCCTATATCGAGCTGCTCCCCGAGCATTGGGGAACATTGTGCCGCACCCCGGAACTGGCCTCGCACTGGGCTGATGAGCTGATTGACCCGGTGCGGATTACCTGGTCACAGGATCGTAAGGCCGGGGGTGGCTATTTCAAGGGGACATCAGCCTGTCTGAGCGCCTTGTTCCAAGCCGGACGCCATGAGGAAATCCTGGAGTTGCTTGATCTTGCGCCCTTTAAGTTCTGGCATGACCGGAAGTGGGGAGTGAAGTCCTTTATAGCTATGGGGAAAAAGGCCGAAGCACTTCGGTATGCCGAGGATTCCCGTGGATTGAATGACCCGGATCATATCATCAGCGAAGCCTGTGAGGAAATTTTACTGGCAAGCGGTCTGGTTGATGAGGCCTACAGCCGTTACGCTATCGAAGCTAACCAGAAGTCCACCTACCTGTCGACCTTCCGGGCCATTGCTAAAAAATACCCTTACAAAGCGGCAAAAGAAATTCTTTTAGACCTCGTGGCAAGTTCACCGGGAAATGAAGGGAAATGGTTTGCCGCGGCGAAATCGGCCGGGTTATACCGTGAGGCCATCGAACTGGCCAACCGGACCCCATGCGACCCCAAAACGCTCACCCGAGCGGCACGGGATATGAAAGGCAAGGAACCCCTCTTTGCCCTCGAAGCGGGAATCACCGCACTGCGCTGGCTGATTGCCGGCTATGGGTACGAGATCACAGGTCTGGATGTGCGTGAAGCATATAATTTTACCATGGAAGCCGCGGCGAACGCCGGATGCAAAGAGGAAACCATGGAACGCATTCGAAACATGGTCGCTGCAGATACATCGGGAGACCGTTTTGTCAGCAGGATTCTCGGTCCTGAACTTAACATATTGAAACGATGAATAAATCGAATACATACATTGAAGAAACTCGGAACGGATTAGGCTCCATCATCCGGCAACTGTGACGAAAATACCAGGAAAGTAAAGAATCCGGGCCCTGAGGGCCCGGCTTTGGTCACCCCCATAGGGGGTTTGCTTTACCTTGATCCCAGATAACCTGGGCTCACTTTAACCCAATTACCTCTGAGGTATCTCCTCATTCTATATACGAAACCGATACGATGGCAATCATTTTGGTTATTCAGACTGTTTATAAAATTTTTCTGAGAAACTCTTTGGCTATACTCCAAGTTTGGTGCTGAGGAGACATCTTCACTTGAGAGCACCATAATCGTTCAGAGGGCATAGCCTCTGAACCTGAACCTTGCCCTGAGGGCAAGGTTTTTAATCCCGAATGAAATCATGATTTCCATAGAAAATTTTTTTGAAAAAATTGCCAGCGGCGAAGACAGCTCCCGCCAATTCAAGGCCGATGTTCGCAATGCGGAATCTCTGGCCTCGGAAATGGTGGCCTTTGCCAATTCCGAGGGTGGAACGCTGTTTATCGGCGGGCCGATGACGGTTCCGTTCCTGGACTGACCAGAAAGGATGTGAGCCGGATCAATTCTTGTTTCGTATGTTGCCAAGGGGCTGCTGCCTTATCATGGCCTTGGCTCAGGAATTAAACGCGCTCTGGATGAATGGCCGCAGATTGATTTTACCGATGATCGGGATGGATGCCTGTTCACTGCCACGGTACACCGCAAACCGGTGGGTCAGATGGAGTTGATCGGTGTTGCACCGAAAACGTCGGGGAAAGTGTCGGGGGAAACGTCGGGGAAAATAATCGAATTCATGAGAAAGAATTCCTTGATCACCATCCCAGAACTCGCAGAAAAAATAGGTGTGACTGAAAGGTCTGTGGAGCGGAATATTTAGAAGCTCCAAGATAGCGGAATCGTCCGCCGGGTCGGCCCTGCCAAAGGCGGGCATTGGGGAGTACTTCAATAGACGGTTTTTTTGACAAAAATGATCAAATACAAATACCAAATATCGGGTAAAACCTCCGAGGAAATCTGGGTTTGTGAAGCCTGCAGGAAAGAAAAAAACGAACTGATCTTGACCGGTAAATGGAAACTGATCGATCGGAGTGACGACAGCGGAATTCCCTGTGCCATCTGTAAAGGTGACAAGGTTACTGCGACAAACGAGACTTGACTTGTGAGAATAAACTGCCGATATTAAGCAAAAGGATAAAAGGTTTGACAGCAAGGCAGGACAAGATGGCAACCATTTTAGAAAAAGATACCGTTCTTTGCCCGCACTGCGGGGCGGAACTGATTGACGACGATGAGCTTTGCAAGTTCTGCGGCAAGGCCGTGGTTGCGGTAGGGTCTGCCCTAATTAGATCTAATTTGGTGAGTGCCGGTTTGCGGTCTTTAAAAGCAAAGATTCGGCCGATGACTACTGAAGAGCTTGAGGAGCACGAGGTTGCGCCAGCGAATTTTTCCGATCCTGCCGATCCGATATGGGATGACTGGCATACTGATCAGTAATTATTATTTTCGATGCTCTTTTTCTTTCTTGAGCGCCTCTTCAAAAGTCTCAGATGCAGGACCTGAATTGAGAACAACTGTTCCCGGTGGTGGCGCTCCTGGTTGATCCGGGGCGCCAATAGTCATGACATCCTGCGTAGGTCGCTCCGGCTTCCCGACGATCTTGCCAATGGCGTGATCGATTTTCCTAATTCCCTGTCCTGCCATGCCGACAACATTGGTTTGAATGCGCCCCTCGCCGGTTCTTTCCCGTTCGAAAAATTCCTGTCTGGACTCGACTTTTGAATCAACTTCGTGCTTGTTGGGCTCCGCCACTCTTCCGTGAGGTGGACCGGCTTGCGACTGCTCGCTGATATTGCCGGTTTTATCAATGGCTGTTTCAGCAACAGAATGAGCATGGTTCCGTAATGCCTCCTGGGATGTCTGCGCGGTTTGGGCGCCTTGCTCGATGATTTTGGCAGCGCCCGTGGTACCAAGGGTACCGAATCGTCCGCTCAGAAAATCATTGGCAAGCTCCTGCAAGTGCAGCTGGTCATCCTTGGAACCAATGGCCTGGCTATTCAGAAATGTCATGGCCTTCTGAACGTTTTCCGGGCTGTTCGTGCCGTATCGATAGGCCGCATAGTCCTTGATAAATGCCGTCTCCATATTGTTATTGAATGAGGTTGCATCCGTGTTGATCCGCTGGGCCTCGTGCAGATAGGAGTGCGCTTCGGACGCACCGATGGATTTGGAAAGATTGTCCGCGTAAGACAGGCTTTGGGTGCTCTGAAGAGTTTCGGTCAAAGCTTCAGCCCGCACTCGTTGCCGATTTTCTTCAAAAGCCTGTGCTTCCGTGGAGGACAGGGAAAAACTTATCTTCTCTCCATCATTCCCAACTCCTTGCATTTTATAACCACCACCAGCTCTTATAACTCCAAAATTAAACCCGGAAGAACCACTGCCTTCCAAAATTTCTCTTTTGGTTTGGTCTCTAATCATTGAAAACGCCGACCCATTCTCAACACTCTGGTTCCATTTCTCCTGTTCAGAATTGCTGAGTTGCTCACTGAAGGAACGGGCCTCGGTGCTGGTGCGGCTGTCCTGTCTGAGCCGGCTGAGCATATTGGAGTAATTCTCGCTGCTGGCCAGGGAGTGGGCCGCTTTTTCCAGATTACGCTCCTCCTGCTTCCTGGCAAAATTCATATCCATATTCCTGACATTGGCGTTGGTAACTGTCTCTTCCCCGGCCCTGCCTTCGGTCACCAGGGTGCCGGCGCCGCCGGTATAGGTCGAAACGCTGGCGCCGTCCATGCCGGTCTGGGCCTGTCTGACAAAACCCTGGCCGGTCATGTTCTGAGCACTGCTGAAAACAAGTTTGCCGTCATGATCAGTGCTCAACTGAACCGGACCCTGCCCGCCGCCGAGGGAACGATTGGCGGTGAACATCGATTTGGCCGCCTCGATGTTGCCCATGCCTTCGGGGATCACTCCCGCCCCCCTGGCCGCATCCAGGGTCTGCCAGTCCGCCGCCGTGGATTGGATACCCTTGTGGGCCTGCCATTGCCTGCTCGCCGCCTGGGTGGGGAATCCGTAATGATTAGCCATTTCCAGTGGTACAGTGGCGCTGATTTGCTGATCAAGGGCCGAGGCCTTGCCTTCCGGGGTGAGCAGAGCCCCGGCCCGTGCCCCGGCGCCCTGGATCGCGCTCTGCAGGCTGCCGGCCATCATGGCCAGGGCGTGGCCGCCGAAACGGATCAGCATCATGGACAGAAAGCTTGCCAGCATGATGCCGGATGATCTGACAATGCCGAACATGGCCAGGGCCTTGGTGGATGTCTCGGGAAAGGTGACGCAGGCATAAAGACCGAGGCCGCTCTGGCGGATATCCTCGAAGTCCTCCACTGCGTAATCGAGCGCCGCGCCGTGCAGGATGGCATCCGAGATCCCCCAGGTGGCGAGGAAGACGAAGAAGCCGGCCATGACCGACAGGGCCTTGCCCACCAGCGGGGTCGGCAGAAACAACGTCAGAAATGGAATGAGGCCGATGGCCACCGCCGTCATGATGGCCCGCATCACCGGCAGCCACTCGTTGATGGCCGCGGCCATGCCCAGGCCCGACGACACCACCTGCCGGTTGGTCTGCACCAGCATGGCCGACTGAGGATCGGCATGATCAAGCACCTTGAAAATCAACCTGGTGAGACTCGCCTGGCGGATGAAATGCTCCGGGGCGATCACGGCCCCGGTGGTCCGGGCCAGGGTGTCGCTGATCAGATTCCTGCAGCTTGCCATCTCCGCGGCATTGGCCGGGTCATACAGCGATGCGCCGCACACGGTTTTCACGGCATCGGTGAAGGTAGCGGCATTGTTGTAGATGGGGAAGAGATTCGACCACGCCTCCCGGCAGGTCATGGTCTGGCCCTGGGGACTGGCCGCGTCGTAATAGACGGTGAACACCGCCGGGTTATCCGCCTTGGCCAGTTCCGGCAGGAAATCGGAAGTGCCGTAGAGCATGGTGTCGGCGGAAAAGGTGGTGCCGGGCCGCACCATCTCGAACATGACGCAGTCCTGGAAATAGCGGGCCATGCTCTCCCTGGCAAAGGCGTCCTTGGGACCGGCGTTCATGGCCGCCTTGAGGGTGGAGAAGCCGATGCCGCCCGCCGCCTCCTGGTATCTGGCGCCGGGCACACCGGCAGTGTCGATGATCTCCACCAGACCCCGTTCGATTTTGTTGAGGATGCCGGCCGTGGCCACCACGCCGTTGGGGATGCCGCCGATGGTGTCGAAACGGTTCAGGACCGGATCATAGACCGTGATATTGCCCTTGGGCACGAAGAGTCCGAGATAGAGCACCACGCCCAGCAGCACCGGCATGGCCCAGACCAGGGGGACGATCCTGGCACCGGTGGCCATCTTGACCATGAAGGCCATGGCGGCAAAGAGGATGCCGAGCACCGTGGCCGTGAAAAAGAGCCCGACATACCCGGCATCGGAGAAGATCAGCGCCAGTTTGCGGAAGGCCTGGGTCACCGGACCGAAGCCATTGTAAGTGTAGAACTCCATGTCCAGGGCCAGGGCGCTGTCAGCCCGGCAGAGGAAGAGCAGAGCGGCTGCGGCGAGGCAGACTGGCCTTGCGGAGAATGGCCCCCTGCCTGGATAGGGAACAGGTCTCATCGCAGGGTACGTTCCGCCACGCCGGTGCCGTATTTTTCGGCAATGAGCGCGTAGAGCCGGTGGTCCACGCTCTGCATATGATCGAGAATCCTGAAGATGGTGGCCAGTTCCGTGGCCGAGGCCGAATAGCTCTCCCGGGCCGCGAGCTGCAGCCGGTAGATCTTTTCGTTCATGCCCGCCACCTGATCATCGAGATTGTCGGCGAAGATGGCGGCCTTGCAGGTCTCCGAGTCCTGGCCGGCGGCGGCGCTCGACCGTTTGCTGAGCAGCTCCTTGGCCTTTTCCATGACCAGGGTGGCGCGATTATACAGATCGACCAGCATCTGCAGGACATAGGCCTTGGCGGTCAGATCGGACAGGGTGGCGATGGTGGCGTCCTCCTGTTCGGTGCCCACGGCGGTTTTCAGCACCAGACCGATGGAGAGCGGACTGTTCTCGATAAAGGCGGTGTCCGTGACGTCAAGCGGCGTCCTCGTCTTGATCTTGCCGGCCACCGAGTTCATCCTGGTCCCCACGTAGTGCACCAGGTCGGCATTGGCGTCGGTGATCGGGGCGCAGGCCCCGGCCGCGTCCCTGCCCATGACATTGCCTTGGGTAAAGGCCTTCACGTCATCGGGATTATTCTGCGGGCAGGGAGAAACAAAGGTGACCTTGAATCCGTTGTCCGGCCCTTCGATGCGGACATCGCCCACCAGGCCGCGGATCAGGCTGACATAATCGGAAGAGAGACCGAGCTTGCCGACACCCAGATTTTCCAGCAGCGATCCGCCGCTGTCGATCAGGTTGGAGAGGAAGATTTCCTTGATCTCGGCATTGCAGCCGGAGACCGCCCGCAGCACGTCAGGTTTCTGCGCCAGGTTCTGATTGGCCCGGTCTTCCTCGGTGATGGTCTGGTAGAGGTCCGCGATCCCCTGGCTCAACTTGTTCTCCTTGATGGCGTTGCCCAGCCTGCGCTCCACGGTGTCCATGGAGGCAAAGCCCTGGCCGTCGCTGCTCTGCAGGACCGCTTTGATGTCCTTGGCTGCCGTGCATTCGTCAAGCTGCAAACCGTTTAATTTATCAGCAATGGCCTCGAAGGATTTGATCGAAGTGGCGCAGGGCTCGCACAGGGTCTTCAAGGCCAGATCAAAGGCCACCGCCCCGCCGCTCATCAGGATGCGCTGGAGTTTCTCGACCAGATACTCGAAGTTCAGAAAACTGAAGCCGCCCAGAAAGATATCGATGCCGCCGCAGCCGCTTTTGATGCGGGGCGGCTCCACGGTGATGGGATAGGTGGCGTTGTTGGGCCAGCGGGCACTGAAGCTGCCGCCGGAATAGTAGCCGCGTTTCTGGCCGGCGAAATAATCCGGCGGGTTGGAGGTGTTCTGGGTCAGCCAGTCATCCACCCAGCCGGCGCCGGCCTGAGGCGGGGCCAGGAGCATGGCGGCAAGCACAACGGCAACCGTTTTTTTCAAGCGATTTACTGTCATCAGAACCTCTTCTTCAGGATGGATTCGGGATCGAGCCCGCCACCTTTCTGGAAATCATAGACGGAATATTCCTGAGGCGTGATCTGGCCGTTCAGCAGCCGGATCGACCGGTAGAGCGAGCGTTCCAGCTCGTCTAAGGCCACCACCCCGCTTGCCACCGGAATGTAGTCGGGACGGTTTCTGGCAATCAGCAGCAGGGTCGGGGTAGTCCGGATGCCGAAGCGGGACGCGATCGCAGGCTTTGCGTCAACATCGATCTCCTTGATCTGCCAGCCGTAACGGTCGGTGAAATAGCGCAGGATCTGCTGCTGTTCCTGGCAGTATGAGCAGTCCTGGCTGGCAAAATAGAGCAGGGCATGATCCGCGGCGGCATCCCGGATGGTGGCGCTGATCTCCTCTTTCTGCATCTTCACCCGGGCGACGACGCCGGGGGCCGCCACCGGGTACTCCCGCCCGACATCGAGATCCGCGTATTTCTGGATGACGAAGGAGGCGACATTGGCGTAGGCTGCGGCCTTTCGGCGGGCCAGATCCTGCATGGTCAGGTAATCGTGGACGTTTTCCTCGGTCGGCCGCTGCACCGCCTTTTTCTGGAACTCCATGAGCAGGTCCTGGAAATCATCCGGATGCATGTCCCACAGTTGTTCGGTGGAATAGTCCGCCAGGGAGGGCAGGGGAGGGGGCATTGGCGCTGTTGCCTCATCCTTCTCCGGTTCCGGCGCAGGCTCCTCGTACCAGAACCAGCCCTGTTTGGCGGCATCGTAAAATTTTGGCCACTGCTCGGCTTCAGCATCCGGCAACCCTGCAAAGAAAAGTGCGACAACGGCCAGAAGGCGGAACAGCATCATCGCCCTACCAGAGTGGATACGCTTTTTTAAGCACAGTGTCTGCATGGATGAATCCGAAATATCTGCTGTCATAACTGCGCGGGTGGCTGCCGACCATGAACAGGCTGCCGGGTGGGACAAAACCGCTGAAGATGAATTGCGGCAGTCTGTTGCCTTTTGAATCCTGGGCCAAAGCCCTGCCGAGAAAATGGCCGTCACAGGTAAACTCCCCCTCAACGGCACTGAGCCTTTGGCCCGGCGCACAGCCCACTTTTTTCAGCAGCCGGTCTGTTTGCGCTTGATCGAGATGCTTGCCAAACAAGAGATATTCTCCTTGTCTGAAATTCCGAGATTCCGGCTCGGTCAGAAAGAAAACGCGGTAGCCGAGGGACGGGGTGAGCGTCACGCTGATATGGCAGGGGAGCCATAAGCCCATGGCCAGGGCTGCGGTCATTATCACCGGGATTTTCCATGGGGTTGAGTGTTTATGGTTTGATTTCCCCGGCATTCCTCAGCACTACCTCTTTCAAGAGCACGATGTGATTGGGCGGTGCAGCCAGCAGCGCCGCTTCCATGGCATTGATGTTCTTGCGCAACTCTTCATCG
Organism: Thermodesulfobacteriota bacterium; assembly: GCA_040755455.1. Lineage (GTDB taxonomy): Bacteria > Desulfobacterota > Desulfobulbia > Desulfobulbales > SURF-16 > SURF-16. The sequence goes on along the minus strand of JBFMAY010000033.1, from coordinate 36,189 downwards.
GATATTGCCCCGCTGACCGCTTTGTCCCGCTGGTCACGGATATACCCTTGCAAATCCATGGTCACGATTTTCTGGGCGTATTGCTTATCATAGAACACGACCACGCCCATGGCCGAGACAAGGCTCACCGACAGGGCGATGAGGATAGTGATTATGAAACCGGGCCCATGTTTTTTGGCAGCAGTGGCTGTATTTCCACCTGACGTGTTGTTCATTTCAATTTCCATTCCGTATTCCATCACGCAAGGCGGCAATCAGTGTGTTGAGTTCCGCGCTTTTGGCCTCTCTGTTTATTCGTTCCAGCAGGTAATCCAGGCCCGCATCGCCGTTTACGATCAGCGGTTCTGTCTGCTTTCCTTCGGTATCGTTTTCACTGACCGGCAAATATGCCAACGCCGGCACTTCATCAATGGCAACGCGCTGGAAAAGCAGGGGCTCGATCTCAATGTTCACCTGATAGTTGTCACATTTATTTCGTATGAGATTGCAGGCCGGGTCTTTTTTCAGGATTTCGCCGATAAATTCCATGGTGGGCCGGATTTCCTTCATGCCCCCGACAAAGCCGCGCAGTACCATGATCACCTGGGCGACATGGGCACGATCAATCATGGCCGCATAATTGCGAAGCGTGGTGAGCGGTACCGAACTGGAAACAAAAAGATAAAGCTGTGCCGAGTTGGAGGCAGCTTCGGGCAGTGAATGCTGTTCGCTCTGGGGCGTGGATTCGCTGAGGATGTCCTTGAATATGGTTTCCCGCAGACGCTGCTGCTCGTCGCGCATCATGGCCTGGTGGTCCGGTGCATTGAATTTTTCCATGAGCTTTCCCGCCGCCTCCTGGCAGCCGCAGTTATCCGCCGGGTCTTGTTTTGGAAGCTGCAGTTCCTTTACTTTCTCCTGTGCCTCTTGCAAAACGCCGGAGATGTCGTTCATCTTGAGATCCGTGGCTGACTTGCCGCCGGCAAAGGCATGCCCGGCTGCAAGATAAAGGGCGAGGAGGATCGTTGCCCCGGCCATGACGGTTATCCTCTTCAAAACGCGCAACATGCCCTTTTCCTGAAAACCATCCAGAGAAATTCATCTCCCGGCCCCTTGCCGCTCCGGTAAGGCGGATTGAGATTGGCGCCGTAAAAGAAGGCGCTCTTGCCGATGGGCCAGGCCTTTTTGTTCACCGTCGGACGGACGGCCTGCAGTTTGTAATTGGGCTTGTACCAGATCGGCGTCGGCACGCAGGAGCAGAGATTGAGGCCGGTGTCGCAGATCAACAGTTCCCGGGCCAGCTTGTAGATCATGCGGGCCGCGATCGTGGAGTTGGCCTGGATGATGTTGTCGTCATCGACATGACCGGTCATGGGATAAGCGGAACCGCCACTGCCCACGCACCAGTAAAGGGCTTCCAGGGGGCGGTAAGCATTGACCGCCACCGAATCGGCCATACAGGCCATCTGGGCGAATGGGTTGGCAAAAAGCAGGGCCTCGGGATGGATGATAAAGGCCAGTTCGTCGTCCTGCCACAGCGGATCGATTTCGGTGATATAGGCCACGTCAAAACCGGAATGCTCGACGCAGACAAAATCGGTCAACAGACCCAGGATGCTCCAGACCGGGAAAAGCAGATAATGGGCTTGGGCAAAGGTGGATTGATCCGGAAGGGTATCGTTCAAGCTATGGTTCTTGCCGGACAGAAACCCCTTGGTGGAGGCCAGATCCAGCCCGAAACCAAGGGAGGGGAAATAGTATGGCGTGGCCACGGTCTCGATCATCCGGGTCGGCTCCCAGAAACTCACGGAAATACCAATCCGGTAAAAAACGGGCGGCGGGGCAGGGCAGACGCAGACCGGAGTCGATGCCGGATCAGGGGTGTCGTAATTGCCGGAAGCGGGAGCAATGGTAATCCCCGCAATCTTGATCGGGAATATCTCCTGCCAGGCGATATCCGTGATGGGATTAATGAACTGGCCGCTTTTGACGGCGGCCATGGCACCAGATGGACAAGACACAATCAGGAGAAGTGTGAAAATTGCGATATATCTACTCATGGAGAAGCATTACCTCCCGCACCAGCAGCACATTATCCTGCTGCCGGATAACCGACGGCACCGCCGCGAGCTGCAGCCGCCGGGCAACAGTATCCATGAGGTAAAAAACCGGCCGGTCAAGCTCCTCGGAGAGATCGTAGTAATCGCCACCAGAGAGAATCAATCTGGTCCTGTAATCATCTGCATAAAGCGAAGTCTTGAACCAATCGACTTGGCGCCGGTCACCGGCATCGATCACCACCAGGATGCTCGTGAGACTGACATAGTCCAGGGGATTGAAGGAAAAACACCTGGGATACAGCACTCCGCCCATCCCGTCCGGTATATCGCTATCCAGGGTGTAGGTCATGTCAACCAGGAATGACCTGTCCAACTTTGCGGCCGGAAGGGGGTGCAGGTCACCGGGTCTGAAGTTTTTGATCATCTCCAGCTTCTTCTGCCGGTCGATTGCCTTTTCCCAGTCCACCCCCGCAGCCGCTTCCTGGATCTCGGCCAGAGCGTTCGGCTCCACTACAGGATAAACGTGCCCCACCGTGCCGAGATGCCTGGCAAAAGAGACATCGGCATCCAACATACAGATAAACATTGCTGTTACAAAGATTGCTTGAAAACGCACGTCTCCCCTGCCGGCATAAAAAGTTCAAGTGTAGCGGCTATGGTCCGCTACTCACTTTTTTCCAGGGATGTGACGTTTTAGGATTGAAAGGGAAAAATTTGGGACAGGTTGAAGCTCTGAAGGAATGTCTATGCTTCCCAAGGACCGGGCGCTTCCCAACTGGAAGGCGTTGCCATTCCTGACCGAATGGATTCCACAATTGGATAAAGGAAAATTTTAACCTGGCGTATGATCTCGGCAAAATCCGCAGGAATGTTTTCTTGTCCGAGTCTTCTATGAAAAGCCTGCCATTGTCCACTCTTCATCGAAAGGAAAGAATTTGAGAATGCAACAATTTCGGATGGAAGATTTGTCCCACGATTTTTCAATGTTTCGGACATCGCGTCTTTGAGTCGCTCACCCATGAAATCGAATTGTCTGGAAAGCAGCCAGATATCATAAAAGTCCTTCATGCGACTGTTCAGTTCGCCCAGCTTTACCATTGCCTCGAATTTTTCAGCAATAGCGCTCTCCAAGCTGTAACCAATCAGCTGCGGTGGGGGAAAATCCAGAATAGCGGGAAGGATCGCCACCTGGGGACCTGGAACAACCACGTCGCCAAAGCCGATATCAATCTGCATTGGAATTCTGGCCGTTTCAAGCCGGGCGGTAAATCGCACCCGCACGCCTTCATAATCGGCGTCCTCGGTGATTCTCTCCCCGGCAATATTGCCCGTATCGAATTGCAATCCGTCTTCAGGTTCAACCGAAACCTGGCAGATCTCGCGTATCTGCTCTATGATCTTTTCTACCTCGTTTCTGGTGTTTCGGCCGAGCATGTCTATGTCCATGGTTGGCCGAAACAAGGGGGCCTGCCAGGCTCTGAGCATCAATGCGCCTTTTAAAATAAACTTTTCCGCATGAGGTGACTGCGACAACCTGAACAGAAAACGTTCAATGGCAAAGTATTGCAGCAGTTCATTAAAGGGGCGATTGTCGTGTCTGGCCTTGTTGAGCAAGCGTTGACGGACCGAGGCGCCGATATTTTTCGGCGTTTTCCCATTCATACCATCGCCTCCAGGTATGGCTTCATGATTTTGGCCACCCGGCATATATGCCCATACCGCATCAGTTCTTCTGTATTGAGCCTCCCCCTTTCCTTATAGAGTTTGAGAGCTTCCAGAACGACATCGAGCCCCAGTTTATTGCGGAATTTGAAACAATCGGCAATTGTCTTTTCCGGGCTATAGACGAGAATTTCCACCCCATCGATTTCGTGTTTTTCGACGCCGGCATAATAGGCTTCCTTGGTGAACCGGTGAATGGAAACAGGAGGAAAATCAACCCTGGGGGATTCAGTCCCTCTTTCAAGCGCAATGGCAACCTCATGAGGAACCTGGGTTGTGAGGTGATGGAAAGAAAGTGCTGAAATCAGACAAATCACAGCCTTGGGAACCCGAAGGGCGACGGATACGAGATCCGGATTTGATATAGGAGGCAGGTCGGAAAGTCTGTATACGCCACGCGATACCTGTTCGATTTTTTCTTGATCCCGAAGAGAGTAAAGAACCCTTGGGTGAATTCCGGCCTTGAGAGCCTCGCCTGTTCGCAGGGTTCCCCCATGCTCTTTCAGGATCAGCATTGCTTTATCATGAGCAGTTTGTTGTTCCGAACGTTTTTCCATGGATAAAGATCCTTACACTTATTAACTTGTGTAAGTAATTTTATCCATAACAAGGTTAAGGTCAAGCAGTTTCTTCGATGGAAAAGTTATATGCTGTTTGCAGCAGGTTATGACTTCAAGCGCACTTTTCAGACAAAATATAATTTCCCCTCACCGCATCTTGTTCTGGAAATCGTTGATCGCACCCTGGACATCGTTTTCCATCAGGGCCGCAGGCAAGGGCACGATGTCGCCAAACATCTCCGACAGGTCCATCTTCGAAAAATCCAGCATCTGAAACCCTTCCGGCGTGAAACCTTCGCAGTTCGGTGCTTTGGCCGAGCCCCAGTTGCCGTTGGGGTTAAATTTCTGCAGTTGCATGCGTCCCTGTTCATGGATGATCCGTCCCAGTTTGGAGTTGAATACGCAGTATGTTTCCGCCTCCTGTACGCAGCCGATAAACACGATGTCTTTTTTGCAGTACGTGCCGATATAATGGGCCTGGCCCGCCTGTTTGGCCTGCACGGTTTCAATACTGGCGTCAGGGCAATTTTCCTTGAGAAACAGAAAATTTTCGTCCGAATCATTGCAGCAGTCGAAAAAAGAGGTAGACCAGCCGTTCTCAAGACATTCCGAACGTCTGCCCTCAAAGATCCTGATTTCACCCAGACAATCTCCGGAGGCAGTGGTTCCTCCATTGCTACATGTCATGTCGCGGCCGGCCTCGTCAAGCACCGTCATGGCAGCGGCCGCTTCGGCGAATTCATTGAGACATTGGCAGTCATCGACAATGACCTCACCAGGCCCTGCCGGGCAATGGTTAGCCAGACCACAGACATGATAAAAGGTGTCGTACCTGGTGGGTGAATTCTGATAATCGGTACTCACGCCGTTTACCCCAGCCTGGCTGTCCTCTACCTGTTTTCTCGTCTTGCAGACCATTTCACAGTCTGGCGGCGGATCAAGCTCGGGGATGGTCACGGTCTGCTCATCCACTGTCCATGCCCCGGTCTCATGATCCTTTCTGGCATCGGTAAAAGCGAAGGTCGACCGGGCTGGCGTATTGCCTTCAACCGAACGGGTAATGGTGTCCACCCGTCGCGCGGCATCGCTGAAATCGAAATTGTTGTTTCCGGTGCAACGGTAGGTCCGATCCTTCCGCCACCAGTCCCTGGTGATGGTCATGCCATACGGCGGCTCACCGGCGTTGCAGGGCGATGAGGCGGTGAAACTTCGGGCCGAGGGGAGCGGCGCAAGGCCGGTGGGTTGGAAGCTGCGGAAGGTCTGCACCGAATCCACGGTTTCCTCCCGCAGGGAACAATCGGGATTATCTGCCATGGCGCTGCACAGATCGTTAATGGTATCAGCCGCCTTATAGGTGCAGACGGCATCGATTTCGGTGAGAAAGGGAACCCATTGGCCGACGCTGCCTCCAATGCTGATAAAGCGTAAGCGGACGTCTGCAACCTCGACCCCGAAAAAAGGTGCCTGTGACTTGCCGGAGCCGGTCAAATCTACCCAGGAACCTGTGCCAAACCTGGTAGTTCCGGCGCGTATGCGGTTATCCGCCACCTCGATGAAACAAAATGCTGCCAGCGAGATGCCGGCGCCTCTGAGTTCGACCCAACTCCCTGTACCAATGTTGTCGATCGCGAGTCGTATCCGGCCATCTACTATCTGGATGGAACCTGGGAGAGACAAAAATATATACCCGGAAGAAGACCCCGATCCTCGCCATTCAACGCATAGGCCCGAGATCGGGTCGGGTGGCTTGCCGTCAGGGCAGGAGCGGGAGAGTTGTTCCACCGTGACAATACGGTTTACGCTGCAGGACTGCAAACTGGTGGCGGCTCCCCGCTCAGTCATGCTGGTGCTCACCATGGAATAGTAGCTGTCAGTATCGGCGGTTTGATTTGCCACTTCGGCATCGACGTCAGCGGCCATGGCGGAGGGCTGGTTAAAATATGCTGACTGCGGCATCGCGCCCGTTGGTGAGCCGCTGTTGTCCTGTCCGTAATAGCTGATTATTGAGTCAGTCAGCTCCACCCGTGAAACGCTGTAACCGCTTTTTTGCTCCTGGACCACTGCCGCCGCACCGCCGCCCAGGTCTTTGAGCATGTCCCGGACATTGCCGGGGCTGCCGCAGCTCATGTTCACACAATAGCAGCCGGCCAGGGTGTTCAAGGGGCTGGTCGTCAGACTTGCGCGGCCAGAGCTGTCGCTGGTCCAGCTATAGGTCCGGCAATGATCCCAGGTACCGGGATCACAGGAGATGACGCCGTTGGCGCAGGTGCCGGAGATCGGCAAGGGAGGCTGATAGCTGTAGTCGAAATTACCGTCGAAATCGAGATCCTGCCGTATCCGGACTGGGGTGAGATCACCGCTGGCAGCTCTCTGGGCAGAGACCGTGAGAAAGGCGGAAGAGGAGGGATGGCTGATCTGCACGGCGGCGGCATCCGATCCGTCAATGGTCGAGAGTTGCGCTTCGCCTGAAGTGAGCGGCAGGGAGGCATTGCGGCGGATGGCCTCGCTTGAGCCGAATTGCTTAAGCGCTGCGCCGGCTGCGTCACGGGCCGCCGAGGCCGGATCAGCCGCCAGGACGTAACGGGCTTGAGAGAGCACACTAAGCGCGATGACGGCGCACCATCTCGCGGATGGCTTGATCATAGTCCTTGCCCTCTTTGACCAGTTTTTCCATGGTGGCGATTTCCCGGGGATTGGAGGTGTAGATGTAATAGGTGTATGGATCGACCACCAGGCGCAGCACGCCGTTGCCGAACGGGGTGTCGAAAAAGAGTTCCGAATATTTCGGCGGTTTGGATTTGACGCTTTTGAGTAACTCGGTGGTAAAATCGTCGTAATCGATAAGGCCTTCCTGTTTGGCGGCGCTGAAATCCTGGGATTCCAGCAGGATCTTGAAGGCGGAATTGGATTTGATCACCTCGCCCACCGCACCGAAGCTCTTCAGATCAAAGAGCGACTGGGTGATGACCATGAACGAGCCCTGGTATTTCCGCGCCCGGCGATAGCCCTCGCTGATGACCGGGGCCAGCATGGCGGCCTCGCCCATGAACTGCCAGGCCTCGTCAAAGATGATCAACCTTGGCCGGGAGCGGTCCGAAAGATAGAGGTCCTGGGTCACGGCGTTGATGACCAGCAGCGTTACCACCCGGTAGAGTTCCGGCTGCACCTTCAGATGCTCCAGTTCCAGGACCACGAATTCATCCTGGCGGATGTCGAAAGTGGACGGCCCGGTGAAAAACCGGGCATGGGCTCCCTGGCTGGTGAACTCCCGGATATTGAAGGCCAGCTTGCTTGCTGCCTCGGAAAGGTTTTTGTTGCCGGCGATCTCGCCAAGGTTTGCCTCCGGCACAGGAAAACGGGACAGAAAGCGGTAGACGGTATCGGCGTCCGCGTTGTTGCCTTCCTGCTGCCAGGCCCAGCGCACCGCGTTGCGGATCAGATTCATTTCGGTATCGTCCGGCCGGCTTACGGCGGAGTTGGAATAGGCCATCTGGGCGAAAACGGCGGTGACGCTTTTGAGTTCCTCGTCCGGATCCTCGATATGGGTGAAAGGATTCAGGCATACCGGGATGCCCGGCTGGAAGTCCAGGTAGCGCGCCCCGAGCATGGTGGTCATTTTCTTATAGCTGCCGCCGATATCGACGATGCGGATCAAGGCCCCGGTGGCGTAATAGTTGAACGATATGGAGTTGACCAGAAAGCTTTTACCGCTGCCGGAACTGGCGCAGCAGAAGACATTCTGGTTGATGGACCCGGCATCGAAAAAATCGAGCCCGGCCAGTTGCCCCTTCCGGCCCAGGAAAAGCAGCTTCGGCAGTCCGGCGCCGGCGAAATCAGCCTGCACCGGCAGAATGGCCGTGACCGTGGGTACCGGGGCGATGAAATCGCGGTTGATGTTGGCGAGCGTCCTGCCCTCGGTGTAAAGACCGAAAGGCAGGGCGGCCAGGAACATGATCTTCAGAATTCCCCAGTCCTGCTGCATGGTGTAACCGCAGCTCTCCCACATGCGCCTGGCCCGGACCATGGAGTCCAGCGCCTTGTCCTTGTCCGTGCTCCAGGTCCAGAGTATGGGCATGACCTTGACGAACGGGATGCCCTTGTCAAGATCGTCGGCCGCGTGCAGGTATTCGTCCTGTTTACGCCGCAGCGATGGCGAAAAGGAGCCCACCGCCTCCTGCTGCAGAACCAGATTGCATTTGGCATGCAGGGTGCTGGACAATGGCTCGAAAATGACATTCACCGCATAGAGGAAACCGGTTTTGATCTGATCGGCGTCCGAGATCAGGCCCCAGATGCCGCCGAACAGGGAATTGGTCTGCAGCGGATATACCTCCTTGGGAAACACCTTGGGCGTGGTGCAGCAGAAATACTTGTCGCCCACCTTCAGGCAGTCCCCCTCATCGCGGATTACCGTGTCGCTGGTGATGATCTGCTTGCGAATCGGCACGAACTGGTCATACTGGCCAAAATTCCGGTCCGGATACCCTTCCGGGTAACGGTTCAGGAAGCGTCGGCACCATTCCAGCAACTGCTCAGGCCCCATGTGGCGCGGATGGAGATGCGCGGCGGCCAGGGTCTCGTGGATCTGCCGCTTGATCTCCTTGAGCACGCTGTCTCTGGCCTCCCGGCTTTTCTGCGGCAGCTTGACCGCCACAAACAGCCGGAAATTACGGATGGGGATGCCGGCGCTTTCATGTACCCCATCAACTCCGCCGCGGACAAAGGAGCTCACCGCTTCCAGGTTGGCATGAACCAGGGGATGATTTCGGATGCGTGAGCGCTTAAAGAGAGCAAGCATCGGCTCGACATGGGGATCGGCATGGAAGATAAACTGCAGCACCGCATCCATGGGCAGCCCGGCCCGGAACAGACCTTCCAGGGTTTTCAGGGTCTTCACACCGGCAAAGGCGAGCGGCGTACACTCCCACAGCATGCCGATTGTGTTATCCTGATTGCGGTAGATTTCCGTTTCCGGATCATAGGCCACGTAATTGAGGTAATTGGAAAAGGAATCCCGCCGGACCATCTTGTGCAACTCGGCGAGTTTGAGACCACCTTCTGAGCCGAACAGCAGTTGATCGATAAATGCCAGCATCGTTATTCAATACCTTCGTCAATGCCGGTCAGCACCCACTTGGCCGATTCAACCTGCAGATAGGCGTAACGGGCCATGAACAGATCGCCGTTTCCCTTGTAGGGTAAGATCAACACCCGCAGAATGCGCGGCGGCTCGATCATCGGCGTCTGTGGTTCTTTAAGCAGCTCCGCAAGCCGGGAAAGCCGCGCCGCTTCAACATCTTCCTCGGGAGCGGCGGACTTTTGTGCCGGGATCTGAGGGATGCGCACCGCCTCTTCATAGGCCGTCTTGGTATCAACGCACTTTCCAGCATCGTCCGGAGCATCGCAGTTGAAATTTTCATGATAGGGATTCAAGGCCGCACCGCAGCCAGAAAGCAGCAGCAGGAGGAGAAGGAAGAAGAAACTGCATGGTGCAAAATTGGAAGATGGTTTCATCAGTAAAGTTTCCGGAATATGGATTGTCTGGAAAAAAGGCTTTTCTTCTCTTTTTCGAGGGGATGACCTTAAAAGGATAAACGGCATGTGCCACCGTCTGGAAAGAGAGGGCTATTTTTTTTAAATAAAAACGAAGCTGGTCATGGTTTATCCCGCGTTATATTAACCTATGTATTAATTTTATATTGAAATAATTAATTTATAGCTTAATATAAATGAAACAATAATTAATTTAAAGGTTAATAAAATGAAGCCTCTTCATAGACGACTGATACAGGAACAGTTGGAAACAACATTTGCCCGCCTCTCATGTTTGCGCGACGTACAACGTCCGGCCAAGGGCTGGTTGCGTGCCATCAGAGAAGCCCTGGGGATGTCGGGGAGACAGTTTGCCCAACGCCTTGGGGTTTCTCCGCCATGGGTTACCAGCCTGGAGAAGAAAGAACTGAGTGATTCTGTGACCATCAAAACCATGCGCCAGGCTGCCGAGGCCCTGGATTGCGTTTTTGTCTATGCCTTGCTGCCTCGTGACAGCCTGGCTGATATTGTGCAACGGCGCGCGGTAATTCTAGCCGGAAAACGGCTGACAAGGGTCTCGCACACGATGCTTCTCGAAGCGCAACAGCTCTCTGCCGCCGAACAGAAAAAGGCGATTGAAGCGGAAGTGGATGCCTTGATCCGAAATATGCCGAAAGAATTGTGGGACGACAACGATGCAGTATGATTATCCTCCAGGGGCAACCCCTCTTGATCCTGACGAGGCGGAAGGCCTGCTTCTTCCGCATATCACCAGCAGAAGAGAACTCGACCGCTGGGAGCAGGACAATATTGCCGAAGCCGAGGTGTGGGCGTTGCGGCGCAAACCCAGGGATCTGCTCAGTGTGGACTTCGTTTGCCGTCTTCATAAACGGATGTTCGGCACTGTCTGGCGATGGGCCGGCGAATTCCGTCACAGCGGGAAGAATATCGGTGTCGAATGCTGGGCAATCGGCACAAGTCTGAAAAACCTGTTGGACGATGTGCAAACATGGATCGATCTCAACAGCTATCCCCCTGATGAGATTGCGGCAAGATTTCATCATCGTCTCGTATCCATACATCTCTTTGCAAACGGTAATGGCCGCCATGCAAGACTCATGGCGGATCTTCTCCTTGTCCATATTCTTGGCCGGCCCCGTTTTACATGGGGCAGCGAAAATCTGGTTCACGCAGGAGACTGCCGGCAACGTTACATCGCGGCGCTCCAGGCTGCGGACAGGCGTCAATACCAACCATTACTGGAATTCGTGCGTTCATGATTTTCCCGGATTGCTACAGTGTTTCCCTTTCGAATTCCTTAATTTCCAACTGCTTCCCTTCCGAAATGACCACCGTCACCTGTTTGGCGGCGCCGACCTCGATTACCGGCGTGGCCTGTTTGGCAAGATCGAGATAGAGTTCCTGCAGGGTCTTTGAGCCTTCGGCCAGACCGCCGCCTGCCGCCGACTTGGCCAACTGATCACTGTCCACAAAGCTTGTGGTGCCCAGGGCCGAGGTCGATTGGGTCAGCGTGGAAGCCTGCAGGGCGTCGCCTGCACCGCCGAAAATACCGGCCACGACCGCCCTGGCGGTAGCGGCCCCCATTTTGGAGACCACCCGGCCGGAAAGGCCAACCTTGCTGTCGCTGTCCGTCACAAAGCCCTTGACCGTGGTATCGATCACTGCCTGCCCATTGCGGCCGATGCAGGACAAGGACACCAGCCGCACATCGGCCCGTTCCTTATTGAGCCGTCCGACCGCCTCGGCAATGATGAAGCAGCCCCGCAGATTGGCTTTGACATCATTGGGCAGCACCGCCGGCGCCTGGATGCGCAGCAGAAGCGGTTCAGGGTTGTTCTTGCCTTCCCCCGAGGTAGAAGCATCGAAACCGGTCAGCAACATGGCCTCCATAAAGGATGGCGGCAGATAGACCGTCCGGCTCTCTTTTTTTTTATCCGCCTGGTCGGCGGCAACCGGAGACAGGGCGCTCTGGTTGGAGAGGATACCAATGCCGCCGATGACTTTTTCTTCCATTGGAGGTGGCGGAGTCTGCGGCATCGGCGGAGCCGGGAATCTGGGAGGAACAGGAGAACCGAAATAGGGAGAGGAGGCGGATTGTTCCACCTGATCAGCGGAAGGGATCTCCGGGAACTGGTTTTCGGCTGGAATTGGTGGTGGAAAATTTTCCGACTGCCGCCTGATTTCCTCATCATCTGCGAGTTTATTGATCTGGGCCTGCATGTTCTCGATCTCTTTGCGTTGTTCCCGTAGTATGGTTTTCTCGATCAGATCCGGGTCCAGGGAAATTTCCCGCGTTTTTTCAAGCCTGGTGGTTTCCTCCGATTGCGGATTGCGGCTGGTCTTATATCCCGCAACCACGATAATCAGCACAGCCGCTGCCACCATGGACCAGATGCAGATTTTCTTCCGCAGAGGGCTCAGGGAATTAAAACGTTCTTTCAGACTCACGACTCCTCCCCTCGTTGCTCGACAATAAAGACGCGGGACGACTTGCCCGGCGCAATGGTATGGTCTTCGACTGCAACGGCAATGATTCGTTCACCCAGCCGGGATTTCAGAAAATCCTTTTCCGTGACATGGACAGAATCGCCTGCCGCCGGTTGTACCAGATATTCCTTCAAGCGCAGGCCCACCCCTTCAACATCCACGATCTTTTTCAGGCGGACGGTCAGATCCGCGGAGATGTTGACTTCCATGTCAGCGGCGGTTATCCGGTAGCTCTCCTGATACTCCTGCAGGTAGGCCTCGCGCACCAACTGCAGCACCTTTTTCTCAAAAGGCAGAGCCTGGTAGTGGTCGATATTCTGTTTCAGGTCCTGGGATGGAGAGGGGGCCAGGCGCAGGGTGACGGAAGGGATTCTTTTAGGCGTGGCAATCAGGGTATAAATGGTGTTGTTGCAGCTGACGAACAGCTCGCTGGGCGTATTCGCGTAGAGTTTTTCATCACCTTCTACGGTGATGGCAAATTTGACAAAAGCGTTACTCCCCACAAAATGCCCTTCAATCCCTTTTTCCTTGGAAAAAATCAGATCATTGATCGTACCGGGGCAATTGATCCGGTTGACATCGGAAGAGGACAGATCCACCGCGGTCGTTACCTCCGGCAGAATCGGGCCGGTGAGTTGGTCGGCCTGAACAGGAGCAACAACAAACAGGACCAGTATGATTATCATCGAACAGAATTTCAACATCTTATCCCTCCACTTCCGCCGCTACGGATGCTTTTCCAGAAACGAGATGAGGGAAAACCGGCCATCCTCGATCCTGTATCTGGCCTCATAGGTCTTCCGGCCGGATTCAATGAGCCGGTCCTCGGCAAACTGCCGCTGATCGCCGCTTAATTCCAGGCGCTGACTTTTGCTGTCCAGGATCAGGTTGCGCAGATAAAAGACTGTACTAACCTGACTTTCCTCAACCCGGCCGGCCAGGGCATACCAGGCTTTGGCGGCCTCGGGATAGGCATCGGGGGCGTAGAATCCGAGGAATTCATCGAACTGGTTCCTTGCTGTGGCCGGGGAATAGGTGGCGGCAAGACTCACCATTCTCCGGGCCAGATCACGGATGTACTGGTCGGAGGGTTTGCCTTCCACAAATTCGATGGTACCGGTGATTTTAGGCGGGATCAGGATGACCCGCTGGTATTTGATCGCCCGGCTCACCAGCAAGGAGTTGACCACCACGGCCATGGCAAGCACGGCGATCACGAATTTCAGCAGCCTGTTTTCGGTAAACAGGTTGCTGGTTTTCTGCAGGAAAATATTCGTGTGCATGGCGACCTATTCGATGAAAACCTTCTCAAAATAGGCTGGATAATTTTTCATCCTGATGAGTCCCGCCATGTAGAGCAGATGACAGAGAAACCCCCGGGGGTTCTGCCGTTTGATCCGGCTGTAGATATATGGCCCGGGAATGAGCAGCAACCAGAAAACATTGCCGTACATCAGGGCCAGCACCAGGAAGAACATGAACAGGGCCAGTTCGTCGCTTTCGTACCAGAGGATCTGAAACGGCGCCGAAAGATATTGGGGGAAGGCTCTTTTTACGTTGTCCGACATCTGGCTTACCCGATCAGCGCGCCCAGAGATGTAACAACACTGTCGGCCTTGAGAAGAAAGGCCCCTCCCAGCACGGTCGCGGCAGCCGGCAACAGCATCTGCCTGATGGCCATGACCGCGGCGGCCACCATGGACCCGACGCCGGCGGCAAAACCGATGGGGCCTTTCAGGATCTGATTGACCCCGATATCGTAAATATCAAAGGCAAAAGTGCCGGCGGCCGGGGCATTGAAGGCATTCGCCCTGGTTGCGGCCAACAGACATGTCGCCCCGAAGACTGCGAGTGCGATAATGGATTTTTTGTGTCTGTATCCCATGGGGAACAGGCCGCCCGGACAGGTCATGCGTGTTTTTGCTTTTTTCATATCGTGTCCTTGTAAAGATTAATGGTCACCGGCCTTTTCCCGGCCGGTATTGCTGAGAATTTCCTCAATTCGTGTGGGGTTGAATCCGGATACCGGCTGACCGTTGATCCAGTATCTGGGTGTTGAGCTGATCCGCAGACCAGTCGCGATCTTTCGGTGCTCATTAAGCAAGCCGGCGGCGGTAAAATCCGGAAGCGGGGCGTGGTCATAGGCCCCTGACATCACCTGCTCATAAGCCTTTGCCTGATCCTTGGCGGCCAGGATGAATTCCGCCTTGCGGGCGGCGCCGGGATGCATCTGATCGAGCGGCATGAAAAAGATATATCTGGTCACATCGGACCTGCCGGCAAAGAATTCTGAACCTTTGCGGCAATATGGACAATCGGGGTCCGTAATCTCGATAACCGTATTGGAACCGCTGCCGATTTTCACCGCCTTGGAAAGCGGCAGGGCGTCAAGTGACTGTGTAATTCTTTTTTCCTGCTCCTCCGCGGTAATGTTCCTGCCGTCCTTGCTCCAGATCTCCCCAAAGATGAGATGGCCTGTCTTTGGTGCGAAATAGATGGTGTTCTTTTCGGAAGCCACCTCGCAGAGATCGTCTATCGGCGTAGGGCCCACTGTCTCGAATGAAAAAGAGGGATAGGTGTTTTGCAGGATGGACCGCGCCTCGTCTTCGCAGGTTGCGGCCCAGGTTTGAGACGCGCAGCAGAACAAGCAGGCAGTTGATAGCAGAAGAGTTTTTTTCATTGTTGTCTCACCTCTGTTTTCTTTTTCCTGATCGTGTGACCGGTCTTCCAAACTTTTTGTCCGGATTTACCCGGCAGAGTTGAATTTTTCTTTTCCGGTAAGCGGCCAATAAATGCTGTTTATTACTTATTTGTTTGTGCTCGGTAAGAGAGGTTGCCGTTCAACTTCGGCAGGATTTTTTCCCCGGTACCTGGCAACCTGGGCCCGGTTGCGGATCTTATACAGCCGGTTTATCTGCTGTTGGTTCAGTCGAAAAAAGAAGGTAGTTTCGATCTCCTCGATCACCGATTGCATGACCAGTTTTTTCCCCGGCTCCTGGTTGCGAAAGCGGCTGTAGGCGTATCGTTCCCATTTGGTTGAGAAGTCGGCGGTTCTGATAAAACTGAGACGGGCCTTCATGCAGAGTCTGGTTAATTGAGCTCGAAGCACCTCTTTCCGGCCCCAGATCTTTTCGAGGAATTGCAGGCCGATCCGGTCTTCCAGACGGAGAGGATCCTGGATGATTCCTTCACGGTGCAGATAGCGGAGAATGCGTTTGGGGATGAGCGACTCTGCTGCGTATTCCGTGATTGTCACATTCATCGAACCGTTCCCGAAATGCGCTCAATGCTGCTGCTGATCAGGCGGCAGGCATGACGGCGGCTGACCTTGAACTCCCTGGCCAGATCCGGGGTGCTGACCGGTTCCGGTTGCTGCAAAAGCCAGATGCAAATTTCCCGCTGCCGTTTACTGACTGCTTGCAATGCCTCTTCAATCCTGCCGGTTTCAAGTTCATCCGACTCCTCCGGCTTTTCCGGACAAGGCAGCTGATAATCTTCCAGGCTTTGCACCGTCTGAATTCCCGATGCCAGCCTGATGCAGTTTGTTTTGAAGATGACCCGGAAGAAGGGAACAAACTGATTTGGTTTTTCCTTTTTTTGAGAAGAGATCAGCGCCTTGTAGGCAGCTATAGCCGCCTCCTGGAAGAGATCATTGCTGTCTGCCGCCATATGCCGGATATAGGGTGATGCAATCTGGCGTATGAGTTTGCGGTTTCCCGATACCCACTGCATTGCCATTGCCCACATTTCGTTGCTGTCTGTTTGCTGAATATTTGCGACTGATAGTGTCATTTTTGTTTTAGGCCTCTTACATGCCCCTTTTCTTTTAAGATTAAAATAGGATTAAAGATGATTAGCCACTTGCGACCGTTGCCTCGCAGCCCTTTATTGGCGGGCGATTCGGCCGTTTGTATTCTTGCAGAGTGTGACTGCTATGCCCCCTTTGCGTGACTGCTATGCCCCCTCTGCCGTGAGTGTTATGCCCCCCCGGTGTGACTGCTATGCCCCGTGGGTGTGAGTGCCATGCCCCCTCACCGTGAGTGCTGTGCCCCCTGAGTGTGAGTGCTATGCCCCCCTAATCTGATTCCGATACCGCGCCAGAGAGGTTACGGGTCACATGGACCTTGTCCTCCTGGTCGATTCTCCAGTCAGCGACGGCGCCCACGCGGACAAGTTCATCCATGGCGCTTCGCAGGCTGCGACGGTAATCGACCAACCGGTGACACTCGGACCCGCACAGGCACATGAGCGTGGCCACCTTTACCGGGTAAGGAGTTCTGTGGCTGGAGTAGAAACCGTGCAGCCATTTGGCGAGATCGGTCTTCAACTGGAGCCGTTGTTGCCACTGCAACTGGGTCCAGCCGGCATCAAAGATTCTGGCGAGTTTTGGGTTGACCTTCAGGAAATAGCTTTGCTCGAGGGCGTTGTAATAAAATTCATCGATCAGCGAACCGGCATAGGTGAAAAAGTCAGGCCCATATCCATGCGGGATCTCAAGCTTGATTTCCACCGCCGAGGCGGTAAGACGCCGAAAAGAATCCTTGAGCCATTCACGTCCTGATTTCCCGGCCTTTCGGCCGATTCTCCTGAGAAAACCCTTGGCTGTAAACTGCACGTAGCCGCCCGTTGATTTCTGCTGGTCCTTGGAGACCAGGTGAAGTGCATGGGCCAAAACGTCAAAATCACCCTGATCCAGACGCCAGCCTGTATACCGGATATCGAGTCCTTTGACCGCCGCAACCAATTCACCTTTGACGGCTCGCCGGCGGCCACGCTTGATTACCCCGAAAAGGGCGGAACGCAGGAAAAGGTTCGGCAAACCTCGTGTTTTTTCCGGCCAATCGGGCAGGCGGGGGATATTCTCCAGGTCGCGAACTTTGTTTTGCAGTTCTGACGGGAGAAGAAGACGGAAATATGATTCGGGAGAAGTATTTTTCTCCCCTGCGCCGGAAGAGCTTTTTTCATGAGAGGCAATGCTCATCTCACCCTGCGATTAATCTGTCGTTTTACCCAACGGCAAATTTTTGTATTACTCGCCATAAACTTTAATCCGCCGTCGAGGTCTTCCTATTCTCACTGCCAGCACCCTCTTGCTCTGAAACCAGGCCGCAAGGTCTTTTTCCAGTATCAAAACCGTTTTCCCGGGTTTGTAGGCGGCAAGATCGCCTTTCTTGATGGCGCGATGGATGGTGTGGTAGCTGCATTTTGCCAATTTGGCTGCCTCATCAATTGTTATGGGATTGTCTCGTATCATTTTCTGTAAGCCTCTCCGCCTGCTTCTCTTTTATCCCATCAGGTCTGTATGGAAATCCTCGCCCTTAAAGTTGCTATTCAGGTTTTTATAAGTTGCTCTTTTAGATGCCTACTTGTATTATTAATCACGGTTGCGTTGGTTAGCCGGGCAGCTATATGATTTGCATACATGAGCATAAAGTCTATGTCAAATAAAATAATTATAACAATATGTTATGCAAAATAAAGCTGTCGCTCCCCAAGAGCAGCTCGAGGCGTTTCAGGCATTATGCAGATACATCTTTGGATAATAAAGTTGTCGATTAATTGTGCCAACTTGGCATTCGGCGGGACAAGTATACAGGGAGATGTTTCACGAGAGCACCAAATACGAAAGAAATGGAACCTCTCTCATCGGAGATAATAAATTTTTTCAATTTTTATTTGGAGCGGATTGTTTCTTTGGATTTTCCCCTGAACATCTGAGGAGTGCGCTTATGAAGCTTGAATGGCGGTTAAAACAGCTACTTGAACAATATAACCTCTACAGGTATGGCATAGAAACCCAGATTGCAAATGATTGCGGACTCCATCGGCATACTGTAGGGAAGTTTCTCCGAAATCAGATCCAGAGTCCTAAACTTGAAGTTATGGAAAAGATTTGCGTATGGCTGATTGAGAGGGGGGTGCCTGCTGAAATTCTCCCTGGAGCCTTGTTGGGTGTCAGGCCGGCCGGGTTATGGCGAGCCATCGGGCAATCGGATAGAATTCATATTTACCTGGGTGAATATCACCTGACGGCAAGCATGATAACGACACCACAAGTCGCACCCCCGGTCTCGATATCACGGCATGACGCTGTGGTCTCCTCTAAGATAATTCATTATCTTTCTTCAGAGGCAGACCTTCGTAACGCAAAACCTGCCGTGAAAATGCTGTATGTCCCTTTCACCTTTACTCCGGGAGTGGTTGATACCGGTGATGGTGGATTTGACGAGGATAAAGAGCGTGCAGGCCGCATTTTTAAAGCCATGTGCAATAACAGAAAAAATGGTTGGTCAATTATTATGATAGGCAGCCAGAGGGTGAATTATCTGGTGGAATATCTGGTGGCTGACCTTTTTGATTGCGAAGCTTTTGTTCCGCCTGTCGACGAGACCAGAGTCCCTTTCTACCTGTGCTACCGAAAGTTCGATCGCCCTGTGCCAAGCTGTTTCGGCAGCCCAACCAATCCCCCGGGAAAGAGCGGAGAAATTGATCACGGAACCTATTACCTGGATAAAAATTTTGAATGGCAATTTCTTAAATGGCAACGAGGGAAAAATGATGCGGGAATCGTGATAATCATCCGTGAAGCTGAAAATATCGTAATGGCCTTATTCGGTTTTTCCGGCCGAGCGACCAATGCCATCGGCAATGCCTTGCTGAACAATTCTGAAAAATTCTGGCCTGATTCTGACTCAGCCTCAGGAAATACATTGAGCATATGCGACAAGGAAATCGGAGTTTACATTTGCCATGTGAAATTCTGCGAGGTGAACAGAAAAGAAAGTGGTATGGCTTACGAAAATCTCGAAAATGATGTGGTAGATGTCATCCCTTTGCATCGAAAAGTGCTGAACAAATTCCTCTCAAAGGGGCAATGTAGAACAACCTGATTTACAATGATGGGCTGGGAGTGCAAGATATTGGGGAAACGGTTGGTAATCAGTGCTTGGTTTACAAAACAAAGTGCGCCCAAAATTGCGACTATTCCATATAATATATTGAATTAAAATAATATAATCTATCTTGAGGGGGTAGTAACCTACGGTTGTGCGAGTTCGAGTCTCGCCTTCGGCACCATCGATAAACAGGGCCAAATCCTTTGGAAACAAAGGGTTTGGCCCTTATTTGTTTTATGGGCAAAGTTGAAAATTGCGAACAAAACATATCGTAAGGCGCGCTCTTTTTTTAAGAGAATGTGCATGGTTGATCAATTGAAGACAAAAAAGGCAATTTTTTCACCGTTTCAACTGCATGACCTATTGGGTCAGCACATGCAAAAACGAAAGACCGATGCCGACCGCGGTGAAAATGAAAGCCAAACGCAGCCAGACATTACGTGAGATGGTCATCATGCCCCGTTCCTTGAGATAGTCATGCAGCGCTAAGCCGAGAAAGACAACCCCGAGACCGACAAAGGTGATCCCTACGATCAGATTAATCTTCATGCTATTTTATGCCCAGCAGTCTCTGCTGCCGGAAACCGGGGGCCCGCACCTCAAACAGGGGTTGTCCCGGCTGCAGGAGGGCAAGCTCGATGGCGGCAGCGGCCCGCTGCCGCTGAAAACCGGTGCGCAGGACCTGCTGCAGGTGTTCCGGGCTGATCGGTTTGCCCACCAGATACCTGATGCCACTGGTGAATTCCCCCTTGTGCGCATCCCACCAGCGGGCAATGAGTTCCGGCGCGGGCCAAGGGAGATTTTCATCAGGGTCCATGGCTACATCCTCATCTTCCGGCTCTTCCGTGGGACCGGCGCTAAAGCCTGCCGGCCATTGGCCCTCCAGATCGGCATAGGCCAGATCAACGCCGGTGATCATGGAGAATGCCTCGCCTGCCGGCCGGGTCAGTTCGGGGATCGCCATCAGTTCCAGCAGCCAGGGGATGGCAATTGGATCACCAAGAGCGCCCGCACCATTTACGGCCAGCCGCTGTTTTTCTTTGTCGCCGGCCAGGCCCTTCAACCAGTCATGGGCCTCGGCAGGCGGCATGCCTCGCACCGCCATGGCGCAGGCCTGCTCGCAATATTCGCTGTCACCTTCGGCAATGCCTTGCAGAACCGGCACGGCCCCTTCTCCACCCAGCAGCATGGTTGACCGGGCGGCCTGAAAAAGCTGGTCAATACTCTCTGCCGCAAGATCGCCAGCCACATGAAAGAGGAGATCCGTCCGGCCCAATTCGCCCGCAGTCCGCAGGGCGCGGCACCTGAGGGACAGATCGTCACTCACCAGGCAGGCGGCAAGCGACCGGCCAGGATCCTGACGGTGAACCGCAGCCGCAGCAAGGCCGAGCCGGCTGGCCTTCGGCTCATCTATCTCCAGCAGCCCCTGCACATATTTCTCGGCCTGCCCCCACTCCAGCCAGCCCAAGGCGGAAATGATGACGCGGCAGAGTTCATTATTTTTGGCAGCCACCGCAAAGACCTGTTCCAGTCGCTCCTCAAGGCCACTCTCAAAGGCCAGCACGGCGGCGGCAAAAACCTCCCCCGCCTCTTCCAGGGCCAGGGCCTCCCGGCAGATCTGCCAACCCGGCTCGCCGGCAATGCGCAGGCCGTCGATGTGGGCTTCGATGCGGTCGTCAAGTTGTGCTAAATCGCGGAGATTGTAATGAGGTTGGAGCACGGCGGCATCCCGCTGAAGCCAAAGGAAAGACGATTCCTCGGCGTGTTGTTCAATTATAACAGATAAAATTGACAATTATTCTCCATTGTTAAATCTCTCCATAAATTTCATGGTTTGTTAAAATCTTTTTTCAAGAAACCTACGATACCAATCTTCTTGAGCTTGTTGGTCTGCCATTCCCAAATCATCTTTAAAATATATGACTCGCTGGGGGACATGCAATATACGACAATTATCGAAGTAAGCTGTTAAAGCTTGGTATAAAGACAAATCTTCACGATGATTTACATCCCCCCAAATTGGTTCAGGCCCCAACTGTAAACGGCATTTCCCTGTTGCGATCTCCTCAATTCTTATTCCTTTAGGCAACTCTTTCTGTAATCCTTTCACTCCATTTACTGTTTCTGTAAGTACCTTCCCAAGGTAGGTAAGCCAATAACTGCCACCCGCTTTATCACCTATATCTAATTTGACTGAACCTGGATAAGAGATATCAATTGCTTGATATCTCCTTGCCAGCTTCTGGAGACGCCTACGATCATCACAGACAATAGCAAGGCTAGCATAGCCAAAAGAAAATGGCAGAGTGGCAGCTAACTTGTCTATGAATTCAACAATTTCCTGACTATGCTCAAGCCAATAATCTTTTGGAACCCAGCAATAGAAATATGAAGCAATCTCATCCTCACCTGCCCTAATATCTCCAGCATAACGCAAATAAAAATCAGGGGGATGCTGGCCTATCCCTCGCAAGATAATATCGGCGTTTAATGTATCTGCAAAACTTCCATATTCTTCATCTAACAACAAGGGAAGGTTCTGTTTCAATAAATCCAACCATTCCCCTTCAGAATCAGCAAAAAATCTCAACTTTTCAAAAGAAACTAAGTTGGCAAAACCAAAAATCGCATTTTCAATTTGTGGACCAACATCAAAATGAGTTCTTCTTATATAAAAAACGATTACAAACACTTCACGAACCGAATGTTTTCCATCTAAGTCAATTACGTCTAAACATTCCTTAGATATATCCATTACACCTCCTTTCTCTTACGAAGGCTAGGCATCGGCACATGCCCTCCCCTGAGGATGCAGAGCAACACATTCAGCCCCACAAACATCTTCATAAATTTGATCTTGCCTCATGCCATGATAGCGAATATTTGGTGGTTTTCGAAATTTGTCAGATGGTATTGGGTTTAGATTTTTATCTAAAGCTATCTGAAAAATCTTTCTACCCAGAGAGTTAACTCCGAGAAACTCCATCTTAAAATTATATATTGGGAAGTTTGGTTCGAAATCATTTCCTTTTTTTGGTGGGCAACTCGTCTTAAAATCAAAAACAGCAGAACAATTTGGTGGATCTCCAACAATAACATCAGGTCGAATTTTTCCTGTTATTTTCCCATTGTCGTCTTTCACCTCAATAGTTTGTTCGGGCTTAACTTCTTCACCAATCTTGCCCTCTTTTTGCTTTTTTTTAATCTTTTCCTCAGCGCATTTTGATTTTTTCTCGCCGAGTTTAAGCTTGTTCTTGTCACACCATGCCTCCGATTCTGGATCTCCACCTTTATTGCGAGCTTTTGCATTTTCCTCTTTTTCGCACTGCTTGATAATTTTACATAGCTCTTTTCGTAAATCATCTCCTTCCACGGGCTGTTGTCCCACACCCATTAAGCAAGCAGAATTAGCATGATTCATCATCATTTTATCACTGAGCCGGCAGGCATTCTTCCCCTCCAGTTTAACATCAAAGGAATAAAGCAGCCAGGTCGCCTCTTTCATGTTGGTGCTGGACTTCACTCCACCCGCGGTCCCCGGCTCATCTCCCATGCAGCGGCTGAACTCCGACCCTTTGATCGCCGCTGAATTACCGCCATCGGCCTTAACTGATTTCGTTCCCTTGGCCAGATCGCTCGACATGGAGATAATGACAGGATAAGGAACCGGCACCGGGCCACCGGGCGATGGGGTCTTGCACACATCGGGAACAGTTGATTTGGCTATCCCCATGCTCCCCTTGTGCACCAGGGAATTCGATGTTCCGTTTACATGGATGGTGACACCCATCAGCTCATTCCTCTTTCTCGTATTTCTGCATAAATGATGGCCGCACTTCTCTCCCCCCCTTCCGAGCTGGTCCAAAGAAGGGTATGGGGGCCTTTGGCGTAGCCTTTTTCCGCGGCGGCAATAACTGAATTGATAAAGAGCGGCCCCGATGCCGCCCCCACATCCCCCCAGCAGTCTGCCGGTGCCAGGTAATCAGAAGGATCAACAAAACGTTCAGACAGCCTGGCCAGCATGAAACCAAACTCATCAGCCCGATAGGCCTCACCATTCTGGTCACAGATCGTATAATCGATCCGGAAATCTGCGGGCAGTTCCTGCAGGCAGTTTTTTACTGACATCGTAAGACCCTTGCCGAGACACACTGTTTCCGTCTTGATCCTGTTTTCTTCAATGGCAGTTGATATTGCCAGCAACTGTGCCCTGACTGGCAGCCTATACTTTTCCGCAGTATTCTGGGAACAAAGGAGACAAAATGCGGCAGCCTCTCCGGGGATAAAGCCCCAGGCATTTGAGGGAACGTGCAGTTGCTCATTATCCTCGATCCAATCCAGGGTATCCGGGTCGAGATAGCTGTCTACCCCACCAACCAGACAAAACTCACAGGCGTGGTTCAGAATCTTCCGGCTTCCTGCTTCCAAGGCCATCAGCCCTGCTGAGTGACCTTTTACAATAAAGGCAATCTCGCTCATGGTATACGCTTCTGACCCGAGTTTCTTCACCTCATCAGAAAGTATCCGCTGTAAATCACCGGGAAATCCCGGCCGATCCTCAGGAAGACCAATCTGCGCCTCCACCTGAAAAACAGATTTATCGAATCCTGTTAATGGTCTGAGGGCCTCCTGCATTGCCGGCAAAGCCATCTGGACATAGCGCTCCGCCCCTATGATTCCCGTTTCCAGTGACGGAACCATGGCCAACACATACGGATCACCATATCTATCGATCATATAGGGGTGGTCATTGAAATTCGCGATCCCGGCGCGGGCTGCCGCCGCGGTGGCAGGCGCATTGAGGCCGATTGATGTTACAGCGCCTATACCAACGATGCACACGGGATTATGCATGGATATCAAGTGGTCATTTTGAACAGCAGGGCACGGATATCCCCCTGTCCGATATTATGGTTCTTTCGAGCTTCAAGACCTTAAAGTGGCATGGCAGCTTGGTATGCCAAACCATGATCAGCCGGGGATGGTCAGGCTCGATAATCACCGTGTGCAGTTCAGCGGCATGGGTGACGGTTTCCCTGGCAAATTGGGTTGCGAAATGGAGGGTGACGGTGGGCAGTTGAAACTTGAGAAAACCGTGGGCAGTCAAGTTCTGGAGGCCCACCCATTCCCCGCCCTGCAGATATCCTGACATCTGCTGATCCGGCGGCGCACACTGATAAAAACGTTCATCGAAATCATCGGGGAGAAGCGGCAGGCGTTCCTCCTCCCATTTCTTGTCATACGTTCCGGCGTATTGCAGGCGGGGCTGCCAGTTACCAGCAACCGGGCCGAATCCGGCCGGACATGGCCTCTGCTCCCACGAGGAAATGAGAGCATTCGGATACTCCACATTGGGCAGTCTCTCTCCCTCCAGATGTTTCTCATCAACCACAAACCCTGTTCCGACAGGGTTGCGGGACTCCCATGCATGTTTGCCTGGGTCAGCGGATTTCCGGTCCCACCCTCCAAAGGCGCGTTCGTAAATAATGGGCATTTTCGCAAAAGGCAGCGGACTGGTCATCCGCATTCCGAATGCACTATTGTCCCAGAAGCGATCTCCAAAAACATGCAGTTTCTTGAAGGAATTGCCGACCTGCATGGCGACATCCAATTGGGTAACGTATTTGCCATTGGGCGCATGGGCATGACCATGTAGAATAACATCCGTACACGGCTTCGTATGATTCAGATCGGATTCGTAGAGCAGACTGGACTGGCCGGGTTCTCCGTAATATTTGGGGGCTATGCAGGCTTCGCCTTGTTCTTCCGCGATTTCCATTGCCCCGTCCGGGAAAATAGTGAATGTACCCCGCACGGCAACCAACCAGACCTCTGCGCCGTTTTTATCACGAACCCAGCATCTTTCCGCCGCAAAGGGCGTATTATTTTCTATTGCCCACATGGTTAAGAAATCCGCAAATCAATTAATTTGCACCGAGCCCCCTTTAATGCGATTGACACCGGAAGAGCGATTGAGCACGTAGGCCCCCCGGATAATCACCTTGCCGGCCTTGGTGAGGGTAATGCTGGCCTTGCCACAGCGCAGGGTGATCTCCTCTCGGGCCTCTAAAGCGATTTTTTTGCCGTCAATGGTCAGCTCGGGGAGCTCCTCAGGGGGAAACGAAATTTCTTCCTTGGGTTTCGGCTCAGGGATGCGGGCCTGGAGGATATCAAGAATCACCGGACAGGTTGGGTCGTTTTTCTCAAAGGCCAACAGCACCTCCCTGCCGTCCTCCACCGCCCGGCGCAGTACCTCTGTATCCAGGGAGCCGGCAAAACGGGCGGCCAGCGGCCCCAGGGTGTTGCCGGTATAGTCCACCAAGGGCCGACCGTCCTCGATAGCCGTCACCCTGCCGGTGCGCACCCCTTCGATCTGCCGGGCAAAATCAACATGGTGGATATTTTCCGCATTCATTCGTCTCATCATCAGTTCTCCAGTATCTTGCTGCCCTTGATCACCACGTCACCCGAGCCCTTGATGGTAATTTTTTTGCCCTGGATGGTGATATCACCGCTTTTCTTCATGTTGATTATGGCCTTGCCGGTCTTGATGGTGATCTCGTCATCCGCTTCGATCAAGATCTTCTTGGCATTGTGGGTGGAATTCTTGGCGACCTTTACCGACATATCCTTGCCGACCAGCAGGGTATTGGAGGCACCGACCTCCACCGCCTTGGCCGCGCCCACGGTTTCGTTCATGGCCGCACCCACACTAACCTGATAAAGGCCGCCGATGGTCAACTCCTTGGCAACGCCGATGGTCTCGGCGCAGTTGATGGCGATGGTTTCCGTCTGATTGCTGCCAACTGCGAGGGTCATGTTGGCGCCGATGGTTTCCGTGTGATTGGCGCCCACCATTATCGTCTTATTGGCGCCGATGGTTTCACTCTGGTCAACGCCCACCGTCTTGGTGCGGTTGTTGCCCACGGACAGGGCTTCGTTCACGCCTACAGACTGGGTTTTGTTGTTTTCAATGACAATATTCCAGTCCTTCTGTCCGTGCAGAAATATCTCCTCCCCGCCTTTTTTGTCCTCGAAACGGAACTCGTTGGAACCGCCGCCGCCCTTGGAGGAATCGGACTTGATGGTGCTCTTGGTCTTTTCCGCGGGGAGCTTGTAGGGGGGCATGTTGCTGCCGTGATAGACGCGGCCGGTGATGATCGGCCGGTCCGGATCACCTTCGACGAAATCGACGATCACTTCGTGGCCGATGCGGGGTATCCACATGGCCCCCCAGCCGGTGCCGGCCCAGAGCTGGCTGACCCGGATCCAGCAGGAACTGTTCTCGTCCTTCTTCCCTTCCCGGTCCCAGTGAAACTGCACCTTGACCCGGCCAAACTCATCGGTGTAGATCTCCTCCCCGGACGGGCCGACGACAATCGCGGTCTGCACCCCTTCCACCACGGGTTTCGCGGTAAGGCGCAACGGCCGGAAGGGAATCTCATGGGGAATGCATTCAAAGGTATTGGTATAGGCCTGCATCCCGCCTTGATCGCCGGCGGTGGAACTTCCGTAGGACCCCTGCTTGACATCATGAATGATCCGGGTAAGGAGGAACTCCTTCTGGTTCATGTCATCACGGAAATAGTCCTGCAGGCGGAAACGGTAACCGCTGTTGAAGGAGCGGCACCGGCTGCCGCCCCTGATGGAGGTGATCTGCGCTTCCTCCTCCTCCATGCGGATGTTGGCCAGCCGGTCGCCTGTGTTGCGCATGGAATAGTCGCCGGGAAAGTCATATATTTCCCTTTCTCCTGGTCCCAGCTGCAGCCGGGAATTGACCGAAACCTCCAGGTCCGTGCCGGGGGTCTTGAAATTGAAATCCCGCATACAGTATTTGCCGGCCCGTATTTCCTTAGTCACCTCAAGATGCGTCAGCACATCCTCCTGTTCAAGACCGCTGCCGGTTATCTCATATCTGGCTTCTGCCTGTTGCGGACAGGGTTTGTTATCCGCCGGAGAATCAGCCAGCACCAGCACATGCTTACCCTTCTCGTGTTCAAAAAAGTAATGGATGCCCTCTTCCTCCATCAGCCGGGAAATGAAATTGAAATCGGTTTCCCGGTATTGGACGGCATAATCCCTGGGTTCATAACTGCCGTGCAGGCGCAGGCTGTAGTCGGAAAAACCCTGGTCACTGAAGACCTGTTCGATAATCTCCGGGGCATTCTTGTTCTGAAAAATCCGTGAGTCGGCGGTCCGGGTGAGAAGCCAGAGCCATGGCACCATGGTGGCGTTGTAGGAGGAGAAACGGGTATCTGTGCCGGACTCGCCGCCCCCCCGGCCATGGGAGAAGCGGCTGATGATGCCGTTGAAATAGCGTTGACTGCCGTCGGCAAGGTAGATGGAGAGCGTGACATTCTCGCCGACAATGTTGGCAAAGTTGATGTTGTGGCGCTCTGATAAGAGTTCCAGCTCAAAACTGAAAAGACTGGAGATGCCTTCCACGCCGCGAATGCCGGCAAGCAGCAGCACATCCGCTCCGAGCGGTGATTCAATAGCGATGAGCCGGTTTTCCTGACTGTATGTAAAACTACCGTTAGACATGGCCCCCCCGTTTGTAAAAGAGGAGAAACAAGAAAAGGACAGATACTATTTAAACAAAGGATGGAAAACCAGTGTCTGCCCGGAAATGTTTTTTGTTCAAGGACCAGGACTGTGAAAAATTATCGGTGGTATCGAGTCAATATGCCACGGATAATTTTTTGAGCTTATATTCTAATAAGGATATTAGCTCCACGGCACATGAGGCAGAGATTAACAAAAAGATCATCAATGGACAAGCTCAAACTGTTTGGCAGTAAAATTATTCCGGTATTGTCAATAAATATAAAGAAAGAACCGCTGCTCCTCTATTACGTGGGGGCTTGCGGTGAGAAAAATCGGTTACTATCTCTTAACAAGAGAAATTTCCTTCTACCAGAGATGCGACAATTTGCCCTATTTGCAAATACACAATCTCATTGTAAGAATTTGTCAGGATAATTGAAAAAACTCAAACCTGCTGCGCGGTGGGGGCTAAATGATATGGATATTCTCAAGAAAAGCCGGGTTACCTGATGATGGTAGCCCGGTTTTCTGTTTTTAGGGGAAACGGAATCCCGGCGACAGCATGCTTAATTCAGCAGAGATAAATATACTGTCCCTATAATTTGAAGACCTGATACGAGGCCTTTTCTTGCATCTTGGAGGCACCATGATTCAGCAGAGACAGCCTTTCGACGAAAGGCATATTGGGTATGTGCCTGATAAAGCAGGCCTCTACGTGATTTACGATCTGGCGGGACCGATCTACGTCGGACGATCTGGAGTCAGTATTCAGCGTCGATTGAAGTCGCACCACAGTGGAGTTGGAAATCAAAATATCGCTCTGGCAATGAGGATCGGGGCCGCATCCTCGTTGACGTTCAAGTACTGGGAGTTCGCGAAAGCTCAGACCCACCAAATGGAGGGCATGCTTATTCAAGAACTCGGCGTAGCCGACTATGCCAACCTGCGACGAGAAAGAATTCCTAGTGATCCAGATGGTTGGGAATGCGTGCTCAAGGTGGCCAAGGACGCAAGAACACTGCCGATTGGGGGATCTATGGGTATGTTTACCATAACCAAGGCGGTAGGGAAGCACAGCCCAAATCTTCCACAGGATGTGAAGGCGGTAGCGCAAAAATTAATGAGTATAGGCAAGATTCCGCAAGGTGTTTGCAATGGTGTCTTTGATCAGACTATTTTGAAGGGGATTATTGATACTCAACGCCACTGGATGCAAATTCCTGACGGAGTCATTTCAGTGGGAGGCAGGACGCAAAAATTCCTTGATACCTGGAAGATTAAAAGTATATCCCCAGGAGTACAACTTCCCGGGAAACTTAAAGAGGCTTGGGATCTTGTGAACCCACTGCTTCCAGAAGGTAGTTATTGCAGTAGTGGATTTCGTAGCGCAGAAACGCAGCGAAAGATACTTCATAAATTTTTTCTTAGTGAATATCGCCCGCAAATAATTGCCAAGTATACCCAAAGAACCTATGACGCCGTCAGCGCTGATCTAATTGCAAATGAGCAAAAAGTCCTCGATATGGTGCGAGGCGTCGGGCAAGCAATCGCGGCACCGGGAAAGAGCGCTCATCAGCAAAGTAAAGCCATTGACATAGGTGGTCCAGCTACAATAGACCAAAAACAAGTTGAGATTGTTGCGCTGGTTGCCCGTGCTCATCCTAATCTATTTAGCGGGAAAATACTTAAGGAGCGGAACGGATGCGTTCATTTCGAAATTCGATGAAATCTCTTGCCATCCTTTTTATATGCGGCTTATTGGCTGTTCAGGCATGTAATGCTGAACAAGGCACAGTGCAGGGATCTAAATCCTCGCAAGTGACGAATCCTTATTTCCCTCTATCAGTTGGAAACTCTTGGACATACCGCTGCTCTGTTGAGGGGCAGTTTCAGTTTACAAAAACAATCAATATCACCTCGGCTGATATCTTAGATGAGCGCCAAATATATCGCGCGGAGCTGCGTATTAATAATGAGCCTAAATCGTTGGTAAGTTATTTCATAATAGAGGCAAACGGCCAAGTTCTGTCTTCTCTTAGCCCAGGAGTTGATGCTCAAGAGATTTTGATTACCGCTGTACCAAGTATAGGAGATAAAATTGGTAAATTTACGGTAGCCAGTAAGGAGCGCTCAACCATGAAAACGTTCCCCACGACGGATGTCGTTCGGCTGGAGAATTTTTCTGTAGACGATCCAGAAGTTCCGGAAGACAAACGTCTAGAATGGCGTAGCCGAACATACGGCAGAGAAATTGGGCTGGTGGAGGAGGCAGATGGTTTGGGTGGTGAATGTGTCTTGTATAAATTCAGTCAGCATGCACCAACTGGGAATCAAGCCCCATAAATTAATGCTCAGTGAAAGAAGGATTGTATGGAGCGGCTCCGCCCCAAAGCTCCGACAGCCTCTAATGTTAGGTTAGGAAATTCCCAAGCGTTCCAGGTGTATGTTAAATGCGACAATTTACCACATTTACAAATATGAAATCGTATTCTAATGCTTTGTTAGGACAAGCTGTGTGATAAAGCCAAACCTGTTGAGAAGCAGGGACGGAAAGCCACGGGTCTTTTCTTTATATAAGACAGCCGGGTTACCAATGATGGTAGCCCGGCTTTTTTTATTCCTGAAGAATCAAATGTAAAAAAAAACATGCGGCGGCGAGGCTGGGGAATATTTCGAAATTTGTTCATTAAATAATCTGGATATCGCCTTTTATCATTCCCCTGTTTATCAAGCAGCTTTTTTACAGGGCAGCACTCAAGCAACTGAAGCAGTCAGGCGAGGAAGAAAATTTCCTCTGAGGGGGGGAAAGAGATGCCGGAGCTTCTTTTTTATAACAAAACTTTACCGCTGAACAGGCAATCCCACGCCAACGCCCGGGTGCTCCCTGTTGCCGGGAATTACTCGTTTGCTGCGGCAATCAATTCCGTGCCGCTTGCCGGCAAGGAATTTGCCGAGGCCGGCAAAGAGTATCCCATCGTTTTCTCGGAAACAAAAGGGAAAGATATTGTACCCGTGGCTTTACTTGGCATCCGCAGCGGCCAGAATCTCTATCTTGATGGCAGGGGCGGCTGGTCCGCCCGCTATATTCCCGCCTTTATCCGCCGCTACCCTTTTATTCTGGCATCCGACAGACAGAACGGAGCAGAGAATCTGACGGTCTGCGTTGATGCGTCCTATCCGGGTTTTGACGGCGGAAACGGGGAAGTGTTGTTTGATGAAAATGGTGAATATGCCCCGTTTCTTCGCAACACAATCAGCTTCCTGCAGGACTGTCATCATCATTTCCGCATCACCGAAACGTTTAGTGAAAAGCTTGTCCTCACAGGACTTCTCACCCCTTATTCCGCCAAATTCGACCTGGCATCCGGCAAAAGCTTCACCCTGGGCCGGTTTCTTATTGTGGATGAGAAAAAGCTGCTGCAGCTTGGCGGGGAACCTGTTCTGGAATTGTTTCGTTCCGGGCAGCTTGCCTGGATTTATTTCCATCTGGCTTCCCTGGCCAATCTGGGACCGCTTGTCGATCTGGCGGCTGCAAGAAGTAATTGATAAAGATGAAAATGAGAGCGATTACCCGCAAAAATGAGAGTGAGAATGATGAGAGTATTTTCAATGAGCAGAATGGCTGTTGCCCGGATTTTTGGAGAAACCTTTCTTGTCTTGCTGTTGCTTGCCGTCATGGCGGACACGCTTCCCGCCCAGGTGAGACCGGAAGCACCTGGTTTCCGTCCCGGCCGGGAAGAAGTTGTTCCGCCGGAGCCGGCCAAGCCCAAAGTGAAAATCGACATGCAGATACCCGAGGGTGGCGGAGTTTTCCGGGAGGAGTTGGAAAAAATCACCTTTTTTCTTGAGAAAATCGAAATTGAAGGGGTGACCGTTTATCCGGAGGAAGAGATCCTGGTATTTTATCAGGATCTGCTGGGCAAGGAGATTTCCCTGGCGCGCATTTATGATGTCGAGGAAAAAATAACCCGGAAATACCGGCAGGACGGTTATGTGCTGTCCCGGGCCATCGTGCCCCAGCAGCGTATCCACGACGGGGTGGCCAAGATCTATGTGGTTGAGGGCTTCATCGACCGGATCAACATTGAAGGGGCGGAACCCATGCAGCCCAGGATTCTCGCCTTTCTCAATAAAATCGTCGACAGGAAACCGCTGCGGGTCCAGGATCTTGAGCGCTATCTCCTGCTGGTCAACGATATGGCCGGGGTCACAACCCAGAATATCATCCGGCCTTCCAAAGACACGCCGGGCGCATCCGAGCTGGTGGTGGTGGCCGAGCGGCAGATGCTGGACGGCTATCTCTCCTATGATAACTATGGCAGTTATTACCTTGGTCCGGAGCGGGCTACTCTCGGGGTTAATCTCAATTCGCCCTTTGGCCAGGGGGAAAGGTTCTCCGTTGTCGGCCTGATCACCAATCCGACCACTGAACTCAAATACATTCAGGGGGATACCAGCCTGCCCCTGGGAACGGAAGGGCTCAGCTTGAACGCAAGCATGTCCGAGGAACCTTCCCGGCCCGATGATGACTTGCGTTTGTTGGAAACCGACGGACGCACCTACATCAAGACCGTCAGCCTGAAATATCCCTGGATGCGGACCCGAGATGTCAGCCTCCAGGTTGAGGGGGGTTACAAGCATCTGAAATATCTGCTGCACGTGCTGGATGACAAGTTTATTGAAGACCGCATCCCGAAATTCTATGCGACCGCCACCCTTGATTTCCTCGATCAGTTTGCCGGGGCAAACACCATCATCCTGACCGCCAATCAGGGGCTTGACTGGTCGGCAACCCAGAAAAACTCCCTCTACTCCACCCGCTACGAGGCCAGCCCGGAATTTAACAGCTTCAACGGGGAACTGCGGAGGATGCAGTATCTTGACGTTCTGACTCCCGGACTCGGCCTGTTGACTCGTTTTCTGTGGCAGTACAGCGACGAGCCGCTTTTTTCCTCGGAGGAATTCGGTATCGGCGGCAGGGTAATAGGCCGCGGCTATGATAACGGTGAGATCCTGGGCGACAGGGGCATTGGTTTTTCCGCGGAACTGCAGTACCTCACCTCCGCTTACAACGATTTTTCTGCTCAGTTTTATACCTTCTATGATGTGGGCAAGGTGTGGAACGTTGATGATATCGATGAAAACACGTACAATGAAAAACCGGATCTCGAATCGGCCGGCCTGGGCGTTCGCCTGTTCTGGCGGGAAAATGTCACCCTGCACTGGGAGGTGGCAAAGCCTCTTTCCCGGATTCCTTCCCGGCAGAACGATAGAGATCCCTGGTACTCCTTTGCGGTGATTATCAGTTTTTGAAAGTCCAGGTAAAGGTTGCCCTGCTGTAGCGAGTTGTTGCGGGTTGAAAAAATGATAAAAGAGATGCCGTCAACTGAAGAAGGGAAACAGCGGTTTCCTGATGGAGAATGGCCATGAAAGGACAAATGATGAATAAAAAAATCAGGGCTTTTGTCAACCGGTTAACCGGCAGGAAACCGGCGGGGAAAGCGGCAAAAAAAGGTTTCCCGGCAATTTTGAGGCAAGGAAGCCGGAGAGCTGCCACCACGTTTTCCGCGTACCTCGGCGCTTCGGTCTGCATCAGTACCCTGGTGACACCGGCAAGCCTCTTTGCCCTGCCCCAGGACGGGATTGTGAAGGCCGGCGCTGCTTCCATGGTTTACTCATCCTCCCGGCTCAATGTCAACCAGACCACCAATAAAGCGGTCATTGACTGGCGCAGCTTCAATATCGCCGCCAGCGAACACACCCGCTTCAACCAGCCTTCCGCATCCTCCATGACCTTGAACCGGGTGACCACCGGCGATCCCTCCAGTATTCTCGGCACCCTGACCGCCAACGGCAGGGTGGTGCTGGTCAACCCCAACGGCGTTTTTTTGGGCCCCGCTTCCAGGGTTGACGTGGGCGGGCTTGTCGCAACAACCGCCGACATCGCCAACGAGGACTTCATGGCGGGCAATCTCAGGTTTGCCATCCCCTCCTCCGTGCCGGATGCCGCTGTGATCAACCAGGGCACCATCACGGTGCACGATGCCGGTCTCGCGGCCCTGGTGGCCCCGGTGGTGGCAAACAGCGGCGTCATCCAGGCCCGGCTGGGCAAGGTGGCGCTCGCCTCGGGCAATACCTTTACCCTTGATCTCTATGGCGACAATCTGGTGCAGTTTGCCGTCGGTTCCACCGTGGGCGAGGATCAGGCCCAGGCCGCCGAGTCCCTGGTCAGCAACAGCGGGCTTATCTCCGCCGATGGCGGCACGGTTCTGCTGACCGCCTCCGCCGTCGGACGCGCGGTCAGCAAGGTGGTCAATATGGACGGCATCATCGAGGCCAGGGCGGTTGAGGTGGGCCAGGGGGGCGAGATTATTCTCCATGGCGGAGATTCCGGCATCGTCAGCGTCTCCGGCACCCTCGATGCGTCGGGAAAAGATGCGGGCCAGCAGGGAGGCAGCGTCCAAGTGCTGGGCGACAAGGTCGGCCTCTTTGCCGGAGCGGTCATCGATGCCTCCGGTGATGCGGGAGGCGGCGAGGTGTTGGTGGGCGGAGACTTCCAGGGCGCCAATCCCGATATCAAGAACGCGACCGCCACTTATGTGGATGCCGCGGCGGCGATCACCGCCGATGCGGTACGTGCAGGCGATGGGGGCAAGGTCATTGTCTGGGCCGATGGCACCACCCGCTTTCATGGCGACATCAGCGCCCGTGGGGGGAGTGTTTCCGGGGATGGCGGGTTTGTGGAGGTGTCGGGCAAAGAATGGCTTTCCTTCAACGGTTATGTTTCACTGGCCGCGCTCAGCGGCGAGGCCGGCAACCTCCTGCTCGATCCGGATGATATAATCGTGGATGAAGAAGGTGAAGGTGAACTGCTAGATGGTGTCAATACAGACAATGTTTATGCATTTTCGGAGGGGGTAGGGACGAAAACCATTGCTCCTGGCAAATTGACCGAAATTATGGATGATGGGACACCCGTTACCCTGCAGGCCAATAATGATATAACGGTTAATACTGCCATTGATGCGTCAGGGAGTACTAAGGAAGGTGGAGGTCTGACCCTGCAGGCAGGGGATGATGTCATTCTGAATGCCGGTATTACCACAAAGAACGGCACCGTATCGATTACAGCAAATGCTGCGGGTGCCACCCCGACTGTCAAGGATGACAAGGGTATAATCGATATGAGGAATACGAACGTATCCATTACAACAGGGAGCGCGGATATCACCTTGAGTGCTGAAGGGCAAGTAAAGGTCAATTCGCTGCAGACAGAAGGTCATATCTCCATCACCAGCACTGATGGATCCATCGTTGATAACTCATCCGGTGATGGCAAGATAATTGACGGTGGTTCCATTTATCTGAATGCCTCTAAGAATATTGGAGGATCGGCGAATATTCGCGATATTGACATCAACACGACCGAACTGACTGCGATATTTGGAGGGAGTATATATATTAATAATAGCGGGGATTTTTCCTTGTTAGATTTGAAAAGCACCAGCGTTGCAAAGCTAAACGATACCAACAATGCCACTTTTGATATACGAGCCAACAATCTCACTTTCACTGGATCAGCTGATGGCACAAAGTATGTGTTGGAAGCTGTTTCAGCCACTCCCTTGCAGTCCGGTTTTGCATTATCCTTCGAGGGCGCTGGCGCCATAGAGATCGGCACAATTAATGTTGGTGGAGGAGCGGTTACTCTCTCCGGAACTTCAATCAATGATGACTCTGCGAACCCGGACACCACAACGGATATCGTTGCCTCATCGGTGAGTTTGACCGCACTAAACGGCATAGGCAACAACGCCGACCTTGATCTGCAGACCCAAAGTCTTAAGGCAGTAACTGATAACGGCAACATTGATGTGAACAATGATTCCATTGAAGATGTAATAGTGCATAAACTGTCAACCGGCACGGGTTCAATCGATTTCAGCCAGACTGGTGGTGGAAATGCAATCATTGCCCTTGCATCCACAGCGGACGGCAGTATTGACCTCAAAGTTGACGACGGCCGCCTTGACAACAGCGGCGGCACGATCACCGCGGGCGGAACAACAGGAAACATCGTTCTGGAAACGACCACCTCTGGTTCAGTGATTCTTGGCAGTTTAAATGCAACAGATAATAACGTGACCATAACCTCTGCCCGGTCGATCAATGATGACTCTACGAACCCGGACACCACAACGGATATCGTTGCCTCATCGGTGAGTCTGTCCGCGGTAAGGGGCATCGGCAACAACAATGATCTTGATCTGCAGACCCAGAGTCTTACGGCAGTAACTGATAATGGCAATATTGATGTGAACAATGTTTCCGGCACGGCTGTGACAGTGGACAAGCTGGAGGTAACAAGCGGCCCGGGCTCAATCAGCT
>JBFMAY010000032.1:0-46460 GCA_040755455.1 Thermodesulfobacteriota bacterium | reverse complement strand
TGGGTTACGTCATTTATACCTTATGGTTCGGTTTCGCCATTCTTTTCATGTTCGAGGGCTGGGGTCTGAAACTCGAACATTAATCCGGATTTAACAGGTTGTCAGGTAATTCCTGATAACGTCTCTTGCTCTCTGGGGCGCCCGCGGGCGCCCCTTTTTTATTGCGGATTATTGCCGCCGGCATGCTGAAATCAGAAGCTGGACCGGTGGGTTTTGTTAGGTTTTATTCCGCCTCCTGGATTCTCTGAAGCTGGCTGGGGTGTATGAAAAATATTTCAGGGGTTGTCGCGACCCGGCAAATTGCGATATTGTTTTGCCGGTCAACCTCACAGCCCATGCAAACTCGAAGTCTCGTCATGGGCTATGTGAATTTTTTCGATCAATTCGTCCAGTTCAATGGGTTTCATGCAGTAATCCGCGGCGCCATGGGCAATTCCCATGAGCCCGGCCTGCATCGAGGCGTGCCCCGTGAGCATCAGCACCGTCATGGCCGGCCATTTCTCCTTGATTTTTTTTAGGCATGCTATGCCGTCCATGTCAGGCAGCATGACATCAAGGATCACCACAGTCGGCCATCCTGTCTCAAGTTTGCTGATTGCCTCAGCGCAACTCGTGGCGGTTTCCACGGAATAGCCGCGCCGCATGAGCCTCTTGCAGTTTATTTTCAGAAAGTCAGCCTCATCGTCCACAAGTA
Source organism: Thermodesulfobacteriota bacterium (assembly GCA_040755455.1). Lineage (GTDB taxonomy): Bacteria > Desulfobacterota > Desulfobulbia > Desulfobulbales > SURF-16 > SURF-16. Next base: position 45,766 of record JBFMAY010000032.1, on the reverse strand, counting down.
ATATTTTATACTTTTCCACCATTTGTTATCGCTCCTTTGTCATCCTGCTTGTTTTCCATTTTCAGCAGCATGTCGATATCTGTCAGTATTTTTTGCCGATAACGTTGCAGCATGCCCTGGTCTCCCATGACCATATCGATCTGCCGCGTATGCATAAGCAGATAGCCAAGAACTCGTAAACGGTCAAGCAAAAACGGGGTTGGTTTTTTCTCGATCCTGGCGGTCAGGGCATCTCCTTTCAAATCCACCCGGAAATCGAAACGCTCCAGGATCTCCTTGAGCAGGGCAATCCGTATCATTCTCCTGGTCTCATCCGCGGCGCCGCCCTTGAACTGAAAACTGACATAGCTTTCGGTCAAAAGGTTGCTCAGATATGTTTCCACAAGGGCAAAATGATAGCCCAGGCGGACACTTAAATTGCAAAAGTTTTTCGACACAAGGAAATAGTTTTTGGCAGTCAATGTGGAGCGCACCGCAGGGTCGAGATTGGGATTCATGGTCGACTGGAAAATGATGGAGCCAAAGCCTTTGAAGCTCACCGGCGGCGGCCCCTGCCAGGGTATGGCATTAATGCCGTGCCAGATGGCCCGCATGGGGGTGGACACGATATCGTCAATGTGAATGAATTTGTTTTTACTGTCGAGTCCCTCACGGAACCCCCCCTCCAGGTCGATTATCCACCATTGAGAAGGGGTCTCCCCGACTATCTGCTTGGCTGCTTTTTCATTAAAGCTGTGGCGTGATCCGAACTGAAACATTTCTGTGATGGCCTTTTCATGGCAGAAACGGGTTATGTCATGAAAAGTTTTACAGGATGCGGCTGTAAAAAAGGGGGAGGCCGGATCGGTAAGGCTGAGAGGTGTTATCAGGGTAAGCGCATCTTGCAGCAGTCGGTACACCGGGCTGTTTTCCATCAGATTGGCGGAGGGGGCGGCAGCCTGGGCGAGGATTGTTTCCTGCCGACCGCTGTAAATGCGGCGACCGACCGCATCAACGGTGATCATGTCACCATTTTTCAGCACCTCGGTCGCCTTGTCCATGCCGAAAATTGCGGGCAATTTAAACTCCCTGGCCACGGTGGCGAGGTGGGCGGCCACCTGCCCTGTTTCGCTCACCACGGCGACGGCGCGGTTTAACAGGGTAGCCCACTCGGGAAAGGGATGGGCGACAACCAGCACCGCACCTGCGGGAAACTGCAGTAAGTCAAGATTGGAGAGGACGATGTGCACAGGTCCACAGGCTGCCCCGGAACTGACCGTTGCGCCACCTGACATAAGGAATGGCGTACTTTCTTCATCCCCGGTTTTGTCCAGTTCAGGGTCCCGCTGCTCCAGAGTAAGCAGACCAAGCGGACGGCTTTGCAGAATAATGATGGCACCGCTTCGGTCGATTGACCATTCAATATCCTGGGGTGAGCCGAAATGCTTTTCCAGCCGCAGGGCGATGCGTGTCAGCTCATTGATCTGGTCGCTGGAAAGAGAAAATGCCTTTTCCCCGGCTAAGGATTGGGTTGTGTCGGGGTAGGAGAGTTTTCTGTCAAGGACCTTATGGGGCTCCTCTCTTGTCACGCGGTACATGTTGGTCGGGGCGCTGCCGTCCACCACCTGCGCCGCCAAGCCGGGTGCGGCATGTATCACCACCCATTGACTGCGCGGGTTCTCCGGCGAACGTGAATAGGTCACCCCGCTGACCACGGCATCCACCATGGCCAGGCAGCCCACGCACATGGCTATATCCTGATTGCGGTAGCCGCGCTGCAGCCGGTAAATAATGGCCTGGCTGCGGTACTTGCTTGCCACGATTTCCTTATAGGTCTGCAGCAGAAACTCTTTGTCAACATTGAGCTGGGTGCGGTATTGGCCGGCAAAGGAGGAGTTTCTGGTGTCCTCGCCCGTGGCGCTGGAACGGATGGACACCAGGACGTTATCGCCCTGCCTTGCCTCAAGTTGCGCATATTCGGCCATGATTGCCTCCTCAATGTCGGCAGGCAGGGGGGAGCGGCTGATAAGCTGCTGGATGCCGGCGCTTGTCGAATAAACGGATTCGAGGTTGTCAGGGAGCATGGTCTGCAGCCGGCGGTTTATCTCCTCCTCCAGATTGTTGGCCGCAATAAAATGCTGGGACGCGGACGATGTAATGGCAAAGCCGTCCGGCACCTTTAGTTTGGCATGATTGAGCACCTCCCCGAGGTTGGCCATTTTCTCACCCGTCAGGTCGGCTGAGTTTCTGTCAATTTCAGACAGGGGCATGATAAATTTCCCCTCGGGAACAGCAGGCTGCCGCATCAGAATATTTTCGAGCCGGCTGGTAAGATCATTAAAAACCGTGGCAAGACCGGAATATTTGCCGTCAGACAACTGTGTGAGAAATTGGGTCATTTTATACACATTGGTCGTCAAGGCGGTTATGCGGCCCCGGACAAAGGACATGCTGAACGGCTGGCCCATGGCCAGCGCCTGTTCCATCTCGGCCATGATCTCAAGGGCATTATTGTTGGCGGTCAGTAATGAACGGAAGTTGCGGTATTGCCTTTTGAATGCGGTCTGGAGTTCCGTTATGTCCTGTTGCGATCTTAAGATTTGTGAAGGAAAGAATTTTTTTAAAAAACTTTGCAGTATATTCATTGCGCTCAGCACGTTTGCCTATGTCGAAAACGGTTGTATTGCCCCGTTGTCGGATAAGCCGGGAAAGTTTCGTCTTGTCTGCCGCCGTCAGGCGGGGAGTTTTTCAACTTCCAGCTTGAGCATCTCGAGCTGTTCTTCGTTAATCTCACTGGTGACCGGCAGGCCATGCTGTTCCTGGAATTCGTTCATGGCCGAGCGGGTAAAGCGACCTGACACGCCATCAACGGACCCCGGGTGATAGCCGAGATACATGAGATAGATCTGGCCGGCGCGGACAACGAGATCCGGCAGCGGCCCCATGGTGTATTTCTGGTAGGCGGCTGCAAGCCGCGTATCATAGCTGTTTTTTGCATATGCAGGACCGTTGTAACCCCGGGCGAAGGCGGCCCAGTCATGGGCGCGCAGGGCGCGGTCAAGCCTGTTGCTGGTGATCTCGCCCGCCATGCCGAGTAACTGGTGATTTTCCGAGATCGTCATGGCAGTCACCATTTCCTCCACCCCCGCATAGCCGGCAATTTCCGCGTTAAACCCCATGAGCTGTCCGATACCCCAGGATGCGCTGCGCAGGGCGGCTCTGCGGTCCAGAGCCAGGGCGCGGTGCAGGCGTTCATACTGGGCGGCGCCACCGGCCCCGTAGCCGCCGGCCTTGCGGTTGCTGATGTCGGGATGGGATGTGTCGAATTTATGGTCCGTTTCGCGGCTGAAAATATGGCGTTCAAAGAGAATCATCGGGCGCCGGTCGGCCAGAAAGCCGCAGCCGCGCGTCTCGACATTGAGTACTGCCCACAACTCTGCAACCGTGACCTGCAGGCGATCGACAACCTCGGCCACGCCTTCCTGGTTTAAAGGTAAAGCTTTGTCTCTGAATTGATCTGACATGTGTTCTTCTCCTTGTGCGGGTGTCATTTTAACCGGTATTTGCGATGAAAATACAATGAAATGGTAATTTTTTTAAGTTTTATTTTCAGGCGCGATATTGATATCAGCCGGAAGTCATCGCAGTGCGAATTTTGGGATACGTAAATCGTTAACCAAATGCGATGGGGGAGCGCAAGCAGCGGGGATAAAATATTCACCTCATGCCCCATCTCCAAAAAATAACCGATGATAGAGGTCAACGCGTGTTGTGAACATTCATAGATGACCATAGTATGGAAATATGACGACGTTCGAATGCTGGATTTTATATGTAGATTCTCTGTATTGTAGATTTTGTGATTGAAAGATTTCATATAAAAGAGTAAGGAATTCCATTGTAAATTATATGGTTGTTGACCCTGTTTGATATCCAATTATTTCGGAGGAATATATGAGTAGCCATGATGGAAGTAGTAGCCTGACTGTGACCCAAACCTTAAATCAGAACGAAGACGAAGACCCTGGCTCGTGGTGTTTGTTTGTGTGGCTGTTTTGACGAGTCGTTCCCTCCTCTGATCTCTGATCGACGGTTCGCCTTCAGCTGTCTTTTTTTCTTGCGGCTTTACAGGAGGTGAATCATGAAAATTCCTGCTTTTATCAATGGGGCGCCAAAACCCCTCAGTAAAGATATGCGGTCTGCTAATCGCGACGAGCGTGCTTTCATCGAGATCTGTGAACTGCTCCAGCACGAAGCGCTCGCACGACTCGGAGTTACTGCCCATGGACTTGATGCGGAAGAGGCCGCCCGCCGTCTGGATGAATATGGCCTGAATGAGCTGGCCCACGCCGAGCGCCTGGGATTCTGGGCGGATATCTTCCGTCGCTTGCGCAACCCCCTGAACGTCCAATTGTTCCTGATCGCTGGCATAGCGGGGGCGATCGGCGAACTCAAGTCGACGTTTATCGTCAGCGCCATGATCATTTTGAGTATCGGCCTGTCATACATTCTGGACCGCCGGTCCAACCGCGCCGTGGATACCTTAGGCAAGCGTGTGCAATCCCGCAGTATCGTGCTCCGCAATGACCAGGAAACCGAGGTCACAATCTCCGAAATCGTTCCAGGGGACATCGTTCTGCTACAGGCCGGCTCTATCGTACCGGCGGATCTGCGGTTGCTCTCGGTCAAGGATTTTTTTGTGAGTGAGTCGGCCCTTACCGGAGAATCCATGGCCGTGGAAAAGGTTGCCTCGGTGGGAACGTCCCGCACCCAAAACGTTACTGAACAGGTCAACGCCTGTTTTTTGGGCAGTAATGTCACCAGTGGCACAGCCCGTGGATTGGTGGTTAATACCGGGACTCGGACTGTCTTCGGGGCAATCTCGGAACGCCTTGCCGATCGGCGTGAGGAAACCAGTTTTGATCGTGGCGTCCGTTCTTTCACCTGGCTCATGATCAGATTCATGGTGGTCATGGTCTGTGTCGTATTTTTCATTGTCGGATTGACCAAGGGGAATTGGGTTGAGGCCCTGCTCTTCAGCCTGTCCATCGCTGTGGGGCTCACTCCGGAAATGCTGCCGATGATCGTCACCGTAAACTTGGCCAAGGGGGCACTGACCATGGCCAAGAAGAAGGTTATTGTCAAACGCCTTCCCTCAATCCAGAACCTCGGCGCCATTGATATCCTATGCACGGATAAAACAGGCACTCTCACTCAGGACCGGGTTGTTCTCGAACAACATCTGGACATCACCGGGCGCACCAGCGAAGATGTTCTGACTTATGCCTACCTGAACAGCTACTACCAAACAGGCTTGCGTAACCTGATCGACCGCGCCGTGCTCGATCACGCGGTGCTGGATGCTGAAACCAACTGCAGTCTGGTGGATGAGTTACCTTTTGATTTTCAACGTCGCCGCATGTCGGTGGTGGTGAACTACGAGGGTGACCACGTCCTGATCTGCAAGGGTGCAGTCGAGGAGATTTACGAATGTTGCAGTCACTACCAGATTGGGGATGAGGTTTTCCCTCTTATCCCCATGATTCGCGATAACCTTTTCGAGGAAGTCGATAACCTCAACAAGGACGGATTTCGGGTTCTGGGTGTTGCCTATCGGGATTTTTCCCGTGAAAAGACCGCATTTACCACTGTTGATGAAAGTGAATTGATTTTGCTGGGCTATATCGCTTTCTATGACCCCCCGAAGGTCTCGGCCTTGGAGGCTATAAAACAGCTGCGAGACGTCGGCGTTCAGGTAAAAGTTCTGACCGGGGACAACGCCTTGGTCACCCGGAAGGTCTGCCATGACGTAAACTTCATGGTCAAGAGGATTATGGCGGGCGTAGAGCTGGCTTCGCTGTCCGACCTCGACTTCAAAAGAGTGGTTGAAGAGGTGGATGTTTTCGTCAAGCTCAGTCCTGCGCAGAAGGAAAAGATTGTGCGGCAACTGCGCGGCAATGGCCATGTGGTGGGTTTCATGGGTGACGGTATCAATGATGCGCCAGCTCTCAAAGCTGCTGACGTCGGCATCTCCGTGGATTCCGCGGTCGATGTTGCCAAGGAAGCTGCGGATATCGTTCTTCTGGAAAAGAGTCTGTTGGTGCTCGAAGAGGGGATCATCGAGGGGAGGCGAGTCTTCGCAAATATTATTAAATACATCCGGATGGGAGCGAGCTCCAACTTTGGAAATATGTTCAGCGTGGTCGGTGCGAGTTATCTGTTTCCATTCCTACCGATGCAGCCGGTGCAGATCCTGGTCAATAACCTGCTTTATGATTTTTCGCAAACCGGTATCCCCACCGACAACGTGGACGAAGAGCTGGTAGCTAAACCTCTGAAATGGGACATCACCAATATCAAGCGGTTCATGATGTTTATCGGGCCGGTCAGTTCTATTTTCGACTACGCCACCTATGGCCTGATGTGGTATTTCTTCGGGTGCAGCGCCTTCAGCAACCCCACGGTGGCGGAGGCATCCAAGGAGGGCCTGGCCCGGCTCTTTCAGACCGGATGGTTTGTGGAATCCCTTCTGACCCAGACCTTGATTGTGCATATCATCAGGACAAAGCGTATTCCTTTTTTCGGCAGCCATGCCTCCCTGCACATGACGATGACCACGCTCGTTATCATGGCCGCCGCCGTGTGGCTGCCGTATTCGCCATTCGCGGAAGAGCTGGGCATGGTGTCCCTCCCACCTGTGTACTGGCTGTGGATTACCGCTTTTCTGCTGTGCTACTCGGTCCTGACTCATTATGTGAAGACGTGGTTCTTCAATCACTACGGAGGTGAATAAACATGGATAGCTTGCTGGATGCTTTGCAGGAAGGCCGCTTGATCGAGCTGCCCGACAGCGACAAGATGGATGCCCTGCAGTTTCTCGCCCACATTATTGAGGCGATCCCCTCGCTCCCGGCAGGGACCGATGTGGCCGGGTTGATCCTGGCCAAGGAACAGACCAGCCAAACATCGCTTGGCATGGGGTGGGCCTGCCCCGATGCCAGGGTGCCCTTCGAGGAAGACCTGATCTGTGTTGTCGGTTGGAGCCCGCAGGGTATCAACTATGGCGCTCCCGATGGAATCCCCGTGTCCATCATTGTCATGTACCTGGTGCCCGAGAATCAGCGCAATCATTATCTACGCGAGGTCTCGTTGCTGGCAAAGGCTCTGGCCGTTTACCCCGGGGTGGAAAAATTAAGGACGGTTAGGGAACTGAACGAAATCCGTGATCATCTGCTCGACCTCATAAGTTCGACCAAGGAAACCGTTGGGCCGGACAGCCGGGCACGGATGATAAGACTACAGGCCAGACCAACGTTGGCGTCATTACCCCCCCGTGATCTGTCGAACCTGATTGTGGAGCCGGTAACCTTGGTCGGTGCACCAGGCATCAAGCCCATTGTGCTCACCCAAAACGCTGGCCTGGCAAAGAGCCTGGATGCTGCGGTCGGACTGCTGGAGAAGATCGAAGCAGAAGGCGTATTTCAAGCTGGCGTATGGCGGGTTGCCAAACGAGGGAAGGTTGAGTACCAACACAACCGCTTCACCTACGATTGCCTCGCCATAACAACTTCCGGAAATCAAAGGAATATTCATTTTGACCAACATTCGCATTAAGAATTAGCGGTTTCATGAGGTTGGTCGGCCATAGCGGAGACCAATTTCATGGAGCCATGAATGGCGGTTTCCGCGGGTCTGTCTGGACGCGAATCTGCCGGAGCAGAATGAGGTACTGTCTCGCTTCGGTTATTTTTCCTTTAAACGTCAGTATAGTCTCTGATTGATGTCTTGTGCATGCAGGGACGTCAAAATCCCTTTTTTGTTCCTCCAAGAATTACTGTATGCGGGGTAATTTTAGAGGAGACTTACCAGACATGCCAGAATACATAATCCGACAATGCCGATTATAATAGGTTTTACTGCATCCCAGATATTTTTTATCCCGCCCGGAGAAATCGTCTCCCTTTGTTTTCAGTTACCCATGTAGTACTCCAGTGATATATGGTGCAGAGAGTGCTGTCCATGCCCAGCTCCGGACGTCTCCCGGCTGGGCCAGCGATAACAACAATATAGCCCATACCGCTTCTCTTCGCACCATGGATACCATGCTTTTCGCGATTTTTTTTAGCGGTTGTTCCTGTAACGGTCATCAGGCGGCAAAAAGGATGGGAATAATGGTTGCCGGTATGATTTTCGGCAGACACTTGATGCTTATTCTGTGTGTTATGACGGCATTTTACCTCTGACAACCACCTTGCAAAATTTGTGAAAAAATGCTTAATATCCTATTAAATCACGCTCTTTTTTTTAATAGATATTGTAGCGCAATATTTCAGTGTAAGCGAGGGTCCTGCCAGGATGATCCAAGACGACAAACTCTCAAATGTCATCGGTACATTACAGCGGCTGTCCTCCGCGATCTTCAGCGATGCCATCCAACGTAAGCTCATACTTGACAACCTTACAGAGGGGGTGTTTACCGTTGACCCTGCTCTCAAAGTCACCTCCTTTAACAAATCCGCCCAGAGCATAACCGGTATCAGCGAGGACGAAGCCCTCGGCAAAACCTGCAGTGAGCTTTTTGCCTCATCCTTGCGGGAAGAATTCTGCATAGTCGGCCAGGTTCTGGGAAAAGGACAGCCGCTGCTCAAATTGACCCGCCACCTCAAGGTCGGCGACCGGCTGGTTCCGGTGCTGGTCAGCGCCTCGCCGCTGGTGGACAATAGCGGCGATATTGTCGGTGGTGTCCAGTCTTTTCAGGAAATTACGGAGATTTTCCACCGGCAGCTGATTCTGGACAGTGTTTTTGACGGTGTCCTGACCGTGGACATGGATTTCAAGATCACCCTATTCAACCGGGCTGCCGAGCTGATAACGGGCTTCAAGCAGGAGCAGGTGCTTGGTAAATTCTTTGCCGATGTTGTCCGCCAGGAAGGAGCCAATATTGCCGTGGACAGAATGGCCCTTGCCAAGGCAATCAAAACCGGCAAGCCGCACGTGGAGGAATGTTTTTATATCGAGACGGCGGATCACCGTGTCCTGCCGGTAAGTGTCCGGGCTGCTCCCATGCTTGACGCCACCGGGAAAATTATCGGCGGGGTTGAGAGTTTCCGCGACAACACCGGCGCGATTCAGAGACAGTATATTCTGGATAGTGTGGGAGATGGTGTTTTCACGGTGGATCATGCCTTCAGGATAACCTCTTTCAATAAGGCCGCGGAAACCATCACGGGCTATAGGAGCGAAGAGGTTCTCGGCAAAAGGTGCCGGGACGTCTTTGATGGCAGCGTGTGCGAGGGAAATTGTCCGCTGGCCAAGGCGATGACGACCAAATCAAAGGTTGATGTGTTCGATATCATCATCCATGGCAAGAATGGCCAGGAGATTTCCGTGAGCATTAGCGCCACCGTTCTTGTTGACGAGTTTGATAAAATCATCGGCGCGGTGGAGACCTTCAGGGATCTCACGGAAATTCACAGCCTGCGCAGTTATCTGGCGGCGGAAAGGGCACAGACTGGTATCCTCAGCAACAGCCCCCTGATGCAGGATATCCTGGCGATCCTCCCCGAATTCGCCAGAAGCGACAGCAATATCCTGATTGTCGGCGAAAGCGGAACAGGCAAGGAGCTGATCGCCAGGGCCATCCACAAGATGAGCAACAGAAATATGCAGCCCTTTGTGGCAGTCAACAGCGGAGCCCTGCCGGACAAACTTCTGGAGGCCGAGCTTTTCGGTTGCAGGGCAGGGGGCTGCACCGAGGACCAACAGGAGAAGAAGGGTTATTTCGCCACCGCTGAAAAGGGAACGCTTTTTCTCGACGAGATCGGAGATATCTCGACGACCATGCAGGCCAAGCTTCTCCTGGTCCTGCAGAGTGAAACCTATGTGCCGCTCGGCGCGGACACTCCGGTCAGTACCGATGCGCGCATCATTGCCGCAACCAACAAGAATCTTGAAGAGCTGGTTGAAGACAACGAATTCCGGGAGGATTTTTATCGTCAGCTCACCATCGTCAAGATCAAGGTGCCGCCTCTGCGGGACCGGATGGAGGACCTGCCCCTGTTGTCCGAACATTTCATCCGCAAGTTCAACCGGCAACGCGGCAAGGAGGTGCAGGGCCTTTCCGAAGAGGCGCTGGAAATCCTCATGCGCTATGATTATCCCGGCAATATCCAGGAGTTGGAAAACATCATCGAGTACGCTTTCATCCTCTGCAGCAACGGTTTGATTCTTCCCCAGCACCTGCCGGCGAAATTTCAGAGGAGACCGGAGGCCGATGAGGCGCAGTTTGACCCCGAGACCGGCCGGCCCCTGACACTGGAGGAAATCGAGAAGAATGCCATCATTGCGGCATTGACCCGTAACAATTTCAGGACCATGCAAACTTGCCGCGAACTGGCGATTTCCAAAGACACCCTGCGCCGTAAGATCAAGGCCTATGGAGACATCATCCAGCCGATAAACTAGGGGAGTCCGGGACACAAGGTCTGCTTATGCGGGAAATGAATCCAATAAAATACAGAGGACTGTTTTACCTGATGATCATCGTCCTGCTGGGTAATCTCAGCTCGTTGACGGACCTGATTATCCATCCGGACATCCACTATTTTGACGTGGAGCATTTCATTGTCGGCGGCACCACCTGTCTTTTCACCCTCCCCCTCTTCATCGTACTCGAACGCTATCTGCGCAAGCATCACGAGATCAAGGTGGAAAAAGAGATCACCTACGAGGGGATCGGGCGTTACGGCTGGCAGTTGGCCTCAATCTGGACGATTATTGTCTTTGCCTCGCTGGCATGGAATATCACCCTGCACAAGCAGAGAACATCAAAAATAGCCCTGGTTGAGGCCTCCACGGTCTTTGACGAAGACATGATGTTTTATCATTGGGCCGCCAGTCACCAGGGGGTCTTTGTGCCGATCAGCGAGAAGGTGCAACCAAATTCTTATTTGCGGGACATCCCTGACCACCGGGCCACCACCGACTCCGGCACGCCCCTGACGCTGGTCAACCCGGAGCACATGATCCGCCAGGTCTATGAGATGCGGATCAAGGGCACCGGCCCTTACGGCCATATGACGAGTCTTGACCCGCTCCGCCCGGATAACGCTCCGGATGCCTGGGAAACGGCGGCCCTCAAAACCTTTGAGGACGGGAATGACGAGGTGCATACCGTTGAGGAAATCAACGGAGAAAAATATCTGCGTCTCATGCGGCCCATGATGGCGGAACCAGGCTGCCTGGAATGCCATCCCTCTCCCCAGGGCTACAGAAAGGGAGACGTCAGAGGCGGGATCAGTGTTTCCATTCCCATGGCGCCCCTGCTTACCATGTCCAAGCAGGATATCTTCACCTTCTGCATGGCCCACGGCACCCTCTGGTTTCTTGGTCTGATGGGCACCTTTCTCGGCGTCAAGCGTCTGTCGGAATCCATTCGGGAACGGGAGCAGGCTGAGATCCGGGTGCGGTCAATCATCGAAAACATGTTCGACGGGCTGATTACCTTGAATGAAGAGTGGCGGATTGAGTCGTGTAATTCCGCCGCATCCCGCATGTTCGGTTATTCCCAGGCAGAGATGCTGGGCAGGCATATCGGCACCCTGGTGAAGGCGTCAGCCGATGAAAGGAAAGGGGAAGCAGCGGAGCAGGTTGTCTCTCCCCAGCTGGTGAAAGCCATGGGCAACCCCATCGAGCTGACCGGAGAAAGAAAGGACGGCACAAGCTTCGCCCTTGAGATCTCGCTCAGCGAAATGTTCCGCGGCCCGAAACACCTTTTCATCGCCATGGTCAGGGACATCACCGAACGCAACATGGCCAAGGATGCCCTGCTGGAAAGCCAGGCCCGTATTATCAAGCAAGAGAAACTTGCCTCGCTGGGTACAATGGTGGCCGGCATCGCCCATGAGATCAACAACCCGTCCCAGGCCATCAGTTTTTCCATGGACGGTTTGAAGATGAACATGGAATATGTGAAAAAATTGCTAAGGGAGCTGAAGCAATACCTTGCCGCTGAACCGTCCCAGCTGGCTGAAGAGAGAGAACGGATACGGCGCCTGATGACCGAGCTCGACATGGATCTGGTCCTGGAGGGAGTTGAAGACATCGCCAACCGCAACATTCAGTCCGTTGAGCGGATCGACCACATCGTGAAAAGCACCAAACGCATGGCCCACAGCGAGGAAGTCTTCAGTTCATGCGATCTGAATACCATTGTCAGCGATGCGGTGGTGCTCACCCATAATCAAGTCAAATACGATCTGGAGATTGTCAAGAATCTGGCTCCTCATCTGCCGCCCTTTCAGGGGCTGGCGCAGGAAATGGGTCAGGTATTCATGAATCTCATCATGAATGCCCGGGACGCCATCAAGGAAAAGGGTTTGTCGAAGAAAGAGGGCCGGATCATCATTTCCACTTCGCACAACGTAAAGAAAAAATGCATCGAAGCACGCTTCGAAGATAACGGCATCGGCATCGACAAGGACATCATCAACAAGATTTTCGACCCGTTTTTCACCACAAAGGACATCGGCAGCGGCACCGGCCTTGGCCTTAATCTGTGTCACCGGATCATTGATACCCACGGAGGGGAGATTATTGTTGAAAGTGAACCAGGCAAAGGGGCATGCTTTACCGTGCGCCTTTTTGTGTAAACAGCCGGTGCGGATTTTTCCCGTGCCGGCGCGTATTGTCTTAAACAGGGTAAATTTTCTACACCGGGTGACTGTAAGCCCGCGTCGGCAAGGAGGGGAAAGAGATCCCTATGAATCTTGATATAATGCCTCGAAACGACAACGGGAAATACACCGTGGTGATTGTGGATGACGAACTTCCCATTCTCACTGAACTGAAGATATTGCTTAAGCGCAAATATAACGTTCATACTTTTGAAAACCCTGAAGAAGTCGAAGGTTTTGTTGACAGCAACGAGGTGGACCTCGTTATCTGCGATGAGCTCATGCCGGAAATGCGTGGCAGCGTGCTGCTCAGCCGGCTGCACAAGAAACATCCGGATGTGTGCAAGGTTGTCCTGTCCGGCCAGGCAGAAAAAAACGATATCGTCCGGGCCATTAACGAGGGCCACATCTTTAACTTTCTCTTCAAGCCCGTCAACCAGCAGCAACTGCTGAATGTCATCGAGAAGGGTATAGAAAACAGGATGTTGAAACTGGCACTGGAGAGGCAGAATATTGAGCTGAAAAATTACAGTGAAAATCTTGAGAAGATGGTCCAAGAGAGGACGGCCCAGCTGGTCAAGGCCCATGAGCGGGTCAAACAGCTGGACGGCAACAAGATGTCCTTTCTTATTTATCTCACCAACGAAATCAACTCCCCGCTGGATCGTATCCAGAAATTGGCGGAGATCCTGCTGACCTATTTCGGTCTGGCGGGCAGCAACCTCAAACCCGACATGCGGCAGATCGCTGTGCAGGAAACGTTTGCCGGGCTGCTGGCCAACAGGAAGGATGCGCTGGCAGCACGCTCTCTCACCGTTGATGACCGTGTCGGTGAAGGGGTGGAGGTCAAGGCGGATCCGGAATATCTTGAGCGGGTGCTGGGCGCGGTGATCGACAATGCCATCTGCTTTTCCAATGCCGGGGGGAAAATCGTTCTTGATGCCGTGCCCCATAACGGCAAAACAAGAATATCCGTAGCCGATGCCGGTAAAGGGATCGCGCCGGAGGATCTGAAAAATATCTTCAAGGCCTTTGAGCTGGAGCCTGAAAAACGCCGGCCGGCGGGCTTTGGCCTCAGTCTCCCGCTGGCGGCCATCCTGGTGAACGCCCTGGGCGGCAAGCTGTGGGCCGAAAGCCCGGGGCCGGGCATGGGGGCCGTTTTTTATCTGGAACTGTAACGGATGCAAGACGGACCAAGGGGCATATACCCCCTTTTTCCGTTTACTGCATGTGGTGCATCGAACAGCACCCATGGGAAACAGCCACGCAAGACATAAACTCAGTTATGCCTCGGCTTCCCTGGTTGTTTCCTTGTACTCCTTGCTGTCGGTGACCTTCTGACTTTCGATTTCCTCTATCTCTTCGCGGGTCAGATGAATCTGGCCGCAGGTGGGACAGGCGGCATCGAAATCATTGCCCACGGTAATCCTTTTCAGCTCATCAACAGTCATGTGGCCCACATAGCCGCAGGCGCTGTCCGTCCTGGTGACAGGAATTTGATGTCTCTTCTTCTGGCTCGTATCAGTCATCACCAAGTCCTCCTTATATTATTTATGTATCATTGCACCAGAGCACATCCATCGTGGCCATCAGGCGCCTGCATGAAGTACTGACTCCTGACAGCAGTACAGTATTTCGGGAAGGTGATATGTTGACCGTATTCTGCCGCACCAAACATAAGGAGAAGAACCTGAAGATTTTTGACGGGGTGGAAATAAAAGAGCCCAAAATTTCATCTCCCATTTTCCCTCTCTGAAAGACCCGTTGTCAGGTATTACCGACATTTTCACCCTTGACTTGTGTTCTGTGTTTGTCCGCTTTTTTCTTAACTGCTCAATATTTCGCAAATTTTCGATTTCCTGCCATTTTTAAAACCCCCTTGTTTTTCCTTAACTGAATAGTTATAGTAATTTTTATCAATAAATTTTCATTTCATATTCTGTGAACTGCAGACACAGGGTATTGTTTTGACCGGTGGTTGCTGAGGTGGTGATGGAGCGAACGGAGGAATTTATTTGCATGCATCCCGTTCATGGCTGCCTTCTTGGGCCTTCTCCCCTTGGTAAGGCAATATTCGTCGTCAAAGACTCATGTGGAATTTCCGCCAACGGAAAGCTGTTGTCGGAAGGGGCTGCCGGAACATCAATCATCATTATACAGGAGAAACTCGTGTATGTCTCGTTATGCTCAAGTCAAATGCCATATCCGGCAGGCGGTGACAATGTGTTTCAGTGTGTTGCTGATAACCTTGCTTGCCGCGCCGCATACGTCACATGCGGCAGCACTCACTATCAGCAAGGCGCAGTGGGACAATGACCGGCAGCTCTTGCTGTTGGGAGGAGGGTGCAATATCGGCGATATTGTCACCATTAAAGACAGCGCCAACGGCGACGTGCTCGGCAGAACAACAAAGCGTACAGTTGCGTTCTGGAGCATGAAGGTCAAAATAGCGCAAACCAAGTCGGTGCCCTGCAGTGTGACCGCCAATATCGGCAAATTACTGGCAGAAAGAGCGGTGGCTGGAGCTCCGGCATTATGCACGGATAATCCGGCGGGATCCCCTTCAGCCGGCAACTATCGGGTGCTCGCCTTCAATGATCTGGGCATGCACTGTTATGACAAGGATTTCTCGGTGCTTTCCCTGCTGCCGCCTTTCAACGTTATCCACGCGCAAGTGGTCCGCAAGGGCGGGGATCCGTCAATTCTTGATGATTCCCAGGTGGACGTTTACTATAAGGCGGTGGCTGACACCCGCGGCTCCATCAATACCACCAGCATTGGCAAGAGTAATTTCTGGGATTATGTCAATGACCTTTTCGGCATTAGTCTGCCCGATGACCAGGGCATTTTGGGCGCCTCCATGCCCGGAGCGGGTAACACCTTGCAACCGTTTGCAGAATATAATGCGAATCATGACTGGTTCACTACTCCCGGTATTCCCATTACTGCGGTTGACGACAAGGGCCGGGTGGCTGATTACCCGATGATGCGCATTATTGCCGTCAACAAGGCAACCGGCAAGAAACTTGCTTCAACCGATATCGTCTTGCCGGTGTCGGCGGAGATGCACTGCAGTGACTGCCATGCTAACGGTGGAGTTGCCGCTAGTAGCCAGGCGGCGGACCGCAACGGCGTGTTGTCATGGAGCGTTGAGCCGGGCAAGGAACTGGCCTATCGGGAAAACATCCTCATCCTCCACGATGCCAAACACGGCACCGACCTCATGAACTCCAAACCGGTGCTGTGCGCCTCCTGTCATTACTCGCCGGCGCTGGATTTGGCCGGCAGCGGACCCCAGGGCAGTCAGGTGGGCAAGCCCATGCTGTCCTTTGCCATACATGGCCTGCATGGACGGACTATAGACGGCGCCCTGCCTGACAGCAACAACCCCGCCATTATTCCCGAGGATGGCACCACCTCCTGTTATTCCTGCCATCCCGGCAGCACCACCCAGTGCCTGCGCGGTGCCATGGGCAGTGCCGGTATAAAGTGCCAGGATTGCCATGGCGGTCTGCTGGCCGTGGCTGGTGCTTACAAGGATCGTACACCGTGGCTCGATGAGCCGAAGTGTCAGTCCTGTCATACCGGTGACGCCTTAACCAACCGCGGCGGCAAGATCCGCTGGAAAACCGCATACAATCGGGCTGATCCCTCTGCCACGCCGGTTCTTGTTGCCAATAAGCGGTTTGCCGAAGAAAACAACACCCTGTATCGGAACAGCCACGGACACGGCGGCCTGGCCTGCGAAAGCTGCCATGGCAGCACCCACGCCATCTGGCCGTCTGCCGAGGCAAACGACAATGTCGCCTCCCTGGAGATCCAGGGGCATACCGGGACCATCATTGAATGCGTCGCCTGCCATGGCAGCGGGCTCGGGTTGACCACCAACGGACCGCATGGCATGCATAATGTCAATGACGCCCGCTGGTATAATAATCACGAAAATTTTTACGAGAACAACCCTGCCGGGTGCAAGGCATGCCACGGGAAAGACCTGAGAGGTACGGTGTTGTCTAGGGCGGCGGTTGACCGCCGGTTCACCCTGGAAGAAGGTGGCACCGTGAGGGTCATGAAGGGGGCAAAGATCGGCTGCAACCTCTGCCATGAAATGCCGTAATCAGGCAAACTGCTGAGAATCAAGCAGGTGGATGAAATACGGGAAAAGGGGGATAATACCCCCTTTTCCCGTTTACTGCATGAGGTGCATCGAACAGCACCCATGTGAAACAGCCACGCAAGACATAAACTCAGTTATGCCTCGGCTTCCCTGGTTGTTTCCTTGTACTCCTTGCTGTCGGTGACCTTCTGGCTTTCAATTTCCTCTATCTCTTCGCGGGTCAGATGAATCTGGCCGCAGGTGGGACAGGCGGCATCGAAATCATTGCCCACGGTAATCCTTTTCAGCTCATCAACAGTCATGTGGCCCACATAGCCGCAGGCGCTGTCCGTCCTGGTGACACGAATTTGATGTCTCTTCTTCTGGCTCGTATCAGTCATCACCAAGTCCTCCTTATATTATTTATGTATCATTCCGTTTGCGAAGGAACTGTGACGTTCATTATTCCACATTGGTCAGAACGTCAATTTCTTTTCCCTGGGCATCAATGACGGATACGGTCAAAGGCATACCACCATCCAGGTGGTGCGTGGCGCAGGAAATTCAGGGGTCGTAGGCGCGCACCGCCATTTCCACCTTGTTGAGCAGGCCCTGGTCGTAGGTGCCGTCTTTGATGAGCATGGTGGCCGCCTGTTTGACGCTCATATTCATGGGCGCGATATTGTGGGTGGTGCCCACGATCAGATTGGCGCTGACAATGCAGCCGTTGTCATCGGTGGTGTAGTCATGAATAAGAGAACCGCGGGGGGCTTCCACGCAGCCGACCCCCCGGCCGGCCTTAGGTTCCACCTTAGCCCTGATGTTGAGATCGGTGATGGATTTGTCCTGCAACAGCTCGATGGTCCGTTCACAGGCGTAAATCAGCTCGATCAAGCGGGCCCAGTGGTAGAGCAGGGTGTACTGGGCCGGTCTGCCGAATTTCTCCCGGAACTCTTCAAGTGCTGCCTGGGCCCTGGGGGTGGCGATGTGATCAGCCACATTGAGCCGGGCCAGGGTATTGGCCCGGTAAATTCCTTTGGGTTGCTCGAGATCCATGGAGAATCCCTCCTCCCAGGACTTGGCATAGGGCATTTTGGCGTAGGCCCATGGCTCCACATGCTCGGCAAGGTAGTTGGTGTATTCGGAATAGGGGAAGTCGACGTACTCGCCGTTCGGCTTCATGAGCCGCAGCTTGCCGTCATAGATCCTGAGCGCGCCGTTGTCGTCCACGGTGCCGAGAAAACCGGTATTGATCGTGCCCAGTTTGGCAATGACGTCCAGATACTTGTTAAAGACATTGTTCTTGGCAAAATCCAGGGCGTAGGTGGCAAAATCAAGCAATGTCTCCGTGTCCCTGAGCAGGCCGACACGCTCCAGTTCGGTCATGGGTTTGGCAAAGCCGCCGGTGACGCCGGCAATGGGATGAATCGCCTTGCCGGCAAAACGCTCCAGCATCATCTGGCCGAGCTGTCGCATCTTGACCACCTGCTGGGCGAGCTCCGGCGCCGCCTTGACGATGCCGATAACATTACGCACCGAATAATCGCTGTCCGGACCAATGACAAAATCGGGCGCAGCCAGGAAAAAGAAGTGCAGAATCTTATCGTTGATATGGGCCATCACCTGGCAGAGTTCGCGCAGCTTATGGCCGGTCGGGGTCGGGGTGACCCCGAAACAGGCGTCCACCGCCTTGACCGAGGCCAGATGGTGCATCCACGGACAGATGCCGCAGATGCGGTTGACGATGCGGGGTACCTCCTCTGCGGGCCGTCCTTCAATGAATTTCTCAAATCCCCGCAGCGACATGAGATGCAGTTTCGTGTCTTTGACGTTGCCGTTATCGTCGAGTTCAATGGCAATGCTCGCATGGCCCTCGATACGGGTAACCGGCTGGATATTTATTACTTTTCCCATTTTTGTCTCCTTTACTCTGTTGGCCGCTGCTGTTTGAGCAGGCCGTGGGCGCCAGAGAATCGCAACAAGTTTTTGCGGTCGATGACGGATTTGAAATCAATGCCGTTGCTGGCCAGGGCGTTCATCATGTCAAGCATCTGGTTGCCGTCCTTTCTGACAGGACCGAAACAGCCCCGGCAGGGCACCCGGGCGATAATGCAGCTCGGTGCTCCACGCTTGGCGCAGCCGGCTGCGGTCACCGGTCCCATGCACATGAATCCCTGCTCAAGCAGGCAGCGCATTTTATCGATGGGTTCCTCGGCGATATAGGCGGCGTTTTCCAGAAAACGTTTAACCTTCTTGACATCGCCTTTGCCTTTCCTCTCGGTGGGACAGGTGTCGCATACGCTTTTGGTCGGCAGCTTGACCTCTTCGCCGTTGAGCAGGGCGACAATCGCCCCGGCAATATGCTGCGAGTTGGGCGGACAACCAGGAATCATCAGATCGACCTTGACCTTTTCATCCACTGCATAAACCCGATCAAGGGGTTTCGGCACCTTCTGGTCAGGTACCGTGCAGGAATCGGTGGTGCTGGTTTTGTATATCTGCTTATGGGCTTCCTTGACATCCCAGCTATTAAGCAGGGCGGGCAGGCCGCCGTGGGTGGCGCAGGTGCCCAGGGCAATGAGGATCTTGCATTTTTTGCGCATCTCCTCAAGCACCTCCATATGCTCTTCATTGGCAACACCGCCGGAAACAATGCCGACATCCGCTTCAGGGATCTCAAGTTCTTTTTTGTCGCCGATCTGGCCATAATACTTGTGATCCATGAGCACGGGAATATGGACGAACTCAAGGGCCGACAGCAACTCAACAAGGGGTTCACCGATGTTGAGTATGGCAACTTCACAGCCGGAACACGAGTGCAGCCATTCTTCCGCAATTCGAACAGCCATATCAACCTCCTTTGTTACGCTGCATGCGCAGCTTCGCTTTTGTGTGGGCCGAGCTGTCTGACTCGTTCCGTCACTTGCTTAACCGCTGCAACGAATTTGTCCGGTTCTGCCGACGATACCCAGGTTATTTGAAACCGCTGCGGATTAATGCCGAAATCATCCAGCAGGGTGGTGATCATCTCCGAGCGGGCCATAGCCTTATAATTACCATCCAGGTAATGACATTCACCAAGGTGTCAGCCGAGGACCATGATGCCGTCGGCCCCCAGATTAAAGGCCTGCACCACCGTTTCCGGATGAACCATGCCCGAGCACATTACCCGGATAATACGGATATTGCTCGGATACTCCATGCGGGATATCCCGGCCAGGTCTGCCGCGGCGTAAGAACACCAGTTGCAGCAAAAGGCAATTATTTTTGGTTCATAACTCATGATTAACTCCTTATTACCATGATCGCATGATGTAAAATTTTAGCAAATTGCATATCCTCACCCTGATTAGACCGCCAGGGCGGCTGCGACCTGTTTATTAATCTGCTCAAGGGTGAAACCGGCAACAAAGACACCCCGTTTCGGACAGGTGCCCTGGCAAAGCCCGCATCCCTTGCACTGGGCCTTGTTAATGGCGATGCGGCGGGAGATTCTGCCTTCAGCATCCGTGCTCTCCGTCAGGCTGATGGCAGAATAGGGACAGACATCCAGACAGAGGGCGCAGCCGTCGCAGTTATCCTCAACCACGGTGGCCTTGATGGCCTCAAGGGTAATCGATTCCTTGGAGAGCAGGGTAGCTGCCCGCGCGGCGGCGGCCATGGCCTGGGCAATGGACTCTTCCACCGGTTTGGGGTAATGGGCCAGACCTGCGACAAACATGCCATCGGTGACAAAATCCACCGGCCGCAGTTTGGCGTGGGCCTCCTGGAAGAAGCCGTCGCCATCCACGGGAATCTTGAAAAGCTGGGCAAGCTTCTTGGCGGCGGGGTTGGCAAGAATTGCTTCCGCCAGAATAACCACGTCGGCATCGATAAACAGGGGTTGGTGCAGAACATGATCCCACACCTCCACCTGGATGCCGGCCATGTCATGCTTGACCAGCGGTTTGCCGTGCAGCTCATAGTTGACAAAAATAACGCCCAGCTGCCTGGCCTCTTTATAGAGAAGCTCCCGCTCGCCATAGGTGCGCATATCCCGATACAGGATGTAAACCTTACGGGTGGCATCCTCCTTTTTCAGCCTGATGGCTGACTGGACGGAATGGGTGCAGCACACCTTGGAGCAATATGGCCTGTCTTTCTGGCGGGAGCCGACACATTGAATGAAGACAAAGGTTTTTCCCTCTCTGACATTGACGTCGCCTGCCTTGCGCAGCGTATCGAATTCAATGCCGGTGTAGACACCCTTGATTTCACCGTAGCCGTATTCCTTCAGGGGACGGAAGCGTTTGCCGCCGGTGGCGACAATGCCTGCGCCGTGTTCGATAACGGTCTTGCGGCCAGCCTTGTTCTGCACCGTGGTGCGGAAATTGCCGACATAGCCCTCAACCTCTTTCACCTCGCATTGCAGATGCAGGGTGATATTGTAGTGGTTCTCGATGCGGGCGGTCATGTTGGCCAGCTGGGGTTTGATCTCGTCACCTTTCCAGGTGTAGTCCAGCATGCGGGCAAAGCCGCCGAGCTGGTCGCTTTTTTCCACAAGATGAACCGGAAAACCCTGGTCTGCCAGGTTGAGCGCCGCCGTCATGCCGGCCAGGCCGCCGCCGATAACCAGCGCTGTCCGGGTGACCGGCACGGAAAGCTGGTGCAGGGCAAACTGGGGCGATACCTTGGCCACGGCCATGCGGATCAGATCCTTGGCCTTGCTGGTGGCCTTGGCCGGTTCATTGGCATGCACCCAGGAATTCTGGTTGCGGATGTTGGCCATTTCAAAGAGATATTCATTGATGCCCGCCGCCTTCAGTGTTTCCCGGAACAGCGTCTCGTGGGTGCGGGGCGTGCAGGCCGCCACCACAACCCGGTTCAGGCCCTTTGTCTTGATCAGGTTCACCATGAGATCCTGGGTGTCCTGGGAGCAGGTGAAGAGGTTGCGTTCCACATGGGCGACCCCCGGCAGGGTAGCGGCGTAATCCGCTACGGATGCCACATCGACGACGCCGGCGATATTGGAACCGCAGTGGCAGACAAAGACGCCGATTTTCGGCTCCTCGC
Source organism: Thermodesulfobacteriota bacterium (assembly GCA_040755455.1). Taxonomy (GTDB): domain Bacteria; phylum Desulfobacterota; class Desulfobulbia; order Desulfobulbales; family SURF-16; genus SURF-16. The sequence continues at coordinate 23,965 of JBFMAY010000032.1, read as the reverse complement.
AGGAGATATCCCGTTCCTGGGGAAAGGTTTTGTCCCGGGTCAGGGTGTTGCGGGCCGTGGCCAGCAGGTTGGCCGCACCGGCCGCGGCTGCCGAGCCTTCGATGACCGATTGCGGGATATCCTTGGGTCCGGCAAAGGCGCCGCAGGTGAAGATGCCGGGTTTGGAGGTCAGAACCGGCATGAAGTTTGAGGTGGCGGCGAAATTACCGCTGGTGAGCTGGATGCCAATATCCCTGGCCAGGCTGACGACAGTTTTCGGCGTCTGCAGACCCACTGACAGGACCACCATGTCATAATATTCTTCTACCTGGCGGCCTTCCTCATTAATATAATGCAGGCGCAGGTCGCCATCCTTGCCGTGGGGCTCAATGCCATGCACCCGGCATCTGACGAAGCGGACGCCGGATTCTGATTTAGCCCGCTGGTAGTAACGGTCGAAATCCTTGCCGTGGGTACGCATATCCATGAAAAAGATCGTGGTCTGCAGTCCGGGGATATGGTCCTTGGCAATGACAGCCTCTTTGATGGCGTACATGCAGCAGACCGAGGAACAGTAGCTGTTGCCGCACTTGTTTTCATCACGGCTGCCGACACACTGCAGGAAGGCTATTTTCCTGGCCGGCTTGCCGTCGGAGGGGCGGATGAGATGTCCCTCGGTCGGCCCGGTGGCCGAACAGTAGCGCTCAAGCTGCATGGAGGTGATGACGTTGGGCAGGGTGCCGTAGCCCCAGATGCCGGCATCCGTGGGATCAAAGGGCTGAAATCCGGGGGCAAGAATAAGGGAGCCCACGTGGATTTCATGATGTTTCTCGGTATCCTCGAAATTGATGGCGCCAGCCGGGCACACCTTGGCGCAGAAACCGCATTTGCCCGGTTTCTGCATATAAATACACTGCTCCGCATCGATCTGGTATTTAAGGGGCACCGCCTGGGAATATTTGACGTAGATCGCCTTTCGTTTTTTAGTCAAGGCGTTGTAGGCATCATTTACTTTTTTGGGACATTTCGTGGCGCATTCACCGCAGGCAATACATTTGCTCATGTCCACGTAACGGGGATGTTCCTTTACCGATACGGTAAAATCGCCTTCGCTGCCGCTAACTGCCGTGACCTCGCTTAAGGTCATCAACTGAATATTTAAGTGCCGACCGCACTCAACCAATTTTGGCGCGATAATTCACATCGAACAGTCATTGGTGGGAAAGGTCTTATCCAGCTGTGCCATGGCGCCGCCGATGGCGCCGCTGCGTTCCAGCAGATAGACATAGTAGCCTGAGTTGGCGAGGTCCAGGGCCGCCTGCATACCCGCGATACCGCCGCCGACAACCATTACCGATCCTATTGTTTGCTCTCTTGACACGGTTTATTCCTCCTTTACATAGGATAGTGAGAGAAGAGGTCTTTGTTATTTCTGAGTGGGAAGCACCACTGAGTCTGAAACGAGTTCCCAGAGGTATTTCACCTCAATGCCGAGATCAAATTCCTTGTTGAGGGACTTTTTCAGCTGGTCTCGGCAGTTATGGCAGGGGGCTATGACCATTTTCGCCCCGCACTCCTGGATCTGCCGGGCCTTGATGCGGCCGTAGAAGACCCTCTCCGGGGAATAGGGCATGGCCCAGGCGCCTCCTCCCGCGCCGCAGCAGTAATTGCTGTTGCGGTTGGGCTCCATATCGACGTAGGAGGGACAGCAGGCCCTCGTGATAATTCTGCCTTCCTCGAAATAACCGTGCCCGAAGGCTTTCAGGGATTTACGGCCATAATTGCACGGGTCGTGGTAGGTGGTGAGCTTGGTATGGATAGTATTATCAAGGGTAATGCGGTTTTCCCGCATGTATTCAAGCAGCAGATCAAATACGGAATAAATTTTGATTTTCTTGAGTACTTCAGGGAACCATTTGTTCAACCCGGACCGGGTTGCGTAATAGGCGTGGCCTCATTCGGGCAAAAGCAAGGCCTCGCAGTGCAGCCTCTCCAGGTTGTCGACAATACGGCCGACAATGGTCTTCATGGCATCGTCGTCACCGGAGAAGAGGCCCCAGTTGACGCCCTCCCAGTTTTCGGCGGAGACAGTCCAGGATTCATTGGCGGCATAGAAGATTTTCCACCACCATTTCATGTCGTCGGGTTCGGCGAACGGCTCTTTGGAGTTAATGGTAACCAGCAGTCTTTGGCCTCGCACCTCCACCGGTGTCCTGAAACCGGGGCATGATTCCTCGGCCAGTTCTTCCCCGAGGTCCTGCAGCAGAAAGGCAAAATCATCTTTCGGGATGCCGAGATTGTTACCGCGTTCCAGGCACATGGCGACACCCTTGTGGATGGGGCCGGGCACCAGATTTCTCGGCCGCCTTGAGCGAAGGCGGCGCATGAGCTGGACAATCTCCACGTTCATGGGGCAGGCCTCTTCGCATTTGCCGCACATGGTGCATTTCCATGGCCAGCTGCTTTCAATCAACTCTTCTTCCAGCCCTAAAACCGCCATGCGCACCACCTTGCGCGGATCAAGGCCGTTCACCCCGGCGATGGGGCAGGCGCTGGCGCATGTGCCGCAGGTCAGACAGATATCACCCCAGGAAGGGTCGGAATAAAGGGTATTGGCCTTTGCACCCAGTTGGATGACGGGTTGGCCGGTCTTGGCGGCGGTGATCGTTTTCAGCTCCTCGATTTCAACCGCCATTTCCATGTTGACTTTCGGAATAATGCCGAACTTATCACATAAGGCTACATAATCTGACACCTTCATTGCATAACGCTTGCCCGGCCCCTCCTGCGCAGGCAAGGTTCCCGAGTTAATCCAATTGCGAATGGTGTTTCGGTGGACACCAAACTCCTCCGCCAGATCAGCAACTTTGAACTCATACATCATGGACGGTCACCTCGCTTTGTGTTGTGGATAGAATATCCATTATTTTCTGACAGGCTTTGGGAACGGCCGCTGCCATTGCCGGGGAAAGACCCTGGTAAACCTCTTGCGGCAGGGATGCAACCTGCGCCACCAATATCGTCACTTTCATCTCGGTGAACTGCTGCAGTTCCTGCAGCATATTCACGGTTGGAAACTGATGAAGAGAAAAATCATGGAGTTTTTTTGCAGGAACGGATGATGGGTCGATTTCAAAGACCTCTCCGGGCTTTTTGTCATCCCGGTCTATGGCATCGACAATGATCAGATGCCGCGGCCTTTCTTTTTCCGAAAGGAGGTAGTCGAAGAGGTATTCGCGGACTCCGGTACCCACATCGGCGACACTCACCCCGAGCGGCAGGTGTCTTTTGCGCTGCAGTAACTGCTCAACGACCGCAGGACCGAATCCGTCATCTCCGATCAGGGGGTTGCCACATCCAAAAACAACAGCGGAAGGAGATTGTTCTAGTTTTTGCATTTTTGAGCCTCTTGTGCGAATTATGCATAAAAGTTTTCTAATAATAAAAATGCGCCATGGTAGGTAGTTATACTCATGAAATACTAACTCCTTATTTTTATGTCAATAAATAAATTGTAATTCTTTTTGTATCATATTTATAACTGTCTGGAAGAGTTAGATTTTTTCGTGGAATTTTTTTTATTGCACAACATGAACAATACGCACATGAAGATATTGAATGGGCGTTCAGGTTGCTAGACGCTGATGCCGGCGTGGATGCCGCTGTAGTCGGCTGGAGTGCGGAATTTTTTCGGATTATGCCGCCGGGGGCATGGAGGCTGAAAGAGAGAATGGGCTTATTACTTATCTGTCCAGATCAACCTCGCTTATATCAATTTGCAGCCATGTTATGGCGTCATTCATATTTCTGAATACCATTGTCGTGATAGCTGAATCGAAGCTCTGCTCCTGAAATGCCCGGTTTGAGCCATAGAGCAGATTGCTGGGGGCCACGATGGCGCAACGTTCATTTTGAAATTTTTCGGCGAATACTTCTTTAAGGCTTGCCAGTTTCTGTTCTTCCGCCGTGGAAACCTGGTAATTGTCGCAAAACCTGCAATCCACCAGTTTTTTCATTGGCGCGATGTAGCGGTCATCCTGGCTCAGTTCCTTAAAATGCCGGGCAAGGGCGGCAGCATCGACTGTGCCGATGAGCCTGGCATAAACCAGTTTCTGGCTGGCTATTATGCTGTAAACAACGGGCATGTTCGTCCCTTATCAATTAATGTTAGCCGCGGCAGAGCCTTGCCCAGGTTGCCGCGATCCGCAGCTTTTTGAACCATTGCTCCGGTTTCTTTCCCGCATGCCGGGGAGAGGGAGGCTCTCCCGCGGGCACGAGCATGAACAATGCCGGTCCGGGCCCCGTGATAAAAGAGCCATCTTCAACAGCGCGGGTGCACATGACAAACTGGTCAGCCATGACGGTCTCCTGTGGTAACGATGTCGGCCGGGCGGCCAGCTTGCGCGGTGCGCGCAGGGGATCTTCCCGTTACACGCAAGGAGGGAGATGGGCGCGCCCGGTCCGGGCGTGAAGTTGCGGGGAGAAGGTTGCCTGCATGTTTCGGCTATGAAAATATCCTTGCACAAAAGAGTTGCACAAGGCAAGGGCATTTTTTCAGGGTGGTGGGGGCGGGATTGGGGGATTAAATCTTTTTCTTGGATGATATGTAGTGGTTCAGCCTTGATCTGACAGTTACCGGTTTTTCGGAAGTGTCTGTCAGATCAAATCTGAACTATCCCACTTTAATCATGCAAAAGCGTAGTCTTCGCCACTGTTCATCTTACCCGCAAATGATCCGAAATGACTTGCCTTGATTCTCCCTTAAGCTCAAGGATCGAGATTTGACCCCATGGCCCCATGGCATAAGTTAGACGCCCTCTGGGAGCTTTGACCGCATCATTTCCCTTCGGTCCAACTTGCGCCCGTCCACAACGAAGGTTCCATCTCCAATTGCGTGAATGGTTCGTTTCTCTTTTCGGGAGTTGTCGAAATATGCAGCGACGCCTTCAAGTACAACGATATTGTGCGTTTCAACGATATCGACAACTTTACATTCGATATTTGCCAGACATTCCTTTATCAAGGGAGCCTTGACATGTTTCCCTTTTACAGGAGTCAGCCTGAATTTTTTAAATTTATCTGTATCGGCACCGGAACATGTTCCCACTCCAACGACCTTGTCAAGCAGGTCAACCGTGGGAATAGAAATTACACATTCCCTCGATTTGTTAAGGGCAGCATAGGAATAGTTCCATGGCCCGGTGGTCATGGCAAACTTCGGCGTAAAGTCTATCACCATAGTCCATGAGATCGTCATGATGTTGTTCTTCTTCTCATCATTCGTCGTTACTAAAACAACTGGGCCTGGTTCAATCAACGTGAATACTTTGCTGATCTGCATTTTTTCCATGACGGACACGCTCCCATTGGGCTATTTGAATTCATATACGAGTTATAGTCAATTCTGGTGTTTCAAAAAAATCATTCAAGCGACGTTCCTGCTAAGTTCGGCCTCATCTAATTTTTCAATTCGTTCTCCATCTCTGAATTGAACACCTTGCACCACATCTGCGAGGAGTTTAAATCCTCTCAACTTGCGCCATTTCCTTTGAGAGCTCTGACCAAGCTTGTAAACCATGAAAGACCCAGGAAAACGGGAAAGAATGGGGATGTCCATAAAATTATAAAATTATGCGCTGGGCCCCATAAGAAACTTATAATTTATGGACGTCCCCAACTCTCGCTTTTTCTCCACCAAGAAACAGCAAAGCCGGGCTGTCATCTCATCAGCAGACAGGCCGGCTTTGCTTGCAAATATCCATGTCATTTACCCCACCGAGCAGGTCCAGTTTTTTCACTTATCCTGACAAGCTCATACAATGAAATTTGTTCGTTGCAAAGAGGGCAAATTGTCGCATTGCGCAACAAACCCCGAAACGACAGGGCAAAAAAAAAGCCATCGCGCCCGTGATCCCTGTCAGGGAGTGGGCCGATGGCTGAAGGGGAGAAGGGCGGCTTTTTCCCTTAATACTCCACCGGCAGTTTCCTCACCTGGCTGCGGGTAAAGACCGGGCCGTCCTTGCAGACCAGGGTGGGGCCGACGTTGCAGTGGCAGCAAAGGCCTTCGCCGCATTTCATGCGGTTTTCCAGGGAGAGGTAAACCTGGTCGTCGGTCCAGCCGATCTTTTCCAGGGGCGGCATGGTGAACTTGATCATGATGGGCGGGCCGCAGATGAGCGCCACGCTGTTTTCCGGGGAAGGGGCCACCTGGCCGGCAATGGTGGGCACGAAGCCGACCAGGCCGTTCCAGCCGGGCGCCTCGCGGTCAACGGTGATATGCAGCTCCACGTCGTCCCGTTTGGCCCACTCCTGCAGTTCCTTCTGGTAGAGCAGCATGCCGGGTGTTCTGGCGCCGTAGATGAAGGTGATCCTGCCGTAATCCTGGCGGTGCTCCATGAGGTAGATCAGGGTGGCGCGCAGGGTGGTGACGGCGAAACCGCCGGCGATGATGACGATATTTTTCCCCTTCATGACGGTGTCGATGGGGAAACCGTTGCCCAGCGGGCCGCGCACCCCCATGCGCTCGCCCGCATGCATCTGGTGCAGGGCGGTGGTCACCTTGCCGGCCCGGTTGACGGTAAAGAGCAGGTGACCTTCCTCGGTGGGGGAGGAGGCGATGCCGATGGGGATCTCGCCCTGGCCGGCCAGGGACAGCATGGCGAACTGGCCGGGCACGTGCTTCCAGGCCTTTTGCTGGGCCTCGTTTTCAAAGACGAGTTTAAAGGTTTTCAGGTTGCCGTCTTCCGTTTCAACGGTGATGTCGTCGATGCGGACAGGGTATGGCAAATAGGAAATCATAGCTTACTCCACCCTCAGGAGGTCGCCCATGACCTCGCGGATATCAATGTTAACCGGACAATCCTGGACGCAGCGGCCGCAGCCCACGCAGGAAAAGGGGCCGAAGCGGTCCGGAAAATATTTCAGTTTGTGCATGAAGCGGTTCCTGGTGCGCAGCATCTTCTGGCCCCGGGGATTGTGGCCCGAGGTGTGCAGGCTGTACAGCGGGAACATGCAGGAGTCCCAGTAGCGGATGCGGCGGCCCCGGCCGCGCACCACCTCGTCCTGCACGTCAAAGCAGTAGCAGGTGGGGCAGATGAAGGTGCAGGCCCCGCAGTTGATGCAGGATTCGCCAAGCCCCTTCCACAGGGGGGCCTCGTAGAGCTTGTTGAGATCCCGGCCCTTCAGGGTATCGAGTTTGACGGAATCCGGCTGGGGGCAGTCCTTGCGCCGTTGGGCAAGGGCGCTGATGTCGTTGTCTGCTGCCGGGGCAAGATCAAGACCCGCGGTCAGCTCTTCGCCGGTCGGGGTCAGCACCTCCGCGACCATGGTGCCGTCAAGTTGGGAGATGGCGATATCCAGACCCTCCGTCGCCATGGGCGAGCCGCCCACCTGGTCGCAGAAGCAGGTGGAACACATGGTGCCGCAGGTGAAACCGACCATGACGGTGCGGGCAAGATTCGCCTGGTAGTAAGGGTCTTCCCCATAGGGCAGATTGTTGAGCTGCACGCTCCTGGCGTCGCAGGGCCGCAGGCCGACAATAATCTGTTTTTCCGTGGGTTTTTCCGCCTCCTTCAGTAGGGCCTTGTCCGGATCGCTGCTCTGTAAGCTATAGGTCTGCATGGTTTCCGGCTGGGGAAAGAGGAACGTCTTCACCGATGCCTTGGCCGGACCTGCGGCCATGGTGAGCGATGCGCTGTCTGTAACCCGCTCCCAGCCCGGCGCGCAATCGGCGTGGGCCGACTGCTGTCTGCCCGGGGCGGGACGGTAAACCCTGCGGGTTTTGCTCCACTCCCGCACCATGTTGTCCAGTTCAGCCGGTGATAATCTGAAAACCTTCACAGTTACTCGCCCTCCTTTGCCGCACCGGCCTCGGTGACGATGAATTTCTGGGGGTCATTGATGGCATAGGTGGTCAGCGGCAGGGGGGAGCCGGGCTGCATGCCAGCCTCGATGCCGTACAGGTTCAGCACGTCCTTGTTCAGTTTCTTGGTCAGCATCCGCATGTTGATGCCCATGGGGCACACCGACTCGCAGGCCCCGCAGTCGGTGCAGCGTCCGGCGCAGTGATAGGCCCGCAGGAGATGAAAAAGCCCGGTGTCCACCGCGTCAAGGCTCTTGCCGACCCACTGCGGTTTGGCGTCATCGACAAAACAGGTGGGGCAGTAGCACAAAGGGCAGGCGTTGCGGCAGGCATAGCAGCGGATGCAGGTGGCAAACTCCGCGGTGAACCAGGCCCAGCGCTCATCGCTTGATTTTTTCTCGATGTCGTCGACCTGTTTGAAGGGGTTGGGGTTCTTCCTTTCAGCGGCGGGCTCGCCGATGCGCACATCGACCAGCACCGGATCGGGATGTGTGCAGGTCTGGCAGTTGTCGCGCACCACGCTCCAGCGGTTGATCTTTTCCGTGAAGTCCGCGCCCTTGACCAGTAGATCATGGTCATGCTCCTCCACCGCCAGGATTTCCCGGCCGCTGAAGTGGGCTTCCACCTTGCGGCGGCTGACCATGCCGCGGCTGCCGACCCCCATGACCACCACCCGGTCGCGGTCCACCTGGTGTTCCTGGGTCTGCACCACGATATTTCGGGACCAGCAGCCGGTGGCCAGCACCGCCACCCTGGGCAGCGGGCCTGTTGGTTTGGGATCACGGGGCCCGCGTGGCGGCTCAACGGATTTCAGCACCTCCGGCAGGTAATTGGCCAGGTTCAGCACGCAGAAGCTGTTCCACACCAGTTTGCCGCAATCAGCGGCAGCGCGCACCACCGTCGGTTTAATGGTCATCGGCAGGCTGCCCTGGGCAAAGCCTATGACCGCGGCCACCGTGCCGTCGGACAGCAGCGCCTTGGCCTTTGCCCTGATTTCCTCGGTTAATTTTTCGTTGATTGTTGGCATATAATCCGTACTGGTTCGATAAAAAAAATTACCATGGAGCACTCAGTCCATTGAGTTGTCTTACTGTGAGGCTCCTGCAAAAAAAAGCCATTACGTCATTGCCGCATGGAGCTTATATGCAAGTCTCTATCGCGGGCATGGCCCGCTCCTACGCCGCGAGACTTTCATCACCCGTTGTTCCCGCTTGTGGTGGCGGGTTGGCGGGAATGACGGAAATAGAGGCGTATTGACGAATTTTGCAAGCGCCTCACTGTAAAAGAAATATTCTCTCTGTCTCTGTTGTCTCCGTAGTGAAAAATAAACGTTTACGGCTTCCTCATAAAATTCGCGACGCAGGCCAGCGCGGTGTTCTATCCGGCAACGGCGACGGCTCTCAGGCAGCCTGCACGGTGTCGATCTTCTTCACCAGCCGGGTTGCCGGTCCCAGGGCCCTGACTTTTTCCGTCACGGTTTTCACTATTTCGGCAAACTGTTCGCCTTCCGCGGCCGATACCCAGGAAAAGTTGATGCGGCCCGGTTCGATGCCGACAAAGTCAAGCAGGTTGCTGAGCAGGGCAAAACGCCTTCGGGCAAAGAGGTTGCCGCTGATATAGTGGCAGTCGCCGGGATGGCAGCCGGACACCAGGATGCCGTCGGCGCCTGATTTCAGCGCCGACATGATCATGTTCTCGCTGACCCGGCCTGAACAGGGGACCCTGACGATCCTGATGCTGGGCGGATACTGGAAACGGCTTACCCCGGCCAGATCGGCCCCGGCATAACTGCACCAGTTGCACAGAAAGGCGATGATTTTCGGTTCCCAGTTAGTCTGACTGGTCGAAGTGGTCTGAGTTGTCATAGTGGTCTCGTTGGTCTTGTTGGTCAAACTTAATCGCAGAACGCCGCCTCAACCGCCGCCATGATCTGCTCGTTGCCGACATTCTTCAGGGTGACGGCATCCGAGCGGCAGCCGGCCACGCAGTTGCCGCAGCCCTTGCACATGCTGGTGTTGACCACCGACAGGCCGTTTTCATCCAGGCTCACCGCGTTATAGGCGCAGACCTCGACGCACAGGCCGCAGCCGGTGCATTTGGCGCGGTTGACCACGGCGGTGATGCTTTCCGCCGGCACAGCGTCATGGGCCAGAATGATGCCGGCCCGGGCCGCTGCGGCCTTGGCCTGGGCAATGGACTCTTCCATGGATTTCGGATAGTGGCAGAGCCCGGCCAGGAACACGCCTTCGGTGGCGAAATCAACCGGCCTGAGCTTCATGTGGGCCTCGAGTAGAAATCCCTGGCTGTCTATGGCGCACTTGAAGAACTTGGCCAGGCTTGTACCGCTCTGCTGCCGCGGCTGGATGGCGGTGGCAAGCACCAGAATGTCCGGCCGGATGGTGACATGGGCGTCGATGATCGGGTCATGGGCCTTGACGACAAGCTGGCCGTTGTCTTCCTCCACCTGCGGCATGCGGTCAAGATCGTAGTTGATGAAGATGATGCCTTTGCCCCGGGCCTCCTGGTAGAGGCGTTCCCGCTGTCCGTAAGTGCGGATGTCCCGGTACAGGATGAAGATGTCCATGTCCGGGTTGAGTTCCTTGAGCTTGATGGCCGAATCAACGGCATGGGTGCAGCAGACCCGGCTGCAGTATGGCCTTTCCGGGATGCGCGAGCCGACGCACTGGATGAAGACCGCCTGGCTGATCTTGCCAAGCGAAGCGTCGTTGTCGATGAACCGTTTGTCGAGTTGCAGCAGGGTGTGCACATTGGCATTGATGCCATGGAGGAATTGCCATTGTCCTTCCGGCCTGTAAGGCTCGCCGCCCACCGCCATGACCGCCACCCCGTGTTCAAAGCTCTGGCCGTCGGAAAAGGTGGTGGTGAAATGACCCACCGATCCAGCCGCCTCTTTTATCTCACAGTTGTATTTGACGCTGATCTGCGGATGACTGGTGATCTTGGCCGTGAGCTCGTTGATAAAGGGCAGGATGGCATCACCCTTCCAGTTGCGGTAGACCTTGCGGCCGTTGCCGCCGAGCATGTCGCTCTGCTCAATTAAGGTGACCGGATAACCCTGCTCGGCCAGGGTAAGGGCCGCGGTCATGCCGGAAACCCCACCGCCGATAACAAGGGCCGATTTGGTCACCGGCACGGTGTTGTAGGGAAGCGCCCCTTCGCCGCGCACCCTGGCTACGGCCATGCGCACCAGATCCATGGCCTTGGCCGTGGCCTTGGTCGGTTCATGCAGGTGGACCCAGGAATCCTGGTCCCGGATGTTGGCCATCTCGAAGAGGAATTGGTTCAGCCCGGCATCCCGCAGGGTTTCCTGGAAAAGAGGCTCATGGGTGCGGGGTGAGCACGAGGCCACCACCACCCGGTTGAGCTGCTCTTTCTTAATGATGTTGATCATCTGGTTGATGGTGTCCTGGGAGCAGGTGAACAGGTTGGCCTGGGAAAAGACCACATCGGGCAGGGTGCCGGCATAGGCCGATAGTGCCGCCACATCGACGACGCTTGCGATGTTGATGCCGCAGTGGCAGACGAACACGCCGATGCGGGGAGGCTGGGCATGGATGTCCAGCTCCGCGGGGTATTGTTTTTTGCGGGTTTCCGTCCAGCGCGCCGGGGCAAGGATGCGTCCCGCCTCGGCTGCCGCCGCGCTGGCATCCATCACCGACTGGGGGATGTCCTTGGGCTCGGAGGCCGCGCCGCAGACATAGACCCCCGCTCTGCTGGTGGCCACAGGATTGAAGCTGTCGGTCCTGACGAAGTGGTCGGGGTCAAGTTCCAGGCCCAGCATGCCGGCCATCTCGATCATGTTCCGGTAAGGCTGCAGGCCGGTGGACAGGACCACCATGTCGAACACCTCGAAGTTGACCTTGCCCTGCTGGTCCACATAGCGGATTTTCAGGTTGCCCTGGTCATCCGCCGGAATGACGGAGTGCACCCGGGCCCGGTGAAAGCGCACCCCCTGTTCCCTGGCCCGGTTGTAATAATTTTCAAAGCCCTTGCCGTGGGTGCGCATATCCATGTAGAAGATGGCTGGTTCGAACTCGCCGTGGGCATGTTCCTTGGCGATCACCGCCTGTTTGAGGGCGAACATGCAGCATACCGAGGAGCAGTAAGGATTGCCGGCCCGGTGGATGTCGCGCGAGCCCACGCACTGCAGCCAGGCGATCCTTTGCGGCTGCTTGCCGTCGGAGGGGCGCTCCAGGCGGCCCATGCAGGGTCCGGACGGGCTGAGCAGCCGCTCGAACTCCATGGAGGTGACCACGTTGGGCAGGCGGCCGTAACCGGTGAAGTCAAGGGAGGACGGGTTGAAACGGGAAAAGCCGGGGGACAGCACCACGGAGCCGACCTCCAGCACATGCTCCTTGACCGTGTCATCGAAATTGATGGCCCCGGACGGGCATTCCTTGGCGCAGATGCCGCAGCGGCCCGGTTTGTTGATCCAGATGCAGCGGGCGGGATCAATGGCGTATTTCAGGGGAACGGCCTGGGGGTAGCTTAAGTAAGCCGCCTTGCGCTTGCCGATGCCCATGTTGAAATCGTTGGCCACCTTTTTCGGGCATTTTTCGGCGCACAGGCCGCAGGCGATGCATTTTGCCGGATCCACATAGCGGGGACGCTGGCGGACAACGGCCTTGAAGTTGCCCGGTTCTCCATCCAGCGAGATGAGGTCGGAGAGGGTGAGCAGATTGATGTTCATATGCCTGCCGCATTCCACCAGTTTGGGCGAGAGAATGCAGGCGGAGCAATCGTTGGTGGGGAAGGTCTTGTCCAGTTGGGACATCTTGCCGCCGATTGCCGCGGTTCGCTCGACCAGATGAACGAGAAACCCGCTGTTTGCCAGGTCCAGCGCAGCCTGCACGCCTGCAATACCACCGCCAACGACTAATACCGATCCTTTGGGCATGTTTCGTACCGTTTTGTTTAAAAAATGTTCAAGCGTTTAAACGTGTAAACGTTTCAACGTTCCGGGGTGTATCCACGTTTGAACGTTTGAACGCTGAAACGTTTCTTCATCTCACCAGGGCCTTGACAATCCAGTTCCACAAATGGGTGGTCTGCCAGTTGCCGCCGTAATACTTGCAGATGTCCTTGACCTGGGTATGGCAGTTGTGGCAGGGGGTGATCACCACATCCGCTCCGGTGGCATGGAGCTGCTCGAACTTCATTCGCCCGTGTTTCATGCGGTTTTCAATAAAACCGGCCTGGATTGCTCCGCCGCCGCCGCCGCAACAGTAATTGTTGGACTTGTTGGGCCAGACATCGATGAAATTTTCCTCGCCGCACACCTGTTTGATGACAAACCGCAGATCATCGGCCACCGGATCCCCCAAAGACTGGCGCACCAGCTTGCAGGGATCCTGCACGGTAAATTTCAGCCCTGCCGTGTTCCACGACGGATCAAGTTTCAGTCTGCCTTCCCTGATCCACTGGGCATAGAGGCTGATAATACTCACCACCTCAAAGTTGTGAGGTATCTTGAATCTCTTCAACCCTTCCAGGGTTGCGAAAAGCATGTGGCCTCACTCGGTGTTGATGTAGGTCGGGCACCCCAGGGCGTCCACCGTTTCCGCCTGCATCCGGGTGACGTATTCCCAGTCCTTGGGATCGCCGGTGAAGAGACAGTAGTTGGCGCCGTCCCACCATTTGGAGGAATAGGTCCAGTCAATGCCGACGGCATGCAGGATTTTCCACAGGAAAACCATCTCCTCAGGCTCGACGGTCGGCTCCTTGGCGTTCTGGTTCAGGTAGAACTTGGCGCCGGCCTTGTCGATGGGGGCCTGGAGATCGGCCCATTCCGGTTCGTTGGCATGGACCTCTTCGAGGATGTCGCCCACCACCCAGACAAAATCCGCATTGGGGATGCCGGTGGAGTTGCCTTCCTTCTGCAGCTCGCATGATTTCTGCAGGTTTTTCGGCCGCAGCTCTTTGGGCTTCATGCCTTTGAGCTCATAAACGAAACGGCCGACGTGGATGCCCATGGGGCAGGCGTATTCACAGCGCTGGCAAATGGAACAGGTATAGAGCCACTTGGTATTTTTGAGCAGGTCGTCCTGGCCCAGGACCAGATAGCGGATGAATTTGCGGGGGTCCATGCCTTCGATGTCGCTGGCCGGGCAGCCGCTGGCGCAGAGACCGCAGGTGAGACAGTATTCGAGGTTGGAGTTGGGGAGCGACTGCTGGAAATGTTTTTTGAGCTCTGCCCGCAATGGTGAAAGGTCAATTTCTGTCATGACATACCGCGAAAGTGAGAAATTTTATGTTAGGTTGGATGCAAGAATGAGCTATGTGAAAAATTGTTGTTCTTATAAACAGCTTCTGTGAGTTTTGCAATATCCAGGCTGAAATATTTCTATTTTTTTTGTTTGTATATCATTATATAGGAAATTTTAAATTTTATTTTATTCGGAAATGATGGTATCTTCATGGCAGGATTTGCGGGAAATAACCTGCCGTTATCTCCAGGCGTTCACGGAAAAGGGGGAATAATGCATGCAAGATCTAAATGACCTGACGCGCGATGAGGGTTTTCTGTCGGAAATTATCAATGCCATCACCTCGGGGATTTTTGTGACTGATCCTGATCATAACATACTCATGATCAATAAACCAGGCGCGAAAATGGTGGGCAAAAGGGCCGGCGAATGTTTTGACCGTAAATGTTACGAGATCTTCAGCACGCCGCTCTGTAATACCCAGAACTGTCCCTGCCGGCTGGCCATGGAAAATCAACTGATTAACCAGGGCCAGACCATGCTGCAGTTCAACGGCCAGGAAATACCCATCGAATATTCGGCCCGGCCGCTGCGCAATTACAAGGGGGAGATTATCGGCTGTGTCGAGAACTTCATCGATATCACCGAGCGTCTGGAAAAGGACCGGATCATCCTGGAACAGAAGGAGCAGCTCATTAAGAAGCGGGAGGAGGATATCCGCCATCTGCAGGATGAAATCATGGAGCTTTCCACGCCGGTGATCGAGATCTGGGACGGCATCCTGACCCTGCCGCTCATCGGCACCCTGGACAGCCACCGGGCCAAGATTGCCATGGAAAGGGTGCTGGAGGCCATTGAACAGCACCGGGCCTCTTTCGTCATCATCGACATCACCGGCGTGCCCATGGTGGACTCCGAGGTGGCGAGCCATATCCTGCAGACGGCCAACGCCACCCGGCTCATGGGCAGCGAGGCCATTCTCACCGGGGTGGGGCCGCACATCGCCCAGGTGATCGCCCAAGGCGGGGTGGGGCTGGAGAACCTTACGGTGAGAGGCAGAATGACCGATGCCCTGCATTTCGCCATCGGCCAGCTGGCCATGAAATCGGAGCAGGTCGCCAGGGCGATTGCCCTGGTTCGCGGCGGCAGCAGCGAGTGATGTTGTAAAGAGGCGGTCATGCAACCGTTTTCCTTTTTTCCCCTGGGGCATATGCTGCTGGTGTCCATCCAGGAAGATATCGGCGATGACGAGGTAGCTCGGATGGTTGCCGGCCTGTGCAGGCAGGTGGGCGAGAAAAAAATCCGGGGGGTCATCGTTGATCTGCAGAACGTCGAGGTGGTTGATTCCTATATGGCGGGCCATCTGCAGAATATGGCGGCAGGGCTGCGGCTGCTCCACGCCCGGATGGTGGTGGTCGGGCTTTCCGTGCCGGTGGTGATGACCCTGACGGATTTCGGCATCCAGCTCAGCGAGCTGGACTTTGCCCTGGATGTGGAAAAAGCGGTGGCCAGGCTGGAAGAATTGCTGTACTCCGACAGGCATGGATAATCATGAATAACTCCGCCCTTTTCGCCGATATCCCCATTGTCGATATGGCCAGCGCCACGGTGGCCAGGAGGGTCGCCGGCGAACTGGCCATGCTGCTGGGCTTTCCCCAGAACCGTCGGGCCGAGGCCGTGCTGGTGACCAGCGAACTTGCCCATAACCATGTCATGCATCATACCGTGCAGGGAATGATCCGGCTTTCCGGTTTTTACGCCTCGTCAATCCCCTGCTTAGCCATTGCCAGCCTTGATCAGGGCCCCGGCTTTGATCAAGCAAGCTGGATGCTGCACCGGAAAAATATGGGGGGCGGCGGTCTGGGTGCCGGGCTGGGCACCGTCCTGCGGCTGTCGGACCGGCTGGATATCTTCTCCCGCCTGGCCAGGCCGGAGACGAGATCCCCCTATGCAACCATTATTTCCGCCCTGCTCGGGCCTGACCGCAAGACAAACGAGGAGATTATCCGCATCGGCGGATCTCTGGCCATCCTCAGCCAGTCCAGAAACGGTTCGGGCTGGAGCTGCGGTGACGGCGTGTATGTGCAGCAGGACCGGCGTTTTACCCGCATAACGCTGGTTGACAGCCTCGGGCTGGGCAAAGGGGCGGCGGAGATCACCCGCCTTGTTTTTGCCGAACTGGGCAGACACGCTCTGCTCTGGCCCCCGGCGCATCTGCTGGAAGAGGTGGAGTTTGCCCTGGCGGAGACCAATGGGGCCGCGGTCCATGTCCTGCTGTTTGACCATGTCAAGGGCCTGCTGTCCTCCGCCGGCATCGGCAATATCGCAACCCTGATCTCCCTTGACGGCCGGCTCATCCGGGAATCGGACCAGCCCGGCATTATCGGCCATGCCAAATGGCGCAGGATACCCGGACAGGAGTACAAGGTTGTCACCGGGGTGCGGGTGTCCATGCATACTGACGGACAGCAGAAGATTGCCGATTTATCCGCTGATTTCACCCTTGCCCCGGCAGTAGTCGCCCAGATCCTTTTTGAGCCGCTTATCCCGCTGCGTGACGATGCAACCCTGGTAACTTGGCAATGGCCAGAGAAATCTACGAATCATTACATATAATCAGTTTGGTCATCAACCGCCGCCAGGATATCCCCCTGGTCCGCGCCAAGGTCAAGCTGCTGGCCGGTGCCGCCCGCTGTTCCCGTCTGGTGGTGACCCAGCTGTCCACCGCCGCATCCGAGATGACCCGGCTGCTGTGGCAGAAATACGGGGGCGGCAAGGTGGATCTTGCCATTGTTCATTCGCTGGAAAAGGATGGGCAGAGCGGCCTGGCGCTGGAGTTTGAGGGCAGAAAACCTTTTATCAACCTGGATAACGGGTCCAGGGCGGATACCGTACCCGCTGATTACATTTACGAGGACTTCGGCAGACTGGCGGCGGTCCGGGGGGCGCGCAGCGTGCTGGACAGGGTGGTTCTCGCCCAGGGCATGCGGGGCATGCGGGGCATGCCGGTGCGCATCAAATGTCTGAAATGGGGACTGGGACTGGCATGGGAAGAACTCCAGCAGCTTGAAGACAAGATAAGAAGGGAACTCTTTGCCGATACGGAAGAGTCCTTTGTGGAGAATCTAAAGATCAAGCATGATGAGGTGGTCAAGCTGCTCAGGGAAAAATCGGCGCGGACCAGGGAACTGGACCGGGTAAACGCCGAGCTTTTTTTATTGAGCAGGAGCCTTGAGGAGATGGCCGAGGAGCGGACCATGGTGGAGATGTCATTGCGGATCGCCGACCGCATCAGAAATCCTGCCACCGTCATCGGCGGTCTGGCCAGGCTGCTTGCGGCCAGGGGCGCAGGGAACGACAAAGAGAAAAGCGGGCTGCTGGCCTTGAAGAAACAGGCGGAAAAGCTTGAGGAGGCGGTGCGGGATTTCGACTCCCTCGCTGCCCGCAAAAAAAATCTGTTCCAGGACGAAGACCTTATCGATATGGTCAATGAGGCCCTCTCCCTGTGCGTGACCTTGAGCAGGAAAAAGATCCGGCCCAGGATGATTCTGCCGGACAGAAAGGTGCTGGTGCAGGCCAACCGCCGGACCTTAATCATTGCCCTGCTCGCTATTTTCCGGCAGGCCGCCGCCGCATCCGCCATGGGTGGAGAGATGACGGTGAAGATGACCACTGCCGAGGATCGGCCCTGCATCAGTGTTTATTATACCCAGGCGGCTTCTTCCAAGGCCCTGCGGCGGGAAAACCGCAATCTGAGCCTCAATCTGGCCAGCCAGATCATGGCGGAGCATCAGGGTGAAGTGAACTTCAAGGGCAAAAAGGGGGGGGACGCTCTGCAGTCGATCGAGATATGCCTGCCCCTTTTCTGGCGTGAGGCCGGTCCATTGCGGTAAAATGTTCCGACCTGGTCATTTCCCCCTCGCGGCCTTGCGGGCAATTCCTCTTGACAAGCAGGCTCTTTCGTTGTATTCGCAGAAGGATTTTCATTTGGGAAAATCAGCTGTGATTTTTTGGATTGAAAAGCGGGCGCGGTTTCCTGGCAGCGTGCTGCAGGGACGCGAATGGATGAAAGAAGAACTTCCCTGAAATCAACGATTGCTCTCAGCCAGCTTGCGGGGCGCGTTTTCATATCTGCAATATTATCAATATGTTCTGTTTTTTACCAACAAACCAAGGAGTAACTGATGTGCCGGTTAGCGTTAAAAACCGCCAGTGAGCCATTCTCTCCCTTTAGCGTGCTGCAGGCCATGGAGGCGATGCAGGAGGGATATGATGGCAGCGGCTTGGGACTTCTGTTGCGGGGACTGCAGTTTGCCGATTACAGCTACAAGGCGGGCGAGCCTATCCTGTCCGGAATCGCCCATAGCGAAGAGGCCCTCCACCGGCTGAATGTCTTCATGCAGAGCCGCGGCTTTCAAATTCAGTACGATCATGAATTTGATGTTGATCTGACCAGAATTGAGTCCAGGGACAGATATAAATATATTCTGCGGGTTTACCGGAAACCGGCTGCCTGGGAAATTCTGTCCAGGGCGCAGATCGAAAATGAAATGATGATGATCCGGCTGGCCCTGCGCAAGGACGGGGAAGAGCACGGCGGCGACCTGACTATCTTTTCCTTCTGGCCCGATGTGGCCATGATCAAGGAGGTGGGCTGGCCGCTGGGTTTGGGTGAGGCCCTCGGCCTTGACAGCCACCGCATCAAATCCCGGGTCTGCATGGCCCAGGGCCGGCAGAACACCAACTGGGGCATCAACCTCTATGCCTGCCATCCCTTCTTCATTCAGGGCATCGCCACCATGACCAACGGCGAGAACACCGCCTTTATCCCGATCAAGGACTGGCTCACCGGCAGGGGTTTCCCCGGCTATATCGGCTATCAGTCGGACAGCGAGGTTTTCGCCCATATTCTCCATTATGTGGTGAAACAGCTGAAACTCCCCCTTACGGCATATAAACACGTCATCACCCCCTTGAAGACAGATGAGCTGAAGGCCCATCCCCAGGGGGATTTTCTCCTCGGCCTGCGGGATGCCTGCCGCCGCCTGATCATTGACGGTCCCAACGCGGTCATCGGCACTCTGCCTGATGAAACCTGTCTGCTGGTCATGGACGCCAAGAAGATGCGTCCGGCCACCATCGGCGGCAAACCCGGCGAGTGGGCCATTGCTTCAGAGATGTGCGGAGTGGATGCCATGATTCCGGACCGGGATCCGTCCCTTGATTTTCAACCGATGCGTCAGCATACAGTTATCGTTCCTCCAGACCGACAGGAGTTTAAGATATGGTCTCAATTCGATCAATTCCCTCTACCCCAAGCAGCTTAACCCCCGGCGACCTGCCCTGGATCATCGAGCATCGGGAGGACCGCTGCACCCTCTGCGGTCGCTGCACCGCGGTATGCCCGGTTTATGCCATCAAGCTGACCTATATGCGGCAGCGCATGCCGCGCCTGGTGCTGACCTCAAGCGAGCGCGGCAGTTCGTTCCGCACCTTTGTCGGTATCCGGCAGAAGACCGAGATCGCCAACAAGTGCATCGGCTGCGGCACCTGCGCCATGGTGTGTCCGAACTCGGCCATCAAGCCGGTTCCCAATTCCATGGCCGACCGCTTCCGTTTTCAGAGCACGGTGGGCGGCGAGCCGGTCAAACGCGGCGGCCGCCGAAACGACCCGGCGCCGGGCCTGCTGGACAAGATCATCTTCAACCGTATCTCCATGCTCACCGACCCGGCCCTTGATGCCGGACGCCACGAGTTTTTCTTCAATACCCTGCTCGGCCGGGTTCTCTCCCCCGAGGAGTATATCCGCCGCAAAATGAGTGGGGAGTGGATCCCGCCGGTGCGCGAGATCTTTCCCTTTATCGTCGGCTCCATGTCCTTCGGCGCCCTGTCCCCCAATATGTGGCTCGGGCTGCTGCAGGGCGTGGCTTACTGCAACGAGGTGCTCGGCATGCCGGTGGTCATGGCCACTGGCGAGGGCGGCTGTCCGCCGTGGGTGCTGAGGAGCCCGTTCCTGAAATACATCATCCTGCAGATCGCCTCCGGCTATTTCGGCTGGGACGAGATTATCCGCGCCATCCCGGACATGCAGTGCGACCCGGCGGCCATTGAGATCAAATACGGCCAGGGGGCGAAACCAGGCGACGGGGGGCTTCTCATGTGGTTCAAGGTGAGCAAGCTCATCGCCCGGCTGCGCGGCGTGCCGGAAGGCGTTGACCTGCCCTCGCCGCCGGTGCATCAGACCCTCTACTCCATTGAGGAGTCGGTCATGAAGATGATCCAGACCATGTCCATGGCCTGGAACTTCCGGGTGCCGGTCTATCCGAAGATTTCCGGCTCCAACTCAGCCAAATCGGTGCTCAACAACCTGGTGCGCAACCCCTATGCCGCTGGCCTCTTGATCGACGGCATAGACGGCGGCACCGGCGCGGCCTACAATGTCAGCATGGACACCATGGGCCATCCCATCGCCTCCAACGTCAGGGACTGCTACCTTGATCTCTGTGCCCAGGGCAAGCAGAACGAGATCCCGATCTTTGCCGCCGGCGGTATCGGCAAAACCGGCAACGTCACCCAGAACGGCATGGCGCTCATCATGCTCGGCGCGAGCGGCGTGCACATGGGCAAATACATCATGCAGGCGGCGGCCGGCTGTCTGGGCAGCGAGCAGAACCGCTGCAACGTCTGCAACCTCGGCATCTGCCCCAAGGGTATCACCAGCCAGAACCCGAAACTGTACCGCCGGCTGGATCCCGATCAGGTGGCCCAGCGGGTGGTTGACACCTTCATGGCGATCCGCACCGAGATCAAGAAGATCATGGCGCCGCTCGGCCGCTCGCAGAGCCTGCCCATCGGCATGTCCGATGCCATCGGCATCAGTGATGAGGCGGTCGCCAAACGGCTGGATATCAAATACGTCTGTTGATAATAAGGCATTAGGCATTAGGCACAACACCGAAGGCCGGCAATTATAAGAATGCGGGAACAGGCGACCGTTCCCGTTCCTACCGGAGAAAAAGAAGTGACTGAAGCAATTACCATCAAAGGACTGGATGAGCGCGGCAACCGGATCAGTTCCAAGGATTTCGAGGAATTGGTGCAGGAGGCATTCAAGAAGTCATCGCAGCTCATCATGGAAACATATGGGCAGCATAATGTTGGCGGGCGGCTGAACCCCAAGGGCAAAAAACTGGACATCCGCGTCAATGGTCCGGCCGGGCAGCGGCTCGGCTGCATGGGCATGCCCGGCACCACCATCACCTGCCACGGCTCCGCCTCGGACGATGTGGGCTATCTCAACATCGGCGCGGACATCATTGTCATGGGCGATGCCACCAACGGGGTGTGTAACGCCATGGCCGAGGGCCGGGTGATGATCGGCGGCTCCATCGGCTCCCGCGGTCTCACCATGACCAAGTGGAACCCTGATTACCAGAGGCCGCAACTGTGGGTGCTCGGCTCGGTGGGCGATACCTTTGCCGAATTCAACTGCGGCGGCATCGGCGTGGTCTGCGGCGTCAATCCGAAAACTCCGGAAAATGTGCTCGGTTACCGGCCCTGTGTCGGCATGGTCGGCGGCTCCATCTATTACCGGGGCCAGACCGATCAGTCCTACGCCCGCTCCAATGTCATGGCAATATTGCCCAACGATGCGCAATGGCAGTGGCTGCTTGACCGTCTGCCCGGCTATCTGACGGCGATCAACCGCATGGATCTGCTCGAGCTGCTTTCCGTGCGCGAAGACTGGAAGATGCTTGAGGCCATTCCTCCCCAGGACAGGGCTCTGATGTTTTCCGGCCCCATGTCCATGCAGGAGTTCCGCAAAAATATCTGGGACAAGGGTTTCGGCGGCGGCGATCCCATCCGGGATATTGCCCCCGGTCTTGACCGTTCGCCCATCGGCCTCATTGAAACCGGCGAGCTCAGACGGCGTAAGCCGTTCTGGGCCAACCAGGAGTCAGCCGCGCCCTGCGCCTATTACTGCCCGGTGCACATTCCCACCATCGACCGTCTGCGTCTGATGCGGGAAGGCAGGGAGAAAGACGCCTACGAACTGGTGCTGGAGTATACCCCTTTCCCTGCTTCGGTCTGCGGTTCCATCTGCCCGAATCTCTGCATGCAGAATTGTTCCCGCCAGATGGTTGACCAGAGTATTGATGTGGCCATGCTCGGCCGGGCGGTCAAGGACTTTCCCGCACCGGCGGTGGCTGCGCCCCTGGGCAAGAAAGTCGCCATCATCGGCGGCGGCCCAGGAGGCATGAATGCCGCCTGGCAGCTGGCCCTGCGCGGGGTAGAGGCCCATATCTTCGAGCGCGACGACAAACTGGGCGGTAAGCTGGCCCAGGTGATTCCCTGGGAAAGACTGCCCCGGGGCATCTGGGATGCAGAGGTCAAGCGTTTCATGGATACCCCCAATATCCATGTTCATTTCGGCGTCAGCATGACCAAGGACAAGTTTGCCCAGCTAAAGAAGGATTATGATTATGTGATTGTGGCGGTCGGTACCCACGAGCCGCGCCGCATACCCTTCCCCGGCCATGAACGTGTCATCGCCGCCCTTGATTTCCTCAAGGCGGCCAAGAGCGATAAGCCGCCGGCGGTGGGCAAACAGGTGGTCATCATCGGCGCCGGCAATGTCGGCTGCGATGTGGCCTGCGAGTGCTACCGACTGGGCGCCCAGGAGGTGACCCTGGTCGATATCCAGAAACCCCTGGCCTTTGGCAAGGAGAAAAAGGCGGCCGAGGCCCTGGGCGCCAAATTCAAGTGGCCGGTTTCCACCAAGGAAGTCACGGCGGACGGGCTGATTGATGCGGCCGATGAGCTGATCCCGGCCCAGACGGTGATCATCTCCATTGGCGACGTGCCGGCGCTGAATTTCCTGTCGGACAGCGTGGAGGTGCTTACCGTGGGCGGCGCGGGCTGGATCAAGACCAATGAGGCCTGCCGCACGTCTGATCCGCGGATCTATGCCGTCGGTGATGTCGAGCGGCCGGGACTGGCCACCAACGCCCTGGGTCATGGCAAGAATGCCGCCCATGCCATTATCGCCGAGATCAAGGGCGAGGCGTGGAAGCCGTTCACCAAGCAGGTGGTCAATATCCAGAATCTGACCCCGGCCCACTATGAACCGGAAACCTGCCCGGGCGAACATTCGGACATCCATGAGGCGGATCGCTGCATGAGCTGCGGTACCTGCCGTGACTGCCATATGTGCGAGACCATCTGTCCCACCGGCGCCATCACCCGGGAGAAGATCGGTGAAAACGACTATAAGTATGTTTCCGATGATGACAAGTGTATCGCCTGCGGCTTCTGCGCCAATACCTGCCCCTGCGGGGTCTGGCTGATGCGGCCTTTTTAGCGGCACAGATTCCCTGATTCCCTTTTTCAACCAAAAACCGGGTGTCCATTAAGGATGCCCGGTTTTTTTGTTTGCGTCAAAACAGGAAAGGTTGTCTAAGCCCGGGTGGCCTGAAACCGGGGATATTCAGGAAGGTCAACCTGAGGTTATGCGCGATTGGTAAGAATTGCCAATTCACATCTCAATTATATTGCTCGCCAATTCAAAGATACCCACACGTCACATTTCCCTTGCAAATTATTGCACCTAATAGAATAGTATCAATGATTTTGGATTTGTAGCATGAACTTTTATGAACGGGATAAAAGCCAAAAGCGGATTTGACCCTTTTCTTTAGTTTTTTTTAGTCGACTTAAAATATTGGTATATATTTTGCTTTTATCGCTAACACCACAAATATGACTATTGATAGGACGAATTCCGTCCAGCTAATAACTTGTTGGCACTCCGCTGCGCGGAGTGCCAACGCCGCGCGGATCAAGGATCCGCTGGCTGGCCCCCGCGTCGCACCGGCCCACCACCGGGTCGAGCGCACAA
>JBFMAY010000031.1:4740-46492 GCA_040755455.1 Thermodesulfobacteriota bacterium | reverse complement strand
TAAATACCTCCATTGAAATCATGGCTGCCACCTCCTTTTGAAAAGAAGGTAAACACCATGGAATCAAAGTTTGGAGTGGTACACTTTTCATTACCATTTTTGGTATAGTTTTATTTTACCAGCGACACTGAGTTCTCTTTTTAACTCAACTTTCGGAGTTAGCGTAAATGGTTAAATATTCGTTCAAAATCGTATTGCTCTTTACTTTCTATTGCGGATTACATTTCCAAAATCAACAGAAATTTCAAGAAAAAGTGTAATGATTTCAAGCGGCATAAAATTAGTTTTCCGGGCTAAAAAGTTATTTAATAATGTAAATTCAGCAAGTTACGCCAACTCCGAAAGTTGAGTTTTTAACAGGGTTTCTGTCAAGCAAATTCAAGGCTTGTTCTGCTGCTTGAATATTACTTTCAACCAACCGTTCAAAAAGCTCTAGTCCTTTATCCCTAAACGAGGGAACCCTGTGTAGTGTCAGTGCGATGGACACAATTGGTTCCGCCAAAAAAGCGTATTTGGTGGCAACATTATTGATTTCTGCTCCACATACATCAAGCACTCGATTGCAAATATCACAGACAAGCTGAGGATGTGACGCTGTGGCATGCTCAGCACCTTCAACTAAATTTTCGGAAACTTTTAACAGTAAAGAATCATTAGGCAAAAGTGAATTAATGATGTTGGTTATATCTGAAGTTAATGGGATATTTTCACCATAATGAAACACATGTGCGAAATTTATTGACTCAAAAAACACTGTGTGCCGCAAGGCCCACTCACAAAAGCTATCCGCGAACTACACCAGCATGATCCTCCCGGCCTCCCCCTCCTGCACCGTGCCGATGACGGCGCACGCCAGCGATGAGGCGGCCCTGATCTTTTTCTCCATGGCGGCGATCTGCTCGGGGGAGGCGGCGATGAGCAGGCCGCCGGAGGTCTGCGGGTCGTAGAGAATCATCTCCAGCGGATCGAGCGCGGCCAGCTGACTGGTCACCCATTTCTCATAAAATTTTTTATTTTTATAGGCCCCTTCCGGGATGATCCCCATGGCGGCAAAGGCATGGGTTTGCGGGAGCAGCGGCACGGCGGCGGTATCAACCGTGATGGTTACCTTTGAGGCGTGGGCCATTTCAAAGAGATGGCCGATGAGGCCGAAACCGGTGATGTCGGTGCAGCCATGTGCCCCCACCTCAGCCATGACATCGCCGGCGATGCGGTTTAAGGTGATCATGCATTCGGTGATCAGCTTTTCCAGCTCCTCGCCGGCCAACTCGCCCTTGATGGCGGTGGAGAGAATTCCCGTGCCCAGCGGTTTGGTGAGCAGGAGCTGGTCCCCCGGCCGCGCCCCGGAGTTGAGCATGACCCGGTCGGGGTGCACCACGCCGGTGAGGGAAAGTCCGTATTTGAGCTCTTTGTCCTCGATACTGTGGCCGCCCACCAGCAAGGCGCCGGCCTCCTTGATCTTTTCCAGGCCGCCGCGCAGGATATCCTTTAACACGGACTTGTCCATATCGCCCAGGGGAAAGGCCACCAGATTCATGGCAAGCAGCGGCTTGCCCCCCATGGCATAGACATCGCTTAGGGCATTGGCCGCGGCAATCTGGCCGAAACGGTATGGATCATCGACAATGGGGGTAAAAAAATCAACGGTCTGGATCAGGGCGCACTCGTCCGTCAGCCGGTATACGCCGGCATCGTCACAGCCTTCGGCGCCCACGATCAGATTCGGATCTTTGGGCAGATCAAGGCCGCACAGTATCTGGTCCAGGTCCCCCGGACTGAGCTTGGCGGCTCAACCGGCTGCCTTGACCGTGCCTGTTAGTTTTATTTTTTTTTCAGATGCCATTTTTGCCTGGATAAATTATTGCTGATGCCGTAAACAGTTTCTGACAACAGAAATCGGTGACGCTCATCAAAGGGATAACCTTGCAGCAGGTGGCCTCAGTCTCTCTTTTTCCCGGCCAGCCCTTTTTACAGGATAAAAACAATTAAATCAGAGAGCCGCCGCTTGCACAATGATAAACTTCTTTGTGTCGGCAAGATTTTGTGGTGAGATTAAATCCTTATGAAAAAAACCGTCATTGATGTGCAAAATATGAGTTTTTCCTTCGGCAGCCTTGCCGTTCTGGAAGATGTCACCTTCAGCATCAAGGAACGGGAAATGATCGGCGTGGTCGGCCCCAACGGCGGCGGAAAAACCACCCTGCTGCGCCTGCTGCTCGGCCTCCTCAAACCTGACCGGGGTCTGATAACCGTGTTAGGTACCCCCCCGGAAAAGGCCTCGCACCGTATCGGCTACGTCCCCCAGCACCGGCTTTTTGATCCGCTTTTTCCTGTGTCCGTGCTCGACGTGGTCATGATGGGCCGGGTCGGTAAGGCCTGGGGAGGGCCGTTCAGCAAGGAGGACCGGGAGCTTGCGGCCCAGGCCCTCAGGGATGTTGATCTGTTCCACAAGCACCAGGATGCCTTTGCCGATCTGTCCGGCGGCCAGCGCCAGCGCACCCTGATCGCCCGTGCCCTTGCCTCGTCGGCAGAACTCCTTTTCTTTGATGAGCCCACGGCCAATGTCGACAGTTTTGCCGAGCAGAATATCTATAACCTGCTCAAAAAACTCAACGAAAAACTGACCATTATCGTCGTTTCCCATGATGTGGGTTTTGTTTCCAAGTATGTCAGTTCCGTGGTCTGCGTCAACCGCCTGGTGCATATCCATCCAACCAGCGCACTTGACGGGAAAAATATCCTGGATATTTACGGCGCGGACCTGGCCATGGTGCGCCATGACCACCGCTGTTCCGAAAAAGGGCATACATGGGTCAATTTCTAAGAGACTTGCAGACATATTCCTTTCTGCAATACGCCCTGTTTGCCGGGTTGCTGACCTCCATTTCCTGCGGCATCATCGGCTCGTATGTCACGGTGCGGCGCATCACCTATATTGCCGGCGCCATTGCCCACTGCACCTTGGGCGGCATGGGCGCGGCCCGCTTTCTCCAGAAGGAATACGCCTTTTCCGTCACGCCGTTGCAGGGAGCGGTGCTGGCCGCCTTGCTGGCGGCATGCATCATTGCCATGGTCAAGCGTTACAGCAGTCAGCGGGAGGATACGGTACTCAGCGCCATCTATTCCATCGGCATGGCGATCGGCATCTTTTTTATCAGCAGAACAAGCGGCTATAACGAAGACCTCATGAGTTACCTGTTCGGCGATATCCTGATGGTCTCCAAAAAGGACCTTTTGCTTATCGGCGCACTGGACGTGATCGTGGTGGGCGTGGTCTTTATTTTTTACAACAAGCTCATTTCCGTCTGTTTTGATGAAGAGTTTGCCCGAATCAGCGGCATCAGGGTGGAGCTGTTCGATCTGCTGCTTCTGCTGATGATCGCCCTCACGGTGGTCCTGCTGGTGCAGGTGGTGGGGATTGTCATGGTGGTGGCCATGCTGACCCTGCCGGCGGCCGGGGCGGGTCTGCTGGTCAAGCGGCTCTGGCATATGATGGTCACGGCGATATTTCTCTGCCTGCTCTGTACAACCGGGGGACTGGCCATCAGCTATCAGCTGGATTTTCCGGCAGGAGCTACCATCATCATTATGGCCGGCATGGTCTACTTCTGCATTATTGCCTTAAAAAAGTGGGGAAAGACATAAACAGGGCAGATTGTTATTCCGGAAACAGGGGCCGTTCGCGAACCGCCCCTGCTCAAAATTCCATTTCTTCCTTCTGGTCCCTGGTCAGCAGCGACATCACCGCCTCCTGGCACGGTTTATCCTCGTAAAGCACCTGGTAGATCTGCTCAAGAATCGGCATGTCAACCCCTTCCCGCCGGGCAAGCTTCCAGGCGGAGCTGGTGGTCTTCACCCCTTCAGCCACCATTGCCATCTCGGCAAGAATGGCCTGCAGCTTTTTTCCCTGGCCAAGTTTCAACCCCACCGTTCTGTTTCTGCTCAAATCCCCCGTACAGGTGAGGACAAGATCACCCAGACCGCCCAGACCGGAAAATGTCAGGGGATTTGCCCCCATCTTCACCCCCAGCCGGGTTATTTCAGCAAGCCCCCTGGTGATCAGGGCCGCCCTGGTATTGGTGCCGTAACCCAGGCCGTCGCAGATGCCGGCGGCAATGGCCACGATGTTTTTGAGCGCCGCGCCGAGCTCCTGGCCGATCAGATCGGTGCTGGCATAGACCCGGAACCTCTCGGTGAAAAAAATATCCTGAATCCGCGCCGCCAGCTCCTTTTTTCTGGCTGCCACGGTAACGGCCGTCGGGATCCCTGCTGCCACCTCTTTTGCAAACGACGGGCCGGTGAGAACGCCGATCTCGGCGGCTCTGCCACTTTTTCCGAGCACGTCGTCCATCACCTGGCTCATGGTCATCAACGAATCGTTTTCAATGCCCTTGGTGGCGGAAACCACGATGGATCCCTCCTCCAGGAAGGGGACAAGCTGCTGGAAAACAGCGCGAAAGACATGGGAAGGAACAACCATGAGAATAAAGTTTTTGCCGCTGATGACCTCCCGCAGGTCAGCCGAGGCTACTACCCTGTCATGTAAGATAAAGCCGGGAAGATATTTTTTATTTTCCCGCTCCCGGTTGATGGCATCCACATGTTCCGGCCGGTGGGCCCATAAATGGACCCGGTGACCCTTATCGCCGAGCAGCTTTGCCAGGGCCGTGCCCCAGCTTCCGGCACCGATCACCGCTATGAATTGTTCGTGCACGCCGGTCATGAACTCTCTTCTTCCGTTTCCTCTTCATCATCCACTACATCCGAAGCAGGAACCCTATCCATGGCCACCACCTTTTCACCCGGCTCCAGATTGATTAGCGTCACGCCCTGGGTGGCCCGGCCGATGACCCGCACAGAGCTCATGTCCATCCTGATGATCTTGCCCCGGTCGGTGATGAGCAGAATCTCATCTTCCTTGGTAATCTGACAGGCGCCGACGATGTTGCCGTTTCGTTCACTGGGCTTGATGGCATAGACCCCCTTACCTCCTCTGCGGGTAAGCCTGTACTCTTCCACCGGGCTTCTCTTGCCAAAACCGTTTTCCGTGACCACCAGAATGGACTCATCGCTGTTAATGACCACCGCGGCCACCACATGGTCATTCTTGGCCAGCTTGATGCCGCGCACCCCGGTGGCTGTTCTGCCCATGCACCGCACATCATCCTCGTTGAAACGAACCGCCATGCCCTTATGGGAAACCAGGAGAATCTCACTATGACCGTTGGTGATGGCCGCGCTGATGATTTCATCGTCCTCCCTGATGGTGAGCGCTATTTTTCCCTTGCGCATCGGTCTGGCGAATTCTGAGATAATCGTCTTCTTCACCACGCCCTTCTTGGTAACCATCAACACATAGCATTCGCTCTCGCTGCAGTCAAAGCTCGGAACCGGCAGAATGGCGGCCACCTGTTCATCTGCCGACAGCTCAAGCAGATTGACAATGGCCTTGCCTCTGGCAATCCGGCTGGCCAGGGGAATTTCGTAAACCTTGCGCCAGAAAACCCTGCCATGATTGGTAAAGAACAGGAAGGTGTCATGGGTTGAGGCAAGATAGAGACTGTTGACAAAATCCTCCTCGACCGCGGTGATGCCCTTGATGCCCTTGCCGCCGCGCCGCTGGGAGCGGTATAGATCAACGGAATTTCTCTTGATATAGCCGCCATGGGTGACGGTTACCACCATGTCTTCCGGCTGGATCATGTCTTCCGGCAGAATCTCATCCGGGGCGTCGATGATCTCCGTGCGCCGCTCATCGCCGTATGTCTGTTTGATTTCCAGCGACTCATCCCGGATAATCTTCATGACCAGGGTTTCATCGGTGAGAACCTTTTTATACCAGGCTATTTTTTCCAGCAGTTCGTTGAGTTCGCTGATAATTCTTTCACGCTCCAGGCCGGTCAGTTTCTGCAGCCGCATGTCCAGGATGGACTGGGCCTGGATCTCGGAAAGGGTAAACCTCTCCATGAGCCCCTTGCGGGCTTCCGGAGGATTGGCCGATGCCCTGATCAGGGCCACGACCTCATCCATGTTGTTGATGGCTGTCTTCAGTCCCTCCAGGATATGGGCCCTGGCCTCGGCCTTTTTCAGATCAAAATCCGTGCGCCGGTAAACCACTGTTTTTCTGTGCTGGAGAAAGTATTCCAGCATCTGCTTGAGGTTGAGTACTTCCGGCCTGGAATTGACAATACTCAAGAATATGATGCCGAAACTCTTCTGCAGCGGGGTCATCTTGTAAAGTTGATTGAGCACCACATCGGCAATCTCATCCTTTTTCAGGTCAAGAACGATCCGCATGCCGTGGCGGTCCGACTCGTCACGTATCTCGGCAATGGACTCAATCTTTTTTTCCTTGATCAGCAGGGCAATCTTCTCCACGAGCCGCGCCTTGTTCTGCTGATAGGGAATTTCAGTGATGATGATGGATTCGCGGTTTAATTTTTTACTTTTTTCTATGTGGCTGCGCGCCCGCATCAGGATAGAGCCGCGTCCTGTTTCATAGGCCTCCCGGATGCCCGCCCTGCCGCAGATGAAACCGCCGGTGGGAAAATCCGGCCCGGTAACATGCTCCATCAGGCCATTCACCGTGATATGCGGGTCATCGATCATGGCGATGACCCCATCCATGACCTCATTGAGATTATGGGGCGGTATATTGGTTGCCATGCCTACGGCAATGCCGGCAGAGCCGTTGATCAGCAGATTTGGTATTTTTGCCGGAAAAACAACAGGTTCGCTCAGTGAATTATCGTAGTTCGGGACAAAATCAACCGTATCCTTTTCCAGATCAGCGATAATCTCCTGATCAAGCTTGGTCATTCTGGCCTCGGTGTACCGCATGGCCGCCGGGGAATCACCATCAACGGACCCGAAGTTTCCCTGACCGTCCACCAGGGGATAGCGCATGGAAAAATCCTGGGCCATCCTGACGATGGTGTCATAGGCGGCCGTATCACCATGGGGGTGAAATTTACCGATGATATCACCGACGATTCTGGCTGATTTCAGATAGGGGCGGTTATGGTAATTGTTCAACTCCCGCATGGCGAACAGAGAGCGGCGATGAACCGGTTTGAGGCCATCCCGCACATCAGGGAGAGCCCTCCCTATGATGACGCTCATGGCATAATCGAGATAGGACTTTTTCAGCTCTTTTTCTATGGAAATGGTTGGTGATAAAACTTCCTCGTTTTCAGTCATAAATATCGCTTTGCAAAAATATTAGTGTTGAAGCTCCAAGTGTTGTCTCTGGTACTCATAGAGAAAAATTGAACACCCCAAGCGCGAAAAGCCAATTTTTTCTATCATTGGCGGAAAAGAAGATGCCACGTGCCAGCAGATCCTCAAATATCCAGTTCTGTCACTTCCAAGGCGTGGGTATTGATAAAATCCCTGCGAGGTTCCACCTTATCCCCCATGAGGGTGGTGAAAATGTCGTCTGCCTTTTCCGCATCATCAATTTTTACCTGCATCAGCACCCTGTTCTGCGGGTTCATGGTGGTGTCCCACAGCTGAATAGGATTCATTTCGCCAAGACCCTTGTAGCGCTGCAGCGTGCTGCCTTTAAAGGATTCAAACCTGACTTTTTCGAGCAGCTCAAGCCAGTTTTTCACCGGGATGTCTTTCTCGGAGGTTGTCAGGGTAAAGCGGGCGGTAACAAACTCCTTGATGGCGGGAAAAATATTCAGGGCTGAGCGAAATTCCGGGATCAAGGGAATATGCGGACCCACGGTGATGAACACATGCGCCTTGTCTTTTATGGCCGCATCAAATTCATAACAGCTCGCCTTCCACCGGCAGGTGCGGATGTTGCCCAGGACAATGTTCTTATCCATGAGATTGTTTCTGAGCTGAACCACAAAATCTTCATCGGCAAACTGGTCGGCGGAATGGACATCATGATCCAGGAGAAAATAAACGATATCCTCCCAAACGTTGATGCGCTGCAGATATTCGACCAGTTTGCGGTAATAGGAGAGATTTTTCAGAATAGTGATGAGTTCACTTTCCCCTAAAACCCTCTCATCGTTGACCGTGATCTTCAGCAGGGAACTGGCCTGCTGAAAAAGATAACTGTTCAGATCATCTTCACCATTGAAAAACATTTCCTTCTTGCCTTTGCCGATCCGGTAAAGAGGGGGCTGGGCAATATAAACATAACCTTCTTCCACAAGAGAAGGCATCTGGCGGTAAAAAAAGGTGAGCAGCAGGGTGCGGATATGGGCACCGTCAACATCGGCATCGGTCATGATGATGACCTTGTGATAACGGAGTTTTTCTTTTTCAAAATCATCGCTGCCTACCCCTGTGCCCAGGGCGGAAATGATCTGCTTGATTTCCTCGCTGGCCAGTATTTTGTCAAAACGTGCCTTTTCCACATTCATAATCTTGCCGCGCAAAGGCAAAATAGCCTGAAAGGCCCTGTCTCTTCCCTGTTTGGCGCTGCCGCCCGCTGAATCACCCTCAACCAGGAAGATCTCTCTTTCCGCAGGATCTTTGCTCTGGCACTCGGCAAGTTTTCCTGCCATAAGCAGATCAATGCCGGCGCTTTTTTTGCGGGTCAACTCCTTGGCCCTTCTTGCTGCTTCCCTCGCCCTTGCCGCATCCACCGCCTTGGCGAGGATCTTCTTGGCCTCCTGCGGGTTTTTCTCCAGATAGATGGTCAGCTTTTCATTGCAAATGGATTCGACAATCGCCTTTACTTCGCTGTTGCCCAGCTTTGTTTTGGTCTGACCTTCAAACTGCGGGTTGGGCACCCGTACGGAAATGACACAGGTCAATCCTTCTCTGACGTCGTCGCCACCCATTTTTTCCCGCAGATTTTTCGGGACAATGTCATCGCTGGCGTAACGGTTTATGCATTTGGTCAGTGCACCTCTGAAACCGGTGACATGGGTGCCCCCTTCCTTGGTGGGAATATTATTAACAAAGGCAAAAAGCCGTTCCGAAAATCCGTCATAATACTGAAAGGCAATCTCAACCTGAACATTCTCCTTTTCCCCGGAAAAAAAGATAGGATTTTCATTGACCACAGTCCTTTTGCGGTTGAGATATTCCACATAGGAAACAATGCCTCCTTTATAATGAAATTCATCTTCAGCACCGCTCCTTTCATCTTTTAATAACATTTTTACATCTTTATTTAAAAAGGCCAGTTCCCGGAGTCTGGTCTGGATGGTTTCATAGTTAAATTCCGTTGTTTCGGTAAAAATTTCCGGATCAGGCTGAAAGGTGATGGTGGTTCCTGTCTGGTTTGTTTCGCCGATAACCTTCACCTCGTCTGTCTTGATGCCGTATCTATAGGACTGCTCATAAATTTTGCCGTTTCTTTTTATCTCGGCCTTGGCCAGGATACTCAGGGCGTTGACCACGGAAACACCCACTCCATGCAGTCCACCGGACACCTTGTACGTTGAATGGTCAAATTTACCGCCTGCATGCAGGGTGCAGAGAACCAGTTCCAGGGCCGATACCTTTTCTGTGGGATGCATTTCCACCGGTATTCCCCGGCCGTTATCCTCCACGGAAACGGAACCGTCTTTCTGCAGGATTACCTTGATCCGCGTGCAGTATCCGGCCAGCGCTTCATCAATACTGTTATCCACAACCTCATATACCAGATGATGCAGACCGCCTTCTCCGGTATTGCCGATATACATGGAAGGTCTTTTTCTGACACCTTCAAGGCCGGAAAGAACCTTTATCTGTTCAGCACCATAGTCGCTGTTTTGTTCAGTCAAAATTTTATTCCTCAAAATAGATAAGTTACGTACATACCTGCTGAATAAAAAAAACTCTCTTGCAAGAGCTGCAGGCCTTTTAACTGGCTTATTAACGTTTTATCCGGTCCGTCCGGTATTTTACGGGTTCATCACATGGCGAGATATGAAAGAATCAAATTTCCATTGGCATGATAATACTGATAAAATCTGGTTCATTTTCTGAGTAGACCAGACAGGGTCTGTCTTTACCCTCAATAAAAAGCTTGACGTTTTCACATGTCATGACCTGCAGGGTTTCAATAAAGTATTTGCCGTTAAATCCGAGTTTGATTGAATCTCCCGAGTGCTTGACAGGGTGCACCTCCTTGGCGCTTCCTAAATCCATGCTCTGGGAACTCAAGGTCATTTCATTTTTTTCAATATGGCATTTGACGACATTGAATCTGTCTTCTGTGAAAAGATTCATGCGCCGCATGGCGTTAAGCAGAACAAGTCTGTTTATTTCTATGAATTTTTCTCTGTTTATTATCTGCAGAAGATTTCTGAAATCAGGAAAATCACCGTTCATGAGACGGATGATGAGAATGGCGTGATCACCTTTAATAACTACTTGTTTTTCCTCAAATCCTATAAAAAGTTTTTTATGATGTTCACAGAATTTTTTTATTTCCTGCACCCCTTTTCTGGGTATAATGGTGGTTTTATCCAGATTAAACAGGGCAATATCCCCTGTCACCTCTTTTTTAATCAAGGAGAGCCGGTGCCCATCAGAGGATACCATGCGCAGATACTTTTTATCTTCCTTTATTTCTTTTTCAACCAGGATTCCAGTCAAGGCAAAATTACTCTCCGTGTCCAAGGCTACGGAAAAAATCGTTTTTTCAATAAGATCTTTTATATCATCGGTATCTATTTCGATAAGGGATTCTTCCTTGTGCTCTGGAAAAGAGGGAAATTCATCGCTTGCCATTCCTGCCAGATTGTAATCACTTGAATCCGCCTTTATCTTTACCCAGTTGTTTTCTATCTCCTCAAGATGGATATGCTCTGAATTTGATTCCCGCACTATTTCAAAAAGTTTTTTTGCGGGCAGGGTGATGGATCCCTGGGATAGAATCTCTGCCGGTATTGTCTGCCGGATGCCGACTTCCAGGTCTGTCCCGGTCAGTTCAAGCGAATCGTTCTGACTGCGAAGAAGAGTATTTGACAAAATGGCAATGGTACCTGGTTTTCCGGTGACATTCTGCATGGAGGAAAGAGCATATAACAAATCTTCTCTGGCTATATTGAGAACAAGAGACATGATAAATCCTTTTTTTGTTTGGATGACGTGGGATGGTTTTAAACCGGGGAAGTATAAAAATAAGATTTATATTAAAAATTAATTTATTATTATTAAATCTGTTATAATGTTAGAAAATAATATAAAGGTCTAATTTTATTATTAAATTTAGTAAAATTAGAGTTTTGAAAAAAGGTGAAAAAAATAAGGGAAAAAAGTTTTCAACATGTTATCAAAACAAAATAAACACCTTATGGAAAAACTACTTGTCAATATAATAATTTACTCTGAAAAACAAAATGTTACGTGACAAAACTATAGTTTAAAAACGAGAAAAATTCAATAATAATAGTACAGCTGAGATATTTGTTTATATTTAAATAAAAATTCAATAAAATTAAATAGTTAATCTATTGATTTTTAGAGTATTTTTCTTGATGAAGCCAATGCCCCGAATAAACGAATTTATCGAACTGATTTCCAACATCATGGAGTCGTATACGACCGGTCTTTTTTTAGCTGATGACGGTGAAGCAGCGGGCTTGATTCTTTACTGTTTTCACTCACTCAGCAAGAATATAAAAATGGACTGTAAGGTGCAGAGTGGCGAAGGTATTATTGGTTGGGTTTTCCGCGAACAGAAATCCGTTTTAGCCAGTTATTTTGATAAAAGAGATGCAACCACGCTGAAATTTTATGACAAGGATGAGGATATCAAATCGTTGGTGGCCATCCCTTTGCCGGAAAATTATGGAGTGCTGTACGTTGACAGTAAAAAAAGCTATGTTTTTACCGAAGAAAAGGAAAAAATTTTGAGGCAGATGTCGCAGGTTCTGGTTTCAATGATCAATGCAGAAAAAGAGATCAATGAAAAAAAAATACTGGAAAAATTTCTATCCTTATCCCTCAATACCAATGAAATAATAGTTAATAGCAAGACGAAGAATGAGTTTTGCCAGGAATTTTTAGAATTACTGATTGAAAGAATTCTTTTTGAAGTAGTTGTATTTGTTTATGAAGATAAAATTGTATCTTTTACGTGCAAATTAAATAATAAAAATATTTATAAAGAGTTATCTTTTGATTATTTTGATCAATACGGTTTGATCGGCTGGGTATTGAAAAATAAAAAAGAGCTTTTTTTAGAAAAATTAAACAAAAACGAAAAATCCTTTATTGTGAACAAGGATGAACCTTTCGAAAATGTTACAAATTTTTTGTGTCTTCCGCTCATTTCAAAAAAAAATAAAAAAACAGGCGCCATGGCTTTTGTAAAAAAAATAAATGAAAAATGGCTTGCAAAAGAAAAAAAGACCATGGTTCTGCTCAGCAACCTTTTCTTTAAGGAATATCTTAATAAAAAATGAGTATTTTTAAATTTCCCGCGCTTTTTTCAAAAGACATGGCAATGGATCTCGGGACAGCCAATACCCTTATCTATTTAAAGGGTGCGGGCATCGTGCTTAACGAACCTTCGGTGGTGGCTTATAATACTTACTCAAAAGAAGTCCTGGCGGTGGGTGCGGCGGCAAAAAAATATTTGGGAAGAACCCCCCAGCATATCAGTGCCGTTCGCCCTTTGAAAGACGGGGTGATAGCCGATTTTGTCATCACCCAGGCCATGATACGAAGTTTTTTTCTGAAAATTCAGAAAATGAGCCGTTTTTTTAAGCCGTCAGTGGTTATCTGTGTGCCGACCGGCATTACCCAGGTGGAAAAAAAGGCGGTTATTGAGGCAGCGGAAGAGGTGGGCTGCGGCAAGGTGTATCTTATTGAAGAGCCGATGGCGGCGGCCATAGGTTCAGGCCTTGATGTTTTCCAAAACAAGGGAAGGATGATCATAGATATAGGTGGCGGCACATCAGAGGTTGCCGTCATCACCATGTCATCTGTAGCCTATTGTGAATCATTGCGGGTGGCTGGAGACGAACTTAATGAAGCGGTTATTCGTCATCTCTTTCATAAACATAAGGTCTATATAGGCGAAAACAGTGCGGAGAAATGCAAGATAACAACAGGCGCGGCCATCGATATACCTTCACTGGAACCATATACCCTTATCGGTAAAAACGTTATCACCAGCAATCCGAAAGAGGTTACCCTCACCCCCCAGGAAATAAGAATAGCCATGCAGGAGCCGGTGAGCGCCATCGTGGATGCCGTGCGAAGGGCACTGGAAAAGACACCTACTGAACTGGTAACGGATATTTATGAAGAGGGTATCTATATGGCCGGCGGCGGTTCACTGCTGCGCGGCTTAAATACCCTTATAGAAAATGAAACAAAAATATCCTGCCATCTGACCAAGGATCCCCTTCTTGCCATTGCCATGGGCAGCGGAATTGCCCTGGAAAACCTGAAAGATTATAAAAAGGTTTTTATCAATTGAAGGATGATGTTTCTTTTGCTGCTGACTTATATAAAAAATTAGATCCTCTTATCCAGGATGCCATCAGCCGCAAAGTTTTTCCCGGTGCGGCTGTTGGTGTTTCGCTAAACTGCGGGCCGCAGAAAAAATATTTTTCTGCAGTCTGGGGCTCCGCCTCCCTGTTTCCCAGGCAAAAAAAAATGAGCCGGGAAACACTGTTCGACCTTGCCTCACTGACAAAACCTTTTGCCACCACCCTTGCCCTGTTGTGCCTTGTGCAGGAAAAGAAGATACAGCTGGATGAGCCCCTGCCTTCCCTTCTGCAGCGTGATATTGTGCCGGATAAAAGAAATATTACCCTGCGTCATCTGCTCAATCACTGTTCCGGTCTGGCCGCTCACCATCCTTTTTATCAACAGATCGTTCATGTTGATGAAAAAAAAAGAAAAAAAACTCTCCTTGACCTCATTTTGACGGATAAGCTCTGCTGGCCTGCGGGCAGCAGAGCCCTGTACAGCGATTTGGGTTTTATTCTGCTGGGAATGATCGTCGAGATTCAGTCAGGTTTGCCCTTGGATCTCTTTGTCATGGAAAAGGTGATGGCTCCGCTGGGACTGGCTGACCGCCTTGTCTTTAATCCCCGGCAAAAAAATAAAAATAATTTTGCCGCCACGGAAGACTGCCCGTGGCGCAGGAAAGTACTGGCAGGGGAGGTTTCTGACGATAACACCTGGGCGGTGGGAGGGGTATCCGGTCAGGCAGGTCTTTTCGGCGCCGTTGACAGCGTGCTTTTGCTGGCATCTTTTCTTCTCGAGGCCTGGCAGGATCAGGCATCTCATCCCCATTTCGCAAATGCCTTGCTCAAAGAATTTTTCAAGCGGCAGGATATGGTCAGGGAAAGCACCTGGGCACTCGGTTTTGATACCCCATCGCCCACCGGCTCATCGGCCGGCAGCTCTATCAGCAAAGGCAGTGTCGGCCATCTGGGCTTTACCGGCACCTCTTTCTGGATCGATCCGCAGCGGCAACTGGTGATGGTGCTGCTGACCAACCGCGTGCATCCTTCCCGGGAGAACAATCTGATCAGAGAGTTCAGGCCGCTCTTTCATGAGCGGGTGATTGCCTCTCTTTAAATTCCCTTCTTTTTTTCCGGAAACATCCGCAGGATTTCATCCCGGTCAGCCGCAACCACCCCTCTTTCGGTGATCAGGGCGGTAACGAGCCTGGCCGGGGTGACATCAAAGCCGAAATTAAGCGATCTGGTATGTTCCGGCGGCACCAGAACCGTTTCAAGCCTATTATCCTTGGTCAGGCCTGTGACGTAATTCACCTCATCGCCGGAGCGCTCTTCAATGGGGATCTGACCCATGCCGTCTTCAATCTCCCAGTCAAAGGTGGATGAAGGCAGGGCCACGTAAAAGGGGATGTTGTTGTCTTTTGCGGCCAGGGCCTTGAGGTAGGTGCCGATTTTGTTGGCCACATCACCGGTATAGGTGGTGCGGTCTGTGCCGACTATGACCATATCCACCATGCCGTGCTGCATGAGATGGCCGCCGGTGTTGTCAGCGATCAGGGTATGGGGGACCCCTTCCTCCTTCAGCTCCCAGGCGGTCAGTCGTGCGCCCTGCAGCCAGGGCCTTGTCTCATCGACATAAACATGAACCTTGATGCCGGCGTGATGGGCCGCATAAATGGGCGCCGTGGCCGAACCGTAATCGACAAAGGCCAGCCAGCCGGCATTGCAGTGGGTGAGGATATTGACCGGCTCCCCACCTTTTTTTTTGCTGATGGCGGCAATGAGTCGCAGGCCGTGTTCCCCTATTTTTTTACAGAATGCGGCATCTTCGTCGGCAATCGCGCATGCCACCTGGAAGGATTTTCTGATGCGGGCTTCCCGGTCTTTTTCCCGGCTGATTTTCTCAAGCTGCCTTTCCACCGCCCAGGCAAGATTTTTTGCGGTAGGCCGGGTGGCAACAAGCTTCTGCGCGGCATCTGTAAAATGAGATTCAGCCCCCCCATGGGGGGCGGCCAGGGCGGCGCAATACATGGCAAATCCTGCGGTTGCCCCGATCAGGCCGGCGCCCCGGACATGCATATCCAGGATGGCCCCGGCAAAATCGTCAACGGTGCGCAGCTCTTCGATGACAAAGCGGTGGGGGAGAAGGCGTTGATCAATGATCTTGATGATTGTGCTGTCAGATGCATCGGGCCAGATGGTGCGGTAGTGGGTGTTTTTTACCTTCATGTTTTGTCGGACGCCTATGAAAAAAGAGTACAATATTTGCCAGGATTCAGGTAAATTTTACAGAAATCTACTGAGCAGAAAAAAGGTGACAAGACCCACACCTATGGATCCGTAAATGATGAGTCAAGGGGTGCAGTTGCTGCTTTTTAGTATTTTTTTTATGAATAAAACGGCAACCGCACTGGCGATAATGGCATGAATAACGGTTTTCATTGTTGTTCTTTTCCTTGCACCCAGGGGGAAAGGAGAGTCCCTGGAGATTAAGAGCTTATTGACGGTCAAGCTCTCTGTGTGTGTCTGATAAAGATAATAATTAACACGTTGCCCTGATGAATTCAATGTTTAGAAAAATGTCAGTTAGCGGCATCCACTCTTTACAGGCCCTGGCTGATCTCTGTTTCCCCCCCAGTTGCCTGAACTGCGGGATATCTCTGCAGCAGTCCGCCATCCTTTTTTGTGACAGCTGTTTTGCAAAAATAAAATTTATCCACAAACCTTACTGCCCCTGCTGCGGTATCATGTTTTTATCCGGAGAAAATCATCTCTGCGCGCTCTGTCTGAAAAAAAGCTGGCATTTCACCAGGGCGCGATCAATCATTGTGTACAATGCCCCAGCGGCAAAGGCTATTTTGGGACTGAAGTTCGGTGGCAGAAAGGCGGCGTTAAAGACATTTGCAAAATTCAAACAACAATGCAGCCCATGCGGTGATCTGGTAACACCGGATTGCATTATTCCTGTTCCCCTGCACAGCAATCGGCTGCGTCAGCGCGGTTTTAATCAGTCCCTGCTTCTTGCCAGGGCCTTTTTTCCCGATGAGAAAAAGAAAATAAAGAAAACCGCCTTGCAGCGCCGGCGGGACACCGTCTCCCAGACGGGACTGGATGGCTTATCGCGGCGCAGGAACATGCGAGATGCCTTTCTGGTGCACAAGGGAACGGAGGTTTACGGCAAAAAGATCGTGCTGGTGGATGACGTGTTCACCACCGGCACCACGGTGAATGAATGTGCCCGGGCCTTGAAACAGGCCGGGGCGGCCCAGGTGGATGTTCTCACTCTGGCCAGGGTGGCGAAAAACCGGTAAACCGTTTCTGCTTGCCACGGGAACCTACTTGGTATTGAGGTTTGCCGCATATTGCCGGACGCCGGCGACGATATGGCGGGCGATGGCCTCGATATAGCGGTCATCCTGCAGGCGGCGCACCTCTTCCTTGTTGCTTAAAAAGGCTATTTCCGTGAGAATGGCCGGCATCTGGGCGCCGATCAGGACGATAAAGGGAGCCTTTTTCACCCCAAGATTTTTTACGGCATATTTTTTGTTTAATCCATTGACCAGTTCACCCTGGACACTACCGGCCAGTCTGGCGGATTCCTCAATTTTGCTGTTTTGCATCAGATCCTGCAGAATTTTTTGCAGATCACTGATCTGGCTCGAAGAGGCGGCATTTTCCCGGGCCGCTGCCTGCATCTCTTCACGGCTGGTGGCCAGACTGAGAAAATAGGTCTCCACCCCGTTGACTTGTAGGTTCGGGGCGGAATTGGCGTGAATTGACAGAAAGAGATCCGCCTCTTTGGTGTTGGCAATGGCGGTTCGTTCTTCCAGCGGCAGGTAGACGTCACGCTCTCTGGTCAGCAGGACTTTGAAGGCCGTCTCCTTTTCCAGGATCGCCGCCACCTTTGTTGCCACCTTGAGCACGACATCCTTTTCCTGCAGGCCGTTTAGGCCGAGTGCTCCGGGGTCCCTTCCTCCGTGTCCCGGATCGATGACAATGGTTTTCACGCCCAGACCGAACTGCTCCGCCAGGGTGGGGAGTTTTTCCGGGGTTTTCGGTTTCGCGCCGGTGACGTCAATGACCACGCGGAAGGGGTCTGCCATGGTGAAAATCTTGTAATCTTCCACTGATTCGGTATCAAGCACGACCCGGACCGTATTCTTGTCAAACTGGGCGCCGCGCACCTGCTTGAGCAGCCCGTCCCTGATCGGGATGGCATTCTGAAAGGTCGGGGCGATGCGGGTGTTGAAAAGATCAACATAGAGCCGCCTGGGCAGCTCGCCGTCAGCCTTAAGAAAGGCCTCTTTGAACTCAACGGGAAAAGATGGTTCAATAACCACCCTGGTATAGTTTTTGGTTGACCAGAAGCGGATGGGCTGGCTCAGGTGGGCCAAGGGCTGCTCACCCGCCGGTTCCTCTTTTTTTTCGCTGGTCGCCGCTGCTCCGTTTTCGCCGTTTTTCATCTGGCGCAGCATGAGAGCAGCTGATTGCGCCATATCGCCATCAGGATACACGGCAATAATCCGGGCAAATATTTTTTCGGCTTTCTTCTTGTCGCTCTGCTTGGTCTGGGAAATGTTGCCGAGGTTCAG
The DNA here is from genome assembly GCA_040755455.1 of Thermodesulfobacteriota bacterium. Lineage (GTDB taxonomy): Bacteria > Desulfobacterota > Desulfobulbia > Desulfobulbales > SURF-16 > SURF-16. The sequence goes on along the minus strand of JBFMAY010000031.1, from coordinate 28,512 downwards.
CAGGGCATCATCGGCCAGATTGTCCTTGGGAAAAATCATGGCCAGGTCTTCATAGTAACCGGCAGCTTCGTTGAGATCTTGGGGATCATGAAAACGACTGTGCATTTCCTCGTATATTCTGCCAAGCATGAACAGGGCAAGCGGCGCCTTGTCATGACCCGGATCACGGTTATAACCGAGCTGCAGGGATTTCACGCAGCTCAGCCAGCGGTCCCGGTTTTTTTCACCCTGGTTGAATGACAGGTTGTTATACAGGTATGTTGCCTTGGCAAAGCGTTTGCCGATATGATCCGGCACCCGTTGTTCAGCCCCGGCCTCACCTGAATAAGACAGGGCAGTAAGCTGGAAAATGATGACTGACAGAAGAATTGAGAGGTTACGCATCATTTTTCAGCTCATAGAGCATATGCAGAGCTTCAATGGGGGTTAAACGGTCCGGTTCTATCTCTTTGATCTTTTTTCTGATGGGGTCATCTTCCGCGGCAAAGAGATTGAGCTGGCTCGGGTGTTTTTTTGTTTTTCTGCCAGGGGCGATCCTGGGCCTGCCGTCGCTGTTGAGTTCGCCTTTTTCTATATTGTACAGCAGTTCGTGGGCCCGCGCCACCACCCGCTTGGGCACCCCGGCAAGGGCCGCTACCTGGATGCCGTAACTTTTGCTGGTGCCGCCAGGCAGCAGCTTGTGCAGAAAGATGATGCTGTCGTCCCACTCCCGCACGGCGATATTGAAATTTTTTATCCGGTTATGGGTGAGGGCAAGCTCGGTCAACTCGTGATAATGGGTGGCGAAAATGGTTTTCACCCCTTTGCCGTTTTTGTTCACCAGCTCTTCCGTCACGGCCCAGGCAATGGCCAGCCCGTCAAAGGTGCTGGTGCCCCGGCCGATTTCATCCAGCACCACCAGGCTTTTTTCCGTGACGTTGTTTAAAATGTTGGCGGTTTCATTCATTTCCACCATAAAGGTTGACTGTCCCCGGCGCAGGTCATCCATGGCCCCCACCCTGGTGAAAATCCGGTCAACAATGCCGATGCGCGCCTCAGCAGCCGGGACAAAACTCCCCATCTGGGCCATCAGGACAATGAGGGCCGTCTGCCGCAGCACGGTGGATTTGCCGGCCATGTTGGGGCCGGTAATGATCAGTACCTCCTGGCCGGTCTGATCAAGGTGGATGTCATTGGGGACAAAGCGGCCGGCCGGCAGAGATTGTTCGATGACTGGGTGCCGTCCTTCCCGGATGACGATTTCCTCGCCGCCATCGACCTGGGGTCGGGTATAATGGTATCGCCGGGCCGCTTCTGCAAGACTGGTGAAAAAATCCACCTGGGCGATGAAGGAGGCGGCCCTGATGATGCGGGAGCTTGCCGCGGCGACCTGCGCTCTTATCTGGCAGAAAAGCTGATACTCCAGCTCGATTCTTTTTTCTTCCGCGCCGAGAACCTTGTTTTCAAACTCCTTCAGCTCCGGCGTGATGAAGCGTTCGGCGTTGACCAGGGTCTGCTTGCGGATAAAGTCATCCGGCACGTTGGCCAGCTGCCCTTTGCTTATCTCGATGAAGTAGCCGAACACCTTGTTAAAGCCGATTTTCAGTTTGGCGATGCCGGTGCGTTGCCGCTCCTTTTCCTCAAGGGCCAGGATGTGTTTTTTGCCGTCGGTCATGATGGAGACCAGCTCATCAAGCTCATGGTGATAACCCGGTTTGATGAGCTTGCCTTCCCGCAGGGTAACCGGACAGTCTTCCCGAACAGCGCGGTTGAGCAGATCAACAATATCCGTCAGCGGATCGAGACCCTGGCTCTCTTCACAGAGAATTCCCCTGGTCAGGGAGGCAAGGAGCTGCAGCTCCGGCAGCAGGGCCAGCGACTGTTTGAGGGCGGTCAGGTCCCGGCCGTTGGCCGTGCCCAGCACCACCCGGCTGTTTAACCGCTCAAGATCATAGACACCGGACAGGATGTCCCGCAATTTGGCCCGCAGCCCTTCGCCCTTGACCACCGCAAAACTGTCGGCCCCTGCCGCCACAGCGGCGAGAGATGGTGCGGCCGGGACTTTTTCACCCACCAGAAAGGCCACTGTGTCGAGCCTTCTGTTTATTTCTGCAATGTCGCGCAGGGGAAAGAGCAGGTTTTTCTTCAGCAGCCTGGCGCCCATCGGCGTGCGGGTCAGATCGATGGTGGCCAGCAGTGAGCCCTCCCGGCTGGCGCCGATAATGGTCTGCACCAGCTCAAGATTGCGCCGGGAAGAGTCGTCAATCAGCAGCACACTGTCCCGTTCCATGAGCACCAGGCGCTCAATATGGGCAAGATCCGTCTTCTGGGTTTCCCGGATGAAGTGCAGCAGGGCGCCTGCGGCGCAGATGCCTTCATGCAGATGATCGCAGCCGAAGCCGGCGAGATTCGTGGTGTGAAAGTGTTCAAGCAGGGTTTCCCTGGCATTGTCCCGGTGAAAGTGGGAGAAGGGGTGGCTGGTCAGACAGGCGGGGGCCATCTGGTCGACAATTGCCCTGACGGCATCGGTCTGCTGATCGGCAATAAGCACTTCGGCCGGGGCCAAGCGGTTGAGTTCATCAATTATTTCCGCCGGTTCCCGATATTCAGCCGCCAGAAATTCGCCGGTGGAAAGATCAAGCAGGCTGACGCCCCATTGTTCCCGCAGGAAGACGGCGGCAATATAACGGTTTGATTTTTCGTCAAGGATCTGCTCTTCCGTTACCACGCCGGGGCTGATGACCCGTACCACTTCCCGTCTGACCACCCCTTTGGCCTCTTTCGGGTCTTCAACCTGCTCGCAGATGGCCACCCGGAAACCGTTGTTGACCAGCTTGGCCAGGTAGGAAGCGGCGGCATGATAGGGAACCCCGCACAGTGGCACCTTGTTTTCGTCGTCCCTGCCGCTGCGGGTGGTGAGGGTGATGCCCAGCACCCGGGAGGCGGTAACCGCGTCATCAAAGAACATTTCGTAAAAATCGCCCAGTCGGTAGAAAAGGATGGCATCCTGGTGCTGCTCCTTGATTTCCAGGTACTGGCGGAGCATGGGCGTCATTTTGAGCGGGTTATTCATGGTTGATGTCCTGGGGAAGTTTCAGGAAATCGGGCAGCAGCATGGCAAATGTCTCGTCGATGTGTTGGGGAATGGTGCGTATGTCGCCAAGCACGGTCATAAAGTTGTGGTCCCCCTGCCAGCGGGGAACCACATGGAAATGGAGATGATCGGCAAGTCCGGCGCCTGCCACCGCCCCGATATTGAGGCCGATGTTAAAACCGTCCGGGCGCAGATGTTTTTTTAAAATTTGCACGCTGCCGCGGATATGCTCCATGAGGATGGCCGATTCCTTGGCGCTGAGCTCGGCCAACTCGGCGACATGGCGGGCCGGGGCAATAAGCAGATGGCCGTTGGCATAGGGAAAGCGGTTGAGCAGGATAACGGCGGATGTGCCGCGGCACAGGATAAGCTCGTCTTGGTCGTGGGTCTGCTCCGGCTTGCGGTCAAAAATGCAGCCAGGGCCGCGACCTTCCTTGCCCAGAATGTAATCCATGCGCCACGGGGTCCAGATATTTTTCATCGATCACCTAGAGCCGTGGCACTTCCAGGATTTGGCCGGTGATGGTCTCACCCGCCTCCAGGATGGCATAGGTGCCGGGCGCGCCGTAACGGCCGGACCCCAGGAAGCTGCCCGGATTGATAAACAGGGTTTCATAGAGACGGTGGCAGACCGGCCGGTGGGTATGGCCGAACACGATGCAGTCCGCATGGTCGAATTCCCGCAGCAGTTGTTCTTCCATGTAGTGGTGCAGCCCCATGCCATGGATCAGTCCGATATCAAAGCCGGCGATGTGAACGATTTTTTTACCGGGCAGCTTCATGCGGCATGAACCGTGGCACATATTGCCATGAACGGCATGAACCTCCCTGCCCTTGAAGACCTCCAGCACGCTTAAATCCGTCAGATCTCCGGCATGGAGAATGATGGGAACATCAGCAAAACAGATGTCCACCAGTTGCCGGAAATAATCGTCCGGTCTGATCAGGTGCGTGTCGGAGAGGATACCGATTCTGGTTATCATGGTTTGCCTTGCATGCTTCCAGAAATTAAAAAAAACTGTTCACAATCCTGCTGGCCTCTTGCCGGGTAACCCCGTGGACCACACAGTGTTTGTGGCGGCTCTGCTGCCCGCCCGTGATGCTAACGGAGGATTTCGCCACCCCGAAAAGTTCGGCCAGAAACGCGATAACCGCCTTGTTGGCCTTGCCGTCCACCGGAGGGGCGGTGATGGCAAGTTTCAGCTCGCTGCCGTGCAGACCGCAGATGGCATTTTTTGCTGCCTTGGGCTGGATGTACAGATCAAGCCCAATGGCATTTTCCGCCACCTCACGGAGGAAGCTCATTTCACCTTCATGTCCCGAAAATACTTGTCGTCCAGCGGTTCAATGGCCACCTGCGGCTCCTGTTCTTCTTTATCAAGGGGGTCTTCAAGGGCAAAGAGCATATCCCCTTCCAGGTCCGGGATGGTGAGCCTCTCCGGGTTCTCCTCATCGGGTTCACCGGCCTCATTCCCCTGCAGAGCCGAGGCCATCGTGTCTATTTCTCCGGGGTGCAATTCGTCGGGCAGCTCTATTTTTTCATACAGATCATCAAGCTCATCAACTGGCGCAGCATCCATCATGATGGCCGGTCCTGCTGTCCTGACCGATTTTTTCTCGGCAGCTGTCTGCTGCCCGCCTGCCATGCTATCAGCCTGTAGCAGGGAGAGCGGAGGGTTTTTCGTCAGGGAGACATCCTGGTCCAGCCAGGTAAGATAGGTCTGCAGATAGGCCCGCAGCTCATCTTTGGCCTTGCTTTTGTTTTGTTGCAGGGTGGCAATTTCCAGCTCCAGGGTCTGCTTTTCCTCGGCGCTTTGTTTACGCAGGCGGTCAATTTCCTGCTGCACGGCGGTAAGTCTGGTTTCGGCCTCCAGCCGGCTTTTTGCCTGCATTTCATCGGCGATCCTCTGGGCCGATATGATGGCATGCTGAAAGGTCTTTTCCTGAGATTGAAACTCATTGATTGCCATCTCCAGTTTATCGACTTTTTCTTTCAGCAGTCTCTTTTCATCCATAAGCAGGGCAAAATTTTCCGCCACCCGTTCCAGAAAGGTATCAACTTCTTCAATATCAAAGCCTCGGAAACGGACGTGAAACTGTTTGGTCTGTATATCTTCAGCTGTCAGTGACATAATGGGTACTCTCCTTCAATTTCGTAAATCATGATAAAAAAAATTCGCAATCAACCAAATGACCGGGCAATACCATGCAGGGTAGGAACAACAAAACTCTGTAAAAAAAGAATGATGAGAATGAGGATCATCGGCGAAAAATCGATTCCTGCCCCGGATGAAAAAGGGATAACGCGCCGGATTCTGGAAAGCACCGGTTCGGTGATGTCATAAAGAAAGCGGACGATCGGGTTATAGGGGTCCGGATTGACCCAGGAAATAATCGCCCGTCCGACGATAACCCACATGTATGCACCTAAGACAAAGTTGACGAGGTTTGCCAGGGCGTTGATAAAATTTCCGACTACAAACATGATTTTCCTCTTTGTAAAAAATGGAGCGTAATTAGTATAGAATGATTTCGCTGTGGCGACACGTTAAGAAAGTATTTTGTTGCAGATTTCCATAACCGCCATGCTGGCCCTTGCTTTTGGCTGGCTAACGAGAAAGGGCCGCTGTTGGCGCACCGCCGAGGCAACGGCGCTGTCCTGCGGGATCGCCCCCTGATAGTTGGGCTTGACGCCCAGGAAATTCTCCAGCACGGTGCTCATGTTGGCAAATACCTCCTGCGCCTCTTTCCTGCTTTTCACATTGTTGATAATCAGGTGGAAATCTTCTTTATTATAACGGGTTTTCATGATCTTGATCAAGGCATAGGCATCGGTCATGGCGGTGGGATCAGGCGAGAGGATGGTGAGGTTTTTGTCCGCCCAGTTGTTGAACCACAGCACCGACTCGCCGACGCCTGCGGCAGTGTCCACCAGCACAAAGTCAAAGTTGCCGACGATATGTTCAAGGCTGTCGGTGAGAAACGCCTGCTCTTCGTAAGAGAGATTGGCCATTTCCGGCACGCCTGAACTGGCCGGCAGCACAAAGAATCCCGGCATGATTTCCACGAGAATCTCCAGGGGGTCCCTCCCCTCTTCCACGGTTTCCCGCAAGGTGTGCTTGACATTTAAACCGAGCATGACATCAACGTTGGCAAGCCCCAGATCGCCGTCTATGAGCAGGACCTTGCGGGATTTTGCCGACAGGGCCGCGGCCAGGTTGATGGTAAAGGAGGTTTTGCCAACCCCCCCCTTGCCGCTGCTGATGCAGATAATCTGCGGTTTTCTGTTTTTTTCCATCATATTACTCTTTTTTCCCTCTGTTCAGAAAGCTGAAAAGCTGGGTCCGTTCTTCCGCGGTCACCCCGCAGGCGTCATCATCCTGATGGTGGAAGGAATAAAAAATATCTCCTGCTTCATATTCCGCCTTCTGCAATTCACTCAGCGCCATTGCCATGAATTCATCCGCTGCAGGCACTGCCCTGGCCATGCAGACGGCCAGCCCGATTGTCACCCTGCCTGCGGTGTCTGCCGCGAGGCATTGATGAATGGCGCCGGCCTGGCGCAGCGCCCTGTCTCTGTTCAGCCCCGGCAGCAGCATGGCCAGGGTGGCGTGGTCAAATGGGGCGAGGTGATGATCGCAGGCAATTGCCTTTTTCAAGGTTGCCGCAGTTTTTGTGAGCAAACCCCTGTCCGCTGTCTTGTCAATTCTGATCAGCAGCAGAGAACAGGGCAGCCTGCTCTTTTTCACCCGGACCAGCTCGGCACGGACACTGTCTTGAAAACTTTCCGCCCCACTCAGAGCGTCTGCATCGTCCAGCAAGGCGATATGCGGTTCCCTGTTGGTTTGTGGAATACGCCCGGCACCTAGAGCCTTTTTCAGCTCCACCTTTCTTTGTGCTGCCAGGGTGCGGTCAAGGACCAGCAGCGCCTGCGGGGCACTGCCGGCCGCTTCGGCAACCGGTATCAGTTCCACCGGAAAGCGGACGGCTTCCTCCTCAAGCAGATGAAGAAAGTCTGCAAAATTTTCAGCCCGCTGCTGATTTTTTACTTTTACCACCTGTTTACGACACCTTGCTGCCTGGCGTTACCTGGGAAGAAACCGCGGAAAGGAAGAGCGAACCCTGATCTTTTACCGCGAGAACCATGCCCTGGGAAGCGATCCCCATCAGTTTGGTCGGTTTGAGATTGGCGGCAATGATCACCTGCTTGCCCACCACCTGCTCAGGCTGGTAAAATTCGGCAATGCCGGCGACAATGGTTCTTTCTTCCGGGGCCTTTACCGTGAGCTTGAGCAGCCGGTCTGATTTTTTGATTTTCTCGGCCGCCACCACCTCGGCCACCCGCAGATCAATTTTTTTGAAATCCTCGAAGGAGATCAGATTTTCATCTTCATGAGTTTCCGCTGGGTTCATGTCCTTTTCCGTTTTATGTCCGGTCTGCGCCGGCTCGGTTTTTTTCTTTTTAGCGCTGTCCAGCCGCGGGAACAGGGCCTCGGGCAGGGTGATGACGCTCTGCGGCGCAAGCAGTCCCCAGCTGGCCTGCCCGGTCAGATCCGGTTCGCGGTCAAGGCCGAGGGCCTGGCGCATTTTAGCGGCCGTTGCCGGCATGACCGGGCCAATGGTCAGGGCAATCAGGCGCAGGGTTTCCAGCAGATAATAAAAAACCGTGGCAAGCCTTTGGCTTTTGTCCGCATCCTTGGCCAGATCCCAGGGGGCGTTTGCCACGATATACTTGTTGGCCCGGCTGATGACCTCCCACACCGCGGCCAGGGCGCGGTTAAAGGCAAAACTGTCCATTTCCCGGCGATAGGTGTCGATCATCGCCATGGCGGCATCGCGCAGGTCCCGGTCAATCTCGGCCGGGGGGCCGGGAGCCGGCACCCGGCTTGCGGCGAACTTGGCCACCATGGTCAGCGAACGGCTGAAGAGGTTGCCCAGGTCATTGGCCAGGTCGGAGTTCTGGCGCATGAGCAGCGCATCGGCCGAGTAGCCGGAATCAAGGCCGAAGGACATTTCCCGCAGCAGAAAATAGCGCACCGTATCCGCGCCATACGCCTCAACCATTTCAGCCGGCCGGACCACATTGCCCAGGCTTTTGCTCATCTTGGTTTCACCCACGTTCCAGTAGCCGTGGACGTGCAGTTTCTTATAGGGGGCCAGGCCGAGGGAGCACAGCATGGTGGGCCAGTAAATGGCATGGGGTTTGAGAATGTCCTTGGCAATGATATGCTCGGCCACGGCCCAATTGCGGGAAAAATTTTCGCCGCCTGGGTAGCCGATGCCGGTCAGATAGTTGATGAGGGCGTCAAACCAGACATAGGTGACAAAGCGGTCATCAAAGGGCAGCGGTATGCCCCAGGTCAGCCGGCTGGTGGGCCGGGAGATGCACAGGTCTTCCAGCGGCTCCTTGAGAAAGGAGAGGACCTCGTTGCGGTAGCGCTCGGGTGTGATGAACTCGGGATGGCTGTTGATGTGATCAATGAGCCACTGCTGGTACTTGCTCATGCGGAAGAAGTAGTTCTGCTCGGTGATCGGTTCCGGGGCCGCCTGATGATCGGGACATTGGCCGTCAACCAGCTCCTTTTCCGTGAGAAAGCGCTCGCATCCCCGGCAGTAGAGGCCGGAATATTCGCTGAAGTAGATGTCCCCTTGGTCATAAACCTGCTGCAGGATGTCCTGCACGGTCTTAATGTGGACGGGGTCGGTGGTGCGGATGAAGTTGTCCGGTTGAATGGCAAGCAGCGGCCACGTTTGCCGGAACATCTGGCTGATGCGGTCGACATACTCCCGGGGCGTAACACCGGCCCCCTGGGCCGCCTGCACGATCTTATCACCATGCTCGTCCGTGCCGGTCTGAAACATCACCTCATCACCGCAGAGTCTGCGGTAACGGCAGTAAGTGTCCGCGACAATGGTGGTAAAGGCATGTCCCAGGTGGGGTTGGGCGTTGACGTAAAAAATCGGGGTGGTGATATAGGTGTTTGTTGTATCCATTATTCGGAGTTTTTTTCCTTTTTCTCGGTTTTGGCCGGCATCTTTTTGCGCGGCCGGCCGGGTTTGAGCGGCCGGACATTTTTCTGGGTGACGGTTTCCCACTCTTTGCGGGTAAGAACACGCGGCACATCGGGATTGTCCGCATCAATCACCGTCACCGTTTCCTCGAGAACGCTCTGCTGGATCACCTTGTAGGTCTTGCCGTCCAGGGTCAGCTTTTTGCCGGGCCGGGGCATCTCTTTCTTGATGTCCCGATAGGTGGTATACTCGTAGGTAAGGCAGCAGAGCAGCCGGTTGCAGATGCCGGAAATTTTTACAGGATTTAAGGGTAGATTCTGCTCCTTGGCCATTTTGATGGACACCGGGGCAAAATTGCTGATATAGGACGCACAGCAAAGCTCCAGCCCGCAACAGCCCAGGCCGCCGACCATTTTGGTCTCATGGCGGACGCCGATCTGCCGCATTTCCACGCGGGTGCGGAATTCCTGCACCAGGTCTTTGACCAGCTGGCGGAAGTCCACCCGGTTTTCAGCGGTAAAATAGAAGATGATCTTGCTGCCGTTGAAATAGCGCTCCACCCTGATCAGTTTCATGGAGAGCTCCTGTTTTTCAATCTGCTGCTGGCAGAACAAAAAGGCCTCCTGTTCCCGTTCTATGAGGCGCTCGTACTTTTCTATTTCATCTCTGGTGCAGCGGCGCTGCAGGGTATAGGCGGTCTTGATGGGGTTCTCGGCCGCAGGATCCAGCAGGGGTCCCTGGCCGGTGACCTTGCCCGGTTCCAGCCCGTGGTCGGTCTGGATCATGACCTCTTCGCCGGGTTTGAGATGCACTCCCTGGGAAGAGGCGGAAAAAATCTGCTCGTTCTTCCGGAAGCGAACCTTATAAATTCTCTCCACCCTTTCCGGCTCTGTTGTCTGGTCCTGTTGCATAGAAAATTGTTTTTTTTACTCTGAATTTTTTTATCTGTTTAGCGCTGGGCGCATGTGCTAATCCTCGTATATACCATCAAAGGAGCCCAAAGAAAAGGACTTCGCATACCAAAGTCCGGTTACAGTTGTGCAGAAGCTGCCGGCGCGACCGGTTGATCCGCTGCAGTTTGTCGGCAAGCTCGGCATGGTTCCATCTGCCGCAGGCTGCCGGCAGCAGGGAGCGCAGATCGTGGCTGATCACTCTGCCGGTGAGACCCCGGTGCGCCAGCATGATGTCCCGGAGCCAGATGGTGAGGAGATCCAGCAGCTCTTCCAGGTTCTCCTTGGTGTCCGCCGCCTTTTCCGCCAGTTGAAAAACAGCTTCCACCGTCTCCGGCGTCCCCGGAGCAAGAGCCAGCAGGCTTTCGATAATCTCCCGGCGCAGGGGCAGCAGCTTCTCCTGATACAGCAGGCGCGCCCTCCCCAGGCTGCCTTCGCTGATGGCGGCAAGCGAGGCTGCCGTCTGCTCCTCGATCCGATCATGGATCAGGGCCTGGGTGACCTGTTCATATGGCAACGGGTAAAAAGGAACAATCTGGCAGCGTGACAGAATGGTGGGCAGAATGTCGCCCGCCTCGTCGCCGGTGAGGATGAAGACGGTGTCGGCCGGCGGTTCTTCCAAGGTTTTCAGCAGGCTGTTGGTCACCTCTTTTCTGCGCATGGTGAGGTGGATGTCTTTAATGAGCACCACCCGGAAGCGGGCCTCAAAGGGCGGATACGTCAGTGTTTTTTTCAGCTCCCTGATCTGATCGATCTTCAGGGAGTTAGCTGTGCCCTGGGGTTCGATATGCAGCAGGTCCGGATGGGTGCCGGCATGGTATTTCACACAGGACGGGCAATGCCCGCAGATATCACCATTGACCGGAGCGGCGCAGTTGATCAGGGCGGCAAAGGCCTGGGCGCAGGTTTTTTTGCCAACGCCTGCCGGGCCGCGGAACAGATAGGCGTGACCTGTTTTCTGCCGGGCAAAGGAACCGGTCAGAAACTGTTTCGCCTTGGTCTGGCCGATGATGGACTGGAACGATATCAGCATGGGGGAGAGTAAAATTGTTAACAGGCAGCCGACTCCTGTCAGATGTTGTCAAAGAGGCTTGGCTGTCTGAAGTCCTGATCGGTTGTTTTTTTCTTTTTTGCCGGGATGTCTTCCTCTTCCCGGCCTTGAGCGGTGTGTCCGGAGAGAAAGAGAAAACGTTCCAGGTTGCGCTGGTATTCGCTCCACTGGTAGTGGTCCTCCGGGACCTGGGCGCTCAGCCGTTCCACGTAATTGATTTTGGCGTCCAGATCATCGAGGAAGTTGAGGACAAAGGCCTCGTGCAGCATGGGCAGGGCCGGGGCACCGAATTCATATCTGCCGTGATGGCTGAGAATGAGATGTTTGATCTTTATGGTGATATCGGCCGGAAACTCTTTGATTTTGCTGATTTTTTCCTGCACCATCTCCACTCCCATCACCATGTGCCCCATGAGTCTGCCCTGGTCGGTGTAATCAAAGAGGCTCGCGGTGACGGACAGCTCCTCCACCTTGCCCACATCGTGCAGGATGGCCCCGGCCATGAGCAGGGAACGGTTGATGGAAGGATACAGCGCGGCCACCTTGTCAGCCAGCCTTGCCACGTGCAGGGTGTGTTCCAGCAGGCCGCCGAGATAGGCGTGATGCATGCTTTTGGCCGCAGGCGCCCGTTTGAATTTTTCGAGAAATTCCTGGTCATGCAGAAATTTGACCAGCAGCTTTCTGATAAAGACATCCGCAACGCTGCGGGCAAAGGCCTCCAATTCCGCCACCATGTGCTCAATATCGCCGGAGGTTGAGGGAATAAACTGGGCAAGATCCACCTCGCCTTCACCTACCCGGCGTACTTCGCTGATGATGAGCTGCAGGTTGCCCTTGTAGCTCTGGGCCCGGCCGGAAATTGCCACAGCCTTGCCGGGGGCGCACTCCTGTTCCCAGCGGTCGGCCTCATCCCAGATGCGGCCGGTCAGCTCCCCGGTCTTATCCATGATCTTCAGCGTCAAAAAGGGCTTGCCCGCCTTGGTTTCAGCCCGGGTCATCTCTTTTAATAGAAAGACCCCCTCAACCGGCTGGCCATCCTGGATGGTATTGATGGAAACGGTGTTGCTCAAAACGCCAGGGTCTCCTGCCAGGCCTTTTTGAGGTCAGCCATGTTTTCCGAGATGACCGTGCCGCCGTTGAGACCAATGGCGGTTAACAGCGGTTCCCGGCTCACCGTGCCCACCCTGGCCCAGCCGGTGCCAGCCATGGTCTGTTCAAAAGCCCCAGCCTTGTCCGGAGCAACGGTGACCACAAATCGGCTCTGGGACTCGGCAAAGAGCAGCAGGTCATCCCGGCCGATGCCCTCAGCCGGCACCTTGCGCAGATCAATGTCCAGCCCCAGCCCGCCGGCAAAACCGCATTCCGCCAGGGCCACGCCCAGGCCCCCGTCCGAGCAGTCGTGGCAGGAGGCCACCAGCCCCTGGGTGATGGCCTTTTCCAGACATCGGTAACGGGGCAGGGCCTCGTCTTCCCGCACTTTGGGAACCGTGTTGCCGATGGCGCCGAGTCGGTCAGCGTATTCCGAGGCGCCCAGTTCGGCATGGGTGGTGCCCAGCACATAGACCAGGTCGCCGGCCTTTTTGACGTCCATGGTCACCGCCTTTCTGACATCGTCGATTTTAGCGACCACGGAGAAAAGCAGGGTCGGCGGAATGGAGATCTTGGTATTGCCCACCAGATAGTCGTTTTTCATGCTGTCCTTGCCGGAAATGCAGGGCACGCCATAGGCCCGGGCGTAGTGGGCCAGGGCCTGGTTGGCCCGCACCAGCTGGGCCAGCTTGTAATCGCCGTCCGGTGTTTTGTCGGACAGGATCGGGTCGCACCAGCAGAAGTTGTCCAGTCCGGCCATGACCGAAAGATTTGCCCCGACGCATAAAGCGTTGCGGATGGCCTCATCCATGCTGCAGGCCACCATGTGATAGGTGTCGATATCGGAATAGCGGGGGCAGATGCCGTGGGCGATGACCAGCCCGGCAAAGGAATCAAGCACCGGCCGGATCACCGCCGCGTCGCTCGGTCCGTCGTTGGCCGCGCCGGTGAGCGGTTTGACGATGCTGCCGCCCTGCACCTCATGGTCGTACTGGCGAACCACATACTCCTTGCTGCAGATATTGAGCCGGCCGAGCATGGCCTTTAATTCGGCGCCCAGGTTTGGTGCGGCCGGAAGCTGCGGTTCTGCATAGGTTTTCTGCTGCCATCGGGCCACCATCTGCATGGGCGGCAGTCCTTCATGAACGAAATCCATGTCTAGAAAAGCCACGGTCCTGCCCTGGTACAGGCAGTGGAATTTGCCGGAATCGCGGAAGGTGCCGAGCACCGTGGCCTCCACATCCATTTTCCGGCACAGAGCCAGGAAGTCGTCGAGTTTTTCCGGCGGCACGGCCAGGGTCATGCGTTCCTGGGCCTCGGAGAGAAAGATCTCCCACGGCTGCAGGCCGGCATATTTGAGCGGGGCCTTGTCGAGATGCAGTTCAAAGCCGTTGGTGTCGCCTCCCATCTCCCCCACCGAGGAGGAGAGGCCGCCGGCGCCGTTGTCGGTGATGCAGCGGTACAGGCCCCGGTCCCTGGCCTTCAGCAGGCAGTCAAACATCTTCTTCTGGGTGATGGGGTCGCCGATCTGCACCGCGGTGGCCGGGGAGTTTTCGTTGAGCTCCTCGGAGGAAAAGGTGGCGCCGTGGATGCCGTCCTTGCCGATGCGGCCGCCGGTCATGACAATGATGTCGCCGGGCAGGGCCTTTTTCTCGTGGGACGGTTTGCCGTTGATCATAGCCGGCATGATGCCCACCGTGCCGCAGAACACCAGGGGCTTGCCGGCATAGCGGTCATCGAAATAAAGCGAGCCGTTCACCGTGGGGATGCCGCTCTTGTTGCCCCCGTGTTCAACGCCCTCGCGCACCCCCTCGAAAATGCGTTTCGGGTGCAGCAGCCGGGCCGGAATCGGTTTGTCGTAAAAGGGGGTGGCAAAACAGAACATATTGGTGTTGCAGATGAGCTTGGCGCCCATGCCGGTGCCGAAGGGGTCCCGGTTGACCCCGACGATGCCGGTAAGCGCGCCGCCATAAGGGTCAAGGGCTGACGGGCTGTTATGGGTCTCGACCTTAAAGACCACATTCCAGTTGTCGTCAAATTTGATCACCCCGGCATTGTCCTTGAACACGGACAGGCACCAGTCGCTCTCGCCCATCCTGGCCCGGATATCGCTGGTCGGCTGGCGGATGTAAGTGTCGAACAGGTTGGCGATCTGCGATTTCTCACCGGTCTGCCTGTCTTCATAGGCAATGTTGCCGGAAAAGATCTTGTGTTTGCAGTGTTCCGACCAGGTCTGGGCCAGGGCCTCCAGCTCCACGTCGGTCACCTTGCTGCTCAGGCCGCAGGCCTTGCGGCTTTCCACCACGTCCGGCCTGGCCAGATAATCGCGGATGAGCTTCATCTCCTCCTGGGTCAGGGCCAGCACGCCCTCCTTGCTGATGCGCATCAGCTCCTCATCCGGCACGTCAAGATCGATCTCGGCGATTTTCGCCTCGCTTCTGTCCACCACCTTGGGCGCATAAGGTTTGAGGCCGCCGGCCTTGACAAAATCAGCTTTGGACATGATGGTGAAGCGCTGAATGAGCTCGTTGGCCAGACTTTTTGTGGCGATGGTCTGGGCGTCATCTTTGCTGATATTGCCGGACAACAGGTACTGGCAGGAGGTGTACACCGCCTCATCCCGGCTCAGTTTGCGGCCGATGAGCAGCTCCAGGGCCTGGGCCGAGGTATGCCCTTCGTTGTCCGTAACGCCTGGCCTGAAGCCGATCTCAATCAGCCAGTCAAAGTCCAGGTTCCAGGCCAGCGCCAAAGGCCCCAGCGAGTAATCCTGGGTGACCGGGTCGCAGAACGGGCCGCTGGCCGCTGCCTGCAGCTCCTGTTGGCTGATGTCCGCCTCAACGGTGAAAACCTTGATGGTGCGGACCCCTTCCACGGGAATTTTGAGGTCGCCCCTGATTTTTTTTCTGATTTTTTCGCCGAATGAGTCGGTAAAAACAGGTTTGATGCCAACCTGGATACGTGCCAGCATATGATACTCCGGGAAAATTTTCGGGAACTGCCAAAAAGGATTGAAAAAATCCTGATTTTTAGAGATACCCTTGTGTTTTACGTGTTAAGATACAATCTGTTGATAACAGCATCCTGCTGCAAATTTTAAATCTAACATTTAACTCTTAAAACTTAAAACGTTTTTATGCAATATCTGGACAATGAAACCTATCTGCTGGACGTATTGGTGCGTCAAGGGCTGATGTCCACCGAGCAGCAGAAAATGATTATCCTCAAAAAGGAACAGCAGCGGCAGGCCCTGATGCGCATCATCAGGGATCAGGAGCGGGGCCGCAAGCGCAAATATGCCAGGGAAGTTGATCTGGTGGATATCATTGTCTCCTTAAATCTTGAACTGCCGGACCGCAAAAACGAATTTCTCACCGAGGAAATGATCAGCCGGGCCGTGGCCAATGATCTGGGTCTGCCCTTTAAAAAGCTCGATCCCCTGGAGCTTGACCTGGATGTGGTCACCAAGACCATCCCTGAATCCTTTGCCCTGAAACATCTCCTGCTGCCCTTTGCCGTGAAGAACGGGGTGCTGGAGGTGGCCATCTATGAGCCGGAAAACCGCACCCTGCTTGCCGACATCGAGCGGGCCAACCAGATCAAGGTGCGGGCCCATCTCGCCACCAAATCCGACCTGAAAAAGATCCTCGCCGAGTTTTTCGGCTTCAAATCCTCCATTTCCGCGGCGGAAAACCACCTGAGCGGCCCGCTGGTCGATCTGGGCAATCTGGAGCAGCTGGTCAAGATCTCCTCCACCAGGGAAATCACCTCCTCCGACCAGAATATCAAGACCGCGGTGGAACATCTGTTCAACTACGCCTTTGACGAGCGGGCCAGCGATATCCATATTGAACCGAAACGGGAGGTAAGCCGGGTCCGGCTGCGCATTGACGGGGTGCTGCATACCATCTATGATCTGCCCAGGGTGGTGCATCCGGCCATCGTCTCCCGCATCAAATTTCTCTCAAGGCTCGATATCGCCGAAAAACGGCGGCCCCAGGACGGGCGCATCAAGGTCGACCGGGGCGGCAAGGAGGCTGAGATCAGGGTGTCGACCATTCCGGTGGCCTTTGGCGAAAAGGCAGTCATGCGTATCCTCAGTTCCGATATCATGTTCAAGGATATCCGGGAGATCGGCTTTTCCGAGCGGGACTACGGCGTCTACCAGCAGATGATGGATTCCCCCCATGGCATCATGCTGGTGACCGGCCCGACGGGCAGCGGCAAGTCAACCACCCTCTATTCCACCCTGCAGAATCTTGCCTCGCCGGAGGTCAATATCGTCACGGTGGAGGATCCGGTGGAAATGATCCATGAGGACTTCAACCAGATTTCCGTGCAGCCCCAGATCGATGTCACCTTTGCCACCATTTTGCGCAATATCCTGCGGCAGGACCCGGATATTATCATGATCGGCGAGATCCGCGATCTGGAAACAGCCACCAATGCCATCCAGGCGGCCCTGACCGGGCATCTGGTGTTCTCCACCCTGCATACCAATGACGCGGTGTCGGCCATTACCCGTCTGCTGGAACTGGGCGTGCAGCCCTTTCTGGTCTGTTCCACCCTGCTTGGCGCCATGGCCCAGCGCCTGGTGCGGACCATCTGCCCCCATTGCGCGGAAAGTTTTACCCTGCCCACCGATGCGCTGCAGGGCTTCGGCTTTCCACTGCCGGACCAGCCGCAGTTGACCTTGCGCCGGGGGCAAGGCTGCCGCCGCTGCCGGGGCACAGGGTTTCTTGGCCGGTGCGGGATTTTTGAGATTTTTCCCATGTCCGAGCAGATCAAAAAGCAGGTCAGCCTGGGGAGCAGCGCCGGCGAGATCGCCAAGGTGGCGAGACAGGAGGGCATGACCACCCTGAAAGAGGACGCCTGGCAGAAGGTGATGAAGGGCATCACCACCCATGAGGAGGCCATCCGGGTGACCGGCATGGCCGCATTGATATAAAGAGCAAAATCACGACAAAGTAGATTCGGATGTCTGGAAAAATAATCGCAACCAATAAAAAGGCATACCACGAGTATACCGTCGATTCCGTTATTGAAGCCGGCATGGTGCTCAAGGGTTCGGAGGTGAAATCCCTGCGGGCCGGCCGGGTCAATCTGCGCGACGGCTATGTGAAGATCAGAAACGGCGAGGTCTGGCTGCTCAACGTGCATATCTCGCCCTATGCATTTGCCACCTATGACGCCCCTGACCCCATGCGGGAGAGAAAACTGCTGCTCGCCGCCCGGGAGATCAAGAAGCTCATCGGCAAGGTGCAGGAAAAAGGATTTGCCTTAATCCCGATAAAGATTTATTTTAATAGTAAGGGGTTGGCAAAACTTGGTCTTGGTCTGTGCAAAGGGAAGACCCTTTACGACAAGCGCCATTCCCTGAAGAAAAAAGAGGCAGACCGGGAGATGGACCGGCTGCGGAAAACGTATAAATAATTATTTGGACACAAAATTCACACAAGGGGGCGAAACGGATTCGACGGGGATATATAAGCTCAGGCTGCATGTCGAGGTCTCTGACTGCTCGTTAAACGGTTGGAATTTTAAATATAGTCGCAGACGACTATGCATATGCCGTAGCAGCATAAATAAGCTACCGTTCCACCAACCCGTTCCTGCGGGGTTGATTGGAGCGTCGACTAGCGGGATAGCTTTCGGGAGGAGCCTACTGGCCCGAAAAGCGAAATAAAAAGCGGGATAGCGCTGAAGGTTCCTGGTCCTGGTGGAACCCAGGCGCGATAAGCACTTAAGCAGGAATACACATGTAGACGCTTGCAGGGGAGTATTTTCGGACGCGGGTTCGACTCCCGCCGCCTCCACCAAAACATAGTCCAGTGAAATCCTGGAATGTCTCTTAACCCGAAAGCTGATAAGGCTTTCGGGTTTTTTGTTGTCCGGTATGGTCCAATAAAATCTATTGACATACCGTCACTTTTGGCGGTACTTTTGGCGGTATATTCAATTGTTGCCAGTTGAGATACCGTCAAGCGCCTCAACCCCATTCAGGACAAGCTTCTAGGTGTTTTGCCACATGGGTTTTTTCTGGCATACCGTCATGAACCTTGAGGAAATACCGTCATGCCTCTCACAGATACCGCCATCCGCAACGCAAAAATAAAAGAAAAGCAGTATAAACTTGCAGATGACAAAGGACTTTACCTGCTGGTCAACAAATCAGGAAAGTATTTTCGTTTTGATTATCGGTTTGGAGATAAACGGAAGACCCTTGCTCTTGGGGTCTACCCTGATGTTAAACTGAAGGAGGCCAGGGAGAGGCGTGACCATGCTCGTCATCTTTTGCAAAACGACATAGATCCGTCCCAGCATAAGAAAGAAACAAGGAACATGCGGATTGCACAGACTGCAAACAGCCTTGAAGCTGTTGCCCGTGAATGGTTTACAAAAAACAAACACACATGGACAGAGGGACATTCACGAACCATTATCAGCAGACTGGAAAATAATGTTTTCCCTTGGCTTTGTTCGCGGCCTGTTGCCGAGATCACAGCCCCTGAGGTTTTGGCGGTATTGCGCCGTATAGAAGAAAGAGGTGCCATAGAGACCGCCCACAGAATCAAGCAGATTTGTGGGCAGGTGTTTCGGTATGCTATTGCGACAGGACGTGCAGATCGTGACCCCAGTTCAGATCTGCGCGGTGCATTATCTCCGACAAAACCTCAACATATGGCCACCATCACCGATCCCAAGAAGGTCGGAGAGCTTCTCAGGGCCATTGATGGGTATGAAGGGCACTTGATTACAAGATGTGCGTTGCGCTTGGCGCCGCTCGTTTTCGTCCGGCCGGGAGAATTACGACATGCTGAATGGGCAGAAATAAATTTTGACCTGGCGGAATGGAAAATCCCTGCAGAAAAGATGAAGATGCGTACCACGCATATTGTCCCGCTGTCTTCCCAGTCACTCGATATCCTGAGGGATATTAATCCGCTGACCGGTCGAGGGAGATATGTCTTCCCTTCCCTCCGGTCGGCCGAAAGGCCAATGAGTAATAACACCATCTTAGCGGCCTTGCGCCGGATGGGATATGCCAAAGAAGAGATGTCCGGGCATGGTTTCCGAGCCATGGCCTCAACGGTTCTTCATGAACAGGGATGGCCACCTGATGTGATTGAAAGACAATTGGCCCATGCTGAACGAAATAATGTCAGAGCAGCTTATAATCATGCGCAACATTTACCGGAAAGACGTCGAATGATGCAGGCCTGGGCCGACTACCTGGACGCTCTCAAGCCCGGGGCCAAAATCATTCCGATCCGTGCGGCGGCTCGATGAGCGCGCCCATTGCTTTCAGGTGCGGCAACTAAAGAGGTTGGTATGCCCAAAAAAAATGAATACGGTAAGTGCTTTCCGAAAATGCCCGAGGAAGTGCTGGATCTCATTAACCGTAAGCTGGGCCTTCTGCGGAAGAAGCAGAAAAGACGCTGGGTAGATGCACAAATTGTCGCCTACTCCAGGTTTGATAGGGAAATTTCGGAGAACCTCATTGCCGGTATATTCGGAGCGCTCAATGCAGTTCCAGAGTCGGTGTACCGTGAGATTGTCTCCAACGCAAATGCCATAACCAGAGAATGGCCGGGAGTCGTGTGGAAAGCAATTGTATCCATTTTGGAAAAGGTACAGGGAGGGCCTGTCGATGCAAATGAACTTAACGACATTGTAGATGAACATGTATGGCGTATCGGACAGCTCCCCTTCACATTCGACTATATCGACGTTGATAAATTTAGGGCAAGTGTGCGGAGGATGTTTGCACGACGAGGGAGAAGGATCCCACCATCCTTTGATCCTACGATGTCTCTTGATGCGACAAAGGGCCGTGTATTGATCTCAACTACGGCACGGCATGAGCGCGAGGCGATTGGTATCGTCATAGACGAGTATGTCATCGTACAACGCAAAAACATATCGGCAGCAACATCCCAACCCTCGCCTTCCAGCAGTATACGTCGCGAAGCAAGAAAGCTGGATACTAAGGCTATGTATAAATCATGGCAGAAGTCATATCAGAGCTTGAAGGGAAAACACCCGAATATGTCCGATGTTTGGTACTCGCAACAGATTGCTAAAAAGGATATTGCCCATGGCCGAAATGCTGTGACCATCAAAAAACAAATGAAGAAGTAAAAAAGTTGGGCGAAAAACTTCGCTCAACTTCCCGACCTCAAACCCGCTCTATTTCTTTATTCCCCTCTCCGGAATTTTCCTGAAGTCATCTCAATGCCGCCCAACAAGAAAGGTCAACAGTCTGATTTTTATATAAATTTTTTCTTGGCAGTTGGGCGATGTCTTGCTATTGAATCGCCCAAATCGCTCAACTAAGCTTCGTCTAAAGAATTCCACTAACACTTATGGAGGTTTATAGATGAAGCGCACCATATTAAGGCTTCCCGCTGTAAAATCTGAATCCGGGCTTTCCAGATCAACTATTTATCAGAGAATTGCTGAAGGGTTATGGACAAAGCCAGTTAGCCTCGGGGCACGGGCGGTTGGCTGGCCCTCTGACGAGGTCGAGGCTATCAACGCCGCGCGTATTGCTGGCAAAACTGATGAAGAAATCCGGGCACTGGTAGCAAAGCTGGCAGCGGCCCGCAAGCTTATGAAGTAAGGGGGTAAAATTTTTGAATAACCCCCTGACAGTTTTTAAGTTTGATCCTGAGGAAACCGGCAAAACCGATGAAACCAACTTAATCAGTAATGGTGAATTTCTGCTGAGGGTCTTTGGCGAGGACCTTGATACTCGGCCTATGGTAGTCAGCTTTAAGGGTAACCCCTCAAGCGTCTCGGCCAAGAAATGGTTCGGCAGGCCCTGGCAAGGAAATATCGATACAACAACTACCCTGCCGGCAGACAACAACAATTATTTCAGCCTGGCGTCATTCAAACCTGACGAGGCTGGGAAATTCCACCGGAAAAAGTCGCATTTCCATGCTCTCCATGCAGTGATGCTCGACGATGTGGGTAGCAAGATATCCACCGAGCGTCTGACTTTACCCCTTTCCTGGTTGCTGGAAACATCGCCTGGGAACTTCCAGGCCGGGTATTTGCTGCGTGAACCACTTACCGATGGGAATGCAGCAGATCGTTTGATGAATGCAATTGTTGCGGCCGGTCTCTGTGATCCCGGGGCCAATGGCCCCAGGGCACGGCTGGCACGGCTGCCGGTGGCGGTGAATGGTAAACACCTCCCTCCCTTTTTCTGCCGAATGCAGAAGTGGTCGCCCACGTTGCGCTATTCGGTCGAGGATTTGGTCGATGGGCTGCAATTGGAGATGTTTCCTTCCGGAAGACCCCGGCGGCAGCCGATGTGCCCGGCACAGGAGCGTCCGCTGGACGGAGATCCTGTACTGATACCGCGTCCGGATGACAATCCTGTTTTAGCTATGCTTCGGTCCAGGGGTTTTTACAAGGCGCAGCTTGGTGATGGTAAGCACGACATTACCTGCCCCTGGGTACAAGAACATGCTGGACAAGTAGACAGCGGTACCGCCTATTTCGAGCCGGATGACTTCTGGCCTGTCGGCGGGTTCAAGTGTCTGCACGGCCATTGTGCCGGGCGGAAAATCCGCGACCTCTTAAGGATTCTCGACATCGAGCCCAGTAGGGCACGTATGAAGCCAATCATTAGGGTCATCCCGGGTGAGATGCATCGTGTGGTGGATGCAGCGGAGCGTGAAATTGCCCAGTCAGGACGTTACTATCAACGCGGCGGGTTGATCGTGAACGTAGTCACAGACCCTGGTACCAGGGAAACCCGTGTGGAGAACAGCGGTCAACCGTCTTTAATGCGCGAACTTGCTGTTGTTGCGATATGGGAACGCTTCGATTGCAGAAGCGAGGACTGGGTACGTATCGATCCCCCGGCCCGGTATGTCGCAGTTCTCTTTGATTCCTCCAGCTATCCTCATTTGCCGGTACTGAATGGCTTGGCACGCCAGCCCTATCTGCGCTCTGATTACAGTCTGATAACACAGGCCGGTTATGACCAGGCCACCGGCATGTTCGGTGTATTCGATTCACGGGATTTTTCTGTCCCAGATCATCCGACCCGTTCGCAGGCCGAAGCTGCTCTGGCGCTGCTGAAAGACATACTTATGGAATTCAGCTTTGCCAGTGAAGCTGACTTGGCGGCTACTTTGTCTGCGATTCTTACTGCCTGCTTAAGGCCAAGCCTTCCCCTTGCTCCTATGTTCCATATCCGGGCACCCATGGCCGGCTCGGGAAAGTCCTATTTGTGTGAATTGATTACAGCCTTTGCCACCTCGCAGTGGGGAACCGCGACTACTTTCCCCGCGGATGACGAGGAATGCCGCAAGATGCTTTTTGCGGAGCTTCTGCGGGTACCCGCCGTGGTTGTGTTTGACAATTTGACCACCGATTTGCTGGCGCACAAGAGTCTCTGCACTGCTTTGACTTCCGAGTTCATGAGTGGTCGGATTCTGGGAGTGTCCAAGACCGCCACGGTCAGCACGAAAACTTTGTTTCTGTCCAGCGGGAACAATGTCGGCCCGGTTAAGGATATGACAAGGCGCTGCATAACGATCAGCTTAGATCCTGGCTGTGAAATACCAGCGGCGAGAAGTTTCAAGCGCCCCGAGCTTGTGCGCGAGGTGTTGAATGAAAGGGGACGGTATGTCTCAGCTGTATTGACTATCGTGCGCGCCTGGATAGTTGCCGGCAAGCCTAAGATTAACTGCAAGTCAGTCGCAGGGTTTGGTGATTGGTCCGATCTGTGCCAGCAACCACTCTTGTGGCTTGGCTGTGCAGATCCGATTGAATCTATCTTCCAGGCAATATCAGAAGACCCAGATCGTGAAACATTAGGGCGTCTGCTCAGGGCCTGGCAAGCGGTATTCGGCAGAATGCCGGCCATGGTGCGTGATGCCGTGAAGCAAGCAGCAGCAAGCCGGGATGAACACGTAGAATTGCGAGAGGTGCTGCGCGATATCGCTGAAGAACGAGGTGAAATTAACCGCCGCAGGTTAGGTCGGTGGATAAAACGACACGCTGGCCATATCGTAGATGATTTACGTTTTGTTCGCGCCAGTGGTAACCGTTCGGCTGAGGCCTGGTGGGTGGAAGTTATGAAATAGGTTTAACAGTTTCTTTGGTTTTCGCTCAGCCATTCCGGCAAAATGTCAAGATAATAAGAGGGAATTGAAGATGATCAGCAGCCAGTTGGCTTTAAGCAGGGACGGGAACAGACCAGGCAGCAGCCAGGATTTGGTCGGCTCCGGGACCCGGATGCTGATCGGTCCGCTTGTTTTTTTATGATTTTTCTCCTACAGCTGCCGGATAAAAGCCGGCGGCTCATCGTCTTGAGGGTGACCAGGATAGGCGGTATCCATTTGATGGTCGTCAGATTCCGTCCCCGGTCGGTCAGATACAGGTCCCAGTGCGCTCGGCGGACATTCGCTCCAGGCCTGGTTTTTTCCCATCTCCCCTTTTTGCCTGCTCAGGTCGAAGACCAGCTGTTCTGCCAGCGAACTGGCCGAGGCCGGCTACAAGCCCGATCCTAAAAAATGTAATACCAAGTGTATTTTTTATTTTAGTCGGATCTTTGCCAGCAGCTGGGAGGCCTCTGC